>CAILZI010000035.1 GCA_903838675.1 uncultured Verrucomicrobiota bacterium
GAAGCCGATGAATGCATTGATGTTGGTGGCGGTGCCGCCTGCGGAAAGGGTGAGGCTGTTGCCATTGCCGCCGTAGCCCACCAGCAGGTCGTTGGTGTTGTTGAGCTGGGAGCCCGTACCGGTGACGGTGACCGAATTGCCATTGGCGCCCACGGCGCCGCCGAGCTTGGTGAAGTTGGCGGAGACCAAGCCGCCTGCAGACACCTGCAGGGAGGCGTTGTTGCCGGAGAAGCCGACGTTCAGGTCGCTGGTGTTTGTCCATTTGGCCCCGTGCCGGTGACGGTCACACTGCCGGTCTGGCCTACGTTAGAGCCGACAAAGCCGCTTGCGTCGGCGATGACGATGCCGGCATTGATGGTGAGGGAGCCGTTGTCCACATGGGTGTCATTGAGGACGGTGATGGTGGGATCGGGCACAGAGCTGATGCTGACGATGGCATTGATGGTCAGGCTTTTGATGGAGAGGTCGGCACCCAGCGTGGTGTTGAGATTGGCTGCACCGGTGGCGGCAAAGATCACATCGGTGCCGGAGCCTGGCTTGAAGGTGGTGGGGGTGCCGGAGAGGGTGGTGGCCCAGTTCTGCTGGCCCCAGACGTTGTTGGTCTGGCCCAGCCAGTAGGCGGTGGGCAGAGTCGGAGGTGGCTCGGTCGCCAGGGCGCTGCTGGAAATCAGAGCGCTCAGGAGGCCAAGGCCGGCGATGCCGAAGCGGAAGAATCTGGGGTGCAGGAAAGGGGAGGTGGGGCGGGTCATGGATGGGTTTTATTTGATGGCGGGCATAGACTGAGGTCAGGTATTCCCCATGAAGAGGAGGAAGGCTGACCGGGGGCCGTACAGGAAATGGATCTACATAACCAGACGGCAGAAAACGCTGACACAGGGGAGGCAGGCAGGTGCATTTGTGCGAGAGGCACGCATGAGCCCACCAGCCCGCCGAATTAATTTTCTATAGATCTAAAACAGTTCCAGACAAGGTAAAAAGAATAACTCTTTCGAGTTATTCTTTTGCCTGAGGTTAAAAAATAAAGATCTATTTAGTCTGGGGTCTTTTTCTCGTCCACGTGGTGAAATCATCGGTGGCGGGTATCATGGCTGATTCTCCCTGCCGGATGTGCTAGAACTTGTAGCCGAAGCGCACGGAGCCGAAATGGGCTTCCATGTTGTTGCGGAAGAGCTGGACCTGGTAGCCGAGGAGCATGCTGAAGTCGGGGGTGAAGATGAAGTTCACACCGGTGCCGATGACCATGTAGTCCTGGCCGGGGTTTTGATGGCCGCCGGTGGCGGTGAAGGGGGCATTGATGAGGCTGACGCTGGTGCCGTTGTTCCTGACGTTCTGGCGCTCGTAGCTGAGACGGAGCTGGGGGGTGATGGTGGCCCAGTTGGTTTCGAACTTCTTGGAGGCGGACCAGCCGACGCGGGTGACGAGGGACTGGAAGGTCTGCCTGCCGTATTTGAGCGCGCCGGTGCCACCGCCGGTTTCGCCGTAGGCGTCCACCGTGCCGTGGAGGTAGTCGATGCCGGTGAAGGGGCCGGTGACGAGGGTGTTGTTTTGGAAGCGGAAATTCCAGCCGGTGTTGAACTGGACGGAGTTCGTGTAGCTGCGGGTGGAGGCGGAGGCGGAGGGGAGGCCGAGGCCGGGATTGCGGGTGGAGTCGAGGTCGTAGTCGCCAAAGGAGTAGAGGAGGCTGCCCCAGAAGGCTTTGCGGACGTAGGCGAGGTAGGTGGAGAGGGAGGGGCCTTCAAGGTTGAGCCTGCCGAGGCCGCTGGTGTAGGTCTGGGTGCTGGTGAGGTAGGTGACGGCAAAGCCGAGGGTGATGCCGCGGGAGAGGTGGCGCTCAATGCCGACGCTGGAGGCCCAGGAGTCGACCTGGACGCCGGACTGGCTGCTGATGGGGCTGAGCTTGACGTTGCCGTAGTTGACGGTGGTGAAGACTTCCCACTGGCGGGTGCGTTTGATGCGTTTGGCGATGGGGTTTTCGGGGCCGTCTCCCTGACCGACGACGACGCCGTCGTCGACGGAGGAGGCGATGCTGCCGTCGGGGCCGTCTTCTTCGCCGCCGCCGGAGCGGAGATTGAAGAGGTGGTTGTTGACGTCGTTGGTGGAGGTCTGCGCGCCGGAGAGGGTGGACTGGCTCTCGGCATTGGCCATGGGGAGGCCGGAGGTTTGGGTGGTCATCTCGGGACGGTGATCGGCGATGGAGTAGATGCCGGTGGTCTGATCGAAGGTGCCGACGAAGCCGGTGGCGAGGCCGAGGGAGCTGTCATTGAGGGCGAGGTGTCCGGTGATGGTGCCGGCACCGGAGTTGAGATCGACGACCTTCCAGTGATCGCCGTCCACATAGCCGGTCAGAGCGTGGGGATTGCCGAGGACGAGGGTGCCGCCAGCGGTGGCGTCGAGCGTGCCGTGGAGGCTGAGCTGGTTGGCGTCGGCGGGCAGGAGGCTGCTGGCGCCGAAGCCTGCACCGTTGAGGAGATTGATGATGATCACACTGCCCGGGTCCATGACAATGGAACCCGTGCCGGAGGTGGTGAGGGAGAGGGTCTCATAACCCGCGATGAGCGCGCCGGGAGCGCCAACGCTGAGGGCACCTTGGACGATGATGGATTTGTCCGCGTCCATCTGCACGATGCTAGAACCTGTGAGAGTGCCGGTGGTGCTGATGGTGAGGTTGTCCTTGCCGGCGAGGGTGACGCCGGTGTCGATGGCGAGCAGGGCGTTGACGCTGGTGGCGTTGTTCACCGTGAGGGTCTGTGCGTCGGCGGCGGAGATGGTGGTGTCGCTGTTCACAGTAAGGCTGTTCACGGTAAAGTCCGCGGTCAGGTTGGTCTGCTGCAGGCCTACGCCAGTGGCGGAGAAGGTGACGTCGGTGGGGGTGCCGGGCGGTGCGCCGGTGACTGTGAGGCCGTCGGCTGCGGTGGCCCAGTTGGAGTCTGACCAGTTGCTGCTCTGCGCACCGGTCCAGTAGGCGACAGAGGGCACGGTGATGTTTGCGACGAGATCAAGCTCGGTGCCGGTGTAAGCGAGGTGGTAGCCGGGGATCACATCGATTCCATTCAGCGAGACCCCGAAAAAGGTCTTCACCGTGAAAGGGGTGCTGGCGTCCAGGCCGCTGGCGGCGGTCATGAGGACGTATTTGCTCTGCGAAAGGTCGGAGGTGTCGGCATAAATGAGGGCACCGGGGGCGATGGAGACGGATCCGGTGAGGTGGAGGCTGGTCATGAAGGTGCCGGCGCTCTGGACGTAAAAGACGCTGTTGGTGTCAAAGGTGGCGGTGGTGCCGGTGAGGGTGCCGAGGCCGAGGAAGTTTCCTGGGGCGAGGATGCCGCCGTTTTGCACATGGA
Organism: uncultured Verrucomicrobiota bacterium; assembly: GCA_903838675.1. GTDB lineage: Bacteria > Verrucomicrobiota > Verrucomicrobiia > Verrucomicrobiales > Verrucomicrobiaceae > Prosthecobacter. The sequence continues at coordinate 3,339 of CAILZI010000035.1, forward strand.
CGTCGCTGCCGAGGGTGCCGACGCCGCTGAGGGTGGCGGCGGACTGAACGGTGACGGTGCCGGTGGCGGCGGAGTGGTCGCCGTTGATGAAGAGGGTGCCGCTGTTGATGATGGTTTCGCCGGTGTAGGTGTCGGTGCCGTTGAGGAGGGTGACGCCCGTGCCCGCGACGCGAAGGCCGCTGCCGCCGTTGTCCAGGATGGGGGCGGAGATGGTCACGATGCTGTTGGAGTTGTAGTTGTTGATCTGGAGCATGCCGCCAGCGGTTGCGGTGCTGATGCCGGCACCTGGATCGCTGCCGGTGATGACGTAGTTGTTTGAGCTGTTGTTGGAGCCGAAGTTCCAGACGTCACTGCTGAGGACGACACCAGTGTCCAAGGTGAGCAGACCTGAGGAGTTGGAGGTGTCCACGGTGATGCTGCGGGCGGTCTGGGAGGCGGTGATTTCCAGAGAGGAACTGCCTGCGGTGTTGTCGCCATCGTTGTTGTCGATGAGGTAGTCCATGCCAGGGAGCGTGCCGCTGGCTGGCAGGAGGTTGGAGTCGGTGAGGCGGACGATTTGATTGAGTGGATTGACTGTGGCGAGGCCAAAGCCAGTGGAGTCGGTGACGGTGAAGCCGGGATTGATGGCGGTGCCAATGGTCTGGCCGGAGAGCAGGACGATGCCTGTGCCCACTCTGGTTCCATCCGCGTCACCCTGAGAGGTGTCGAAGTTCAGCGCAGAACCCTGGCCTGCGGAAGTGAGGGAGCCGAGATTGAGGGTCACATGGCTACCGAGGACGATCTGGCTGCCGGTGCCTGCCGTGGTGGTGAGGCCGTTCAGGGTCTGGGTGGCAGTGCCAATAATCTGAGAGTAGAGACTCAGTGTGCCGCCACCCAGAGTCAGGGCGGAGGCGCTGGAGATGATGTTGGATGTGACAATGCCAAAGTTGAGCTCAAGAAAGCCGCCGTTCACCGTGGTGCCGCCGGTGTAGGAGTTCTGTTTGGAGAATGAAAGATAACCACCGCCGAGCTTGTTCACCGCGAGGTCGCCTGTCAGCAGCGGGTTCGATGGAACTTTGAATGCATTTTTGAAGCCGTTGTAGTTGTAGTTCACCACGGCGCCGCTGACGCCGGTCACGGTCTGGGTTTGCAATACGCCCGCGACTCCGCCGGTGCCGATGTTCAGGGTGCCCTGGGAGCCGAGGGTGACGGTGCCGCTACCTTTCCCGACCAAGGCACTGCCGCGATCGGTGAGGTTCAGCACGCCGGTGCCGTCCTGGCCGATGACAAGTCCTTTGGAGAGATCCCATTCCCCGAAGTTACTCACGGTGACGGTGCCGCTGGAGCCGGCATTGACGCCAATGTAACCGCTGGTGCTTTGCATGTGGCCATTGTCGATGTTGAGCACGCCGGTGCCGGAATTTCCGACGGTGATGTTGCCGTCGGTGCTCCACCCCTTGCCGCCAGTCACCGTCACGGTGCCAAGTGCCCCTGCGGCATCGCCAATCATGGCGGCTTGATCTTGCAGGACGCCGTAGAGGTAGAGCACGGCATTGTCGCCCGACTGAGAGCCGATGGTGGTGGTGCCGTTGCTGTTGATGGAGCCGGTGTCTTCCACCTTTAGTACTCCGCTGGAGACGGTGGTGTCTCCTAAGTAGCTGTTTGAGCCAGTGAGGAAGGTGATGCCCGGGCCGTGGAAGAGCACGCTGCTGGTGCCGTTGTCGAGAATGCTGGTGGAGAGGGTGACGCGGCGCAAGTAGTTGTTGAACTGAAGGGTGCCGCCTGCGGTGGCGGTGGTGATGCCTGCGCCGGAGTCGCTGCCTGTGATCTCATAGGATCTTTTGCTGCTCCCGCCGAAGTTCCAGACGTCACTGCTGAGGACGGCGCCGGAGGCGAGGGTCAGCAAGCCGGTTTTATTGACGGAGTTGTCCACGGTGATGCTGCGAGCGGACTCCAAACCGGTGACGATGAGGGAGGCACTGCCTGCGGTGGTGCTGTCGCCGCTGTTGTTGTCGATGCGGTAGTCTGTGGGGGCGAGCGCGCCGCTGGCTGGCAGGAGGGCGGTGGAGGTGAGGCGTACAATTTCTCCGAGGTTGTCCACTGTAGCGAGGCCAAAGCCGGTGGAGTCGGTGACGGTGAAGTTGGGATTGATGACGCTGCCAGCGGTCTGGCCGTCAAGCAGGACGACGCTGGTGCCGACCGTGGCAGTATCGGCATCCGCACCACCGGAGGCGGTGAAGAAGTTGAGTGCGGCATGAGGGCCCACGGAGGCGAGCGGACCGAGATCCAGCGTTTCATTGGCGCTGTTGAGAAAGATGCTGCCAGCAGAGTTGGCGGTGAGGCTGAGGCTGTGCAGGGTCTGGGAGCCTGCGCCTGAGACAAGGAGGGTGGCGTTGCTGAGGGTGAGATCGGTGGTGGTGGGCAGGATGTTGGCGGAGACGGGGCCAAAGTCCAGGGCCAGCGTGCCGGCGAGCACGTTGGTGGCGCCGGTGTAGGTGCTGGCGGCGGTGAGCGCGGTGGTGCCGGTACCGATCTGGTTCACGGTCAGGCTGCCAGCCAAAGTGGGGGAAAAGGTGTAGAAGCTGTCTTGATTGAAGTTCACCACGGCGGTGCCGGTACCACCGATGATGCTGGCGGCATTCAAGGTGCCCGCCGTGCCGCCGGTGCCGAGATTCAGCGTGCCGCTGCTGCCGTGGATTCTAGCCAAGGTCAAAGTGCCATTGCCACCGCCGATAGAGACCGTGCCATTGTCGGTGAGGTTCAGCACCCCGGTGCCGGCACTGCCGACGTACAGACTGTTGCCTGACCAGGTGCCGCCGCTTACAGTGGCGGTGCCGCTGCTGCCGATGCCATAGCCGAGCACGCTTAAGATATCGCTGACGCTGCCACCGGTGATGTTCAACACCCCGGTGCCTGAAGCGCCGAGATAAAGGATGCCGATGTTGGTCCAGGTGCCGCCGCTTACATTGGCCGTGCCGCTGCCGTCTGCGTCCCTGCCCAGATAGGCGAAGCTGTTGCTGACGCTGCCACAGGAGATGTTCAGTGTGCCGGTGCCGGAATTGCCGATGATGAGATCGCCGTTGTTGGTCCAGGTCCCGCTGCTGACATTGGCGGTGCCGCTGCTTCCGGCGTAGTAGCCCAGATAGCCGTTGTTGTTTGAAACGGTGCCGCCGCTGATGAGCAGGGTGGCTTGGTCTCCCCGCTGGCTCCCGATGGTGGTGGCACCAGGGTTGTTGTAGATGGAGCCGCTGGCAGCCACCTCCAGCACACCGCTGGTGACGAGGGTGTCTCCGGTGTAGCTGCTGGTGGCGGTGAGGATGGTGGTGCCGGGACCGGAGATTTGCAGGCCGCTGCCGCCATCGTCCAGAATGGAGGTGGAGATGGTGACGGGGGAGGCGTTGTAGTTGTTGATCTGGAGGAAGCCGCCAGAGACACCTGTGGTGATGCCTGAGCTGGCACCGCCGGTGATGTTGTAGGCGTGGCTGCTGCCGGCGGCGCTGCCGAAGTTTAAGACGCCTGTGATGAGGACCACATTGTCAGCCAGGGTTAGCACGCCGGAGGCGGCGGTGGTGTCCACGGTGATGCTTCTGACGGTCTGATTGGCGGTGACGATGAGGGTGGAGCTGCCTGCGGTGGTGTTGTCTCCAGAGTTGTTGTCGATGCGGAAGTCCGCTCTGCTTCTCAAGCTGGTGGCTGGAAGGAGGCTGGTGGTGGTGAGGCGGACCACCAGATCTTTGTCATTGACCGTGGCGAGGCCAAAGCCGGTGGAGTCGGTGACGGTGAAGCCGGGATTGATGACGTCACCAGTGCTCTGGCCGTGAAGTTGGATGACGCTTGTGCCCGAGTAGCTTCCATTCGCGCCGCCGGCGGCGGTGTTGAAATTGAGCGCGGAGGAATCGGCCACCGTGCCGAGATAGCCGAATGCCAAGGTTTGATTCTGGCCCCCAAGCACGATGCTGCCAGCGCCGCCGACGGTGTTCAAGCCGTTCAGAAACTGCTCGGTCTTACTCCCGGAGAGGAGGAGGGTGCCGCTGCCCATGTCGAGGGAGGTATTGTCAGACAGGACTTCAAACTTGTTGAGAATCAGCGCCAGGGTGCCGCCGAGCACCGAAGTGTCGCCGGTATAGGTGTTAGCTGCTGTGAGCGTGGTGGTGCCGGGGCCGAACTGGTTCACCGAGAGATTGCCATCCAACTCGGATTTGAAGGTGTAGCTGCCGGTGTGGTTGAAGTTCACCACGGCGGTGCCGTCACCCCCGGAAACGTAGTCTGCCTGCAGAGTGCCCGCCGCGCCGCCGGTGCCGAGATTGAGCGTGCCGGTGCTGCCGACGTTATTCGCCAGGTAGAGAGTGCCACTGCCGACCGAGACCGTGCCGTGGTTTGCGAGGTTGAGCACGCCGGTGCCATTATTGCCGACGGTGAGATCGCCGCTGGTGGTCCAAGTGCCGCCGCTGACGGTTGCGGTGCCGTTGCTGCCGTTGCTGTTGCCCACAGTGCCAGAGTCATTGCTGACGGTGCCACCGGAGATGTTGAGCACACCGGTGCCGCTATCGCCGATGGTGAGAGCGCCCTTGTTGGTCCAGGTGCCGCCGCTCACATTGGCAGTGCCGCTGCTGCCTACATTTCCGCCCAAAGTGCCTGCGGAACTGCTGACGGTGCCGTCGGAAAGGTTGAGCGCGGCGGTGCCTGAAAAGCCGACAAAGAGAACGCTGCTGGTGGTCCATGTGCCGCCGCTGATATTCGCGGTGCCACTGCTGTTTGTGTCCAGGCCCATAAAGCCTAGGACGTTGGAGACGGTGCCGCCGGAAAGGTTGAACACGCCGGTGCCGGAATTACCGATGGTGAACTGGTAGTAGCTGGTCCAGGACCCGGCGCTCACCGTTGCTGTGCCGCTGCTGCCCGAGTAGATTCCCAAATTGGCGTTCGTGTTGCTGATGCTGCCGCCGGAGAGGAGCAGGGTGGCGGCGTCGCCGCTCTGATCGCCGATGGTGAGGTTTGAGGAATCATGAGAGATGGCCCCGGTGGCCACCACCTGGAGGGTGCCAGCATTGAGGGTGGTGCCGCCGGAGTAATCATTCGCGCCGGAGAGGATCAAGGTGCCGTCACCCACTTTGATCACGCTGCCGGAGCCTGTGAGGATGCCGCTCTGGGTGGCGGTGCCGGAGAGGATGCTGAGGCCGGTGGGGTCATTCGGCCCGGAGGTGTCGTAGCTTGTCGCATCGGTCTGCCCGTTCGTGTAGTCGATTGTCACAGGAATGATGGCCACGACCTGGGTGGTGAGCAGCGCCGCAGTGAGGCAGCCGAGGAGGAGGGGGGACTGGCGGAGGGAGCGGCGCGTGGTGAGCATGCAAAAAATGGGGTGAATTTTGGGCGAATGACTGCCGGTGAATAGGGGCCTGGGTTGATGTCCTTTTCTTAAGGCTGCCGTCGTGTGCAGGGGACCATGCGACTTGGGCAAAAAAACCAAACCGCTCATGATGCCGGACACAGACGCGTAGGGTTCTGTTTTTAAACCCAGTGCCGATTAAGGAATTCTTTAAAGCAGGATTACTGCCAGGCAAGCTGATCCGGGCGATTTTTTTGAAGCTCTTTTTTGAGGTGTCTCAAATGAGTGGAAGCCAGCCAAAAGCTGCCACCGGCAGGCGCTGTGCGGATGGGATGCTGCTGAGCCGACACACCCTGGTGGAGGTGCATGGGGAAGGACCGGAATGGGACCGAGAGATCGTGCAGGACCTATGGGGCGGATGCTGGGCGCGGCCTTGATTTATAGCAGTTCGCAAAACACATTTCCGTTTAGCGGGCTGTCTCTGGTGAGAAAGGCATGGGCTCCGACGGCGGCTGGCTGGGGACAGCCAGCCCTACCCGCGCTGGGCTGGCGCGTGCCCGGCGCGAGGTAGGGAGGCTTGTCCTCAAGCCTCCGCCGAGCGTCGCCAATCGTGCTTTTCGGAAATCAGTTTTGGAAAACGCTATACCGGCCTGAGGAAAGCTGTGGCTGCTCTGGCGAATTCTTCGGCCTGATTCTAGAATAGGTCTGATAGGTCGTATGGGACCTATAGGACTGATGTGGTGAATGAGGAGTGCGAGGGTGTGAAGCGAAGCCTGTAAGAAGAACGGGCTTCCCTCTTCGCCAATCCATCCTTCCCTAAAGCTACGGAGGACGAGCGGGTGACGAAGGAAAGGGAAGCCCGGACGAAGAGATCTTACCGGCTGAAGCCGAGACGGGACCACAAAACGTACGCTGGGTGGAGCGAGAGCGAAGAACTTTGAAGCGAGACTAGGTCTTGCTGGGGAGATCGACGAGCATCTGGGCGTTGCTGGGGTAGCGCTCGAGGAGGGAGATGACGCGCTGGATGGCTTCGACGGGCTTGTGGCCGGCGAGGCCGCGGCGGAGCATGTGGATCTTGTCGAGCTGGAAGGTCTGGAGGAGGAGCTCTTCGCGACGGGTGCCGGATTTGAAGATGTTGACGGCGGGGTAGACGAACTGCTCGGCGATCTTGCGGTCGAGGACGAGCTCCATGTTGCCGGTGCCTTTGAACTCCTGGAAGATGAGGTCGTCCATGCGGGTGCCGGTTTCGACGAGGGCAGTGCCGAGGATGGTGAGGGAGCCGGCGGTGCGGGTGTTGCGCGCGGCGGCGAAGAGACGACGGGGAATTTCCAACGCGCCGACGCCGACGCCACCGCTCATGACAGCGCCGGATTTGGCGGTGTTGTTGAAGGCGCGGGCCATGCGGGTGAGGGAGTCCATGAGCATGAAGACGTGCTCGCCGCATTCGACGAGGCGCTTGGCGCGCTCGATGGCGAAGGTGCAGATGCGGGTGTGGTTCTTGACGTCCTGGTCGTTGTTGCTGGCGTAGATTTCGGCCTGGGGGAGGATGCGCTTGAACTCGGTGACTTCTTCGGGGCGCTCATCGACGAGGAGGATCATCAAGTGCACGCCGGGATGATTGGCGACCATGGCCTCGGCGATGTGCTGAAGGATGGTGGTCTTGCCGGCACGGGGTGCGGCGACGATGAGTCCGCGCTGGCCACGGCCGACGGGGGTCATCATGTCGATGACGCGGGTGGTGAGGCGCTCCTTGGTGGTCTCAAGCTGGTAGCGCTTGTTGGGATTGACGGCCTTGAGCTCTTCGAAGAGGGGGAGATCGCGCATGGCCAGGGGATTGCGGCCATTGACCTCGGTGACTTCGGTGATCTGGGGGCCGCGTGCGCCTTTGCACTGGACGCCGACGACCTGCATGCCTTCGCGGAGGCCGTATTTGCGGACGAACTCGGGGGCGATGAAGGCATCGAGCGGATGCTGAGCAAAGGACATCTCACGACGGCGGAGGAAGCCGTAGCCTTTGGGGGACATTTCGAGGATGCCATTGGCGGGCTCGGGCGGGCCGAGGGGTTTTTCGGGCTCGGGCTCGTAGTTGCGGCCGCCTTGGGGGTGCTGCTGGGGGGCGCCGTTGTCGCGTTCGCGTTCACGGTTGCCACCGCCATCGCGGTTGCCGTCGCGGTCGCGATTGGCATTGGGATTTGGGGTGTAGGGGACACCGGCGCGGCGCTGGGCATCGCGCTCAGCACGGCGCTGCTTCCAGCGTTCGAACTTGGCTTTGCGGCGTTCCTTGGCCGTCATGGGGCGAGGCTGGCCGTTTTCACCGATGACGGTGTAGCGGGGCAGGCCATTGGGCTCGGTGCCGGAGCTGTTGCCTTCGTCGTCGCCGTCAGAGTCGTCTGCGCCTTCGGGATTGGCGGTGGGAGCGCCGGGAGCTGCAGGGGCTGGCGCGGCGGCCTGAGGTGAGTCAGCGGGAGCGGAAGCTGCGACCGGTGCTGGGGCTTCGGCCACCACTGGGGTGGGTGCTTCCTGGACGATGGCGGTGGGTGCTGCAGCGACGGCTTCGACTGGAGCGGGCGCAGGTGCGGCGGGGGCCTCGGAGACTTCGAGATTCAGCTCGGGGGCATCGGCAGGATCGGCCTTTTTCTTGGCGGTCTTGCGAGCGGGGGCTTTGGCCTTGACGGCAGGAGCGGGAGCTGCTTCAACGGCGACTTCGACGACCGGTGCGGCTTTGGTTTTCGCTTTGGTGGCTTTTTTCGCAGGAGGGGCTGCGGCTTCGACGACGGGTGCGGCTTTGGCTTTGGAGGCGACTTTTTTGACCGCTGCTTTTTTGGCCGGGGCTTTGCGCTTGGTTTTGGGAGCTTCGAGCTCGGCGGTGGTATCGTCAGACATAAACAGGAAAGGGGAGGGGATTAATCGAGCTGATCGGCAATGGCGTCGTCGATTTCAAAATTGGCGTGGATGTGCTGCGCATCGTCGTAGTCGTCGAGGATGTCGTAGAGGCGGATCAGAGCTTTGGCGGTGTCCACATCACTGATGGTGACGGTGGTCTGCGGCTGGTAGATGAGCTTTTGCGAAGTGGAGTTGAGGCCCTTTTCGCGGAGGATGCCATTGACCTGGAAGAGCTGATCGGTGGCGGTGTAAACGATCCATTCGTCACCGTCTTCGATGATGTCTTCGGCACCGGCGTCGAGGGCGACTTCCATGATCTGGTCTTCGGAGGCGGCGGCTTTGTCGAGGCGGATCTCGCCACGGCGTGCGAACATGTAGGCGACGCTGCCGGAGTCTGCGAAGGTGCCCTGGTTCTTGCCGAGGAGGACGCGGATGTCGTTGGCGCTGCGGTTGCGGTTGTCGGTGACGATTTCGATCATCATGGCGACACCGCCGGGGGCGTAGGCCTCGTAGAGGATTTCTTCGATCTGCGCGCCGCCGAGCTCGCCGGTGCCCTTCTTGATAGCACGGTCGATGTTGTCGTTGGGCATGTTGGCGGCGCGAGCGGCGAGGACGGCGCTGCGCAGGCGGGCATTCATGTCAGGGCTGCCACCGCCATGCTTGGCGGCGATGGTGATTTCCTTGGCGAGCTTGCTGAAGGCATTGCCGCGTTTGGCATCCGTGATGGCTTTGCCACGCTTGATTTTGGACCATTTATTGTGGCCTGCCATGATGAAGAGCGATGTCTGTGGGAATGCAGCGAACGGGAGCGGCCATGACAATGACGGCGGCCTTCCGTGCGGTGTGGTTTGGGGAAATGTAGGGGGAGAGAAGCGGCATTGCCGCGGTGAGTCTCTGCAGGAATGACGGCTACGCAGCGAGTGCGGAGTCGCGTTTCATCAGCGCCAAGGCTGGGGAAACTTCGGCAATCCTGCCGGGAACAACACCAAGTGTTCACCAAGTTGAGAGAACTTGGAACGGCTGAAGTGTGCGGGATGGCGGGGCAGGATGCAAGGGGTTTTTTTAGAGGGTGTGAAAAGTGGAGGGGAACAAAGTGAAAAGGGCGGAGACTGAGCGGAGCGAGACAGAGAGACAGGTGAGTTTGCCGCAAAAAGGCGCAATCAAACGATGCGGAATGGTTGTGAGGGGCAAGGCGGCTGAAGAGGATAGGAAATGAGTGATTTGGTTTTATGCGGTGGTGAGGGCGAATTGAGAGGGGGATCGCGCACCTCATGGTGTGGCTATGCCTGCCGGTGTTTGTCATGGCAGGTGTTGCGTTTGAGTGGCAGCGTAATTGTGGTGGAACGCAAGGAGGGGCTGTTTTTGGCGTAGGTTTAGCTGCACGCCCACGACGCACGCATGAATCCCACGACTTCATCCATCACCCAGGCCTTCAGTCCCGCGCGCGGAGATCTGCTGCGGGTGGGCTCCACGCGGCGCGGCTTTTTGCAGACAGGGCTCGCGGGGCTGGCGGGTGTTTCGATGCCGGGGTTGCTGCAGCAGCAGGCGCTGGCGGCGGCGGCCGGACAGGCGAAGCGAAAGACGAATGTGATCCTCTTCTGGCTCTCGGGCGGGCCGAGCCACATCGACATGTGGGACCCGAAACCGGAGGCACCGAGCGAGATCCGCGGTCCCTTTGGCCACATCCCCACGCAAGTGCCGGGCATTCATGTGTGCGAGCATCTGCCGCTGACGGCGAAGATCATGAACAAGCTGACGCTGATCCGCTCGGTGGACAGCAGCGCGAGCGATCACACGCCGATCACGATGCAGGCGTGCAATCCGCTGGCCAAGCGCACGAACGATGGTCGGGATGGCGGCGGCTGGCCTTCGATGGGATCGATTGCGTCGAAGTTTCGCGGGGCGAATGCGCCGGGAATTCCGGGGTATGTGGCGCTGGCGGATTCGCTGGGTGCGGACATCTGGGGCGCGGGGCACATGGGCGGTGACTATGAACCGGTGAGCGGCAAGGATCTGGCGGGAAGGCTCAAGCTCTCGGCAGGACTTACGGTTGATCGACTCGGCAGTCGCCGAGAATTGCTGGAACAGATGGACGACTGGAAGCGCAGCGTGGATGGCAATGCGCAAATAGCGGCCACCGACCGCTACACGCAGCAGGCCTATGAGGTGCTGATGACGGGCAATGCGCAGCGCGCCTTCAATCTAGATGCTGAAACGTCTGCGATGCGCGACCGCTATGGCCGCGACAGCATTGGCGAAAAGGCACTGCTGGCACGCCGCCTGGTGGAGGCCGGATCCACCTTTGTGACGGTGAGCGGTGCGTGGGGTTACTTTGACCATCATGGCGATGAAGTGAAATGGGGCGGTATCAAAAAGGGGCTCACGCCGCTGCTTCCGAGCGTGGACCGCACGCTGCACGCGATCGTGACGGATCTGGAGGATCGCGGTCTGCTGGACAGCACGCTCATCCTCATGATGGGCGAGTTTGGCCGCAGCCCCACGATCAACAAGAACAACGGACGCGACCACTGGCCGCGTGTGATGTCGATGGTGATGGCGGGTGGCGGCATGCGGCCTGGCCAGGTGATCGGCAGCACGGACCGCACCGGGGGTGAGATCGACAGCCGCCGCGTGGCTCCGGGAGATCTCGCGGCCACGGTGTTTCATCATCTTGGCATCGAGCAGAACAGCAACTGGATTGATCCGCAGGGACGGCCGCGGCCCATCGTGGCGGATGCGGGGAAGGTGATTGGGGAATTGGTGGGGTGAGGGGGCTATGACTGCTCATGCAAAACATGACTGCCACTTCGCGGCAAAGCTGGCGGTGCAATCGCCCGATGGGTGGAGCAGACGGTCCAATAGCACGCCGTGATTGTAGAAGAAGGTTTCGCCATTCCCATGCTGGACCCAACCGAACTGGGCATGGTGCTCAGGAGTCAGGGGATCGACATTGAGCACCCAGACGGGAATGTGGGGTGGCAAATCGTTCAGCTTTTCCGTGTAGGCCTGCAGAGCCATGTGTGCCGGACCACTCCAGGTGGCAAAGCAGATGACCACTCCTTGACGGATGGTCGCAACCTCAAAGGCGGATGCGTCCGCCACCAGCGTGACACGCTCTGGCAGGCACTTCAAAGTGCGGGTTGTTACCTCAAGGAATGACATCTCATTGACCGGCCGATATGGTGGCATTCGTACATCCAATCAGGCTAGGCCGCCAGTGCTGGTTGGGAGGATCTCGTGCATGTGAGAACTGCCCGGCCTGCGAACGACGGCTGCTTGGGACAAGCAGCCCTACCTCGCGATGGGCTATCGGAGGGGCTCAATCGATCATGATGCACAAGGTGGGGCGGATTGTCTCCAACGCGACGCGTGAGGACTGGAGGTGTTGAACGTTTCATTGGGACAACGAAGCTCATCCGGCCTGCGGAAAGCGGTAGCTGCTCTCGTGCCTCGCTGCGCGACCGCACTCCAAAGCAAAGGGGGCGCAGTCGTGCGCGGCATGTTGGAGGTGTTGATGGCGGTGCGACAGGTCGGTGATGGAATCAGACACGAAGAGGGGAAGGGGGCTGTGGTGGAAAAATGACAGGAATGGCGGCGAGGGAGCAGAATAGGACACAAAAGAAACCAAAACAGGCACAGGCGGGCAGCGTTGGTTTAGCAAGCATCTTCCAACCTCATGCACCGGCTTTTTGTTTTTCTCATGATTTTCCCTGCGCTGCTCGCGGCGGCTCCCACCCTGCCTGCGGATCATGCGCAGCGGATGGAGCGGGGGCTGAAGTTGTTTCAGCAGGAGGTGGCGGGGCTGCTGAAGGAGCACTGCCTGCGCTGCCATGGAGGCGAGAAGGTGAAGAGCGGACTGGACATGGCGACGCGCGAGGATCTGCTGCGCGGCGGGGCGCATGGCTCGGTGGTGGTGCCTTTTGATGCGGCGGGGAGTGTGCTGGTGGAGCAGATCAATCATGCGAAGGAGCCGCACATGCCGGATGATCGGCCGAAACTTTCGGCGGATGCCATCGCGAAGATCACGGCGTGGATCGATGATGGCGCGCCGTATGCGGAACCGCTGGTGGCGGGGAAGAAGCCGAAGCGGGATGCGTCGGTGGTGACGAATGAGGACAGGCAGTGGTGGTCGTTTCTACCATTGGCTAAGGTGAAGGCGAACTCTATTGATGAGCTGCTGCTGAGGAACGCAAAGGGGATGACGTTTAACCCACCGGCGGACAAGGCGACGCTGGTGCGCAGGCTGTACCTGGACCTGACGGGGCTGCCGCCGCCGGAGGGGGCGGATGCGGGAGATTTGACGGAGATCGCTGACAAGCTGCTGGCATCTCCGCATTATGGCGAGCGCTGGGCGCGGCACTGGCTGGATGTGGCGCGCTTTGCGGAGAGCACTGGCTTTGAGCAGGACTATGACAGGCCGTTTGCGTTTCATTATCGCGACTTTGTGATCAAGGCGCTGAACCAGGACATGCCATACGATACTTTTGTGAAATGGCAGCTCGCGGGAGATGAGTATGAGCCGCAGAATCCGCTGGCGCTGGCGGCGACGGGTTTTCTGGGCGCGGGGGTGTTTCCCTCCCAGATCACGGCGAATGAGGTGGAGCGCACGCGCTACGATGCGATGGACGACATGCTGAGCACGACGGGCGGTGCGATGCTGGGGCTGACGGTGGGCTGCGCGCGCTGCCATGACCATAAGTTTGATCCGCTGCCGATGCGTGACTACTACCAGATGCTGAGCACTTTTACGACGACGACGCGCAGCAATGTGGATGTGTGGCCGGACCGCGTGACGCCTGCGGTGACGGTGCTGGCGAAGGATAAGAGCACGCCGCTGCAAGAGGGTGCTACGCGCATGATGATCTGCGGTGAGGGCTACGAACCCATCGTGATGCACTCGCAGGGCGCGCCGTTTTTTGACAAGACGTTTTACCTGAAACGCGGCAGCACGGACATGAAGGATGGCGAGGCGCAGCAGGGCTTTATGCAGGCGCTGTCCAAGCCGGGGGAGGCGAAGCGCTGGCAGTGGCAGCCGCCGGCGGGGGTGAAGTATTCAGGGCGGAGGCGCACGCTTTCCAATTGGATCACGGATGTGGACAAAGGCGCGGGGGCGTTGCTGGCGAGGGTGATCGTGAACCGGCTGTGGCAGCATCATTTTGGCACGGGCCTGGTGGCGACGCCGAATGATTTTGGCAAGACGGGCACGCCGCCGACGCAGCCGGAGCTGCTGGATTGGTTGGCGGGAAAGCTGATCGAGAATGGGTGGCAGTTGAAGCCGTTGCATCGGCTGATGGTGAACTCGCAGGCGTATCGGCAAAGCACGCAGCGCAGTGTGGAAAAGGAGGCGGCTGATCCGGCGAATGCGCTGTGCATGCGGCGTGTGCCGCAGCGGCTGGAGGCGGAGGCGATCCGTGATTCGCTGCTGGCGGTGAGTGGGACGCTGGATGAGACGATGTACGGCCCTGGGACGCGGGATGAGAACAGCAAGCGGCGCAGCATTTTTTTCACGATCAAGCGCAGTGTGCTGATGGGCAGCATGGTGGCGTTTGATCTGCCGGAGCCGCTGGTGAGCCAGGGGAGTCGGCCCACCACCACGGTGGCTCCGCAGGCGCTGATCCTCATGAACAGCCCGCAGGCGCGTGCGTGGGCGGAGGGGCTGGCCAAGCGCATCGCGAGTGCGGGCGAGGTGAAGCAGCAGATCGTGAAAGCTTATACCATTTGCTTTCATCGTTCGCCGAAGGCGGAGGAGCTGGCCCAAGGGCTGGCCTTTATGCAGGGCGGTGGCTCTGCGGCGGACTACTGCCAGGTGCTGCTGAGTCTGAATGAAATGGTGTATGTGAACTGAACCCTGGATGACTGACTACATGAACACTTTCCCTCCCCTTTCCCGCCGCCACCTGCTGCAACGCGCTGGCGGTGGCTTTGGCATGCTGGCTGCAGCGGCGATGCTGGATCGCGAGGGCTTCGCGGCGGATGCGCTGAATCCTTTCGCACCCAAGCGGCCGATGCACATGGGCAAGGCGAAGTCGATCATCTGGATCTTCACCAACGGCGGGCCTTCGCAGGTGGATACGTGGGACTACAAGCCGGAGCTGAAGAAGCGCGATGGCAAGGCGCTCGATGGCTTTGATCCGAAAACGGGATTCTTTCCCGGATCGGTGGGGCCGCTGATGGCATCGCCGTTTGAATGGAAGCAGCATGGGCAAAGCGGCACGTGGGCGAGCGAGATTTTTCCGAAGACGGCGATGCATGTGGACAAGATGTGCTTCATCCACTCGTGCTGGACGGGCTCGAATAATCACTCGCCTGCGCTCTTCATGATGAACACGGGCGCGACGCGCATGGGCTACCCCTGCGTGGGCTCGTGGGTGAACTACGGCCTCGGCAGTGAGAGTGATTCGCTGCCCTCGTTTGTGGTGATGAGCGATCCGCTGAACCGTGGCCTGCCCAAGGGCAGCGCGGCCAACTGGGGGGCGGGATTTCTGCCGAGCATCTACCAGGGCACGTGGCTGAAGCCGAAGGGCGAGCCGATTGAAAACTTGGCGGTGCCGGCGTCGCTGACGACGAAGCGGCAGCGCGCGCAGTTGGATCTGCTGGCGCAGTTGAATCGCGGTGCTCTGGCGGAGTCGCCGATCGAGAGCGAGTTGAATGCGCGCATTGAGAGTTTTGAGCTGGCCTATCGCATGCAGACCGCTGCGCCAGAGGCCTTTGATGTGAAGGGCGAGCCGGAACACATCCAGAAGCTCTACGGTTTGAACGAGAAGCACTGCGGCCACTTCGCGGCGCAGTGCCTCACGGCGCGGCGCATGGTGGAGCGCGGCGTGCGCTTCATCCAGATCTACTCGGGCGGCATGGAGAACCAGCAGAGCTGGGACGGGCACAATGACATCGCGGGGAATCATCGCGGCTTTGCGCTGGAGAGCGATCAACCGGTGGCGGCGCTGATCGCCGATCTGGAGCAGCGTGGTCTGCTGGACCAGACGCTGATCATCTGGGGCGGTGAATTTGGCCGGCTACCGATCTCGCAAAAGGCCGCGAAGCCGGGGCGGGACCACAACCCGCATGCCTTCACCGTGTGGATGTGCGGAGGCGGCGTGAAGGGCGGCTACCACCATGGCGAGAGCGACGAGATCGGATTCAAGGCCGCGGTGGACAAGGTGAGTGTGCATGACCTGCATGCGACGATTCTCGCAGCGGCGGGATTGGATCATGAGCGGCTGACCTTTAAGTTTCAGGGGCTGGACCAGCGGCTCACGGGCGTGGAGAATCCGAAGGTGGTGGGGAAGGTGTTTGGGTGATGGGGCTCTAAAAATTGGCTGGCAGATGGGTGGGTTCCAGGTGCGTGATCGGCGGGTGCTGAGGTTGTAAACTGGGAACTGAAAATTGCAAAATGACCGGATGCGTGCGGCGGAACACTTTGCAGCCGCTGCTGGTAGGTGTTGCGTGCGGCGATGGCTTGGGTTTGCTTGCCGGTCATGATGGCGAA
>CAILZI010000036.1 GCA_903838675.1 uncultured Verrucomicrobiota bacterium
GACGTGCTGGCTGAGTGGCTGGTGTGTGTTTTGTTTTAGACATCGCACTCCAAATCAAGCCGCTTCCCGCCCTCAGTCAGCACACTTCACTTCAAAACTTCAACCGTCCATGGGATGCCTGTGTTTACGATTTATGATTTATGATTTGAGATAGGGGCTTATGACCTCGAGTGAGCTTAAGGAAAGGACGATGGACTTTGCGGTGCGGGTCCTGAAGATGGTGGATGCGCTGCCCAAGACGACGGCGGGGCGAACGGTGGGTGGACAAATTGCGAGGAGCAGTACTTCGGTGGCGGCTAATTATCGGGCGGCGTTGAGGGCTAAGTCGGATGCTGATTTCATCAACAAGATCACCATTGTCTTGGAGGAGGCGGATGAATCCGGCTTCTGGATTGAGCTGGCGGAACGCGCTGAGCTTCTTCCACCAAAACGCCTCAAAGGACTCTTGCAGGAATCCGAGGAACTCACCAAAATTTTTAACGCCACGCGGAGCACCACGAAGCGACGCGCCAAACGAAATCATAAATCATAAATCGTAAATCATAAATGGCATAGACCGAACAGGCGGGACGCCTATTCTACGATTTCATGAACTCTCTCACACTCACTGCTGCCAAGACTTTTGAATGGACGACGTTGCCGGAGGCGGCTGATCCGGGGCCGGGGGAGGCGCTGGTGGGGATTCGGGCGATTGGGATCTGTGGGACGGATTTCAGCGGGTATCTGGGGAAGATGCCGTTCATTGAATTTCCGCGGATTCTTGGGCATGAGCTGGGGGTGGAGGTGCTGGCGGTGGGCGAAGGGGTGACGCATTTGAAGGTGGGGGATCGGTGCTCGGTGGAGCCGTATCTGAATTGCGGGACGTGCCATGCGTGCCAGCGTGGGAGCACGAACTGCTGTGAGACGCTGCAGGTGCTGGGGGTGCACTGTGATGGGGGCATGCGGGAGCGGATGGTGCTGCCGGCGCACAAGCTGCATGCGTACAATGCGCTGGGCTTTGAGCAGCTGGCGCTGGTGGAGACGCTGGCGATTGGGTGCCATGCGGTGAACCGGGCGCAGGTGTCTGCGACGGATGATGTTCTTATTATTGGCGCGGGGCCGATCGGGCTGACGGTGCTGGAGTTTGCGCGGGCGGCGGGGGCGGCGATTACGATGCTGGAACTGAATGCGGCGCGGCGGGCGTTTGTGGAGACGAATTATCCGGGGGTGACGGTGGTGGAGGCACTGGCGGATGAGCCGGCGTTTCAGATTGTGTTTGATGCGACGGGGCATGCGGGATCGATGGCGGGAACGCTGCGGTATGCGCGGTTCACGGGGCGGATTGTTTATGTGGGGATCACGAAGGAGCCGGTCAGTATCGATGATCCGCTGTTTCACCGGAGGGAGCTGACGCTGTTGGCGAGCCGGAATGCGGTGGCGGCGGATTTCCCGAGGATTTTGGGGATGATTCAGTCGGGGGTGATTGATACGCGGCCGTGGATCAGTCACCGGTGTGAGTTTGGGGAGCTGCCGGGGGAGATGGAGGGGTGGCTGAGGCCGGAGGCGAGGGTGATTAAAGCGGTGGTGAGCGTCGGGTAATGACGAAGCGAGTGGCGTGAGCTGGACGACCGAAGCGTGCCGGGAGGTCAGGCAGCGGCTTGGGAAATCGTGCTGTGCGGAAGTCGTGGGTAAGTTCGATTTTGCCGCAGAGGGGCAAAGAGGCAGAGGGAGCAGAGATTGAATTTTATCTCTGCCACCTCTGCTCCTTTGCCTCTCTGCGGCAAACCGAACGTCTCTATGCCTGTGCTTTGGCATTCCTTCGACGTTGATTCGCTTTGCTCAGCCCTGCGGGGCGGCCTATAGCTGTATGGCTCGCTCCGTTCGGCTCGGATTTACTCGTTCGTCATTTGGCGTGAGCGCTGTAGCGTCCGTTCAGACCTGTTTATCAACCAACCTCCCCTGCCCCAACCATGCCTACTCTTACCGTCCAGCCACGCGCGCGTCTTTTTCACGGTCACCTTTGGGTTTATGCGACGGAGATTCAAAAGCGCTTTGGGGATCCGAAGCCGGGGGATGTGGTGCATCTGCAGGATGTGAGGGGGAAGCCGCTGGGGAGCGCGATTTACAATCCGGCGTCGCAGATTTCGGCGCGGTTGTTTTCGTACCGGCGTCAGGACCTGGATCTGGACTTTTTCACGCGGCGCATTCAGCGGGCGATCAAGGTGCGCGAGGCATCAGGGGTGGATCTGAATCTGTGCCGGATTGTGTGGAGCGAGTCGGACGGGCTGCCCGGGCTGATCGTGGATCGCTACGGTGACTTCCTGGTGGTGCAGACGCTGACGCTGGCGATGGATCTGCGGAAGGATCTGATCATTCAGGCACTGAATGATGTGCTGAAGCCGCGTGGCATCGTGGAGCGCAACGAAGGGGCGGTGCGCAAGGCGGAGGGGATGGAGCAGATCAAGGGAGTGATCAGCGGTGAGATGCCGGAGCCGTATGTGGTGCGGTATCAGGGCAGCGCGTTTCATGCGGATCTGCTGGAAGGTCAGAAGACGGGGCTGTATCTGGATCAGCTGGACAACTACCAGCTTGTGTCGGCTCTGGCCAAGGGCCGCCGGGTGCTGGACTGTTTTTCGAATCAGGGTGGCTTTGCGCAGGCTTGCGCGCTGGCGGGAGCCAGTGAGGTGACAGCGGTGGACATCAGCGAACAGGCCACGGAGGTGGCGAAGCAGAATGCGGCGATTGCGGGGGTGCAGATCAACTGCGTGGCGGAGAACTGCTTTGATTTCCTGAAGCGGAATGAAGCGGCGGATTCCCGGTATGATTTGATCGTACTGGATCCGCCGTCGTTCACGAAGACGAAGAGTTCCGTGAGGGATGCGCTGCGTGGGTACAAGGAGATCCACCTGCGGGCGATGAAGATGCTGGAACCGGGCGGGATTTTTGCGACGTTCACGTGTTCGCATCATGTGAGCGCGGAGGAATTTCACAGCAGCATCACGGATGCGGCGGTGGATGCGAAGAAGACGCTGCGGCGGGTGACGACATACACGCAGCGCCCCGACCACCCCATCCTCGCCACCATCCCCGAAACCGAATACCTGCGCGGTTATGCGTATGAGGTGGTGGCTTCATGGTAGGTTTCGGTGGCCATCGAATCGAAAGTTTAAAAAAGGCAAAGGTCACTAACCTAATTAAGTCGATCGACGAGTGTCTCTACCGCATCAATGCTATTTTTCAAATAGTCAGCTTTAACCTGAACTCGATGACCATTAATTGATTGCTTACCCGGCTGGAGCTTGGAAAACGGAAGTCCCTTGGCAAACGCAACCACTCCAGTCGTTTGAAAATCTCTAATCTCGACAAAACCATCCGATACCTTTTTAAATGTGAATACGTCGGGACTAGTTTTCAGGAGATCCTTTACATCTTTTTCGATGGCGTGCAAAACTGCGGCATATGCAGAAGCCGATCCCATGTATTGGGTTATTCTATTTTTCGCGATCAAGTGAACCTTTGGAAGTTCACGCCCAGCTTCCTTGAGCTTCGTTCCAAACATGTATGAAGCATAAATGTCTGACGGCAGCTTCATTCCATAGACCAGCGAGAAAGCATTTTGAATTGCACGCCGTGAAGAATCATCAGCCATCACGGGCAGTATGATGCGATTTGCAGTTGCCAGAGCAATCTGCGTGTAAAGCGAGAAGCTGGGATTGCAGTCGAAAAACACTGCATCGTATTCATCTTCGATGTCAGACAGGAAATCATTCAGCCAGTCGATTACCTTGATCCAAACATTCGTACCAGGAATGTTTTGGTTTGAAAGAGAGTTTACTGCATTCGCTTGAAGCTCAAGCAGCGGATCACCGCATACCAAGTCCAGATTGCCCGGCAAATTTGAATTGTAATCCTTGGGGTGTGTTATGAAATCCCTAGGATTGAAAACAGGCTTTGTGTATGGAGACGGAAGCCGCAGCTGAAAATACCCTCCCAAGCTGCATCGCGGTAGCTCCCCTTGACGTTCGAGTAGTTTTTGACTGCCGTTATTGCTAAGACCTCCGAGAAGTAATTCCGACAGGTTGGCTTGAGGGCATACATCAATCGCTAGAATCTTCTTCTTTGGATGTTTCTCAGCGTAACGAGTTATTGCTTGAAAAGCCAAACTCGTTTTGCCGGTTCCACCTTTGTTGTTCCAGAATGCGTATTTATTGCTCATTTGATTAAATCCTTACCTAGACAGGTTAACGTCCTTTTTGGACATTACAACGTCTTTATTTGCATTTTTGATGTCCAGGTAAACAAAGAGAAGGATTATGACTGCTTCCAGACTGGCTTGATGCCTGCCTTGTCTTCGCCAATTAAAGGCTGAAAATTCAATCTTCACCCTTGACTAGCACACCACCATAGGCTGAAATTTCAGCCTATGAAGAAAATTGCTCAATTGAGCCGCCGCGAGCGGGAGGTGATGGACCTGGTGTTTGCGCAGGGGGAGGCGACGCTGTCGCAGGTGCTTGAGGGGATGGAGTCGCCGCCGACGCGGGCGGCGCTGAGGTCGATCCTGACGATCCTGGAGGGCAAAGGTCAGTTGAAGCACCGGCAGGAGGGACGGGAGTTTATCTACCAACCGGTGCATTCGCGGGAGGAGGTGGGGCAGAGCACGCTGAGCCGGGTGATCGGGACGTTTTTCGGGGGATCGCTGACGCAGGCGCTGGCGGCGTACCTGAGTGCTCCGGGGACGAGGCTGAGCGAGGGGGAAGTGGAGGAGCTGAGGGGGTTTTTGGATAACGCGAAGACAGCGAAGAGCGCCAAGAGAACCTAATTTTACACCGCAGAGATGGGAACGCCGCAGAGTTTTTTTCAGACACAATCTCTGCGGTGTTCCGGCCTCTGTGGGCTGTTGTTTTTTAAAATTTCCCGAACCTACCTACGCACAAGACTTTTATGAATGCTGAGCATCTTCTTTCTTCGACACCGGACTGGCTGCTGGATGTGGCCTTGCAGATCACTGTGCTGATGGTGCTGGCGGGAGGGGTGGTGGTGGGTGTGCGGAGGATGGCGGCGGCGCGGAGGCATTTTGTTTTGGCGGCGGCGCTGATGCTGATTCCGGTGGTGATGGGGTGCAGCTTCATAGCGCCGGTGTGGAGGATTTCGTGGGGCGCGATGCATTCTCCGCAGACTGCGGGTGGGCTGCATACCACGGTGAAACTGAACTACGATCATGTGCCTCCCACCGTGGCCTCGACTGTGTCTGTGGCAGTGGCGCAGGATGATGTGCCGTATTCGCCGCTGTGGGCGGTGCTGTGGCTGGGGGGCATGGGTGCGGGTGCAGTGGTGCTGGGGGTTTCGGCATGGTCGCTGCGGCGGCTGAGGGCGGGATCTCACATGGTGGTAGATGCTACCATGCAGCGGTGCTTTGCGGAGGAGGCGGGGGCTTTGCACCTGGAGCTGCCGGAGGGCTGCCTGCGGATGAGCGCGGCGTGTGAGGTGCCGATGACGTGGGGGATTTCCAGGAAGACGGTGCTGCTGCCGGAGCAGGCGCTGAAGTGGGAGGAGGCGCGGCTGAGGCTGGTGCTGCGGCATGAGCTGGCGCACATCGCGCGCGGGGATGTGATGGTCACTTTGATGACGACGGTGGCGGCGCTGATGCTGTGGTTTCACCCGCTGGTGTGGGTGATGCTGAGGGCGAGTGCGAGGGCGCGGGAGCAGGCGTGTGATGATGTGGCGCTGGAGCGCAGCGGGCTGAGCGCGGGGGACTTTGCCGATGAGCTGCTGGCGGCGGTGGCGGGACTGGGGAGCACGGCGCGGCCGTGGATGCCGCTGGCGCTGGCGGTGTCTGCCAATGTGAGGGCGATGCGTGAGCGGCTGGCGAGCCTGGTGCAGGCGAGGCGCGGGCGCGGTGGATACTCGCGGGTGCAGAAGCTGGTGCTGCTGCTGCCGGCGGTGGTGGGGGCGTTTGGTCTGGCGGGACTGAGCGCGTGCCGGAAGGCGGAGCCGGTGGTGCCGAAGCAGATCATGGTGATGAGCCGGTTCATCAGCATTGAAAAGGATTCACCGGTGCTGGCGGAGGCGGGGCTGACGCTGGATGAGAACCGTCCCGGGCTGCAAAGCCTGGGCATTCTGAGCGGGGAGCAAACTAACACGCTGCTGCGCAAGCTGAGCCAGAAGAAGGGCATCACACTGATGAGCGCGCCGTCAGTGACGACGCGGAGCGGGCTGAAAGCGACGGTGGAGGTGACGCGAGACTTTATCTATCCGACCGAATTTGATCCGCCGAAGCAGGCGACCGAGGACAAGCCGGTGATACCGACGACGCCGACGGCGTTTGATATAAGAAAAGTGGGGGTGCGGATGGAGGTGGTGCCGACGCTGATGGAGGATGGGAGCATCGACCTGACGGTGGCACCGGAGGTGACGAGCTTTGAGGGATTCATTAACTATGGCGCGCCGATCACGCATGCAGGCAAGGTGGTGTCTGAGAACAAGATCCAGCAGCCGATTTTTCACACGATGAAGACGACGGCGAGCTTTGTGATGGCACCGGGGCAGAGCGTGGTGTTTGGCGGGCTGGGCGGACCAGACGCCGCACCGGTGACGAGCCGGATGCCGACGACGAAGGACCTGATCTTTTTCATCATCCAGGCGAATGTGGTGGAGGCGGGAAAGGCCATCGCAACGTCCCAGGAACCGGTGGCTGCTCAACCGATGGTGCCGTCAGTGGCGGTGCATGGTCAGGTGAAACGGCAGGGAGCCTATGAATTCAAACCAGGGATGACGGTGGGAGATTTGGTGAAGGAAGCACAGGGGCTGAGCGAGAAGGCGGATGCGACGAAGGTGGAGATCAAGCGCGGTCCGAAAGACGCGCGGCATGCCACTGTGATTGAACTTCCCAAGGGCAATGCGAAGACGCTGGAGGCGGGGGATGTGCTGACGGTGCCGGAGAAATGAGGCGATCGGAATGAAGTACGGTGGTACGGCTGCGCCTGTGGCGTTCTTTGGTGGTTGTTTGTAGGTCTGGGGTATTGGGTGAGCGCTGGGTGTCGACAGACAGGAGTGTCTATCGTACTTCCCGGAGGGGCTTCGGGGTGGAGCGGAGGGGTGGGTGTTTGCGGAGTGCTGCGGCTTCGGAGAGCCGCGGCTCCGAGGAGGCTGGCTGAAATGCGCAGCCGCTTTGTGGGTGTTGGGGTGATTTTGCGATCAGAAGGCACTCCCAATGTGACATACCGAACAGCAGCACTCGTTGATGTTTAAGGCCTTGTGTGACAGTTCAGCAAGATTGCGGGTCGCTGCTTGAAAGATGGGCAGATTATCCCAGTGGTCATTTCAGCAGTTCTAAATAAGCCCAATAGTTTTTAGATTTATTTCCTCAAATGCCAGCAAACGTTAGTCGAGCCAAACCCGTGCGCGCCCAAGCTTTCATCGTCAGGCTGGTGCTATTCGCAGTGTTGTTTGAGGCGATCGACAACTGGCCGCTGATCGTCCAGCATCTGGAAAAGCAGGCGGCGGCAGACTACCCTGAATACCTGCATGTGCTGGTGAGCGCGTGTGCGCGAAACGCCGGGCATTTGCTTTTGGGAGCACGTATCCTGATCTGGGTGGTGGGGGCTTCGCTGATCAACCGCATTTTGAGCCGGTTCTTTTGGGATGGCCTGCTGGTGCGGGTGCTGGGCCGCCCGGTGCCGAGCGTGCTGAAGGATCTGGGCACGTTGTCTGTGTACGTGATTGCGAGTGTGTGCATCGCGGCGGTGATTTTTCATCAACCCATCACGGGGTTTCTGGCGACGCTGGGGGCTGGGAGTGTGGTGCTGGGCCTGGCGCTGAGAAGCCTGCTGTCAGATGTTTTTACCGGACTGGCGGTGAACTTTGACAACAACTTTGCGATTGGTGACTGGCTGATCGTGCCCTCAAGCACGGGTGAGGGCGGCACGGTGGGAAAGGTGGATGAGATCAGCTGGCGGTGCACGCGGCTGAACTGCGAGGATGGCACGACGGTGGTGGTGCCGAATTCGATCTTGGGTGAGGAAAAGGTGATCAACATCTCACGACCTTCGGTGTGGACGCGGTATCAGGCGGAGGTCACGATCGACTACTCGGTGCCGGTGGAGCGTGTGCGGCACATCCTGCTTTCAGCTTTGCAGGCCGTGAGCATGAAGGAGGGATTTTCCAAGGACAAGGAGCCCAAGGTGCTGGTGGGCAAAACGGGCAAACGCGGGGTGGAGTACCTGCTGCGCTACTGGATTCATCCGTGGCAGCCGCTTTCGCCGAGCACGAGCCGGGACCTGGTGCTGACTGCGGCGCTGCAGCATCTGCAGACGGCCGGCATCACGCCCGCCTACACCAAGGAGGAAGTTTATTATGGCCAACTGCCTGCCAAGCACTTCCAAGGCCACAGCGTCGAGGACAAGGTGGCGCTGCTGTCCCGCATCACGCTGTTTGAGCGTCTGGCGGAGGAGGAGCTGAACCAGGTGGCGGGGGACATGGAGCGCCTGCAGCTGAGCCCGGGTGAAACTTTGTTTCGCCGAAATGATGAGGGCAGCTCGCTCTTCATCCTGATCGAGGGACTGCTGAATGTGCAGCTGGACCTCAATGGCAATGGCACAGATGAAATCGTGGGGCAGTTGTCCCCGGGCGAGTTCTTTGGGGAGATGTCTCTGCTGACTGGCGAGCCGCGCTCTGCGACGATCGTGGCCCTGACGAATGCGGTGGTGTATGAGATCAACCGCCCGACCATCGTCCAGCTGATCAACGAACGCCCTGAGATTTCGGAGTGCATGAGCCGTGCGGTGGCGCAGCGCCAGATGAACATGGAGCAGGCCCGCGCGCGCATGGCGGACAGCGATGCGGCGGCAAAGGTGCAGAGCATCGCCCGGCAGCTGATGGGTAAAATGAAAAGCTTCTTTAAAAGCAGCGAGGTGGAGTGAGGCGGGGGAAGAGGGGAAACGCGGAGGGGTGGGTGATTGCGGAGCAGATGCGGCTTCGGAGCGCCGCGCTCCCAGGGGCTAATGGGTGAGGGCGTAGAAGACGATGTTGATGCCGAGGGGGTAGGCGTGCTTTTCGGAGACGTGGGTGAAGTACCAGGGATCGCTCTGCTCCTGCTCCCAGCCGTCGCCGAGGTCATTGTTGAGGCAGATGAGCATGACCATGCGGCCGCGATCGTCAAACACGGCGCGGAAGTGCGGGGTGGCGGAGTCTTTGCGGATCTCGTTGTGCATGTTGGTGCGGCCATTTTTGCGCATCTCGGCCCAGTAAACATTGCTGTGGACCTGGGGTGGTGATGGGAGATCGTAGACGCAGTGGAAGATGGGGTGATCGGGCTTGAGCTCTTCGAAGGTGCGATCGGGCCAGATTTTTTCGAAGACGGGCTCGAAGCCTTTCCATTCATCGCCGCCCCAGAAGTCGTCCATGAGGATGAATCCGCCATTGAGCATGTATTCGCGGAGCACGCGTCCTTGATCTGCATTGATGTCCATGTTGCCGGGCTCGGAGACGTAGAGGAAGGGATGATGGCGGAGCTGAGCGGGATCGATGTTGAGGATGACGGGATAGGGATTCACCTGGACGGAGGTGAGCTGGTGGAGGCGGAAGGAGAAATTGAGATCGGCCTCGGGGTAATCGGCCGTCCAGCGCAAGCCGCGGCGAAAGGGATAACAGAGGCGGGCGAAGGTGAAGACGTCCTTGGGGAGGTCTGCGGGCAGGTCCCACACGGGGGCGTTTTGGCCGTAGTGGCGCCAGCCTTTGAACTGGCGCGCGTCACTGGGGAACTGGACTTCCCCCTGCCCCGGTAGGTGGCGCGGCGATTCTGTGGAACGCCCTGGGAAAGTGAACTGCGCAGGGCGAGCAAGGCGAGGCATGGCAGGAGCCATTTCCAGAATCTCATGGGTGAGTTTTACCCGAAGAGAGGAGACGAAGGCGAGATGTTTCTGCGCCGCATGTTCCATAGGCGGCGTCCAAACCATGGAAGAACCAAGCATGGCAGAATGGAAAAAGGAAAAAGGTCGGAGCGCTGACGCGGCTGTCTTAAGCCCTCCGCATGGGGTGGAGTGACCTTGAACGCATCATGGAAATGACGAAGCCCACTGGCCTGCGAACGACGGTGGCTGGAGGAACAACCGCCCTACCCGCACATGGTATGTGCGGAGAACACCGCGCGCAGGTGTGCGGAGTGGGTGATGGTTTTGAAGGGGGCTTTGATGCCAAAGCTCAGGCGAGGACGCCTGAGGACCGGGGTCAGGCTGGAAGCCTAACCTCCGACGCTGATGGGTTACTCCGCCTTGAGCTTGTTGACCGTGTAGAAGGCCATGCGATGCCAGAGAGGGGTGCCGTCTTTGGACTTGAGCTGGGGGAGCTGGAACTCGTGGACGTAGCCGGTGCGGAGGGTGGTGCAGGTGACATCGAGGACGAGGCCGTCGGGGGAGAGTTTGGCGGCGGTGATGGTGAGGGGCTGGGTGTCGAGCTCGTCGCCGCCGTATTTGCTGTGGAAGGGGTAGGTGTAGCTCTGGCCGGTGGGGGTGGTGAGGCTGGCGGGGTCTACGGGGAGGGTGAAGGTGAAGCGGAAGCCGGATTGGGTGAGTTCCATTTTTTGGACTTCGAGCGGGGTCTTCTGGGTCCATACGATGCGCTGGAGGCCGAAGGGGCGATTGCCTTTGCTGTTCCAGCCGCGGTTTGACTGGCCGACGACGAGGGAGCCGTCGTGGAGGAAATTGAGGGCGAGGGCGGCGCATTGAAGGCCATCGATGAATGGGAAGCATGCGCCCTGGTATTCGCCGCCGACTTTTTCGAGGAAGACGCGGTTCACGCCACTGAGGACGAATTCGCCGAGGAAGAGCTGCTTTTCAAAGGGGCCGAATCTGCCGGAGCTGAGATCGCAGGTGATGCCGGTGCCGCTCTGGCCCATCTTGACGTAGGGCAGCCAGACGGCGGGCGGGGTGTAGCCCTGCACGGTCTTCATGGCCTCGGCGACGGTGATGCCGTCGGGCTGCTTGGCGGCGATTTTTACCGGGGACTCCGGACGCATGGCATCGGGGATGGATTCGGCATGGGAGAAGTAGGCGCCTTTGCGTGCGTGCATCAGCGGCGTGGTGGGCATCCAGTTGCCCTGCTGATCGGTGATGAAGATGTCGCCTTCGGCGTTTTGGCCGATGCCGCAGGGGCTGCGGAATCCGGCGCACCAGGGCTCGAGTTTGCCGTCCTTGGTCATGCGGACGACCCAGCCGCGCCAGAGGGGGTGCTTCTCCTCATCGCCCGCGCCTTTCCAGGCTTTGCCCATGCTGGAGTTGAGGGAGGTGTAGAGATTGCCTTCTTTATCGAAGACGGGGCCGTAGGCGTACTCGTGGTAAGCGCCGGAGACGCCCCAGCCGGTGGAGGCGCTGAGGTATTCGTCGGCTTTGCCGTCGGCGTCGGTGTCGCGCAGTTTGGTGACTTCGGAGCGCTGGGTCGCGTAGAGAGCGCCGTCATGAGAAGCGAGGCCGAGGATTTCGTGGAGGCCGCTGGCGAAGAGCTTGAAGTCGGGCCTAGTGGTGTCGGAGGGATTTTGTGCGATCCAGACTTCGCCTTTGCGGAGGCCGACGGCGAGTTTGCCATCGGGGAGAACGGCGATGCCGCTGGCTTCGAAATTGACGCCTTTGGGGAGTTCGTAGGTTTCGGTGCGGTAGTAGGTGGACTGGTCCTGGGCGTGAGCGGAGATGGCGATCAACAAAAGCGCGAGAGCGCTCTGAACTGCGCCGGTTCTCCTGCGCTTTTGAACGTCCACATGCCTGCGCAAAGCTCCAGAGGACTGGAGCACTCCAAAACGCTTCGCGACTACCATGACAAGATCTCCTTCGTTTGCTTGCCGTTGCAGTTGATCATGTGTTCAAAGCCGCCCTTCACAGGGCGCAGGGTGTCTTCGATTTGCTGGCCGTTTTCGCGGTAGCGGAAGGTGGGGATGCCGTCTTTGCCGAGGGTGTAGCCGCCGTAGATGCGCTGGCTGGTAGATACTGGCATGGGCTTTATATTGGTGCCGAGGGGTTTGATGGGGGGCATGGAGCGGTCCTGCCAGTTGCTCATGGCATCGAGGAAGCGACCTTTCC
>CAILZI010000037.1 GCA_903838675.1 uncultured Verrucomicrobiota bacterium
CAGACCCGAAATCACGGACCCGGCACAGCCTAACTATTACCCACAAGTTTGAGGAAGGATCGCTGTACAAAGACATGCGCGGTTAAACTATGAGTGATGACAGAAGCAACGTCATCGCAAGGCAAAGATATTGGCAGTCCATTGGAGACGGGTTGGTCGCAACGCGAGTTGCAGCATCTCAGTAGCCTTGACCCGCGTCTTGTGAGACGTTTGGCCATCATGCTTGAAGATTGGGCGGCTCAGCCGCAGGCATCCATCCCTGAAGGCAGCCGCAGCAAGGCGGCTGCCAAGGCTTCCTACCGTCTGCTCTCCAATGAACGGCTCGAAGCCGCTGACATAGGGCAGAGTCACCGCGAGGCCACCTGGGGGCGCATGGCCAGCCATGAAGTCGTGCTGGCCGTGGCTGACACGACGAGCTTTAATCATACGACTCATGCAGGCACGAAGGGTGTTGGCCCCATCGGCCAGAGCAATAGCAGCGCCCAGGGCTTCTTTCTGCACAGCGTGCTGGCTTTCAGTGAGCAGGGCGAGGCTCTCGGCGTTCTCCATGCCCATACTTGGGCGCGCGAACGTGACGGACCCTCGCGGCGGCAACGGCAGGCGCAAAAGAACCGTAAAGCGCTCGATCAACGCGAGAGCCACCGCTGGATCAGCGCTTATGAAGCCATCGTGGCCCAGCGTCAGGCTGCTTCTGGCAGGCAGCCACGCCTGGTGCTCGTCGCTGACCGGGAGAGCGATCTTTACGAACTGTTTGTGAGCAACCTGCAGCACGACGAGCAATGTGCCGTGCTCGTGCACGCCCTGCATGCGCGCCGTCTGCACGAAACGGGAGATGTGGTGTGGGATCATCTCGAAGCGCAGAAGGAGCTGGCGCGTGTCGAGATCGTGGTTCCAGCGCAGGGCACGCGCAAAGAGCGCATGGCCACGCTGGTGCTGCGCAGCGCGCCGGTGAAGCTGGGGGTGCCGAGGGACAAGGCGCAGTTCTTTGGCGCGAGCACGCCGCTGGATCTCTGGGCCATCGACGCGGTGGAGACCGGCGCGCCAGAAGGCTGCGAAGCGTTGCACTGGAAGCTGCTCTCCAGCATTCCCTGCGCCGATGCGGCCCAAGTTCAACGGCAGCTGCAGTGGTATGCGAAGCGCTGGGGCATCGAGGTGTTCCATCGCACTCTCAAGAGCGGCTGTCAGAGCGAGGCGAGACGGTTGGGCAACATGGGGAGGCTGCGCCGGGCACTGAGCCTGGACTTGATCGTGGCCTGGAGGCTCATGGCTTTGCGTGATGCCTCGCGCCAAAAGCCGCAGGAGCCCGCGACCCAATGGCTGGAGGCGGAGGAGTGCGCCGTATTAAGCGCCTGGGCCACGCGTCAGTTCAAGACGAAAACTCAAAGTCCACCGAGCATCGCCGAGGCGGTGCGCTGGATCGCGCGGCTGGGAGGTTACTTGGATCGCAAAAGCGATCCCCCGCCAGGCATGGAAGTACTCTGGCGAGGCCTGCGTCACCTCCACGACATGACCGAAACCTGGAAGCTTGTTCATGTTGTGGGTAATAGTTAGGACACAGCGGTTCCCTACCCTCCGCTGAGGTGCCTCGTTCATGAAGGGCGGCATCCTCGCACCACCGTGAAAGAACCATTGATCCAACCGCCCCGCCGCGCGTAAAGACTGGTGCATGAACGTCGAACTCGTCAACACCGGCACCGAACTCCTCCTGGGAGACACTATCAACACAAACGCAGCCTGGATCGGCCAGCGGCTGGCGGCGCTGGGCATTCAAGTGACGCGGCAGACGATCGTGCCGGATGGCGCGGTGATCCGCACGGCCATCGCTGAAGCAGCGCAGCGTGCGGATGTTGTTCTCGTTTCCGGCGGGCTGGGTCCGACCAATGATGACCTTACACGGGAATCCACCGCCGAACTGCTGAACCTCGGCATGGAGCTGAACGCCGAGGTGATGCAGCACCTGAATGACTACTTTGCCAAACGCGGCAAGCCGGTGAGTGTGGCCACGCAACGCCAGGCCATGGTGCCGCGCGGTGCGGTGGTGATGCCTAACCTTTTTGGAACCGCCCCGGGATTGTACTTCCCCGCAGAGCTCAGCGCATCGCAGGGCTGGAACGCGCACATCTTCCTGCTGCCCGGGCCACCACGCGAACTGAAGCCCATGGTGGAGAGTGAAGTGGAGACACGCCTGCGCACCTGGCTGCCTGATGGCCTTTCGCGCCGAGTGTTGTATCTCAAGGTCACCGGCGTAGGTGAATCCGACATCGTGGAAGCGGTGGAGAAGCAGCTCGAAGCCATCCCGGGGCTCGACCTCGGCTACTGCATCCGCAATGGCGATGTGGATGTGCGTCTCGCGGGTCCGCAAGTAGCTGTAGACGCAGCCGCAGGCGTGGTGCGTGCGGCCTTGGGCGACTGCATTGTGTCGGAGGATCGCCGCATCATTGAAGAAGTCATCGTGCAGTTGCTCAACGAGCGCGGAGAATCGATCTCCACCGCCGAGTCCTGCACGGGCGGCACGATTGCGAACCGCATCACCGATGTCAGCGGAGCCTCACGTGTCTTTGGCCACGGCTGGGTGACGTATGCGAATGAAGCCAAGCACCAGCACCTCGGCGTGCCGATGGAGCTGATCGAAACGCACGGAGCTGTGAGCGAGGAAGTGGCGCGTGCGATGGCGGAAGGTGCGCTCAAAAACAGCGGGGCGGAGCATGCGCTGGCAGTGACGGGAGTCGCCGGCCCGACCGGTGGCACCCCGGAGAAACCTGTGGGCACTGTGTGGATTGCGCTAGCGTCGAAGAATGCGGAGACGTGGGCGCAGAAGAAGTTCTCACCGGGGTCACGGGATCGGTTTAAACTGCTGACGTCGCAGGCCGCGCTGGACATGCTGCGGCGGCGGATGCTGGGGATCAAGCTGAGGTGAATGGGGGGGGCTCACTAGCAGCTTTCTAATGCCTTTATTTATCTAGCACCTTCAAAAATTCGATAGCATATGCTTGCATACGCCATGCACGTTCGAGTCGTGAATCGCCACTTGCAGAACTCGATTTGGCATAATCTTCTGCCAGCCTCGCGCTGTGATTTAAGATCTCATTAACCCTGCGCTTCCCCCATGGCCTGCATTTGCAAATCGAATTAATAAGAATCAAGAACATCCTTGGCTGCAGCGCGAATTTCAACGATACTTCTGAGATCAATTTGAGAGTACAAACCACACTGTGATCTGCTCGATCAACCGAGTCAAAAACCCTCGTAATCCACAGCTCAGCTGCAAAATGACCTTGCTGCCCCTTTGCCCAAATGTACAAAACAAGCTCGCTTAAAATACGGAAATTCTCGCCTGAGGAGATGCCCGCTCGAGTTAAATTAACTAAGACTTTGTTCGCGAGATCGGCAGCTGCTAGCCCCTCTTTCTCAATGAGTCTCAACAACGTCCACTTGTCATCAGAAACAAAGTGGTAATTCCATGAGTGCAGTGTAATAATGGCATCCTGATATTCCTCCACTTGAATCAAACCTTCACCCATTGCACGCCTCAGTAAGGCCTGCGTGCAAAATGATGGACAAGCCATCCGTGTACTAAGTACCCGGAAAACAAAGTCATCAGATAACAATATTGCTTTTTGTTCATGAGCGACAAGCGCAGGCTTCATTAAATTTTCGGCCCGTGAATTTGTGCTAATTTCTGGAAAAAACTCTGTCAGCCTAGTAGTCGAACGCAGTCCCGAAAGAATAACCTTTCCACTTTTGAGAAAATCACGAATCTCGGTCAGCGCTCGTATTTTCAGCTCTCTTTGGTCTGGCTGCGGAGGCAACATCATCATTCGACCATTCACAGACGTAAGCCTACCCGAATCCTGCCAGGCAATCGCCTCACGAAGTTCTCTCACCACATTGTCCATAATGGATATGTGGACATAGACCCGTTCAAACAGTTGTGACAGTAGGCCGAGCTTACCTAATCCGTGAATGGTGAATAGAGCTACTAAATCCACGGACACAAATCTACTCTTTTCAAATGCTTCGAGTTGTGTCTTCTGCTCTTCCTGTGTTCCGCTACACATGCGAACACCTCTTTCGGAATCCCGGGTAAAACGGCACCACCCTTCGTACATTTGAACTCCTAAATCCGCCACAAGAAGCTGCAATGGCATTGGATTTTTGCTCGAATGTTCCAAAACTTCGCGTGCTGCCTTTACACTTTTCTCAACCTCTCGTTGAATGTTTTCAAAATCAAAACCTCCATCATCTCGCTCAACCCTGATTGGACGCAAAACCCCTGAAGGATGCGATGCCAGAATTGCGATATTATCATGATGGAGCTGCATCTGAGATGGATCGGGCCTGAAATCCTCCGGCAGCCCAAACATTGTACCAAGAAATGCGGAACGAGCCTCAACGCTATCGGGAGCTATGGCAATGCTCTTTGAATGCCACTGTAATGCCTCTGAATACTTCCCGCATGCGGCACATATTAAGCCCAACAATCTTAGACCCTCCTCATCCTTGCTATCGTTCGAAATTGACTGGCTGAGAAGTGTATATGCTTCTTGGTGGTCGTCGAGTCTCAGATATA
>CAILZI010000038.1 GCA_903838675.1 uncultured Verrucomicrobiota bacterium
CGCCACCACCGTAGCCGCCACGGCCACCGCCGCCGCCGCCGCCGCCACCGTAGCCGCCGCGCCCGCCACCGCCACCACCACCTGCCGGACGTTCTTCACGTGGGCGGGCTTCATTGATGGCCAGCTTGCGGCCCATAAATTCCTGGCCGTTTTGCGCGTTGATCGAGGCATTCATGGCTTCTGCCGAGTCCATGGTCACGAAGGCAAAGCCACGCGGACGGCCGCTTTCGCGATCCATCGGGAGGAAGACTTCGGTGACACCACCGTATTGGGAGAACAGCTCACGAATGTCTTGTTCTTGAGCGGCGAAGGGCATATTGCCCACGTACATCTTGGTATTCATATCTTTCGTTGTTAGGTGCAGTCTTCTGTCTCGTGCCAGAACCAGCCCCGATCATCGGTATATGAACACCAACGGATTCAAAATCACCTGATGAACGACTGAGCCTGACCCTTAACAGGTGACTTACGGCGTTTTATCGCCGGAAACGGGCCAAAGGCAAACGAAACTTTTCTACGGTTTCACCCCGGCATCACCATCAGGGAGGGCACGGCATTCCATCTCGTTTCTACCGCTTTCCTTCAAGGCTGCTTCTTTAGCTTGCCTTCCACGTAGCTGAGAATGCGCCCCACTTTGTCCGCATCTTGAGCTTCTTTGGCCGCTTCAAAGGCCGCCTTGGCCTGCAGCAGCTCCCGCAGCAACGGCAGCGAGATGATTTCCTGCGCAGCCGTCTGCAGGCTTTCAAAGCGCTCCCGCAAAGAATCGAGATCGGTGCTCCCGGGCTCAAATTTCGCAAAATCCACTTTCTCAACTTCGGCTTCCAGCTCCTTGAAGTGCGAGTCCTTCATCAATTCGTCCAGCTTGGTGTTCGCATCCGCAAATTGCCCGCTTTTGATCAGCGTTTCGATCTCACCACCGCGGTATTTCATCGCTTCAGTAGGCGGTACACCGAGGGCCTCCACCGCAGCTTTGAGCTTGCCGGCTTTCTCTTTCACCTTCGCTTCCACATCACCCCCGGCGGCCACTTTTGGTGGGCCAAGCTTCCGGGCCTTGGCCAGTTGCTCCGGCGTCAGGACATCACGCACTCCAATAAGCGCCCGCAGTTGCAGTTGTTTGACCGCAGCCTCCGCATCGAGCAGCTTGGTGAGCTGCGCTCCCGCCACATCGGCGCTGCTGCTTTGATCCTGCAGCAGCAGACCCAGTGCTTTCTGCTGCTCCTTCACGGCCTGCTCCAGCGGCTCGGCCTGCGCACGCGCCTCGCTGAGCTGGGATTTGAGCTTGGCCTGCTGCTCTTCCGTCAGGGCCAGCTCATCGCGCACGGAAGCGATCATGTCCGGATGCATCAGCCCGCTTTTCAGCCAGTCTTCCACTTGAGCGGCGGGCAGATGGGCGGCGATGAGAAACAGGCAGCAAACGAGCTTTTTCATGGGATGGAGTGGTTGAGTTGATCGGGCAGCAGAAAGTCTGAAGGCGCTTCGAATGTCAGGAGAGAAGGCTCAACGCTGGCAAACAATTCGCCTGGTTGCGATTCGAACAACGGCGGCAGCGCTTCAGTCAGTGACTGCTTATGCGGCGGCCTTTGAGTGAAAAAAATCATCATCACAATCACACTGGCCGCCACCAGCGCCGCCGGCATCCATCGCAAACGAGTGGCAGTCTGTTGCCGGGGTGCTTCCAGCAGTTCCGGGCGCCAGGCAGGTGCATTTTGGTGATCGCTTCGGCGCGCACGCGCAAAAATCCCGAGCAGATCGTCATCAGACGGTGGTTTCATTCAGGTGGTCGGGTTGCAGCAGCGTGCGCAGGCGCGCTTTGCCGCGTTCGTAATGCTGGCGCACGGAACCGATGCTCACTCGCATCACGTCCGCCGCCTCGTTGAGCGTGAGATCCTGGTAAAACACGAGATGCAGCACCTCCGCCTGCCGTGCGGGCAGTTGCGCCAGGCACCTCCGCAGCTCCGCCGTACGCTCGTCCAGCTCCATCTGTCGCGCAGGAGACGGGCGTGGATCGTGCGCCGCGCCAGTAAACTGCAGTAAGAGTTTGCCCAGCAAGGATTCGCGGTAACGCAGCCGCCGGAACTCCTCGTGCGCCGTGAAGCGGATCACTCCGAACCACCATGTCTTGAAGCTGGAGCGCCCGTCGTGCTGCGTCCGTTGCTGCGCGATTTTGAGATAAGCGTTTTGCAGCACATCCTCCGCGCGCCCACGCTCGCCGCCACAGCAGTGCACCGCCCAGCCAAAGGCGTCGGGATGCAGGGCTTCGAGCTGGTCGGCAATGGCGCGTTCCATTCATTTCCCGCTGGGTGACGCGGCATGCCGCGTTGTATGACACCCGCGTCAAAAAAACCAGCCGCTTCCTCGGCTCATTTGATCAGCACCACCAGACCCAGCAGGATCGTCAGGACCAGCGAACCACCAGCGACATACCACAACTGAATGATCTGCTCAGGCGAAAGCAGGCCCTGCTTGGGCAGCAGCACGACAGCAAAACTCAGCACCACCTGCACCCAGCTGAAGAAGATGAATGCCTTGGGTGTGGCAGGTTTGGGACCTGAGCTCACCGCCTCCTCCATCGTCATGATGTGCACCCCTTCCTCCTTGGAGAGAGCCGTGGGCACCGGCAGCACTTGCGGACGGCTCGTGACTATCGGTGCCTGCGCGGCCGGTCTCTCAGGCTGCTCGACCTTTTGCACCGGGTGGCTTCCGCCTTCTTCACTGCCGCTCGGACTGGCCTGCCGGGCCACAATTTTGGGGGCATATTCTGCGTTCTTCGCCAGAATCGCCGGCGAGGCAGCCGCCATCACTTTCACCACAGGCGATTGTCCACCCGCCGCCTCGCCGGACCGAATGACCAGCACCCTGCCGCCGATGCTCAAGCTGACCGGCAGTTCCAGCTCAGCCTCACCTTCACCGGCGCGGCCCAGCCAGCCCACCACGGCGGCATCATTCAGCACCTGCACCAAAACCTTGCTGCCTGCCGCAGCCCAAAGCGCCAGCAGCACTTCGGGGCAGCCGGCATCTGGAATGACCACTTCACAGCCAGGATCCGAGCCCAGCAGGAGCGGTTGGCCGGGCGGCAGTACCAGCCGGGTTTCCCCCGCCCTCAAACCTTGCACCAGCACCTCGCGTCCCGCCTTGCCTGCCACTCCCGGCTCGTGCTTGAAAGGGCGGAGCACCTCCAGTTCATTCCCTGCCAGCGCGAGCTTCCATGGCAGCGGCTGCGCATACGGCACGCTCCCATTCGCGGGATGCACCACCACAAACTGGCAGCCATTCACAAACTGGGCCGTCAGCTCCACCTCCTGCACCGCCTCACCCGCCAGTTGGATGCTGCATGCCCCCCCACGACCGACACTGATCGTCTCACCGTCCTGCACCAGCAGGCAGCGGCGGCGGCCGTTCAATTCGTAAACAACAGGGATCTTCATGCAGGCGGTTGTTTAAGCTGCAACGACGCGCAAGTCGAACAAACCCTCATCCCTTGTTCAGGCTACAAGTTGAACAGCTCCCGCACCGCCTTCTCCCGGTGCGCAAAGATGCGCTCCAGCTGCGGCCTCACCAGCAGGCCATGTACCAGATCTCCCAATGGCGCAAAAGGCAGCACATAAGTCGCCTTGTCCTCCATCTCGATGCGGCCGTCTCCCAGGTCATGAAACTCATGCTCGTGGTGCCACACCGCATACGGCCCCACGCGCTGTTCGTCGATGAATCGCACCCCCTCCTCCACCACCGTGATCTCCGACAGCCACGTCATCGGCACGCCCAGCAGCGGCCGCACGCGGTAGGCAATCATCATCCCCCGCCGCATTCGCGCTGGCAGATCCGGTGTGAGAATTTCAAACCCCAGCTCCGGCGGCGTGATCTTCGCCAGATTCCTCGGGTTCGAGAAAAAATTCCACGCCTCCTGCTGCGTGGCCCGGATGATCTGCTTCGTGTGCAAAGTGTGAACAGCCATGATGATCAGCTTGGAAAGTCCGTGTTCACCGCCACCTCTCCCCACCGCTCCACCTCACGCGTCAGCGCGGCCGCTTTGTCCCGCATCTTCTTCACCACATACTTGCCCAGCGGCAGCCGCAGCGGTGCTTCGCCCTCCAGCACCATCTTCACAATGGCCTCGGCCGCACGCACGGGGTCTCCGGGCTGCTTGCCGTTCACCGTTTCCAGAAAAGTGGCAAACTTTCGCGCGCTCCCGGCATAGTCCGCCATCTCGCACGCCGCCTTTTCCAGGCCCCGCGCGATGAAGTCTGTCCGAAACGGCCCCGGCTGCACCAGTGTGACGTGAATGCCCAGCGGCGCCAGTTCCAGCCTCAGGCTCTCGCTCATCATCTCCAGCGCCGCCTTCGCTCCCCCATAGATGCCAAAGCCCGGATAGTTCGAGATCGCCGCAGCTGCGCTGATGTTCACAATGTGCCCGCTCTTTTGCGCCCGCAGCATCGGCAATGCGGCGCGGATCACGTTCAGCGGCCCGAAGAAATTCGTCTCCAAACTACGCCGGATCTGCTCCTCACTGCACTCCTCCACCGCACCGATCAGCCCATAACCTGCGTTGTTGACGATCACATCCAGCGCTCCTGCCGCAGCGATCACCTCACGCACGTTCTCTGCATCCGTGATGTCCAGCGCCATCACCTCACAGCTTCCCGCCTGCTCCAGATCGGCAATGCTGCGCACATCCCGCGCCGTGGCTAATACACGCTGCCCCGCTGCCAGCGCCGCCTCCGCGATCGCACGGCCAAAGCCGCTCGAACAACCTGTGATCAGCCAATTCTTTTGATTCATGCGGGATTCACTCTCCAAAGGGTAAAATTCAGACAAACGGACAACACGGCCCATGCAAATACGGCACCCACAGCCTTTCGGCTGCCGCGAAACCGAGTGGGGCCTTTGGCTGAGAAGCATGACAGCCTGCATTGTGACACAGCTGCCATATCGGAAAAAAACCTCGTCATCGGCTCAGTAATTGCGCTAGCCTCCCATGAATTGTTATTTACGCCATGCCTGAAGAACCCGCTGCTCCAGGACCAACGCCAGCAAATTATCAGCGCACCACCGGTGGTCATCTGCGCTGGCAGCCGCCGACGCCTGAACATTTGCAGACGCTGCTTCCCGCCTATGAAATTCTGAGCATCATCGGCAAGGGTGGCATGGGCGCCGTGTACCAGGGCCGGCAGAAATCTCTGGACCGGCTCGTCGCCATCAAACTGCTGCCACCCGAGGCGGCAGACAACGACATGGAGTTTGTCGCACGCTTCAAGAACGAGGCGCGCACCATGGCCAGGATGAACCACCCCGCCATCGTACACGTGTACGACTTTGGTGAAACTTCAGACGGTCAGCTCTACATCGTCATGGAGTACATCGACGGCACCGACGTGGCCAAGATGATCCAAAGCCAGGGCAGGCTGCCGCCGGAGCACGCCCTCGCCATCACCGCCCACGTTTGTGATGCGCTGCAGTATGCCCACACGCACGGCGTCGTGCATCGGGACATCAAACCCGCCAACATCCTTCTCAACATGGAAGGCCAGGTCAAAGTGGCCGACTTCGGTCTGGCCAAGACCGCCGACACCACCCAGGCCGGCCTCACCAAGACCAACATGGCCATGGGGACGCCGGACTTTGTGGCTCCGGAAACGCTGACCCCCGGCATGAGCATTGATGGCCGTGCGGATCTCTACGCCGTGGGCGTCATGCTCTACAACATGCTCACCGGCAAGGTGCCGCGCGGCGCCTTCCCCATGCCCAGCGTTACCAACGCCACGGACATGCGCTTCGACAAGATCATCGGCAAGGCCATGGAGATGGATCGCGAACTGCGCTACCAGACCTCCCTCGATCTCCGTCGTGATCTCGACGTCATCCTCACCACCCCTCTGGCAAAACCAGGCGTGCGCACCATCTCCGTCAAAGCGCGCGATCTGCCCCAAAAGCCCGTGGGCAAAAGCCCCAGCACCCCTCAGCAGCAGCGTGCACCCGGCAGCGCTGGAGTACCCCTGCGCACCAGTCAACCACCGCCCGGCGGTCCGGCCGCCAAGCCAGGCCCTCCGCCAGCCAAAACGGGTCAAAGTGCCCAGACACCCGCCGCGCCCCCGGAGAAATCCAGCGCCGGCATCTACTACGGCATCGCCGCAGTCGCGGTGCTCGCATCCATTGCCTTGTTAATGTTTCCAGCCACTGGGGATAATACTGCGGCGAAACCCGTGGCACAGGAAGCACAGGAAAATCCCACAACCAAACCTGCCAGCACCACGCTGCGCTCCGGCACTTTCACGCTCGAGGCCGTGGATGGGAAGCCCTCTGGCAAAGCGAAGCCAGATCTCAAAGAAGAAAACATCTACGATTGGGGCACCGGTTCCAGTCTCGAATGGAGCCAGGAGCAGGTGGAGAAAGGCACCTACCAGATCACGCTAAGCGCCGGCGGTTTCCGCCCGCGGGATCATGAAATGCGTCTGGAATTAGGCGACCAGTCTTTAAGCTTTGCTCTGCGGAGTGACACAGGCAGCGGCTACAAGACCTCGGATTTTCAGGTCGGTACAATCACCCTGCCTTCCAGCGCTAAGGGCATACGACTTCGGTGTTTGAATGAAGGTAAGGTGGAAAAAGAAAAATATAAGGAAAACAGCTTCCACCTCAAAGCGGTCAAGTTCACCTCTACCAAGCCTGCCGCACCCGCGTTAGCAGCCAGTCCGAACGCTGCCGACAAACCCGACTCCGCACTCACCTTCGCCGGCCACCGCTACCAGCTCATAACGGACAAGCTCAAATGGGACGCTGCCAAAACCAAAGCCGAATCCATGGGCGGCCATCTCGCCTCGATCACCAGCAAGGAAGAAAACGACTGGGTCTGGGGCAGTATCATGTCGAAAATGAAGAAGACGGCGGCTGATCCCACTGGCGACCGTTGTTTCATCGGTGCCATCCAGCGCAAAGCACCGGATGGGCCATGGGAATGGGTCACCGGCGAGCCCTTCTCCCTCCAATCCTGGATGGGCAGGTTTCCCGACGACAAAAACAACTCCGCCAAAGTGGCCACGCTGCAATCCAAAGCCTGGGATGATGTCGCCCAAAACTACGAAGCCTTGTCCTTCCTCGTCGAGTGGGAAGACGCTTCTCCCGCCAAGCCTGCACCTCTCGCACTCACCGGCCCGGTGAACCTCCTCGCCTTCGTCGATGTGAAGCGCGATGCGGTCTACGGCGATTGGACCCTCAATGCTGATGGCTTGCTGCTGCAGCAGGCCTCTGGAATGAAACTCCTCGGCTTCCACCAGGACCTGCCGGATGAATACGACTTCGAAATCGAATTCACTCCGACCAAGGGCAAACGAGAGGTCATCCAGGTGCTGCCGGTGTCAGGCGGCACGGCCTTGCACTGGCGCATGGGCCTCGGCAAAGAAGACCCGCCCCTGTTCGCTTTCGGTCCTGTGCTGGACGGCAAGAATCCGGAAGACCCCAAACGCACCGAAGCCGTGGTGAAACATCCTCGGCTGCAGGCAGACCATCGCTACCTCAGCATCGTGGAAGTGCGCAAAGGCTCCCTGCGTGCCCTGCTGGATGGCAAGGAAGTCCTCAAATGGAGCGGTGACTTCAAACGCTTCCCCATGGAAAAGAGCACCGCCCTCAAATTGC
Organism: uncultured Verrucomicrobiota bacterium; assembly: GCA_903838675.1. GTDB lineage: Bacteria > Verrucomicrobiota > Verrucomicrobiia > Verrucomicrobiales > Verrucomicrobiaceae > Prosthecobacter. The sequence goes on from CAILZI010000038.1 coordinate 7,624, forward strand.
GCGATCCCTCGCAGGCAGGCGTCGGCGGGCATGACAGCGGCATCATCTTCCACAAAGCCGAGCTGCGGCCTCCAAGCGCAGCTCCTGTTGTGGCCGAGGTGGTCAAGCCTGCGGAACCTGCCCCCAAAGCGCCACCGATGCCCGCCCCTGCCCCCGTTCCCGCCGAGCCCGCGCCACCTGCGGACCCTCGCCTGGCACAGCTCGAAGCAGGTTATCAAACACGCTACGACTCAGACGCCCAAAAGCCCTTCCTCGCCGCGGTCTCCGCATTGAAGCAGAGCTACGTCGCCAACGGCATCGCCCGCGCCCGCGCAGCCGCGCAGTCAAAGGGCAGCCTCGCCGAAGTCACCGCGCTCGATGCAGAGAAAACCGCCATCGAATCCGGCGGCGATGTACCAGCCGAAGATGCCACGGATGCCCCCGATTCCATCAAGACCTTGCGCAGCACCTACCGCACCGTGTTGGCCAACCTCACCGCTGAACGCGATGCCAAAGCCGCGCCTCTCCTCCAGCTCTACCTCGGTGCGCTGGACGTTTACGTCGCCGATCTCACCAAAGCAGATAAAATCGACGAAGCCAAAAAGGTGCAGGCCCTGCGCGATGCCAAAGCGCAGCAAGCCACCGCCCAACCCGCTGAGACCCCTGCCTCCACACCACAAGCAACTGCCACCGGCAGCGGCTTCACCAACAGCCTCGGCATGAAATTCGTCCCCGCCAAAGGTACCGACGTCCTCTTCTGCATCCACGAGACGCGGCGCCAGGACTACGCCGCCTTCGCCGCCGACACCCCTTCCCTGGATGGCTCGTGGAAAAAAGCCAACCGCAATGGAATACCCGTCGGTGACAAAGACGACCACCCCGTAGTCGCCGTTAACTGGGCTGAAGCGCACAAGTTCTGCGAATGGCTCAGCAAAAAAGAAGGCAAAACCTACCGGCTGCCTACCGATGAAGAATGGAGCATGGCCGTCGGCATCGGCCGTCTGGAGACCCGCCTCAAAGAGTCCACTCCCGAGTCCCTGCGTTTGGGCGTGAAGGATGAATATCCCTGGGGGGGTAACTACCCCCCGAAGTCCAGGGACAAGGCCGGCAACTACAAGGACGCAGCCTACGCTGAAGCCTTCAAGACCAAGTCCCTGATCGAAGACTACGACGACGGCTTTGCCACCACCGCACCAGTGATGAGCTTTAAGCCAAACAAACTCGGCATCTATGACCTTGGCGGCAACGCCGATGAATGGGTGGAGGACTGGTACAACACCTCCCAAAAAGACCGCACCACGCGCGGCCTGAGCTGGTACGCCGGAGGCAGTGACACGCTCTCGTCCAGCCGGGGGCATGCTGTCCCCAACGATCATAACATCATCATTGGCTTCCGCGTGGTGCTCGAAGTCCCGAAAGCCGCCGCGCCGAAATGACGCGCTGATGGCAGCGCGACTCGCCTCAGCACTTCGTCCATTTCACCCATTCATTCTCCACAGCGTGTAGTTCAGCGTCATCGCAAACGTGACCCACGCCAGATACGGCACGAACAGCCATCCTGCCGTCGTTTTCACCCGGCGGAAGCTCAGCAACGTCCCCAGAATCGCGATCCACAGCAGCACAATTTCGAACAACGCCCAGCCAAGCTGGTGCGCCCGAAAGAAAATCGGCGTCCATGCCGCATTCAGCGCCAGTTGTACAAAGTAAAGCGTCAGCGGTTTGCCATATCCCACCCGCTTCCACACCAGCCACGCCGCTACTGCCATCAGCGTGTACAGCAGCGTCCAAGCTGGGCCAAACAACCACGGCGGCGGATTCCATGACGGCTTTTGCAGGGCCATATACCATGCTCCCGGCATGGAGCCCACACTCAGCAAAGGCGCGCAAAACGTGATGACAATGAAGCCGGCCAGCCCAAGGCCATGGTGCAGTTTGGAAGGTGTTTCATTCATGCTTGTCCTCGATTACGCCTCGCTCTGCCGCTTTGCCTCCTTTTCCAGAGACTGCCGCCGCGCAAAAATCTCAGGATTGTCCATAGCAGATGCATGCACCTTGCATGTTCAGCCGCGTTGGTTTCTGCATGCTGCGTCTCATGCCAAAACATCTGCTGCTCCTCCTCGCCCTCTCCCTTTCCGCTCACGCGGAACCGGTGAGCTTCAGCCGCGAGGTCATGCCGCTGCTCTCGGACAACTGCCTTTCCTGCCACGGCCAGGACGCCGGACACCGCAAGGCCGACCTCCGGCTCGATACCCAGGAAGGTGCGCGCGAGGTGCTCAAGTCCGGCGACTTCATCGACCGCATCGTCACCACCGATCCCGAGGAGATCATGCCACCCCCGAAGTCGCACAAGCCTGCGCTCAAAGCGGATCAAGTCGCCACGCTCAAGCGCTGGATCGCTGAAGGCGCGAAGTGGGGCAAACACTGGTCCCTCGAAAAACCCGTCAAAGCCAAAGTCGAAGGCCACCCCGTCGATTTCTTCGTCAAAGCCCGCCTCGCCAAAGAAGGCCTCAAACTCTCACCCAAAGCGCCCGCCCACACCCTCCTCCGCCGCCTCGCGTTTGATCTCACCGGCCTCCCTCCCATCCAGGATCCAGCATCTAGCATCCAGGATCTAGCCGACAGCCTCCTCGCCTCCCCCCACTTCGGCGAGCGTATGGCCATGGTCTGGCTGGATGCCGCACGCTACGCCGACACCGACGGCTTCCAATCCGACGCCTCGCGCACCAACTGGCCCTGGCGCGACTACGTGGTGGAATCCTTCAATGCCAACAAGCCCTACGATCAGTTCACTCTGGAGCAATTCGCCGGAGATCTCCTGCCCAACGCCACCCCCGAGCAAATCCTCGCCACCTGCTTCCACCGCAATCACATGACCAATGGCGAAGGCGGCCGCGACAAAGAAGAGTCCCGCATCGACTACGTCATCGACCGCGTGAACACCATGGGCACCGTCTGGATGGGCCTCACGCTCGGCTGCACCCAGTGCCACTCGCACAAGTTTGATCCCATCTCCCAGCACGATTACTACAGCCTTCATGCCTTCTTCAACAGCATCGACGAAGACGGTGCCGCCGGCACGGGCGCAAAGCCCTACTTGAGCTACCAGTCGCCCCACGCCAAGCGTGCCGTGGATGAATCCCAAAAGCTCGTCGACGCCCGCAAACCCGTCGAAGCCAAGGCCAGAGCGGACGCCGCCAAACCCTTCGAGCAATGGCTCACGCACCAGCAGAGCACCGTGAAAAAAGGCTTCCAGGCCTGGCACATCATCCAAGGCACCGTCGAATCGCAGGAAGGCACAAAACTCACTCAGTCCAAAGACGGCATTGTCACCGCCAGCGGCCCCAATCCCAAGCAGGACGACTACCGCCTCATCTCGGTGATCAAACTTCCCCGCCTCACCGGCTTGAAGCTCGAAGTGCTGCCACAAAACGGCGTGCTCTCGCGCGGCAAGGATGGCGAGTTCATCCTCACCGACATCAAGGTCCAGGTGCGCCGCAAAGGCAGTTCCCAGATCCGCGATGTCCTCGTCAAATACGCCGTCGCCGACAACAAGCTCGAAGCCAAGGCCCGCGAGTATGGCGATGTCAAAGGCACCCTCGACGATGATCCACGCAACGGCTGGACCACCAAAGGCTTCCCCAAAGACCAGCCGCACACCGCCCTCTACGGCCTCGCCGAACCACTCATCCTCGAAAACGATGAAGAACTGATTTTCGAACTGCTTCAGCGCTCGACCAATGGCGACGCCAACATCGCCAGCTTCCGCGTCTCCGCCACCGATCAACCCGGCCCCGCCGTTCGCGAACTCGGCCCCGCGCCGCTCGAACAACTCGCCAGTGGCAAACCCGACCGGCACCGCCTGCTCGATCAATTCTTGGAGGACTACGAACCCTATCAGCTCGCGAAGGCCTCGTTTGATCGCGCCAATGCCCAGCTCAAGGAAGTCACCGCCGCCGCTGGCAAGCTCAACGTCATGGTGCTCGCCGAGCGCAAAGAACCACGCGACACGCACGTCCTCGTGCGCGGTGTGTGGGACAAAAAAGGCGATGTCGTCCAGCGCGATGTCCCCGCCGCCGTCGCTCCCTGGCCCACAGGCACGGTGAAGGACCGCATCGGCCTCGCCAAGTGGCTCACCTCCAAAGACAACCCGCTCACCGCCCGCGTCTTCGTCAATCAGGTCTGGCAGCTGCTCTTCGGTGCCGGACTCGTCCGCACCCCCGACGACTTCGGCCTCCAAGGCCAGCGCCCCACTCACCCCGAACTCCTCGACTGGCTCGCCGTCGATTTCATGGAAAACGGCTGGGATGTGAAAAGGCTCATCAAGCTCATCGTCACCAGTGACACCTACCAGCAGGCATCAGACCATACCAGCTCCTCCGATCCGCAAAATCTCCTCCTCTCTCGCGGCCCGCGCTTCCGCCTTCCCGCATGGATGATCCGTGATGCCGCCCTCGCTTCCTCCGGCCTGCTCAATCCCGCCCTCGGCGGCCCACCCGTGCGCCCCTACCAGCCCGACGGCGTGTGGGAGGAGATCTTCATGGGCCGCTTCACCTATGAGCCCAGCCAGGGCGCGGCCCAGCACCGCCGCACCTTGTATGCCTTCTGGCGTCGCAGCATCGCTCCCACCTTCCTCTTCGACAGCGCCCAGCGCCGCTCATGCGAGGTGGCGATTTCGCGCACAAACACCCCGCTGCAAGCCCTCACCCTGCTCAATGACGAGACCATGATGGAAGCTTCCCGCGCTCTCGCTAAACGCATGCTCGCGGCGAAAACCGAAGATCGCCTTCCCCTGCTCTACCAGTCGGTGTTGACCCGCCCTGCCACCCCCAAAGAACTCGCCGTCCTCCAGCGCGAACTCGACCGCGCTCTCGCTCACTACCGCGCCCGTCCCGAAGACGCCCGCAAGCTGCAAACCACCCCCGAACTCGCCGCCCACACCCTGGTCGCCAGCCTGGTCCTCAACCTCGACGAAGCCATCACCCATGAGTGAATCATCTCTCAACACCACCCGGCGCTACTTCCTCGGCCAATGCACCGGCGTCTCCGTCGGTGCCATGGCTCTCCACTCGATGGCCCAGCAGGAAATCACCGGCCTGCCCTCCCTTCCCCATTTCGCACCCAAGGCCAAACGCGTCATCTTCCTCACCCATTCAGGCGGCCCTTCGCAGCTCGAACTCTACGACCACAAACCCGGCCTGATGCCCTGGGCAGGCAAAGAGCTGCCGGAATCCGTGCGCCAGGGCCAGCGCCTCACAACGATGACTTCGGGTCAGAAGCAGCTCATTTTGCCGGGGCTCACCAAATTCAGCCGCTGCGGCCAAAGCGGTGCCACCATCAGCGAATGGCTCCCTCATCTCCAAGGCGTCGCGGATGACCTCTGCTTCATCAAGTCGATGACGACCGATCAAATCAATCACGCACCGGCGATGACGCAGTTCCTCACCGGCCATCAGCTCCCCGGTCGCCCGAGCATGGGCGCGTGGGTCAGCTACGGCCTCGGCAGCCTGAACCGCAATCTGCCGGACTACCTCGTGCTCATCTCCAAGATGCAGCGCCCCAGCGACCAGCCCCTCTACGACCATTACTGGGGCAGCGGCTTCCTGCCCTCCCGTTATCAAGGCGTGAAGCTCCGCAACTCCAAGGACCCCGTTCTGTATCTCACCGATCCCGCAGGCCTCCCGCGCCATCTGCGCCGTGGCATGCTGGACGGCCTCGCGGAACTCAACCAGATGCGTTTTGAGCAGACACAGGATCCCGAAATCACCACGCGCATCCGCCAGTATGAAATGGCCTACCGCATGCAGACCAGCGTGCCGGAGCTGACCGATCTCAGCGACGAACCCGATCACGTGTTCGAGATGTACGGCCCCGATTCACGCCATGCCGGCAGCTACGCGGCGAACTGCATCCTCGCACGTCGCCTCGCGGAGCGTGGAGTGAGCTTCATCCAGCTCTTCCATCCCGACTGGGATCATCACAGCCGCCTGCCAAGCTGGTGCACCGCCCGTTGTCGCGACACCGACCAGCCCAGCGCCGCTCTCATCAAAGACCTCAAACAACGCGGCCTCCTCGATGACACCCTCGTTCTCTGGGGCGGCGAATTCGGTCGTGGCGTGGCCGGTCAGGGCAAATGGGACAGCCCCGAAGCCGGTCGCGATCACCATCCACGCTGCTTCACCATGTGGATGGCCGGCGGCGGCGTCAAACCCGGCATCACCTACGGCGCCACGGACGACTTCAGCTACAACGTCGCCGAAAACCCCGTCCACATCCGCGACCTCCACGCCACCGTCATGCACCAGCTCGGCATCGACCACGAACGCTTCACCTTCCGCGCGCAGGGCCTCGACTTCCGCCTCACCGGCGTCGAACCCGCCCACGTCGTGAAGAACATCCTCTCGTAACCACCGACGAATCCGCATCGTCCTCGTCATCCTACTCGAACTCGTCCTCGATCCTGCATCGTCGCCCCCCTCAACATTCTCGCAAAACCCAGTGCTGTTCCGTAGTTCCGCCTTTAGGCGGTCTGGAAAGCTCCGCCAGCTCACCTGCATCCTCCTCGAACTGATCACGTCTCGAAGGAGAAAGCTTCTCACCCCTACCCACCGCACCCCTCCCTCACCCTCCGTGCCTGCTCCTGAATCGCCTCCCGCTTCTCCGCGCTCAGTCGCCCCAAATTCCTCAGCTGCATCACCATCCTCGGGTTCCCCCGCAGCCGCACCTCATGCTGCAGCAGATAGTCCCAATACAACGTCGTAAAAGGACACGCCTTCTCTCCCGTTGCCTGCGCAGGATCATACTTGCAGCCCGCGCAGTAGTTGCTCATCCGCTGGATGTATTTGCCGCTCGCCACATACGGCTTGCTGGCCATCAGGCCACCGTCTCCATACTGGGACATGCCCAGCGTGTTGGGCAGTTCCACCCACTCCACCGCGTCCACATACACCGCCAGGTACCACTCATGCACCTGATGCGGATCCACCCCGTAGAGCAGCGCAAACAATCCCGTCACCATCAGCCGCTGAATGTGGTGCGCATACCCGTAGCGCAGCGTCTGCGAAAGAGCATCCCGCATGCAGTTCATCTCCGTCTCCCCCGTCCAGTAAAAGCCCGGCAGCGCTTCATGCGCCTGCATTTCATTCAGCCGCACATAGCCCGGCATCTTCAGCCAGTAGATGCCTCGCACATACTCCCGCCAGCCAAGGATCTGCCGGATGAATCCCTCCACCGCCGCCAGCGGCGCCTTGTCTTCACGCCACGCCTTCTCCGCCGCTGCGATGACCACCCTCGGGTCCAGCAGCTTCAGGTTCATCGCCGCGCTCAGCCGTGAATGATACAGCCACGGCTCATTCCACCACATCGCATCCTGATACTGCCCAAACTCCGGCAGTCGATGCGCAATGAAATCCTCCAGCGCCTCCACACTCTGTGCCGCCGTCACCGGCCAGTCGAAATCCTTCAGCGTCCCCGGATGCTGCGCAAAACGCTCCTCCACCAAATCAATGACCTCCCGCGTGATCTCATCCGGCTCAAACCTCCTCGGCGGCACACGCAGCAGATCCGGCCCCTCTTTGCCAAACGCTCCGCGATTGTCGTGATCAAAGTTCCACTGCCCTCCCACGGGCCCTCCCTTCTCCATCAGCACACCCGTGCGCTGCCGCATCTCGCGGTAAAAGAACTCCATCCGCAGCTGTTTGCGGCCCTTGGCATGCCCGGCAAACTCCGCCTGTGTGCAAAGAAAATAGCGGTCCTCCCTCACCTCCAGCGGCACCCCCAGCTCCGCAGCAGCAGCCTCCAAATCCCGCTGCACGCCCCATTCCCCCGCCTGCAACATCACCAGCGCGGAAGGCCGCAGTTCCAACACGCTCGCACGCAGAGCCTCCCCAAAGTTCTCATAGACGCCCATCTCATGATAAACCACCCGCCATCCTCTGGCCCTCAGCTCCTCGCGGAAATGCCGCATGGCCGCGAGAAAGACAGCGATGCGCGCCTTCACGCTCCACACCTTGGTGGATTCCGCCGCCACCTCGGCCATCCACACGACATCCCGCTGCGGATCAAAGCCGTCAAACGCAGCGGAGTGAAGATCAAGCTGGTCTCCCAGCACCAGCACAAGTCGGGATCGGTGAGGCATGGCGCATGCGCATGAATCACGCTGGCATCGGCACCCCATACGGCAGTTCGTCAGGGATCGGTGAGAACTCACGAATCTTGGTCCACAGAGACGCATAATCCTTGTTCACATCCCCGGACAAACAGTCGGTGATCTCGTCACCGGCTTCAGGATACTTCATCACCACCTCCTTGAAGGAGAACTTCGGGTTGTAGAAGGCATACACCAGCTTGCGCATGTTATCGATGCCCTGGCGCATGAGCCGGGCGTATTCAGCGAAGCGCTCTGGAGAAACATCGTTCGCCACCAGCGCCTCATGCACCGCCTCTCCCGCCAGCACCCCGCTCTTCAGCGCCAGCATCACCCCGCTGCTAAACACCGGATCGAGAAACGCAAACGCATCCCCCACCAGCAGCAGGCCCGGCGAGGCACCATACTTCGAGTGCCGCGAATACTCGCTCGTGATCCAGTATTCACCCGTGGAGATTCCCGTCGAAAGGTGCTCTTTGATCCACTGGTTCTCGCCAATCTCACGCTCAAACATCGCCTTCGGATCCTTCACGCCATCGCGGCTCAGATACTTGCCTTCGGCGACGACGCCGACGCTCACCATGTCCCCATGCATCGGGATGTGCCAGAACCAGCCCTTCTCCGGTACTAGAGCAATTGTCGTCGCACCTTCATCCAGGCCCGCTTCACGCTTCGAGCCCTTGTAGTACGTCCACACCGCCACCTTGTTGAGATAAGGATCACCCACGCGCCAGCCCTCACGCACCGAGGCAAAAGCTTCCTTGCCCGAGGCGTCGATCACCAGTTTCGCCAGCAGGTGCTCCTTGCTGCCGTCCTTGTTCTGCACCGCCACTCCGATCACCCGGCCGCTGTCATCCTTAAGCAGTTGCGTCACCGTCGTTTCCTCGCGCACCACAGCACCCTTGCCGCGTGCATGCTCCATGAGCATCTGGTCAAACTCCGAACGCATCACCTGCCACGTCTGCGCCACCGTCTCGCGGTCATACCGATTGTAGAAATAGAAGGGCTGCGAGCGCCTTCCATCAGGCTGCACAAAGCTGACGCTGAACTTCTTCATGAAGTGCGACTTCTTCATCGTGGGAATCAAACCCAGCCGCTCCAGCGGTCCAAATGTGAACGGGATCAACGACTCCCCCACATGGTAGCGCGGAAACTTCTCCCGCTCGAGCACCAGCACTTTGTGGCCGTATTCCGCGAGAATGGCTGCCGTGCTGGTGCCAGCTGGGCCGCCGCCGATGATGATGACTTCGTGGGTACTGTTCATGTGCATAACAACCTGAATACGAATGGATGCCGACGGCCGGTACGCCGTGCGTGATACCATTTCAGCATCACTTATATGCCCGCTGGCGATAAATCCGGATAGAAAACAATATCTTCCCATTCAATGCCACGTTTGGTACAACCCAGCCATGAACACGCCCCTCATTCCTTCGGCCAGCCGCCGTGACTTTATCACCCGCAGCGCGCAGGTCGCCGCTGCAGGCCTCCTTGGCTCCGCTTTCGGTGCCACCTCTGCCGCAACCTCTGAAACCCTCGTCCAGCAGCTCTACGGCAGCATGGACGAAGCCCAGCGCAAAACCCTCTGCTTCGCCTGGAGCGATCCCCGCCGCCTCAAGGTGGACAACAACTGGCACATCACCCCGCAGAAAATCCGCGACGTTCTCAAGCCTGATCAGCAGGAACTCGTGCGCGAGATTTTCGACAAGCTGCACAGCGACGAGTACAAAGCCGAAGTCTGGCGTCAGTTCGACCAGGACAACAAAGGCGACGGCGGCTTCGGCAGCGCTTCCATCGCCCTCTTTGGCGAACCCGGCACCAGTCAGTTCGAATTCGTCCTCACCGGCCGCCACTGCACCCGCCGTTGCGATGGCGACAGCGAGAAAGGCGTCGCCTTCGGTGGCCCCATCTTCTACGGCCACGCTGCACAGGGCTTCAATGAAAAGCCCGACCATCCCGGCAACGCTTACTGGTACCAGGCCAAGCGCGCCAACGAAGTCTTCCAAGCCCTTGATGGCAAACAACGCGAGCTCGCCCTCCTCGGCGAATCCCGCGACGAAGACGGCAACAACACCGTGAAGCTCACCGGCAACTCGAAGGGCCTCGAAGGCATCTCCGTCTCCGATCTCAGCGCCGACCAGAAAGACCTCGTCAAAAAAGTCATCGCCGATCTGCTGAAACCCTTCCGCCAGTCCGAGCGCGAAGAGTCCATGAAGTACATCGAAGCCAGCGGCTTCGACAACTTGCACATGGCCTTCTTCAAAAACCAGGACGTCGGCAAAGACGGCGTCTGGGACGTCTGGCAGATCGAAGGCCCCAACATGGTCTGGTTCTTCCGCGGCGATCCGCATGTGCATTGCTGGGCGCATATTCGTGCGCAGCAGGGGGTGTGATCATGCAGCGAGCGCAGTGCTTGAAAGACTCCCTTCACCGCGCCGATCTGTTTTCATGCCCATCCTCGATCGCTTCAATCTCACCGGCCGCCGCGCCCTCATCACCGGCGGCTCTCGCGGCCTCGGCTTGGAAATGGCGCGCGCCCTCGGCGAAGCCGGAGCCGAACTCATCATCGCCGGCTCCGACGAAACTCATCTGCAAAACGCACACACCACGCTGCGCGGCGAAGGATTGACCGTCACAACAATCCGAGCCGATCTCTCCAAACCCGAAGAAGCCGAACGCCTCTGCAATGTCCTGCTGCGCGATCATCCGCCCATCGACATCCTCATCAACAACGTCGGCGGTCGCCGCATCAACACACCCACCGAAGATCTCGCGCTGGAAGACTGGCAGCGTATCCTCGATCTCAATCTCACCCAGGCCTTCATCCTCACCAAGCGCATCGGCGGCGCGATGATCCCTCGCAAATGGGGCCGCATCATCAACATCTCCTCCATCAACGCCCTCTGGCCCGGCAAGGCCATGCGTGGCCGCAGCTACGAGACCTCCAAAGGCGCGCTCACCATGTTCACCAAAGCCGTCGCCGCCGACTGGGCCGCTCACGGCATCACCGTCAACGCCATCGCCCCCGGCCCCTTCCTCACCGATGCCAACAAACGCTGGATCGGCGAACGCCCCGAGTTCGAAAGCGAAGTCGCCACCAGCATCCCCATGGGCCGCTGGGGCAGCCCCGAAGAGATCGGCCCTCTCGCCCTCTACCTCGCCAGCGATGCCAGCAGCTACATGACGGGCAGTGTTCTCGTCATTGATGGCGGCAAGCTCCTCTGGTGATTTTTGGGTCCATTTTTGAACCGGCTTCCCTCGTCACGTATGAACACGAATCAGCTCTTCAGAGTACGTAGTTCGGGCTTTAGCCCGTTCTGGAAGCCCCGCATCTCCCCAAACCTGAAACCATCCAGCGCATGTTTTGTAGTCCCGGCTTTAGCCGGAATCTGGAAGCTTAGTTCTTGTAAACGGCTCCAGAATAAACTCTCCAGTGACTCTTCGTTCCACAATCTAGCCGCCTTGAGTTCAGGTGCTCTGCGGCTTTCTAATCTCTGCGGTGCTCAATCAACGCTCCCCTCGGCACCTCAAGCCTTCCCATGACTCCTCCCACCCACGAACTTCACGGCGTCCTCCCAGTCTTCCAAACACCCTGGCTCGAAGACGAAACCCTCGACCTCGACACCCTCGAACGCGAGATCGCCTGGCTCTACGACTGCGGCGCCCACGGCATCGTCATGGCCATGGTTTCCGAAACCCTGCGCCTCGACAGCGAAGAGCGCGAGCAGCTCGCGGCCGCTTCGTGCAAGTTTGGCAAATCACGCGGCGCCGTCATCATCAGCGTCGGCGCAGAGTCTTCCAAAGTCGCCGAACGTTATGCGAAACACGCCGAAAGCGTCGGAGCCAATGCCGTGATGGCCATCCCACCCGTCTCCATCGGCATCGGCGAAAGCGAACTGCTCGCCTACTACACCCGCATCATCCACGCCATCCAGATTCCCGTCATCGTGCAGGATGCCAGCGGTTACGTCGGCAAGCCCATGCCCATCGCCATGCAGGCCAAACTGCTTGCCGAGTTCGGCCCCGAGCGCGTGCAGTACAAACCCGAAGCCTCCCCCATCGGCCCCAAGCTCTCCGAACTCCGCGATGCCACCCAGGGCCGCGCCCGCGTCTTCGAAGGCACCGGCGGCATCGCCCTCGTCGATTCCTTCAAGCGCGGCGTTGTGGGCACCATGCCCGGCGCGGACCTCATTCGCGGCCTCGTCCCCCTTTGGAACGCTCTGAAATCCGGCGACACCGAAAAAGCTGATCGCATCCACGGCCCCCTCTCCGCCCTCATCTCCATGCAGACCAGCCTCGATGGCTTCCTCGCCGTCGAAAAGCACCTCCTCGTCCGCCAGGGCATCTTCAAAAACACCCTCATCCGCGGCCCCGTCGGCTTCAAACTCGATGCTGAGACGAAACTCGAAGTCGAGCGCCAGTTTGACCGCATGATCGCCGCCACTCTTTAATTTGAACCCATGATCATCGACGTCCACTCCCACGCCTGGAACTTCCCCGCCGACTTCTCCGACGATTTCATCCACCAAGCTGGTCGCGCGCGCCCCGGCGTGAAGGTGGACATCAGCGCAACTTATGAAGCCTATCGCGCCAGCGCCCCCGAAGACACCCGCACCCTCGTCTTCGGCGGCAAAGCCAAGCTCAGCGGCCTGTGGGTAAATGACCAGACGGTGGCCGACTACGTGGCGCGTGATCCCTCGCGCTTGATCGGCTTCTTGTCCGTCGATCCCACTCAGGAGGACTGGCAGCGCGAAATGCAAGTCGGCCACGAAACCCTCGGCCTGCGTGGCATCAAGCTGCTGCCGATGTACGCAGGCTTCAGTCCCGATGACCCCACACTCGAACCGCTCTGGCAGTATGCAGAAAAGCACAGCCTGCCCGTGCTGCTTCACATGGGCACCACCTTCATCGCCCAGGCACCGCTCGCCTTCACCCTGCCGCGCCTCATCGAACCCGTGGCATTGAGACATCCCGGAGTAAAAATCATCCTCGCTCATCTCGGACATCCCTATGAAGGCGAATGCCTCGTGACCATCCGCAAGCACGACAACGTCTTCGCTGATGTCAGCGCACTGCACTACCGCCCCTGGCAGCTCTACAATTCACTCATGCTCGCGCAGGAGTACGGCGTCTGGCACAAGCTCCTCTTCGGCACCGACTTCCCCTTCACCACCGTCAACGCCTCCATCGACGGCATCCGCAAACTCAACGACATGCTCGAAGGCACCAAGCTCCCCCGTCTCGATCTGGCCCAGATCGAAGCCATGATCCACCGCGACAGCTTGCAGCTTCTCGGCTTGGACTGCTGAAGGCAGCACGATGGACACTCCTGTCCGTCGATCAGCGCTCCGCCACACCCAGCATCCCGGCGGTTCACCTACTGCTCGGCATCACCCCCAGCTCTCATCGCGATACATCGCCGGAGATGTGTTCCGGTACTGCCGCAGCATGCGGCTGAAATAATAACGGTTGGTCAGCCCGCACTGCTCGGAGATGGTCTCGATGCTGTCCTTCGTGTGCCTGAGTTTGCGGCAGGCTTCATCCAGCCGGTAGTCCAGCAGCACGCGCATCGGCGGCTGCTGCAGTTCCTGCTGAAAGAGATGGTTCAAATTTCGCAGGCTCAGTCCCGCATGCCGCGCCACCTGCTCAGCGGTCAGCTTGAGCCCATGGTGCTGGTGCATGAATTCCATCGCCCGCAGCACCCGCGCATCCAGGTGCTGCTTTTCCCACACGCTCTCAGGCAGGCACTGCACTGCGGCAATGACGAGCTGGATCGTGGGCCACGGAAACCTCACCGCCACCTTCTCCTTGCTCATTTTCATCAGCCCGGGGATCAAACTTTGCATCAGTGCGGTGGCGGGGAATCGGTGGATGCCCGGCGCCGCTCGGTCCGCCAGCGGCCCAAGATTGAAATGCGCATACCACTTGCTGAACGGCCGGCTCGTCGTGGTGCTGAAAGTCGTGTGTGGCGGAATCAGATACATGAAGCCCGGCTCCAGCAGCGTCTTTTCACCCTCGATTTCCACCACCCCTCCGGGGCTCACCGGCCAGTACAGCCGCCAGTACGGATCGTTCAGCCGCCGCAGCTCCCACTGCTGCAGTTCGATCTTGCGTGTGGTCAGGATGTCCACCGTCACCCCGGGCAGCGCCACCGTGCGCTGGCCCTGCACGCGATGTGCCGAGCCGGCGGGCACAAGACTGAGGATGCGGTTCTTCGTCTGCATTATGCGGTCATTGCGAAATCCGACACAAATCTGGCGAGCCCGTGCATGGACGGCAAGCAGGGAGTGCATATGGATTCAAGCTCAACCAATACTGAACACACACCATGGCCGACATCCAAACCAGCGCTGCAGACAAGAAGGAAAAGGAATTCTTCACCGACGTCCCCCAGGAGGCCCCCGGCTTCTTCCTCAAGGGCTGCCACCAGTACGACTGGGGCCTCAAGAACCGCCTCGCCAAGGTCTTCAATCCCAAGGACGGCCGCACCGTCATGCTCGCCTTTGACCACGGCTACTTCCAGGGCCCGACCACCGGCCTGGAGCGCGTGGACCAGACGATCCTCCCCCTGGCCCCCTACGCGGACTGCCTCATGCTCACCCGCGGCATCCAGCGCTCCGTCATTCCTGCTTCCACGACGAAGGCCATCGCCCTGCGCGCCTCCGGCGGCACCTCGATGATCAGCCCGATGGAAGAATGGGAAGGCGAAATCGACGGCAAGAAGGCCAAGTTTGCCCGCCCCGGCTTTGAGCCCCTCTCCAATGAGAGCACAGCGCTGAACATCGAAGAGGCCATCCGCCTCAACGCCAGCATCCTCGCTGTGCAGGTGTTCATCGGCAGCGCTTACGAGCGTCAGTCCCTCAAAAACCTCACGGATCTGGTGGACGCCGCCAGCCGCTACGGCATCGCCGTCATGGGCGTGACCGCCGTGGGCCGTGCCATGGCCCGCACCCCACAGTACTTCCGCCTCGCCACCCGTATCATGGCGGAACTCGGCGCGAACGTGGTGAAGTGCTACTACACGGAGAAGGAATTCGACACGGTGACGAGCTGCTGCCCGGTGCCGATCGTGATCGCCGGTGGCAAAAAGCTGCCAGAACTCGACGCGCTGAAGATGTGCGCCAACGCCATCAAGCAGGGTGCGAGCGGCGTGGACATGGGTCGCAACATCTTCCAGAGTGATGCTCCTGTCTCGATGATGCAGGCCGTCCAAGGCGTGGTCCACGGTAGCCTCAATGCCAACAAGGCCTTCGAACTCTACAACGACCTCAAGAAGAAAGAGCTGCGCAAGAAGTAGTTCCAAAAGTCATTCTAAGAAGGGGGGATCACCTTGATCCCCCTTCCCCAACCACCTCCGCTCTCCTCCAACCATGGAACTCAAACCCAACCAGGTGCGGCTCATGATGCTGCAAGTCGCCGATGCCATCATCGTCGCTGAACCGATGCTCTCACAAGCCGACCGCGATCTCGGCGATGGCGACCACGGCCTCGGCATGAAGCGCGGCATGGAGGCCGTCAAAGCCCAGCTTGAGCCCATGGAACCCTCCAGCGTGGAGCAGGTCTTCGTCACCACCGGTACCGCGATGATGACCAGCATGGGCGGTGCCTCCGGCGCTCTCTTCGGCACGGTCTATCGCGCCGGTGGCAAAGCCCTCGCCGGCCGTGAGTTCTTCAATGCCGAAGGTCTCGCCCTCCTGCTCCAAGCCGCCCTCGAAGGCGTCATGAAACGCGGGGGTGCCAAACCCGGCGACAAAACCATGATCGACGCCCTCGCTCCCGCCGCCGCCAAAGCCCGCGAATCCGTCGGCCTTTCACTCACTGCAGCCCTGACCGCCGTCGCCGCAGCAGCCGAAGCCGGCAAAGAAGCCAGCAAGGCCATGATCGCCCAGTTCGGCCGCGCCAAAACCCTCGGCGAAGCCTGCCTCGGCTTCCCCGACGCCGGTGCCTGCTCCGTCGTCATCATGCTCTGCACGATGCGGGATTATGTGACGGTGTAGAACCACCTCATTGAGGCTCGCGATTTTGGGTGATCCCAACTCTTCAAGACCAAACTAAGCCTTCAAATACGCGAGTCTCATTTTACGATCCCGGAGGGATCAAAGATGGTAGCCAGGGGTAAGCGAGGAACGAGCGCACCCCTGGAACACACGAACAACAGATCAACTTCAAGGGAGCATGCCGGAGGTATGCAAGAAGCGTTCGCATCTGCATTTGTATTCTTCATTTTCTATCGGATCTGCGGCTTCCGCGAAATGCTAATCGCATCTTGGTGCATAAAAGTTAAAACTGCGACGACTTGCCAGCCTGCAAACAGCAAGAACCAAACGACAAACAGCAACGGCATGGCTTCCCATACTCGGCCAAGATAATTGGAGCCTTCTTCCAGAGTGCGGGAGAAGAGAAAAATATCGGTTCCCAATCCAATCAGGATTGCAATGGAGGAACATGCCCGTGTCACGTTCTTTCGCGAACTGGCCCAGGCTACCGCAGCCAGCGGTGCACCGGCAAAACTGGGAAATGCAGAATAGATCCCTGAGGTCCACCCATGCCCTGCCCCGGTAAAAAGTAAGGTGAGAACGCCGATGCTCAACGCACAAACAAACCCTGAAGCGATGTATCCGGCCATACGCATGATTTCGTTGATGAAAGCGGAAATCAATTCAGCGGTCAACATGGCTCTCCCTTAACCAGGCTTCCCCCCACAAAAAACCCTGTCCGGTTTCCCCTTCCCGCGTGAGATACTGCCAGACGCATGAACACGCATGAGACCCAGGCCGCGCAGGTTTTCCTCGCCCATCACGATTTTGTGAGGGGGGTGGCGCTGAAGTATGCACCGTGGCCGGGGCTGATGGAGGACATTGCTCAGCAGGTGTTTTTGGAGTTCATGGCCAAGGAATCCCAGTGGGACCTGAGCACAGATGCTCGGCCGCTGCTGGCGACGATGACGCGGCACATCGCCATGCGGCAGTGGCGCGAACGCACACGCCAGCAGCCCGAGGTGGTGCAAAAGCTGGCGGACCACATCCGCCTTCTCGCCGAGGAGCGCGAAGCACCGCCGCGCTACGAAGAAGAAATCAGCGTGCTGCGCTCCTGCCTGCAAAAGCTGCCGGAGAAAAGCCGCGAGCTCGTGGAGCTCTACTATTACAACGACATCGGCACGCCACAGATCGCCGATCAGATCAACATGAAGGCGGACACCGTCTGCCGCGCCCTGTCCCGTGTGCGCGAAAAACTGCGCGAGTGCATCGAGCGCTCGACGAACCAAGGAGGCCCCGCACATGCCTGACACCGACACCTTGATCCAGCACTACCTCGAAGGCACGCTCACCACGGCCGAAGCGGAGGAGTTGCATGAGCTGCTGAAATCGCAGCCGGAGCTGGGCGAGCGCCTGCTCCAGCACTTCGACATGGATGCCATGCTGCGCGCCACCAAGCCACTGGTCGCGGACAACATCATCCGCCCCGCCCTGCTGCCCAAGCGCCGCTTCACCTTCGCCACCGTCACAAGTGTGGCAGCCATGGCAGCCTGCGTCACGCTGTTGGGCACCTGGTTGATGAATGCCGCACTGGATCTGCGGCCTGAAGCTGAAGAGACAACAGCCTCCGTGGCCGTGCTGACGCGAGGGGTGAATCTGGAATGGGAATCTGCCGCCATCACTCCCGGCACGCCACTCTCACCGGGCTTGCTCAAATTGAAGTCGGGCATCGCGCAGATCGAGTTTTATCAAGGCGCGCGCGTCTTGATCGAAGGCCCCGCCGAGTTGCAGCTCGTGTCCTCCGGCGAGGCGACCTGCACGCGTGGCAAACTCAGTGCCCAAGTGCCACCGCAAGCCAAGGGCTTCCGCATCAACACGCCCAAGGGCACCATCGTCGACCTCGGCACCGAGTTCGGCTTGGATGTCAGCGCCGCGAATGAGGAAGTCCATGTGTTCAAAGGCGAGGTCGAGCTGCACCAGCCTACCGCGACCATGAAGTCCCTCAAAGAAGGCCAGGCCATGGCGATCGCAGGCGACACCGCCGTGCTCACTGCCAATGCGTCCAGCTTTGCCTCGCTCAACGAAATCGATGCCCGCAGCGCGATGTCCCAGCGCTTCCAGTTTGAAAAGTGGCTCGCCTCTAGCTCCAACCTGAACGCCGATGCCGGGCTGCTCCTGCGCTTTGATTTTCAGGATGACGAAGGCTCCCGCTCCCTGCGCAATCACGCCGTGAACGGCGGCCAGATCGAAGATGGCAGCATCGTCGGCGCTTCCTGGACCACTGGCCGCTGGCCGGGCAAACGCGCCCTCGAATTCCGCAACGTCAGCGACCGCGTGCGCCTGAACATTCCCGGCGAAACCAAGACCCTGACCATGGCCGTCTGGGTGCGTGTGAACGGCCTCGACCGCTCCTTCAATTCCCTCTTCATGTCCGAAAGCTGGGGCGACCGCAAAGTCCACTGGCAGATCACCCGCGACGGCAAAGTGCGGCTCGGCATCGCCGGCAGTCACGGTGCCCACCACGCCGATCATGACACCCCCGTCCTGTTCACCCCTGAGCGCTTTGGCCGTTGGACCCATCTGGCCGTCGTCTTTGATCCCGCCGCCAAAGAAGTGCGCCATTACGCCAATGGCGAACTCCTGACACGCTCCCCCCTCAAGACCATCGAAGCCCTGAAGATCGGTATCGCTGAACTCGGCAACTGGAACGACCGCCGCACCGGCGGCGTCGCCATCCGCCACCTCAGCGGCGCCATGGACGAATTCGCGCTCTGGGACCGCGCACTGAGTGATTCTGAAGTCGCCATTCTGGCAAAGTAAGCGAAAGCCATCTCTTGGCCTTTCTCGTGTAATACGAAGTTTAACACGAGAATTACCCACATAGCTCTTGGGCTCATTCGGCTGATCGGACCCTTCCGACTGATCCGTTTTTGCTGAACCACAAAGGACAACCTCCACAATTGACAACCCACCATGTAATACACAGTATTACCCATGATCAAGACCATCAGCAAGATTGGCAACTCCCAAGGCCTCATCTTTGATGCCGCCCTCCTCCAGCTCGCCCGGCTCAAGGTTGGAGATGAGGTGAACGTCGAGGTCCACGCAGGTGGCACCATCACCATCACGCCCATGGCTCCGGCGGTCATCGAGGCCGCCAAAGCGGCTGAAACCGTCAAACGCCTGATCCAGAAAAACAGCGAGCTATTCCGCCGCCTCTCATGAGCCCCCTGATTCTGCATCCGACCCTGAATGGAGTCCTCGCCATCCATGCCGAAGTTCTCGCCGCGCACGGCGGCAGTCCCGGTCTGCGTTCCCGCGATCTACTCGAATCCGCCCTGGCCGCTCCCCAGGCCGCGATGTCAGGAACCCGAACGATCTCTGACCCCATTGAAATCGCAGCGGCCTACTTGTTCTACCTCTGCCGCAACGACGCCTTCCTCAACGCCAGCAAACCCGCCGCCCTGGCCACCTGCCTGGTCTTCCTGAGCGAAAACGGCCTCCTGAAAAGTGAAGACCTCGATATGAATGCCTGGGAAAACCTCACCCTCGAAACCGCTGCCGGCATCCTGAGCCGGGATGAAGTGACGCAAAAACTGCGCGGCTTAGTGTCTTAACCCCTACCTGTCCCCGGGTGCTGTCCCCTTGCTTCGTCGGCAGCGCTCGCTGCAAAACTTCACTTTCTCCCACACTTTTTCCCACTTCTTGCGCCAGGTGAAGGGCCGCCCGCAGACGAGACAAGGCTTGGTGGGAAGTTCCTGTTTTTTCACGCCTTTCATGCCGGGTCTGATTCGTGGTTTTGGGCAGCTGCTTCGCTCTGATTCATGGCGTGGAGCGATTTTAAATAGGCATTGTTAGGTGCGGGCTTGGCGGCTCGTTCCTCGGTTTCCAGCATCCCCCGCACGCGCCCCGTACTCTCGGCGATCAGGCCGGCAATCAGCGAGGCCTCGGGCAGATTCTTCCAGTACTTCTTCGGCATCTCCGACTGCATGGCGCTGATCTTGACCCGGGCTGGATTGAAGATGTTCCGGTAGTAGGTGCGCCACAGATCATCCAGCGCGTCTTCATCCGGGGCGCTGCTGCGCGACACTCCTGCGGTGAAATGCAGCCGCGTGCCATCCCAGTGCGCGCACTCATTCGGGGTCAGGATGGACCAGTCCATCCCCGCAAAGCGCTTCTCAAAAAAAGGTGCCGCCAGCCGCACGATGCGGTGCTCCGGCTCGAACCACGCCACGAACTGCTCGCGCCCGGTGGCGGCATCCGCACCGACCAGCCGAAAGCGCACAAAGGCATGCATCTTGTGGATGTCACGCCCCACCGCCTTGCTCCAGTCCTGCAGCTGGCGCACATCGCGGTCCGTGGCCATGGTCAGCAGGTGCCGCTCCGCCCCCCGCGTCAGCCGCCACAGCACCCGGTAGAGCATGCCCCAGCGCCGCGCATCGGTATGCGCCGCCACGCTGCGCGCCAGGTCCATGAAAGCCGCCGGCACTTTGATGGCACTGGCCCCCTGCTCAGCTGCCGCTGCGGCAGGCTCTTCGCGGACAAACAACGATTCCTCCTGGGCATCATCCGTCCACAGCACCTCCTCAGGGGCCACGCCCTGCGCCAGCAACTGGCGGGCCGCAGCTCTCCAGGCTTCATACTCAGGCTCGATGACGATCGTGCGCATGCGTGGTCTTCTAGAACTCCCCGGATCTCACCGAGAGAAAGTCGCTCGTGGCAGGTGTTGGCGGTGCGTCGAAGTTGATTTCCAGCTGCTCCGGGGGCGGCAAAAACCGCGCCCGCAGCGAGTCGCTGTCCAGCCCCAGTTTGGCCGGATGATGATCCGCCGTGGTGATGAAGGGCAGCAGCTTCTTCATCTGCACTCGCAGCCGCACCAGATCCGCCAGCCGCAGACGGGTGTAGCGCCGGGCCGCCAGGATGCGCTCCACATTGCGCACGCCCAGACCCGGAATGCGCAGCAGCAGTTCCCGGGGTGCTCTGTTCACATCCACGGGGAAAGTGGCCCGGTTTCGCAGCGCCCAGGAAAGCTTGGGGTCCAGCGCCAGGTCCAGATTGGGGTCGGCGGCGGAAGCGATCTCTTCCACCTTAAAATCATAAAACCGCAGCAGCCAGTCCGCCTGATACAGCCGGTGCTCGCGAATCAGCGGTGGTGCCTTCAGCGGCAAAATGGAAGACGGTTCCGGGATCGGGCTGAAGGCCGAGTAATACACGCGGCGCAGGCGGTGGGAGGTGTAGAGCTTGTCCGCACAGCCCAGGATCACCGCATCGGTCGAGGCATCAGCTCCCACGAGCATCTGCGTGCTCTGGCCCGTGGCAAAAGGCGGCGGCTTGGGGGCGTCCGGTTTGCGTTTCTCCGCATGCCGCTCCTCGATCTTTCCCCGGATATGCCCCATGGCCGACTCTGTACGCGCCAGGTTTTTCTCCGGGGCAAGGGTGTTGAGACTTTGCTGGCTGGGCAGTTCCACATTGATGCTGATGCGGTCCGCATAACGCCCGGCCAGGGCGATGAGGTCCTGCGAGGCCTCGGGAATGGTTTTTAAATGGATGTAGCCACGAAACTGGTGCACCTCCCGCAGCTTTCGGGCGACCTCGATCACCAGCTCCATCGTGTGGTCCGCACTGCGGATGATCCCGCTGCTGAGGAACAAGCCCTCGATGTAGTTCCGTTTGTAGAAGTCCAGCGTCAGCTGCACCACCTCATCCGGCGTGAAGCGTGCGCGGGTCACGTTGCTGGACCGCCGGTTGATGCAGTAGTGGCAGTCGTACAGGCAGGCATTCGTCATGAGCACCTTCATCAGCGAGACGCAGCGCCCGTCCGGCGTGTAGGAATGGCAGATCCCCATCCCGCCTGTGGAGCCCACGCCCTTCCCGCCCCGCGAGTCCTTCCGCGCCGCGCCGCTGCTCGCGCACGAAGCATCGTACTTCGCCGCATCGGCCAGGATTTCGAGTTTGCGGGTGAGGTCCATCATGAGGTGGCTCTACGTCTCTGCTCACCGTGCCGACCATTTATCGTGTCCAAGCGTGTCACAGGCATGCCGCATACATGACTGTTCTTTAGAACAGTTCAATGGCAAACCGTTGAACCTCGCCTGAATGACACTGCCCGGTGCACCGCCTCCGGTATGAATCCACGGCTCTCACCCAACCCACATTTTTTATTGTCCGGTTTCACCGTGCCGTGCGGTATAAGCATTCCCGCCAGTTTTTTCCCAACCCATGAAGCTACTTCTTTTCACCCTCGCCCTCCTTGGCTCGGTCGCATCCGCGCACGCGCAGGAATACCTCGAAATTTCGGCCAATCCGGTCGGTGCCGGCAAAGGCAAAAAGATCGTCCTCGTGGCCGGTGACGAGGAATATCACACCGAAGAGAGCATGCCCATGCTGGCCAAGATCCTAGCCAAGACCCACGGCTTCAACTGCATCGTGCTCTTCTCCACGGATGAAAAGGCGGGCTTCATCGACCCGAACAATCAGAAAAACATCCGCGGCACGGAGATGCTGGATGATGCGGATCTCCTCATCATCGGCACCCGCTTCCGCCAGCTCCCCGACGAAAGCCTTGCGCATTTCGCCAAGTTCCTGAACTCCGGCAAACCCGTCATCGGCTTCCGCACCGCCACCCACGCCTTCACCGGCAATGCCAAGACAGGCGACTTCAAGTGGAGCGAGTTCGGCCTCAAAATCCTCGGCGAAAAATGGGTCAGCCACCACGGCTCCCATAAGAAGGAAGGCACTCGCAGCGTGGTGGTGGAGGCCAACAGCAAGAACGAAATCCTGCGCGGTGTCGGCGAGATCTTCTGCACCACCGATGTTTATGGAGCCCCGGATGTGAAGCCTGAGAGCGACACCATCCTGCTGCGCGGTGCCGTCACCGAGACGCTCGACCCCAAATCGAAGAACGTCGCAGGCGCGAAGAACGAGCCCATGCAGCCCATCGCCTGGCTGCATGACTACACCGCGCCGGACGGCACCACCAAGGGCCGCTCCTTCTGCACCACCATGGGTGCCTCGCTGGACTACACGGACGAAAACCTCCGCCGCCTCATCGTCAATGCCGTGCACTCCCTGCTGAAGCTGCCCGTCGCCGCCAAGGCGGATGTCGCCTTCATCGATCCCTTCAAGCCCACCGCCTTCGGCTTCACCAAGGACGCCAGCTATTTCAAGCAGCGCAATCTGAAACCCGGCGACTTCGCCACCGGCAGCAGCCCGTCGATGGGAACGCCCGAGGACAAAGCGAAACAGGTGTCAGCCAAGAAGCCGGACGCGAAAAAGCCGGAAGAAGTCAAAGCCCCGCATGAACCGAGCGTGGAACCCATCGCAGCCACCTCCGCGCGTCCGCAGGCTGTCGCACCGCCGAGCAAGGGCGAACACATCGTGCTCATCGGCAACGGCCTCGCCGAGCGTGATACGTGGTACAGCCGCATCGAAACCGAGCTGCAGCTGCGCTACCCGGACCGCGAGCTCTTTTTCCGCAACATGGGCCATGTGGGCGATACGCCCGGCTTCCGTCCGCATCCGTCACGTGCCTCGCAGTGGGCCTTCCCCGGAGCGGAGAAGTTTCATCCGGACAAGCCCATCCACAACGGTCAGGGCTTCTACGCCACGCCCGACCAATGGCTGACGCATCTGCAGGCGGACACCATCGTCGGCTTCTTCGGCTACAACGAGTCCTTCGACGGCCCCTCAAAGGTCGGCAATTTCGAAGCGGAACTCGACGCTTGGGTCGTGCACACCCTGAGCAAAGCCTACAACGGCAAGTCCGCCCCCCGCGTCGTGCTCGTCAGCCCCATCGCCTACGAAAACCAGAGCGCCAAACGCGATCTGCCAAAAGGTGATGTCGAAAACTCAAACCTGCTTCTCTATGCGAGCTCCATCGAGAAAGTCGCCAAGAAGCATGGCCTGACCTACATCGACCTCTTCACCCCAACACAGGAGATCGAAGCCAAAGGCGGCGAATCCTTCACCACCGGCGGTTTCATCCCAACCGACAAAGGTTACGTGGAAGTGGCCAAGATGCTCGCCACCGGCCTTTATGGCCATGCAAGCTACGAGTCGAAGGCGGATCCCAAGCTGGTGCATGAAGCTGTGAAGGAGAAGGACTGGTTCTGGAACACCGACTACAACATCCTCAACGGCGTGCACGCCCATGGCCGCCGCTACAATCCCTACGGCCCGCAGAACTACCCCGATGAAGTGCAGAAGTCCCGCGAGATGACCGTCCTGCGCGACAACCTCATCCACGCCGTCGCCACCGGCAAAACCAACGAACTGAAGGTCGATGACAGTAAGACTCACGCCCTGCCTCCCGTGCCGACCAACTACGTGCCGAGCGTCAAGAACGGCAGTGAGAAGTATCTCTACGGCGAGGACGCGCTGAAGTCCCTCAAGGTGCCGGAAGGCTACAAGGTGGAGATGTTTGCCTCCGAGAAGGAGTTCCCGAACCTCGCGAACCCCATGCAGATGTCCTTCGACAACAAAGGCCGCCTCTGGGTCGCCACCATGCCGACCTACCCGCACTACCGCCCCGGCGATGCCATGCCGGATGACAAGATCCTCATCTACGAGGACACCAACAACGACGGCAAGGCCGACAAGGAAACCGTGTTTGCCGACAAGCTCCACCTGCCCATCGGCTTCGAATTCGCCACCGAAGGCGTCTACGTGACCCAGGAGCCCAACCTCATGCTCCTCCGCGACACCAACGGCGACGACCACGCCGACAGCATGGAGATCGTCCTCGGCGGCTTTGACACGCACGACACCCATCACGCCATCAGCGCTTTCGCCGCTGATCCCAGCGGAGCCTTCATGCTCTGCGAAGGCGTGTTCCTCCACTCCAATGTCGAGACACCCTACGGCCCCGTCCGCTGCGTGGATGGCGGCTTCTTCCGCTACAGCCCGCAGCGCAGCATGCTGGAGCGAAGCATCCAGATGAGCATCCCCAATCCCTGGGGCTTCGTCTTTGACCAGTGGGGTCAGGACTTCCTGCTCCACACCTCCGGCACCACCATGAACTGGGCGCTGCCTGTCGAAGTGAAGCCCACCTTTGGCAGCAAGACCCCCTCCACCGCCGACCTCGTACCGGATGGCCACAAGGTGCGCCCCACCAGCGGCCTGGAGATCGTCTCCTCCCGCCACTTCCCCGACGAAGTGCAGGGCGACCTCATTTACTGCAACGCCATCGGTTTCCTCGGCATCAAGCAGGTGAAGATCGAAGACAGCGGCACCGGCTGGAAAACCGCACATCGCCAGGACCTCCTCGTCAGCACCGACGGCAACTTCCGCCCGGTGGATCTCGAGTTCGCCCCCGATGGCTCGCTCTACGTCATCGACTGGCACAACGTCCTCATCGGCCACATGCAGCACAACGCCCGCGATCCCCTGCGCGATCACGTGCACGGCCGCATCTACCGCATCACCTATCCGGGCCGCCCGCTGGTGAAGCCCGTGCCCGTCGCTGGCGCACCGCTCGCCACGCTGTTCGAAGACCTCAAGGAACCCGAGCTCCGCACCCGCTACCGCGCCCGCCGCGAACTGCGCGCCCGCGACGCCAAGGAAGTCCTGCCCGCCATCAAGACCTGGGCCGCAGACCAAAAGGACACCCACGCCAAGCTCGAAGCCCTCTGGGTCACCTGGGGTCTGAACGAGGCCGATGAAGGCCTGCTGCGCGAGATGCTCGCCTCCCCCGACTTCCACGCCCGTGCCGCCGCCGTGCGCGTGCTGCGCTACAACATCCACCGCATCGCCGATCACGTCGCCCTGCTCGAAAAAGCCGCCGCCGATGAACACGGCCGCGTCCGTCTCGAAGCCGTCGTCGCCGCCTCCTGGCTGCCGACCATCCCTGCCGCGAAAAACATCGTAGCCATCGCCGCCAAGCTCCCGCTGGACGACTGGAGCAAAGCCGCCACCAAAACCGCCGCCGACCGCCTCGCGGGAATCGCGGAAATCGTGAAGCCCGAGCATCCCGTCATTCCGCCACCCTCTTACCTGAGCGATGCCGCCAAGAAGCAGTTCAAGCTCGGCCAGGAAATCTACTTCCGCGAAGGTCACTGCGTCACCTGCCATCAGCCCAACGGCGCCGGCCTCGATCCCGCCTTCCCCAGCATCGCCAGCAGCCCTTGGGTCACCACCGATCGCGACCGCCTCATCAAGATCGCCATGTACGGCCTCATGGGACCGCTCAAAGTCGGTGCCAAGGAATACAACGGCCAGGTCCCCATGACCCCCTTCGGTGGCATGCTCAAAGACGAGGAAATCGCCAGCGTCCTCACCTTCGTCCGCAATAACTTCGGCAACAAAGCCGACCCCATCTCCGCCGCCGAAGTCAAAGCCATCCGCGACGCCAACCCCGGCCGCATGATGCTCTTCACCACCGACGAACTGCTGAAGCAGCATCCGATGAAGTAATATCGAACACGAATGGAATTCAGTTAAGAGTATCCATCGTAGGTTTTCGAGTTTGGGGCACAGGAGCAACGCGCTAGCGTCTTGGAGTGCGGTGGCAGAGATGCACGGCGCAAGCCTGCATCGACGACACCGCTTTCGTGAGGTGAAGAATGTTCTTTTTGCCTGAGCCCGCCGTCCTGCCTGCGAAAGCGGCGTCGCGCCCAGGCTTGCCGCACGCACTCCAAGACGCGGCGCGTTCGCGTGAGTACTGGACCGGTCGCTATCGACAGGCTAAAAAAACGAATACCCTCCACTTTAACCGAGTGCCGTTCGATCATACGCCCCATGCAACACAACCCAGACGATATCGATGTCTTCCAAATCGAGCGCAGCGTCTGGATTGCAGAGGCGAAGATTCAATCGCCCAACTACGATTTTGCGTTCAGCCAGCTGCTGGCTTGTTCGCATTCGAGGTTTGGCATGGATGAAGTGACAGCTGTGGCACGCTTCGGCGCTGTGCTTGAGTACGATGCTCTCTACGCAAGCCTCCTGGAGCGTGGCGTCAGACTCGTTCATTCGCCCGCGCAGCATCAGCTTTGCAGCGAGCTGCCTCAATGGTATCCCCTGCTGAAAGGACTCACGCCTGAAAGCTGGTGGTATGACAAGGCCCCGGACGCAGAGACTGCAGGCGAACTGGCTGGATGGCCGCTGTTCATCAAAGGCAGCCGTCAGACGAGCCGTCATCAGTTCAAGCTCTCCATCATTCACAATCCGGAAGAATACCGCGTCGCCGTTGAAGCTTTTTCAAACGACCGAATGCTTCACTGGCAGCAGGTGGTCATACGCCGCTTCGAACGGCTCCGTCCCATCCAGGCAGACATGGGCCGGCGCATTCCTGCGTCGTTTGAGTTTCGCTCGTTCTGGTGGCATGGGCACTTGGCCGGTGTTGGCCCCTACTTCGCTGAGTTCGCCAAATACCAATGGACCGAGAGCGAAAAAACTGAGGCCCTGAGAATTGCAGAGGATGCGGCCAGATGCGTGGTGCTGCCGTTTGTGGTCATTGACCTCGCTCAATGCATCGACGGTCGATGGATCGTCATTGAAATTAATGATGCCCAGGAATCCGGCTACGCGGGCGTACCGCGTCTCGCCATGTGGCAGAAAGTTGTCGAACTCGAACAAATGCTGACGCCCGATTCGAATGCCTGACACACGCTCTCATTTCCGGCGGAAAGGCGCCTCCAGTCTTGCCACCTGTTCTTCGCGCATTTCACGCACAGCTTTGGCAGCATCAAAACCCTCCCATCCCGCTACCACCCGCAGTCCATCCTTCTTCCGAACAATCTTCGTCTTCGGCACTTCCTCGCTGAGTTCTATTCGGTCATCGATCACATTGAGGCGCAATTTAGAACCGGCACGAAGCTGCAACTGCTCACGCATGGACTTGGGGATCAGGATGCGACCCGTTTTATCGAGGATGACGGTGGCAGTCATGGACCCAATTTGCCATGTGACAGGCCATTTCCAACGGGATTCCCAGTCCAATTGCTGAATCCGACACAACCTTTGCTGGCAGTTTTTGACAGACGGGCGCGTTTAACCACGCGCCCAACCATGAACCGTCTCCTTCTTCTCTCACTCCTGTTCACCTCCTTCGCCTCCGCGCAGGACGGCTTCAAACCGCTCTTCAACGGCAAAGACCTCACCGGCTGGGATGGCAATCCAGAACTCTGGAGCGTCGAAGATGGCTGCATCACCGGCAAGACCACCGGCCCCGAACAGCTCGCCTACAATCAGTTTCTCATCTGGCGCGGCGGCAAGGTGAAGAACTTTGAACTGCACGCGAAGATCAAGGAAAGCGGCAACAACACCGGCATCCAGTACCGCAGCAAGGAACTGCCGCAGAACGGCAAGTGGTCCATCGGCGGTTATCAGTGCGACATTCATCCGGCCACACCGAACAACGCGATGGTCTATGAAGAACGCGGGCGCGGTATCATCGTTCAAAACGGGCAGGGCGTGGTGATCGATCCCGAGGGCAAGCGCTGGCTGGCCTCCGAGCACGAGCCGGTGAAGGTGGACATCGCCACATGGCATGAGTACACCGTCATCGCGCAGGGCAATCACCTCATCCACAAGATCGACGGTCAGGTGACCATCGACCTGCTCGACTTCGAAGAATCGAAGCGCTCGCTCGAAGGTCTGATCGCCTTCCAGATTCATCGTGGCCCGGCCATGAACGTGCAGATCAAAGACGTGATGCTCAAGGAGCTGCCAGACGGCGGCGTGATCTCGTTTGAAAAATCCGCGATCCCCAGCGATGCACAGATCATCGAGGCCAAAGCACCCGCAAAGGGCAAAGGCAAAGCCCAGCCTCCCGCACCAGCACCCGCTCCGGCCAAAGGCGATGCCAAAGCCAAGGCTGCCAAAGTGAAGCCAAAGCGTCCGGATGCGGTCGGTCCTGCCATCGGCGCGAATGTGGCCACACCGGTTACGAACATCAAAACCCTGCCGGATTTCAAAGTGGAGCTGCTCTACTCCGTGCCCGGCGGCGAGCAGGGTTCCTGGGTGAACCTCTGCACGGACGACAAAGGCCGCATCTATGCCAGCGATCAGTATGGCGGTTTGTATCGTTTCAACGCACCCGCTCCAGGCCAGCCGCTGAAGCCTGAAGACGTGCAGAAAGTCGCCGCAGAGATTCGCGGCGTGAACGGCATGCTGTTTGCCTTTGGTGCGCTCTACCTCGGCGTGAACGATTACGAGAAGAAGGTCCCCAGCGGCCTGTATCGCGTCACCGACAGCAACAACGACGACATGCCGGACAAGGTGGAGATGTTACGCGAGTTTGACGCCAGCAGCGACCACGGCGTGCATGCCATCGTGCCGACACCAGACGGCAAGTCGCTCTACCTCATCACCGGCAACAACGCCGTGCTCAAAGAAGGACCGAAGGCAGGAACGCTCGACACTTCCCCCGTGGCCAAGCTCTGGGGAGATGACCACCTGCTGACACGCATGCCTGATGGCCGTGGCCACAACCGCCACGTCATGGCTCCCGGCGGCATCGTTTATCGCGTCTCTCCAGATGGAAAGCAGTTCGAAATCTTCGCCTCCGGCTTCCGCAACATCTTCGACGGCAGCGTGAACCGCGACGGCGAACTCTTCGTGTATGACGCGGACATGGAGTATGACTTCAATACCTCCTGGTATCGCCCCACGCGCATCAATCACGTCGTCAGCGGTGCGGAGTTCGGCTGGCGCAATGGCGCGGGCAAGTACCCCGAATTCTACTATGACAACCTGCCCGCCACGCTGAACATCGGCCCCGGCTCACCCACCGGCACCACCTTTGGCTACGGCGCAAAGTTCCCCGCGAAATACAAGGACGCCTTCTACGCGCTCGACTGGAGCTGGGGCAAAATCTACGCCGTGCATCTCACACCCAGCGGTTCCACTTACACCGCCACCAAGGAAGAATTCGTCACCGGCGGCCCGCTGCCGGTGAGCGATGCCATCATCGGCAAGGACGGCGCAATGTACTTCACCATCGGCGGCCGCCGCGTGCAGTCGGGACTTTATCGGGTGACTTACACCGGAAAGGAATCGACAGAGCCAGTAAAAGCCAGGCCGCAGATCACACGCGCCAGCGAGCTGCGTCATGAGCTTGCCGCCTTCCACGGCAAAGCAGACCCAAAAGCCGTCCCGTTCGCCTGGCCATATCTCAGTGACAAGGACCGCTTCATCCGCGCCGCCGCACGCACCGTGCTGGAGCACAACCCTGTCTCTGAATGGGAAACCAAGGCGCTCAATGAAAAGAACGCCACCGCGCAGCTCGAAGCCCTGCTCGCGCTCACTCGCGTCACAGGAGTGTGCCCCACGCACCGTGCTCCCGATCACGTCGTGAACACCGCCATGCGCGACAAGCTGTGGACTGCGCTGCTGAAGCTCGACTTCAAGAAGCTCAACAACGAGCAGCGCATGGCCTACGTGCGACTCACCGAGATCGTGCTGCATCGCTTTGGCAATCCCGACGACACCACCGTGGCCGCGATCATCGCCAAGCTCGATCCCGCATATCCAGCAGGCAACTTTGAGCTCAACTGGCTGCTCACTGAAACTCTCGCCTATCTCCAGGCACCGAACACCGCCGCCAAAGGCATGGCCCTCATCGCTGCTGCGGAAAGCCAGGAGCCGCAGATCGAATACGCCCGCAGCCTGCGCTTCCTGAAAACCGGCTGGACCAAGGAGCTCCGCACGCAGCAGCTCGAGTTCCTCCTCAAAGCGGCGAACTACAAAGGCGGCAGCAGCTTCGCCATCTTCATCGACTTCATCCGCAAAGACTCACTGGCCACCTTCTCCCCTGGGGAGAACGCGGAGCTTGCCGACCTCATCGCGAAGAAACCCGAGGTGAAGAGCGCCATCGAAAACGTCGGAGCCATGTTCGTGGGCCGCACACCGACGATGTGGACGCTCGACGAGCTCAGCGCCGCCGCCAAGACCGGCATGAAGAAACGCAGCTTCGACAACGGCCGCAAGATGTTCACCGCCGCCGCCTGCTACACCTGCCACCGCTTCGGCAACGCCGGCGGCATGACCGGCCCCGATCTGACCGGTGCAGGTGGACGCTACAGCCCTCACGACCTGCTCGACAACATCATCAACCCCAGCAAGGTCATCAACGAACAGTTCGTCCCCATCATCGTCACCAAAAACGATGGCTCCATCATGAGCGGCGTGGTCGTGAATCTCAGCGGCGACGGCGTCACCCTCAACACCGACCTCACCGACCCCAACCAGCGTGTGAACGTGGACCGCAAAGAAGTGAAGAGCATCGAACTCAGCACCGTCTCCCCCATGCCGCCGATGCTCCTCGCCATGCTCAAGAAAGACGAAATCCTCGACCTCCTCGCCTACGTCCTCAGCGGTGGCGACAAGGCGAACGCGATGTTTGGGAAGTGAGCTGAGTTCAAAGCATGGGTCTCACGGCCTTGAGAATGTCCGCTTTGACTTTGGCCCAGGTGGTTTTGACGAGACTCTTCGGAGTCTCGGTTTTCTCCGCGTCTTCAAAGTAGATCATGCTGCGCAGCGGAATCATGGGATCATGTTTGGGAAACTTGAGCGCATAGCTGCGCAATATTTCATCCAGACCGATTTCCTTGAGCAGCATGTGCAAATCGTAAAAATCCTTCTTCGCACCACGGTTGCTGATGGCCCCCAGCTTCATGGCTACGACATCTGGCAGGCTCATCATCCGCACGTCTTCGATGGTCTCGTACGGATGCAGAAGCGGGTAGCGATAAGTGACAAAGTCCACCTTCACCTTCTCAATAAAGGCCATCATGCCATTGCTGTTGTCGTTGGTGAGCTGGAACGATGGAAAATCTTCCGCGAGAGCCGCAGCAATGACCTTGTTGTCGAACTTCTCCGGCCGAAAAAAGTCCAGATCCACCGACATGCGATGCCCGAAGCGCAATGCCAGCGAGGTCCCGCCCACCAAGGCGAAGCCATCCAAGGCCTGGTGCGCACACAGGTTCTTCAGTAATGCCAGGGTGCCTGGGGGAACGGCTTCGCTGTGCAGCATCTAAAATCCTCCTTTTTTAGGTTCAGCGCCAGACAGAGCAGGGCAACATTCTGCGGACTGAGCGAGCGCAGCCCAGTTACTATCGTGCGAAGTTTTTCATCGCCATAGTGCCGACGAATGGCACGCCAGCCCTCCATCGCACCAACGACCAGTACTCGCTCAATGATTTGTGCTGCGTGCCTGTCAGGATCAAGCCGGGCAGGATTCACATCCCAAAACCATTCAGCCGGAAGCCCAAGAGGCGTCCTTGCTTTTTTAGCTGTTGGGGCGGCTGATTTCATTTTGTAAAGGCTACACGCCTCTCTCCAAACCTCAACTCTCCTCTGCCAGAACTCCCTCTTTGCCTCGTTATCTCTCGCCCATGAAACGCCTCGCCCTGCTTCTCTTCGCCGTTTGTTCTTCGATCTCGGCGGCTCCGCAACCCAACATCCTCGTCATCATCGCGGACGATCTCGGTTACGCAGACATCGGCGTTCATGGCGGCAAGGTGGTGCCCACACCGAACATCGATGCCCTCGCGGCCAGCGGCATTCGCTGCACGAACGGCTATGTCACCGCGCCCTATTGCAGTCCTTCGCGGGCAGGATTCCTAACGGGCAAATCACAGACACGCTTCGGCCATGAATTCAATCCGCATGTCGGCGATGAAGCCAAGCTCGGCCTGCCGCTGGATCAACGCACCATCGCCAACGTTCTGCATGATGCGGGTTACGCGACCTCCCTCATCGGCAAATGGCATCAGGGCTTCGATGCAGCTCATCACCCGCAGTCGCGCGGCTTTGACGAGTTTTTCGGTTTCCTCGTCGGCGGGCACAACTACCTGCTCCATCATGATGCCGAACCCGAGTTCGGCTCCGCGCATTCGCATAACATGATCTACCGCGGTCGCGAGTTGCAGCACCTCGACGGCTTCACGACGGATTTGTTCACCGACGAAGCCCTCGGCTTCATGAACCGCAACACCGCCAAGCCTTGGTTCCTCTACCTCGCCTACAATGCCGTCCACACGCCGCTGGAGATTGCCAACAAGCTCAAGGACCGCATTCCCGCCGACGTCACCGATCCAAATCGCCGCGGCTACCTCGCGCTGCTGCTGGGCCTAGACGACTCCGTGGGCCGCATCTCCGCCGAACTCAAAGCCAAACATCCGAACACCCTTGTGTTCTTCTTCAGCGACAACGGCGGCTCCGGCCGGAAACCCTTCTTCGCCTACAACACCGGCCTCAACACCCCGCTGCGTGGCGACAAAGGCCAGACGCTCGAAGGCGGCATTCGCGTGCCGTTCTTTGTGAGCTGGCCCGATAAGCTGCCTGCTGGTAAAACGTACGATCAACCAGTGAGCACCATGGACATCCTGCCCACGGTCTGCGCCGTCACCGGAGCACCGCAGCCCGGTGGCGTCGAAGGCGTGAATCTCCTGCCGCATCTCAAGGGTGAAATCACCACCGCACCGCACGACACCCTCGCCTGGCGTTTCGGTCCGCAGAAAGCCATCCGCCAGGGAAACTGGAAACTCGTCGATGCGCGCGACATGGAGGCCAAAACCGAGTCCGGCTGGCAGCTCTACGATTTGAGCACCGATATTGGCGAACAGCACGACCTCGCCTCTACCAAGCCCGAGCTCGCCGCCAAACTTTCCAAAGCCTGGGACGAGTGGAACGCCAAAAATATGGCTCCGCAGTGGCATGGCGGCACCACCGAAGATCCCACCGCTCCGCAGAAGCCAGCCGCAAAGGCCGGCAAGGCGAAAGAGAAGTGACTAAACGGCCTTAACACAGGCCGCAGGCATCATCCTACAAAGAGCAAACATTGCGCTGTAAGCTTCCTGCATTCAGCGTTTGGTTCATCTCCTCCTATGCCCGCTTTCTCCGACCCCTTCCGCGAAATCCGCAGCACCTCCGGCGTGCTGCAGTGCCCTTTTCACGGCGAAGACATCACCATGATCCTGCGCCACGAAGACGTGCGCAAGGCCGCCAAAGACTGGCAGACCTTCAGCTCTGACGCGCCCTTCCGCGTGCCCATCCCTTCGGAGGAGGCCGTGCGGACCATGCGCCAGCTGCCCATTGAAACCAATCCGCCTGAGCACACCGACTACCGCGCCATCGTGGAGCCCTTTTTCCAACGCGCCAAAGACCCTGCGGTGATCGTCCATGTCGAGGCACTGATGGAGAGCATGCTCACGCAGGCGCTGAGCCGCGACTCGATTGAGATTGTGAACGAGTTCGCGCTGCCCATCCAGTCACGCGCCCTGACCCACCTGCTCAACGTGCCTGCATCCGAAGGCGAAACCTGGATCGGCTGGGGCATCCACGTCTTCAAAGTCACCGGCGGCGAGTTTAAAACGGGCAATGTGCTCGAAGACTACCTCCACGCGCAGTTTGACCGTGCCGAGGCGAATCCCGGTGCGGACTTCTTCAGTGCCCTCACGCAGGCGGAGTATCGCGGACGCAAGCTCACGCGCGAGGAGATGATGGGCTTTGCCAATCTCGCCTTCGCCGGCGGACGTGACACGATCATCCACACGATTTCCTGCGCCCTGGGTTATCTTGCCGAACATCCCGAGGCACTGGAGTTTCTGCGCGCAGACCCCAAGCGCATCACTCTCGCCAGCGAAGAGTTCTTCCGCGTCTTCATGCCGCTCACTCACATCGGCCGCGTCTGCCCGGCAGACACCGATGTCCATGGCACGACCGTCAAAGCCGGTGACCGCATCTCCCTCGCCTGGGCTTCCGCCAACTTCGACGCCAGTGCTTTCCCGGCACCCGAGGAAGTCCGCCTCGACCGCAAACCCAACCCGCATCTCTCCTTCGGCTTCGGCACCCATCTCTGCCTCGGCGCTCCGCACGCACGCCTCATCCTGCGCACGTTGCTGCGCTTGTGCTGTGAACGCGTGAAGAGCATCACCATTCTCAAGGCCGAAGAACGCGTCGAACATGAAGCCAAGTTCGACCGCACGCTCGGTTACGACTCGCTGACGGTGAAGCTTGAAGCCCTCTAAAAACTCACCACCCGATCAACCGCGTGATCGCAGCCCGCAGCGCGGTTTCAAGTATCGCCGCTTCTGCATGCGTCACCGGAATGGTGACTTTCTTCACGCTCTTCGATGCGGTTTCCTGACGCGACATGCTCATGAAGTACGGTGCCTTCTGCGGATCATCGCGGAAGGTCAGTTCAAAGGCGCTGTTGGCCTTCTCAGACTGATGGAAAAGCTTTGCCTGCTCCTGGCGGCCCTGCAGCGTGGCTAGGACGGCACCAAGGTCTGAGAGGCCCCATTTCATGGTGATCTTCTGCTCCCAATCGAACTGCTTCTCCCCGCTCTGCGAAGCCGCATCCACAAACACAGCGCCTTTGCTCCGATTGAACTCGAAACGGATCACCCCGCCGGTGCCGCGGCCGTTGGGTTTGTAAATGGCATATTCGGCAGACTGCTTGGTGGCGGCGGCATTCGAGGTCATGGCGGCGAAAAACTAAAATGCCCCATTCGAATAACAAGCCTGCATGCTGAATCCGACACAGTTTTTGCTGAGATGTCCGGACCAGGCCGTTCGTTACACGCGCACCCACCATGCACCGCTTCTGCTCCGCTCTCCTCTTCCTCGTCGCTTTTTGCCCTGCGCTCCTGGCAGCCGACAAGCCCAACATTGTCTTCATCCTGGCCGATGACCTCGGTCAGATGGACATCGGTGCGTTCAACCCGAAGACGTTTTATGAAACGCCGAACATCGACGGGCTGGCGAAGCGAGGGATGAA
This sequence comes from uncultured Verrucomicrobiota bacterium, assembly GCA_903838675.1. Taxonomy (GTDB): domain Bacteria; phylum Verrucomicrobiota; class Verrucomicrobiia; order Verrucomicrobiales; family Verrucomicrobiaceae; genus Prosthecobacter. The sequence goes on from CAILZI010000038.1 coordinate 43,442, forward strand.
GTTCACGCAAGGCTATGCAGCTTGCTGCGTCTGCTCGCCCACTCGTGGCAGCCTCATGACCGGGAAGTATCCACCGCGTTTTGGCGTCACCAATTTCATTCCTGGAGGCCGCGCGGGAAAACTGCTGCCAGCACCGAATGCAGGTCAGCTGCCGCTGGCGGAGGTCACCATCGCTGAATCTCTGCGCGATGCGGGATATGAAACGTTCTTTGCCGGCAAATGGCATCTGGGCGGCGCGGGCTTCATGCCGCGTGACCAAGGCTTCACGCATGACGAAAGCGAGGGCACCGGACCGAAGGGAGGCAAGGCCAAGGAGCCGGAGGATCCGAAGCATACGGACAGCATCACCGACGCGGCGGTAAAGTTCATCGAGGCCAACAAAGACAAGCCCTTCTACGCCTACCTGCCCTACAATGCACCCCATGTGCCCATCGGCGCACGTGCCGATCTGGTGGCGAAGTGGCAGGAAAAAGCGAAGCAGGCTCCCGCAGATGCCTGGGGCCAGGAGCGGGCGAGTCAGGTGCGCCTCGTGCAAAACAATCCGGTCTATGCCGCCATGCTGGAGCAGTTTGACACGGCCATTGGTCGCGTGCTGTCCACTTTGGAAAAGAACGGACTCACGGAGAAAACCATTGTGGTCTTCATGTCTGACAACGGCGGCCTCTCGACTGCGGAGGGGCATCCCACCTCCAACCTTCCGCTGCGTGGCGGCAAAGGCTGGCCCTATGAAGGCGGCGTGCGCGAGCCAATGATCGTCGTGGCCCCCGGTGTGACGAAGCCTGACACTACCTGCGATTCACCTGTCATCAGCACAGACTTTTATCCTACTCTGCTGCAGCTCGCAGGCCAGCCGTTGAAACCGGAGCAGCATCTCGATGGCGTGAGCTTCCTGCCGCTGCTCAAAGGCGAAACCATGCAGCGTGGCAGGGCGCTTTTCTGGCACTACCCACACTACTCGAACCAAGGCGGCCCACCCTGCACCACCATCCGTGATGGCGACTGGAAACTCATCGAGTGGCATGAAGACGGCGCGCTGGAGCTTTACAACATCCCGCAGGACATCGGCGAAAAGAACAATCTGGCCGCTGCACAGCCTGAAAAGGTGAAGGAACTGCACGAGAAGCTCATCGCATGGCGAAAAGAGGTCGGTGCACTGATGCCGACGCCCAATCCGAACTTTGATCCAAACGCGAAGCAAGAGACCGTCGCCCCGAAAAAGGCAAAGAAGAAAAAGCAGGCGGCACCCTGATGCGCATTTGCTGAGATGTTGTCGTCACAACCTTCGTTTCTGGCGTATGCCCATCCACCTCTTCGCATTCATCCTGCTGCTGGCGTCATTCCTTAATCTGGCGGTTTCAAATGCTGCCGAGAAACAACCCAACATTGTCTTCCTGCTTATCGACGATCTCGGTTATGCGGACTGCGGTTTCAATGGCGGCAAAGACATCCACACGCCCAGCATCGACAAACTGGCGGCGGAGGGCACCGTGCTGGAATCGCTCTACGTGCAGCCGGTGTGCTCGCCCACGCGTGCGGCGCTGATGACCGGACGCTACGCCACGCATACCGGCGTTTACACCATCGTGCGCCCGCATGCCACATGGGGGCTGCCGCTCACTGAGCGCACGCTGGCCAATGCGCTGCATGATGCAGGATACGCCACCGCCATCACCGGCAAATGGCATCTGGGTGAGTTTGAGCCTGCCTACCTGCCCACGGCACGAGGGTTTGACCACCATTACGGCCACTACTTCGGCATGCTGGACTACTTCACGCACATGCGCGGCCAGGATCTCGACTGGTATCGCGACGGCCAGCAGATCAAGGAAGAGGGCTACACCACGCATCTCCTCGCGCGAGAGGCCTGCCGGATCATCTCGGAGAAAGACAAAACAAAGCCGCTCTTTCTCTACGTGCCGTTCAACGGCGTGCACTCGCCGCATGAGGTGCCGGATGAATACCTCAAGCCCTATGGCGCGCTGAAAGGTGCCCGGCAAAAACTCGCCGGCATGCTGGCCGCCGTGGACGAGGCCATCGGGCAGATCGTCGCCGCCTTGGAAAGCAGCGGCCAGCGTGAAAACACGCTCATCATCTTCTCCACCGATAATGGCGGCCCGCCTCCAGGCAATAACTCGCCCCTGCGGGCTTTCAAAGGCAGCATCTACGAAGGCGGCGTGCGCGGCTGCGCCTTTGCGAACTGGCCCGGACACATTCCCGCAGGAAAGCGTATCAAGGAACCCATGCACACCGTGGACTGGTTTCCCACCCTCGTGAAGCTGGCCGGCGGATCGCTGGAGCAAAAGAACGCACTGGATGGCAAGGACGTCTGGCCCATGCTCACGCAAGGGGCACCGTCACCACACGACGCCATCCTGTGTGTGCAGTCTCCCAAAGTCGCCGCCTTGCGCATGGGTGACTGGAAGCTCGTCATGAACGGCAGCGATGCTGACAGCGAAGAGGCACCAGCAGGCGGTGCTAAAGCGAAAGGCAAAGGCAAAAAGGGCAAAGCCAAAGGTGAGGTTGACACGGCAACAACCGCTGAGTTCGGCGAAACGCTGGCGCTCTACAACCTCGCGAACGACATCGGCGAAAAAAAGAATCTTGAGCTTGTAGAGCCCGAACGCGTGGCCGCCATGCGCGCCCGGCTGGCGGAGTTTCTCCGAGACGCCGTGGTGCCGGGCCATGTGAACCATGACGCCGCTGTATCTGAGCCGATGAAGAAGAAGGAGAAACAATAGGTTTCGACGTGTGCCCATCATGAAAAAATCCTTCTTCTTCCTCGCACTTCTCGCCGGCTTCAGTCCTGCCGCAGAAAAGCCCAACGTGATCATCATTCTTGCCGATGATCTCGGCTGGAGTGACACAACGCTGTATGGCACCACGAAGTTTTACCAGACGCCGAATGTGGAACGGCTGGCGAAGCGTGGCATGACTTTCACGCGGGCGTATTCGGCGAGTCCGTTGTGTTCACCCACGCGTTCGGCTCTTCTCACGGGGTTGAGTCCGGCACGCACGGGCATCACCACGCCCAACTGCCACATGCCGCAGGTGGTGCTGGAAGCGACGGTGGCCAAGAAGGGGCCACCGAATCAAAAGGTGGTGCAGCCGAATCCGCCGACACGACTGAAGACAGAATACCGCACGCTGGCGGAGACGCTGCGTGATGCGGGCTATGCCACGGGTCACTTTGGCAAATGGCATCTCGGTCCGGAACCTTACTCGCCATTGCAGCAGGGTTTTGATGTGGATGTGCCGCATCATCCGGGACCGGGGCCGGCGGGCAGCTACATCGCGCCGTGGAAGTTTGCGGACTTTGATGCGGACCCGGACGTGCCTGATCAACACATCGAAGACCGCATGGCCAAGGAAGCGGTGGCGTTCATGGAGAAGCATAAAGACCATCCCTTCTACCTGAACTACTGGATGTTCAGCGTGCATGCGCCGTTTGATGCAAAGAAGGCGCTCATCGAAAAACACCGCGCCCGCGTGAATCCCGCCGATCCGCAGCGGAGTCCGACTTATGCGGCGATGGTCGAGAGCATGGACGACGCCATCGGCACTCTGCTGGATACTCTCGACCGGCTCAAGATCGCGAATAACACGCTCATCCTCTTCACTGCCGACAACGGCGGCAACATGTATGACAAGATAGATGACACCACGCCCACCAGCAATGCGCCGCTACGCGGTGGCAAGGCCTGTTTGTTCGAAGGCGGCACGCGAGTGCCGGGGATTGTGGTCTGGCCTGGCGTCACCCAGGCAGGGGCACGCAACGATGCGCTGGTGCAGAGTGAGGATTACTACCCCACGCTGCTCGACGGCCTGGGGCTCAAACCCGCACCTGAGCAGCGCTTTGACGGCAGCAGCATCCTGCCTGCGCTGAAAGGCGGCGATCTACACGGCAAGGCGGTCTTCCAATACTTCCCGCACTATGGCACCGTACCGGACTGGCTGCCGCCCGCGGTGTCCGTGCATCGCGACGAGTGGAAGCTCATTCGCATCTTCCATGGCGGAGAGAACGGTGCACATCGACATCTACTGTTTAATCTGAAGAACGATCTCAGTGAGAAAACCAACCACGCAGCGGAGCAGCCCGCGCTTGTGGCGGAGCTGGACGCGCTGATTGAAACCTTCCTCAAGGACACGCATGCCGTGGTGCCGGTGGTGAATCCAGCTTTTGACGCCAAGCAATACCACCCGGAACTCGAAGGCAAGCAGCAGCCGAAGGCCAAGGCGAAAGCACCTGCCAAGGACGACGGCGATCCTGCACTGCAAGGCTGGAAGGCGCGCGACTGCAAGGCGACTGTGAAAGATGGCATCGTGCGGGTGACGAACATCGGCTTTGAATGCTTCCTCGGCTTCGGTGCCAGCAAGCACAGCGGCTCAAGTACCGCCACCTTCCGAATCAAGGCCAAGCCCGGCACTTCGCATTTTGACTGGGTGCCCAAAGATGGCAAAGCGCAGCGCGCGCTTTTCACACTGAAAGGCGACGACTGGCAGGAGATCACTGTGCCCATCCCTGCCACTGGGCCGCTTGGCATCGTGCGTCTTTATCTGCCGATGCAGGAGCAGCCTGTTGAGGTTGATTGGATCGAGCTGCGTTCTACAGAAGGCGGCAAGGTGACGCGGACGGAGTTTTGAAGCACCTCTACAAGCCATGGCTGACTTGCAAATGTGGGCGGAACACGCAAGTCATCGACCGAATGAATCTCGCATCCAACCTGGACACTCATGGATTCGCCATCGTGCCGAACGTGCTCGATGCCTCGGCTTGTCATTCATTGGCATCCTTGCTGGGCGATACGAATGGAGCAGGCACCCGGGGCATGCTTCGCATCCATGAAGTGGCTGCGCTGGCGCAGTCATTGCTGGCTGATCTGGTGCGTCCGCATCTTCCTGCTGCCCCCGTTCCGGTGCGCGGCATCTACTTTGATAAACGTGCGGAGACCAACTGGCTTGTGGCCTGGCATCAAGACCTGACGCTGGCTCTCAAAAAACAAGCCGAGGTGTCTGGATTCGGACCCTGGAGCATGAAGGAAGGAGTGCCGCATGTGCAGCCTCCGATGCAGCTGCTGGAGCAGATGCTCGCCGTGCGCCTGCATCTGGATGACACGGATTCGAGCAACGGTGCATTGCGAGTTCTTTCTGGCACGCATCGACTGGGCCGGCTGAGCGCGGAAGCGATCCGAAGCTGCCGTGAAACCCATGAGGAGGTTCTTTGTGAGGCCAAAGCCGGGGATGTGCTGCTGATGCGGCCTTTGCTGCTGCATGCGTCCTCACGTTCCTCCAGTGCAAGACGCCGCCGAGTGCTGCACATTGAATTTTCCGGTTTTCCACTGCCAGAACCGCTGGAATGGCATGAGGCTCCCTGCCACAGCTCCATCGCTTCCACCGTTTATACAAATCACACGACATGGGTCTCGAGAGCGTCGAACTAGTTTTAGCCTTTGAGGAGGTTTTTCAGATTTCGATCTCGGATCAGGAAGCTGAAAGGATGCGCACTCCTCGCGATGTGATTGACTGCATCTCCGCCAAGCTTGATGCGACAGTGCATGGCGACGCCGTCGTCATTCGGTCCAAAGAAGAGTCTGCCTGGGTGCAGCTGACAAATGCTCTGCGGACTTCGGGCATGACTGATGGCGCAAACAGAGATCAAAAGCTTGACGAAGTGTTTGCTAATCGTGGCTCACGCCAACAGCAGTGGCGGCAGCTTCAGCAGCAGCTCAAGACGAAAGTGTGGCCGCACCTGCGCTGGTTCGGACTGAGCACCGACTTTCCTGCTCATCTCAAAACACTCGGAGACCTGTCTGACTGGATGTCCCATCATCATCTGCAGCGTCTTGCCGAAGATGAGCTCAAGGCTTTAACCCGGGCAGACATTGCTTTGCTGATCAAACACATTGTTCTCGACCAACTAGGGCTGCCCGAGGAAAAGTACGGTGAGGACAAGCGCTTCGTCGAAGACATGGGTTTGAATTAGATTCTGTGGTGGAAAACGACCCCTTGCGCACAAGCTGCCGAAGTGAATCATTCTTCACATGAAACACCTTCTGCTGCCGCTTCTCCTCGTTCTTGCCAGTTGTGAAACTCCGCAGTCCGGCGGCATGCCGGGGAGTCCGCCGCCGGTGTCCTCGTGGGGCATGCCGCAGATCATCAATGTTTCGGCCTATGATCCGAAGGAGAAGCAGCGCGCAGGACAAGGCTACACCGAGCATGATGTGTCTGCGCTGCGGGCGAATGGAGCGAGTGGTTTGATCGCAAGAGCAGGCAAGGGAGGGAATCTGGATGAGAAGTGCGGGAACTTCCTGGCCGCTGCAGATCGTGCCGGGATGCTGCCGGGGGTTTACTACCGGCTGCAAAATCATGTGGATGCCGTGGTGCAGGCGGATCAGTTCAGCGCACGAGCGCACTCGCTGGCGCGTGGCCGCGCGTGGAATGCGCCGGCGCTGCTGCTGTGTGCGGACTTTGATGCGAAGTCTCGTCTCTCCGACATTCTGCGTTTCATTGACCGGGTGGAATCGCGCACGGGAGTCGTTCCGGTGGCGTATCTGGAAAACAGCACGCACATGAAGCGGCTGCTCAGCAGCGCAGACCCGGCCACCAAGGCGAAGCTGCGCCGCATGCCCTACTGGCTGGCGCTGTATTCCCACGACGGTGGTGCGGGGCCGGATTATCCGGCGCCGGGCAATCCGCACGGCCTGCTCAACCAATACCAAGTGTGGTCAAACTGGACGCTGTGGCAATACGGCGGCGTGGAGTGGTCGCATGGCCGCTCACATCCGAAGGTTTACAACCATGGCCTGCACCGCAACAGCCTCTACTTCGGCAATCTGGACCGGCCGGTGGAGCGCAATGTGTTCAACGGCTCGCATGCGGCGCTGCAGTCGTTCTGGCAGCAGCATGGGCTGCCGTTGCATTGATCAACTCAGAGCGACTGCGACCTGCTTCAGTGCCTCGACCAAAGTGCGCGTGGCGGCGGAAGCCCGGCCTTTCTGCCAAAGGACGATGAAGTCCCAGCGGGCGTTCTCGTCACTGACTGGCACGAAGGACACGCCGGGGTGTTGAAGCTTTTCAAAGTAGGCGGGCAGCAGCGTCACGGCTGATTCGGAGACGACCTGAGAAAGCACATTTGTGATGCCGTCCACAACGACGGCAAAGCGTGGCTTGAAGCCGGCTCGTCTGCAAAGAGCCGTCACCCAGCGGTTGCGCCCCGGGACCTGGTCTTCATCCACACCGATGAAGTCACGGCCCTTCAGCTCTTTGACTGCGATGGTTTTTCGTGCCGCGAGCGGATCGTCATCGGCCACCGCCACGCAGACACGGAGAGAGCAGAGTTTGGCACTGTGAAATTCACGAGCTGCCGTCACGCCCTCCTGGCCGATGAGCGCTAGATCGAGCTCTCCTGCACGCAAACCGTCAATCTGCTCGCGCGGAGACATGTCGTGGAGTTTGAGCTTCACCTCCGGGTGGGACTTGCGCAGCCGTGCCAAAGCTGGAGTGAGCATGCTCTGTGAAGCAGAAAGGAGATAGCCCACGCGCAGCTCGGAGCGCTCGCCACGTGCCTGACGGCGCAGATCAGCGAGGGCGGTGTCATAGCTTCCAACCAGCGGGCGCATGGCCTTTACGAGAGCATGGCCGAGACCGGTGGGCTTCACACCGCTGGTTTCGCGTTCCAGGAGCTTGCCGCCGATTTCATTTTCCAGCGCCTGCATCTGACGGCTTAGCGCTGGCTGGGTGATGCGCAGCCGCAGGGCAGCGCGGTTGACGCTGCCTTCTTCGATCACGGTGAGCAGGGCGCGGATGCGGTCCATCATGCATGCAGGGTATGCACATCCGGCATAACGGCAACAGGCAACCGGCATTACCCGCAGGCTGCCCGGCGTGGCAGTATCGGCTTGCTCGCTGAAGAGCTCATCAACCCCAACACACCACTCCATGAAAATCGCAATCATCATCACCTCCGATCCTAAAAACGGCGAAGAAGCCCTTGGCCGCGCCTTCAATGCCCTTGCCCTTGCAGCGGAGGCCCAGGACAAGAACGACGAGATCAATGTCGTGTTTGCCGGCACCGGCGTGCGCTGGCCTGCGGAGTTCTCAAAGCCCACGCATCCGGCGCATGGCCTCTACAATGCCGTGAGACCGGTGATCATCGGTGCCTCCTGCGGCTGCAGCGCGGTGTTTGGTGCGACGAAGGAAGTCGAGGCCTGCGGTTTGCCTGGGATCAAAGATCATGCACTGGCCGAGACTCCCGGACTGGCGAGCATCCGCCGATATCTGGCTGAAGGCTGGCAGACGCTCGTATTCTAAAACAACCACCCGGCAAACGCCTTCACTGTCAGCAACCCCTCGCTCCACCTCGATTATGGCCGACCGATTCATGCATACCGTGCTCACGCCTGCCGTTTACGAGGCGGAGCGACACTACTATGGGCGGACGTATCCCGCCTTTGAGTCCACGCCTGAGCCTGATGCGCTCACTGCGGCTGAAGCGGAGTTCATCGCTCAGCGTGACTCGTTTTACATGGCCACCATCACGGAAAACGGCTGGCCGTATCTGCAACATCGCGGCGGGGCGAAGGGCTTTCTGCGAGTGACTGGAGCGAACGAGCTGATGTTCGCCGACCATGGCGGCAACCGCCAGATGATCAGCGTGGGCAGCCTGGCGAAGAATGATCGGGTGAATCTCTTTCTCATGGACTACCCGGCGCGGGAGAGGCTGAAGATTCTCGGCCACGCGAAGGTACTGGATGCGCGCGAGCATCTGGATCTCGTGGCCAAGATCGCCCCGCCCGGAGGCCACGCGGCGAAGGTGGAGCGCATCTTTGTCATCGACGTTTTGTCCTACGACTGGAACTGCCCCAAATTCATCACCCCGCGCTTCACCGCCGCCGAAGTACAAGAAGCTGTCGCGCCGCTGAAGGCTCGCATTGCCGAACTCGAATCCCAGCTCAAACTCCACACACCATGAACCCACGTCCACCCCTGCCACCTTTCACTGAAGAAACGGCGATCAAAAAAATCCAGGCTGCTGAAGACGCCTGGAACAGCCGAGATCCCGAGCGTGTTTCGCTGGCCTACACACCAGACACCGAATGGCGCAACCGCGATGTCTTTCTGAATGGACGCGCGGAAGTCGTGGAGTTTCTAAAAAAGAAGTGGGCCAAAGAGCAAGACTACCGGCTCAAGAAAACGCTGTGGGCTTTCACCGGAAACCGCATCGCGGTGCGTTTTGAATACGAATGGCATGATGATGCCGGCCAGTGGTGGCGCAGCCATGGCAATGAGAACTGGGAGTTTGATGAGAACGGCTATATGGCCAAACGCTATGCCAGCATCAACGATCAACCGATTCGCGAGGAGGAGCGTAAGTTTCGCTGGGAGCGGGCCTGAGGGTTCGTAACCTCAACCTCTTCATGAAACCTGTTATTCTTATCACCGGAGCCACGCGTGGCATTGGATTCGCTGCGGCGAAGCAGCTGATCGCACGTAGCGCGCAGGTCATCATTGCCAGTCGGAATGGCAGACGGGCGGCTGAGGCAGCGGCAAAAATCGGCAGCGATGCGTGCAGTGTGACGCTCGACATCACGGATCAGGCGAGCGTGGAAGCTGCGGTGAAGCAGATCGAGGAGCAGTTTGGCCGGCTGGATGTGCTGGCCAACAATTCAGCCATTCTGCTGGACCACTACCAGAGCCTGCTCGACCTCAAGCCAGAGATGCTGCTGGAGACGCTTAACACGAATGTTGTCGGCACCCTGCGGGTCTGCCAAGCGTTTGCACCGCTGCTCGCCAAATCCAGCGCGCCGCGCATCATCAATGTTTCCAGTGGAGCGGGGCAGCTTGATGGCGAGCCGCAGGCCTGGACGCCGGCGTACTGCATCAGCAAGACCGCGCTGAACATGCTCACGCAGCAGCTCACCGCCGCACTCCCTGAGTTGATGATCAACAGCATGTGCCCGGGCTGGTGCCGCACCGAGATGGGCGGCAGCGATGCGCCCCGCACACCGGATGAAGGCGCAGACACGCTGACATGGCTGGCACTGGAGGCACCGCACTCGTTGCGCGGGAAGTTCGTGAAGGATCGTGCGGTGATTCCTTGGTGAGTCATCTCTTGAGTAACGCGTGTTGGGAGGGGGTGAGAAAGCTTGAAGCCTTCCCTGCATCACTGCGGATCCACGCATTCACCTTAGTGGACTGTGCGGGTGAGAGAGGCAGCTTTTCTGCTGCGGTACCGCCGAGCTGTTTTTTCTGATCGCTCGCGGGTGCCGTACGGTAGCCGGAGATGGTGCCGACCTTGAGTCGCGTAGTTTTGGAGCTGGGGAGATCTGCCGCAGGTACAGAGACGGCATTCGCACATTCCACCTTTTCCGCTGCGGTGATCAACTGCGGCAGTGAAATAACCGCTGGGTCATACTGAACCAGTGTCACCTCTTGTCCGGCCATGAAACCAGCCTCAGTGGTGATCACGCCATCGATCTGGCCCAGCGCCATCTCACCGGTCCAGAAGCAGTACATGGCAAACACGGCCTGCTTCAGCCTTGGCGAATGCTCGGCGGCCAGCAGTGACAGGTAGACGGGGACGGGGCGTTTCGCCTGTGCCAGTGTTGCGATCATGCGCTCGGCGATTCCACCGGTGTCCCACACCTGGTCTTTGCGCGGGATGATGTCTTCACCGTTCGAATTGAGGAAGCGAACCACTTGATAATTCCATGCGGGTTCGCCAAAACGCTTCATCACCTCCGCGTCTCTCCCCCCCTTGTTGTTGTGGACGAGCAGTGGAGTAAATTCGGACTCGACGGCTTCCACCAGCAGCGGATTGGACATCACATCGCGGCCGAACTGTTTGCAGCCCGCGCAGCCGGGGATCTCCTGAAACAGGGCAAACACTGGTTTTCCCGTCTGGGCGCTGGAGGCCAGTGCAGTTTCCAGAATGCGGCCCCAGTGCACCTTTCCCGCCTCCTCCGGCTGCGGAGTCGAAGCGGCGGTACAGGACAGGGGTGTGAGCATGAGGGCGAGGGCAAAAACGGCGGGCTTCATGGTCATGAGAGGCGGAGACCTGGCATTTATTTCACGAAAAACTTGGCGGGGTTTCATTCAACACTTCCAGATTGAAGAAATGCGCGCAGAGATTCGCCACCAAGCCAACCTCAAAGACTTAGCATGGATGCGGTGATAAGTCGGCACGGGCTGCCACGTTTCGCAAACCACCATGAAAACTGCCGCTGCTGCACTCTTGTTCTTCGCCATCGTGTGCATGAGCATTGATGCCGTTCACGCCCAGCGTGCTCAACCGGTGCCCACCATGCTGCTCGGGCCTGCGGACTGGCGGTTTGAGCGGCTGCCGATTCCGCCGGGTTTTGCGCGAGATATTCCATGGACCGGCTATGAGGAGGCGCGGTTTTCGCCGGGCATGTTCGACACGAAATCGGCGACATATTTCACCTACGCGCTGTCGATCTGCATCGACGGCACGCCGAAGATCGAGGCGAAGGAGTTGAAGGGCTTTTTCGACAAGTATTTTAAAGGGCTAAGCACGATGGTGGGACGCGGCAAAGGCATGAAGCCGGACCCGGCGGTCTTCAATGCCGTGGTGATGCTGGGAGACAAGGCGGGCCTGTTCTCAGCCAAGGTGCCATACATCGACACCTTCACGGATGGACGCCAGATTACGCTGAACCTGGAGATCGACGTGCGTCCGAAGGCTGAGATGAAGAAGACGCAGATCATCCTGCTCATCTCACCGCAGGCTGCTGATGCCGAAATCTGGAAGCAGCTGCATGAGATCCGTGATGCGGCGCATGCGCCTTGAGAACTCTCTGTCTTGTGATTCTGCGCACGTAACATCCAGTGTGCTTATTTCTATTCCTCCTATCAAACCATGAACTTCCTTTCACATCGCACGCACCTCCTCGGCATCTGCTTCGCGTCTTGTCTCTTTTCAACTTTCGCCGCTGATCCGGCGCACGTTCTAATTGTCGTCGGACCCAGCAAGCATCCGGCGGGTTCGCATGAAGTGGCAGCGGGAGGGCGCTTGATGAAACACTGCGTGGAAACGATGGCGAATGTGCCTGGAGTGAAGGCGGAGGTGGTCTATGAATGGCCAGCCAAGGAGCTGCGGGATGCCGCAGCCACGGTGGTGTTTATTGGCGACACCTTTCCTGCGGGGCGGCTGCCGAATCCAAAGCAGAACCTCGCTGACCTCGAGGTCATGATGCAGCGCGGCTGCGGCATGGTGTGCGTGCATTACGCCACAGGATTGCTCGGCGAGGATGTCACGCAGGAGGGCGATCACCCGCTGCTGGGCTGGCTCGGCGGCTATTTTGCGAACCGCTCCTGCCCGCACCACGAGTCCTTTGCGCGCATCTTCAAGGCGGCGACCATCACACCGGCAGCGGCGCAGCATCCCATCGCGCGTGGCTGGCATGAGTTCACGCTGCATGACGAGCCCTATATCAACAATTACTTCGGCAAAGGCGAGAACAAGCTGGCAGCCAATGTGACTGAGCTGGCCACCAGCCTGCTGCCGCCGGAGAATCCGAAACGTGAAACCGTCGCGTGGTGTGTGGAGCGCAGGGATGGCGGACGTGGCTTCGGCATCGTGATGCCGCACTTCTACAAGAACTGGGCGAATGAAGACCTGCGCCGCTTCATTCTCAACGGCATCGTCTGGACTGCGAAGCTCGAAGTACCCGCAGACGGCGTGAAGACGACGCTGCCGGATTTGAAAGAGTTTCAGCCGGTGTCCGTGGAGTACGTGCCACCGCCACCCAAGGTGAAACCGGCTGAACCCAAGTAACTTCTTATGAAGACAGCGCTCAGCACCCTGCTTGCGTCGTTCGTCCTTTTGATATCGTCGTTAGCGGCGAAGCAGCCGAACGTTGTCATCATCCTCGCTGATGATCTTGGATATGGTGATCTCGGATGCTACGGACATCCGCAGATCCAAACGCCGAGCCTTGACCGCATGGCTGCCGAGGGTGCCAGGCTCACGCAGTTTAACTGCCCGGCACCGTTTTGCGCGCCGACGCGAGCGGCACTGATGACGGGGCGTTATCCGTTTCGTTGCGGCATGACTCAAAACCCCGCGCCGGATGGCGGTCCGGTGGCGGATGCAGTGCACCTGCCGGAGAATGAAATCACGCTGGCGCAGGTGCTGAAGTCAGCGGGTTATGCCACGGGCATGGTGGGCAAATGGCATCTCGGCCACAAGGCTGGATTTCTGCCGACGGAGCGCGGGTTCGATGAGTACTACGGCATCCCTTACTCGAATGACATGCGGCCGGTGCAGGTGCTGGAAAACACTCAGGTCATCGAATACCCCGTGGTGCAGGCCACGCTGACGCGGCGCTACACGGAGCGCGCGCTGGGCTTCATCGAGCGCAGCAAAGACCGGCCCTTCTTCCTCTACCTCGCTGAGGCGATGCCACACAAACCGCTGGCGGCCTCGGAGGCGTTCTACAAGACGAGCGGCGCAGGACTCTATGGCGATGCTGTGGCCGAGCTCGACTGGAGCGTGGGCCAGGTGCTGGCGAAGCTGAAGTAACTGGGGCTGGATGACAACACGCTCGTGCTTTTCAGCAGCGACAATGGTGCCTGGTTCGGCGGCAGCACTGGAGGACTGCGCGGCATGAAGGGATCGCAGTGGGAGGGTGGGTACCGTGTGCCGATGATCGCCCGCTGGCCGGGCAAGATCCCCGCCGGGCGGGTGAGCGATCAAATGGCTATTACGATGGACCTCTTTGCCACGGTGCTGGAGGTGACGGGTGCGAAGATGCCGGATGAACGTGTGCTGGATGGCCGCAGCATTCTGCCGCTGCTCACCCGCGCTGCCAAATCACCGCATGAGTATCTCTTTGGTCACCTGAACTCCAAGCTGGCCAACATCCGCGATGCACGCTGGAAGCTGCATGTGCTTCCTGCGAGCCAACTCAAGCTCAAGCCTGAGGCGGATGGCAAGTGGCTTGATCCACGCGCGCCGGATGGCGTCACGATTCTTGCGCCTTATGAGCAGTACAACATCGATGCCTTTCCCGGTCTCAGCACGGGCGATGCCGCAGCGAAGATGCAGCTCTTTGATCTGCAAAACGACCCCGGCGAACAGCATGACGTGGCAAAACAGCATCCTGACGAAGTGAAACGACTCCTGGCCGCTTACGAGGCGATGAACAAGGACGTGCCTTTCATCGAAGAGGGACGACGCGTCCCGATCAAAAAGTAGCCGCTTGCCACGCGTGACGACATTGCGATGAAAGAGCGTCCTCTGGCGCGCGTCCTCACACTCCCGACCATGAAACTCGCCCTGACCCTTCTCTTTGTCCTGACCCTGCATGCCTTCGCGGATCTCGCGAGCAGCAGGCCGAACATCATTCTGATCATGACGGATGACCAGGGTTACGGCCAGATGGGCTGCGTGGGCCACCCATGGCTGAAGACGCCAAATCTGGATGCGCTGCATGCCAAGAGCCTGCGCTTCACGCGCTTCCTAGTCAGCCCCACGTGCTCGCCCACGCGAAGCGCCATCATGACGGGGCGGCCTGACCTGAAGAACGGAATCACGCATACTATTTTGGAACGCGAGCGCATGACGCTGAATGCCACCATCCTGCCGCAGGTGCTCAAAACGGCGGGCTACACCTCCGGCATCTTCGGGAAATGGCATCTCGGTGATGAAGAGGCGTATCAGCCGAACAAGCGTGGCTTTGACGAAGCCTTCATCCATGGCGCAGGTGGCATCGGTCAGGCCTACCCCTGCTCCTGTGCGGATGCACCGGACAACACGTACATGGACCCCGTGATCCGGCACAACGGCAGCTTTGTGAAGACGCACGGTTTCTGCACGGACGTCTTTTTCACCGCCGCACTCGGCTGGATGAAGCAGCAGAAGGACAGCGGCAAACCGTTCTTCACCTACCTCACCCCCAACGCACCGCACGGGCCGTACATCGCGCCGGAGAAGAATGCGAAACGCTTCACCGATCTCGGCTTTGGCAAAGAGCAGGCCGGGTTTTACGGCATGATCGAAAACATCGACGAGAACATGGGTCGTCTGGCGGAGAAGCTGAAGGAGTGGGATCTGTATAAAAACACCGTCGTCATCTTCATGTCTGACAACGGCACCACCGGCGGCGGACCCGGTGCTTCCATCGCCGGCAAGGAGATTGTCCCCGGCTATCCCTTCTTCAATGGTGACCAGGTGGGCATGAAAGGCTCCACCGATGAAGGCGGCGTTCGCGTGCCGTTTTTCATCCGCTGGGATGGCCATATCAATGCGGGCCGTGACATCAGCACCATCGCCGCGCACATCGACCTGCTGCCCACCTTTGCCGCGCTGGCCGGTGCGGAGCTGCCGAAGAACCAGGTAGACGGCCGCAGCCTGCTGCCGTTGATCGAGGGCAAGGCCGACAAGTGGGAGGACCGCTTCCTCTTCACCCACGTGGCGCGCTGGCCCACGGGCACGGAGCCGAACACGCAGGAATTTCTCAACTACGGCGTGCGCAATCAACGCTTTCGATATGTGGGTCCGCGTGGTGGTGCGGGTAATCCAAAGAAGAAACAGCAGGCTGCCGCAACCCCCACCAAAGGCGCGCTCTATGATCTCGAAGCGGACCCCTATCAGAAGACCGATGTCAGCGGTGACTACCCCGAAGTGGTGCAGAAAATGAACGCTGCCTACGAGGCCTACTGGAAGGAAGCACGTCCGCTCATGGTGAATGAAAATGCACCCATGTCGCCCACGAAGCCGTACTGGGAGGCCTACGAAAAGCAGGTGAAGTCCGGCGGCATTCCCGACTGGGCACCGCCTTCGCTTTAAGCAGGAACGGAACTGGCCTGTCGTGGCTGGTACACACAGGCCGGATCTTCCGCGAAGGGATCTCCCGTCATGCCATAGGCGCGTGCTCGGGAGCCGCCGCAGACGGTGCGGAACTCACAGCGGCCGCATTTGCCGCCAAGGGCATCGTTGTCACGCAGCGAGACAAAGAGCGGATGATGCCGATAGATCTCGGCTGGGTGCTCGTCGCGCACGTTGCCGCAGTAGAAGGGCAGGAAACCGCTCGGTGAGACCACGCCGGTATGCGAGATGAACATCACCCCACGCCCGTCGCGAATGCCGAGCGGTGAGCGCATGCCGGGGCGCTGCCTGCCACCCGCGCCATGCTTCTGAATCAGCACGCGGCGGAAGTGGTGCCCTTCCGTGGTTTTGATGGCGAAAGGTGCCTTGCCGACGAGCGAGGCCATGTCTTGGAAGATGTGTTCGATGTCCTGCGGGTCGGGCAGATCCGCGATGCCAGCGCGGCCGGTGGGCACCAGCAGGAACACGCTCCACATGGCGGGCTTCAGTTCAAACATCAGCTTCTTGAAGGCCTCATACTCTCGCAGGTTGCCGCGGGTGAGCGTGGTGTTGATCTGCACGCTCAGATCCGCCGCATGGGCGCGGTGCACCGCCGCGATGGTGCGATCAAAAGTGCCCTTCACTCCGCGAAAGGCGTCATGCGTCTCGCGTGAGGCGCCGTCCAGACTCAGCGAAATGCGGTCCACGCCAGCCGCTTTGATCTCTGCAAAATCCGCATTCATCAGCCGTGCCGTGGCCGATGGGCTCAGGCCCACGTGCAGTCCTGCATCGGAAGCTTCACGCACCAGATCGAGAGCATCCGTGCGCATGAGGGGATCACCGCCAGTGAGGATGAGCATTGGCGGATTCAATTCAGCGAGCTGGCGGATCAGGCGGCTCGATTCCTCGCGATTCAATTCATCGGGATGACGATGGGATTGCGCCTCGGCCCGGCAGTGTCTGCAGGCCAGTGCACAGGCGCGGGTGATCTCCCAAAAGACGAGAAACGGACGTTCATCAAAGCCGTCGTAGGCCATCGAGGCCACCTTGGACCACTCGGGATTGCTCAGCGCTGTGTTCATGAGGGAACTAACGCCGAATCTACCGCCTAGCTCTGCCGTCCGATGTCGAAGGCTGCGCCAATTTTGTGAAAAGGCGCTTCGATGCCAAAGGCGGCTGCTCTTCAGGCAGCCGCCTTGGTCTTGCGGTCATTACCACCCTCGGCCCTTGCAGATGCCCAAGCGAGCCAGGTCATCGCGTTGCAAACGGTACTTTTCCTTTAGGTCGAGGTGCGCAGCGGTGAACTCCAGTTCACCCGCGTCATCCGTGTGCTTGTCCATCCGCGACTCCAGGTTGGCAATGGGATCTCCACTCGACATGTTTGCATTCTCGATCTTGCTGCGCTTCATGTTTTTGATCTGCTCCACATAAACCTTGGCACGCTTGCGGTGATGGGCGGCGCGGTCTTTGCAGAGCTTTTGCAGTTCGGTTCCGGTGAGGGTGACAACGATTCCTTCGATCATGGTGTGTTTAGGTTATGGGTTGTGATGCCCTGCGGTGGGCCGCAAGGAAAGGCATGGCCGCTACCGTGAAGCACGGCGTACGCGGTTGGAAGCTGGTTGTCTCAGGCTCGTCAGCCCGTCCCTATACAGCATTGAAACAGGCTGTTGGAAGCGTCCCGACCTAAGATGATCACGTTGTCTTCAGTGGTCGGATTCATCGCTAAACATAATAGTCTAAACCGCCAAATAATCCAACCAATGAAGTGCGCTCGAAGAAGATAAATCAGTTGCTTTTCCGTCTGTGGATAGGGGTGAATACCTGTGCTAAAAGTTCACATGTTCATTGGGCATCTTCAGCGCGAAATGGCCGTCTGTTCGCATGCCGATATCGAAGATTTTCTGGCGCGTGATTCCGGGCGCTGGCAGGTGGTCAGCATACGGGAGCCAGACCACCCCGAGGCGGTGCTCAAGGATGCACTGAAAGTCCATGCCGTTGTCTTCAAAGACATTTTTTCTGGCGGAGAAAATCTTGGCCCCAAGGCAGCACACCTCGAAGGCATCCTGTGTTTCGTTCAGCGCAGCGCGAATTCGCCGCTACTCATCCAATGCTGGGCCGGTCGTTCGCGGAGCACCGCTGTGGCGCTCATCGTCATCGTTCAATCTCTTTGGAATCAGGGAATCGATGGCGCGGAGCTGGTGCACACCGCCGTCGATGTGCTGCTCAAGATCCGTCCTGTGGCAGCCCCCAATCGTCTCGTGCTGCGCCTTGGCCTGGAACAGTTTCTTCCTCAGTCACTCGCCAGCACCCTTGCCAAGTTGCTGATCAACGAGCCGCGGATTCAATCGAATTTCATTGATTAAGTTCCGATGTTCCGGCACCAAAAGCCTTATCTCGTAGCCCGAAACTCTATGCTGCCAACAGACTTACAAAACCTGATTGAAAAAGGCGAGAGCATTTTCATCTCGGGGCGAGCAGGAACAGGCAAAACTTGGTTGCTGAGAAATCTTCTGGAATATAGCCGAAGCAGAGGACGGAGTGTCACTGTAACGGCCCCGACGGGCATGGCGGCTGTGAACTGTGAAGGGCAAACTTTGCATGGTGTTTTTCACTTCCCGGTCAGGCGGGAAAATCATCGACCAACAGTTATCACTAAGAATGATAAGTGGTTTAAGCAACTTGCTGATAACAATCCAGCCTGGGGCATGGACATGTTATTCATTGATGAAATTTCAATGGTCCGCGCCGATCTGTTTGATGCACTCGAAAAGGTGTTGCGGCGGCATGGCCCAAAGGTCGGAGAACCGTTTGGTGGTGTGCAAATCGTCCTCTTTGGTGACCCTCTCCAACTGCCTCCCATAGTCAAAACTCAAGACAGGAAGTGGTTTCGTCATCCACACTGGCATTCGGAATGGTTTTTTAACACGCGAGCCTTTCGCAACCAGGGTTTTCACCCTTATCATTTGAATCGTAATTTTCGTCAGCATGACCCCGGCTTTGCAGCGGTTTTGGATAGGGTTCGTTTAGGTGAGGCAGATCATGATGATCTCGCATTTCTCCGCACGCTGTGCAGACGAGAACCATATCATCAGCAAGCTCTGCATCTGTATTGCAGGAAGCCACCCGCTGTTGCCTTTAACAATACTCAGATTGGTTGTTTGCCTGGAAAATCTCATCCATTTGCAGCTGTAGTTCACCCTGATTGGAACGGAGACGACCCAGTCGAAAGAGAAATCATTCTGAAAGTCGGGGCACGGGTAATGTTGCGAGCCAATTTAGATGTAGGTGGTGGCTGGGTGAATGGAACTTTGGGAATTATTTCAGATGTTGATGAAGAAGGTGGGCAGATTTTAATGACACGTGATGATGGGGCTGAGCTTCGAATCGGTGCTCATACATGGGAACATGACCTTTCAAGGCGTTCTGGAGAGAAATATGAGCGTAAGGCCACTTTTTCACAGATGCCTGTTGAACTGGCGTGGGCATTTACCATTCATAAAATGCAAGGATAGACGGTCAACGGTCCCGTGGTCCTGCATCCAGAAAATCCCTTTGATTTCGGACAGCTATATGTCGGGTTGTCGCGTGTGCGTCATGCCTCTCAACTTACTTTGACCAGTCATTTGCCAGCCGAGTATCTTCAACCAAACTGGAAAGCCCGTGATTTTTTAAAGCTTAGAAATGCCTTGGCGTAGTCTTTTCTGCTGCAGCTAATCCTCCTCGTCCCGCTTCACGAAGCGTCTGCGGTGCCAGAGCAGCCAGAACAGGTCAGAGCGGCGTAGATGTGATGGGACACCGTTGTCGAAGGCACCCAGGCGGGCGTGGCACGGGTGATGGCGGTAAGGACACCGAGGAAGATCAAGAAGCGCACCCATTTGCTCTTCACGAAGAAGCCGTCGAGATCGCCGCTGTGGCCAAACAGCACGCGGCTGCCGACGATGAGCATGAGCATGCCGAAGCCGCCGATGTAGAGCAGGTGCTCCACGCTGACATGCTGGGCGTAGAAGAATCCGGCAAGCGCCAGACCGAGCCAGCCGAGGATCAGTGACCAAAACAAGCCGGAGGTGAGTGAGCCGGTCTGCTCCCTTTTCCAGCGTACTTCCAGGAGCAAATACGCCGCCGCCACGAGAGAGCGCAGCGCGTAACCTGGGATGATCTGACCGCAGGCTTCGAGGAAGAAACTACTCACAATCAGGATGGCCGCTATGATAGCGCGCAGGAGCTTCGTGCGGCTTTGGGCTGCGGTTTTGGGCTCGCCAAACTCACCGCCGAGCATGCGAGGGAAAACAAAAGCGCCGATGCCCAGCACCGGTGGCAGAAGCAGACCTTGGTAGAGCAGGAGATTGGCGAGGCGGAGGCGCTGTGGATCGAGCAGGGTCGCTGACGAAAGCAGCAGCGACGCACCTGTGATGCCGCAGATCAGTCCAGTGACCGCGAGGAGCAACTGCGGGGGCGGAGCCTCCTTGCGGAACTTCACCACGCGAATCACCAGACACAGAAGCAGCGAACCGAGCAGCGCGATGAAGAACCCATCCCCCCAGGCCATGTGCAGGGTGAGATGAGAGATGCCGCAGGCCTGATGCAGCGCGAAGAGCCAGATCAGCTCCGGCGGTGTGAGCTTGGGTGCCGTGGCCATGCGCGGCCCGGCGGTGCCGAGAAAGCCGACGACGAAGGCCGCGCCGAAGGCCTCGATCATGATGCGCGCGTGAACGAAGCTGGGATAAAAGCCGAGCTGCTGCGCATAATACAACGGCCACAACGACACGCCGATGATGCTCCACACCGCACCGCTGAAAAAGAACAGGCGATAGGGCTCCGATGCGAGCCAGCGCAGGCCATCCCGGCGAGGACCGGTGGCGCGGTGTTTCTTATGTTTGCAGGCGGGGAACTGGCTCATGCGACAGGCTGCTGATAACGTGTGTAACGCGCACGTTGTTCCGGAGTGAGATTGGCGGGATCGAAACGGGGATCGGGCACCTGATTGATGCGCGAGTAGATGACGTTCGCCATGTCTGCGGCGCAGCTTTTGATGTGCTCGGCACGCTCGCCGGCAAAGAGATCGTCCACCGTGCTGCGGAAGAGTTGCAGCCAATGATCAAACTGCGCACGGCCCATGGGCGTCTGCGGTACAAGCTTTGCATGCGCGGCGATGGGGTTGCCGGTGAAGCCACCGGTGCGAAAGAGCACCGTCTCCCAGAAAGCGTACATCTTCGGCAGATGCGTGGTCCAGTTGGTCTGCGCGACCTCCTTGAAGATGAACCCCAGCACGTCGTCGGTGCGGACGCGGTCGTAGAAGGTGTTCACCAGCGTTTCGATTTCGGCGCGTCCGGCGATGTCAGGCTTGGTCTCAAACATGCATTCATTATGCAACATTAACCAGCCCTGTCACTGCGCTGTTGTGCGCGGAAATTGGTGCGACATGTGGCACGCAATCAAGGCGCATCCTGCGCAGGATCGGTGCATTGCTGGATCGGCCATTCCAATTTATCCGTGCTGCATACGAATTATGAAACTCATCCTCTCATCCCTCGCCACGATTAGTGTCATCATGACGCTGCTGGTCAATGCCGCCATGGCCCTTGATCCCTCAAGCGCCGCCCTCACGGCCAAAAAGGATGCGTCTGCCCGTCTTGAAAAGAATCGCTGAGAGCCGTTCAACTCTCATAGTCCATCCGCCGTCGTGAGTGCTCAGGGTCGCTCACGGCGGCGGTTTTGTTTGGTGAAAAAAGTTGCTGAATTGACTTGGTGGGAGCGTTTGATCTCCCGCCATGAGATTTTTTCTTTTTGCCGCAGCTGTTTGTTTCACCACCTCCCTCCACGCCGAAAAAGTCGGCCCCTGGGATCTCGACGCGCTCAAAAACAACGTTCCCGCGATGAAGTGGGTGCGGCAGGATCAGCCCATTCATTCGCTGACCTATGCGGGAGAAAAGTACCAAGGCCGTGAGACCGAGGTCTTCGCGTTTTATGCCTCGCCGCTCACGCTGGGAGAGAAGGTGAAGCCTGGCACCAAGTTCCCCGGTGTGGTGCTCATTCATGGGGGTGGCGGCACGGCATTTGCCGACTGGGTGCACCTGTGGGCGAAACGTGGCTACGCAGCCATCGCGATGGATTTGAACGGCTCGCGCCCGCCCGATCCGGTGTTTGACCCGAAGACCGGCGCGCCAGTGGGCCACCAGTCCGATGGCAAGCTGCGCACGCGCCTGCCGAATGGCGGGCCAGGGCACGGGCACGTGGAGAAATTTGACTGCGTTCTCACCCCTGATACCAGCGATGACTGGCCTTTTCATGCTGCTGCGAGCGTGATGCGTGCGCACACCCTGCTGCGCAGCTTCCCGGAGGTGGATGCGGAACACACGGCGGTCACGGGCATCAGCTGGGGCGGTTACACGACCTGTCTCGTGGCTTCGCTGGATGATCGCTTCAAGGCCGCGGTACCCGTCTATGGCTGCGGCTTCCTGCACGAGGGTGAGTCCGTGCAAAAGCCCAGCATCGACAAGCTGGACCCGGAGCACCGCGCGCTGTGGGTGAAGGAATACGATCCCGGCAGCCTGCTGCCACGCTGCCGTGTGCCCATCCTCTTTGTGAATGGCACGAACGACGTGCACTACGTACTCGACAGCTACATGAAGAGCTACAACGTGGTGCCCGGGGAGAAGCACATCCGCATTCAGATCAAGATGCCACATGGACATCCCTCCGGCTGGGCACCGAAGGAGATTGGACTGTTCATCGATTCCAAGTGCCGTGACGGTGATGCCCTGCCCAATCCGGGCGCACCTGTCGTGTCCGGTAATCGTGTGACCGTCGCATGCGAAAGCAAAGTGCCGCTGAAAAAAGCCGAGCTCAACTACACCACCGACACCGGCCTGCGCTCCAAACGCGAATGGAAATCCGTCCTCGCCACGATCAAGGGCGGAACCATCACCACCCCCAAACCGCCTGCCGAGGCGAACACCTGGTTCATCACCGTCACCGATGAACGCGATGCGATGGTGAGCACGGTGGTGGAGTTTGCCAAGTGACACCTCTCATTCTTCCATCCATGTCTACTTCCGCCACCCCCGCTCCAGTGCGTCTGGTCTCCATCGACGCTCTGCGTGGTTTTGACATGCTCATGATCGCCGGTGCGGGTGCGGTGATCCATCAGCTGGATGGCAAGACCGGGTGGCCGTGGGTGGATGCGGTGGCGAAACAGTTCACGCATCCGGCGTGGTTTGGTTTCACCTTCTATGACTGCATCTTCCCGCTGTTCCTGTTTCTCGCCGGTGTGTCGATTCCGTTTTCGCTGAGCAAGGCCATCGCGCAGGGCACGCCGAAAACCACGCTGTATCGAAAGGCCTTCGTGCGCCTGCTGATCCTCCTCGCTCTTGGCTTTCTGGACAAGAATGCACCGATCCCGTTTTTTGATCCGCATCACATGCGTCTGGGCAGCGTGCTGGGGCGCATCGGACTCGCGGGCTTTGTCAGCGTGGTGCTGTATTTGAACCTCAGCTCGGTGAAACGGCTGTGTGTGGCCGTCGGCATCCTGCTGGCTTATTACGCTGCGTTGTTTCTGATCCTTGTGCCTGGATTCGGTGCGGGCAATCTCACGTTTGAAGGCAACCTCGTGGGGTGGTTTGACCGCACCTATCTTCCGGGACGCCTCCTGCAGGGGACGTATGACGAGCTGGGGCTGCTCACACAATTTCCCGCGATGTGCCTGACGATGTTTGGCGTCCTTGCGGGTGAGATTCTCAAGGGTGGAACGAGCACCCCGGCGGCAAAGTTCCGCAGTCTCCTGCTCGCCGGTGCCGTCTGCATTGCACTCGGCCTGCTGTGGAGTCTGCACTTCCCCATCGCCAAGCGCCTGTGGACGAGCTCCTTCATCCTGGTGACCACCGGCATCTCCTTCACGCTGCTGGCCGTCTTCTATGGCGTCATCGATCTGCTGAATTTCAAACGCTGGGCCTTCCCGCTGGTGGTGGTCGGCATGAACAGCCTCACCATTTACATGGCGTATCATTTCATCGATTTCGGTCACACGTCGAAGCTGCTCTTCAGCGGGCTCTATGCGCCGCTGGATCCGAAATGGTACAGCGTTCTGGAAAGCACGGGGGCGCTGCTGCTGGTCTGGCTGTTTCTCTATGCGCTCTATCGGCGTAAGATCTTCTTCAAGGCGTGATGTTGAGCCGCTGAAAAATCCAAATTCGCTGATGGGTACGGCCCGGCGCTGACGTTGCATCGGACTCATGAAACGGAACATTTCTCGACGCACCGGACTGAAGTGGATGACGGCAGGCACGCTCATGGGCCTGGGTGCCCGTGGCAGCGCGTCTGCCGGGACAGCAGCGCCGGGCATGAAAAAAATGGATCCCTGGGCCGGACTGCATGACCGCGTGTTTCTCGGCGGACACTTCTGGGCCAATCCCATGGAGGACTGGTGCGTGCGTGAGGGCGGTGCGGAGTGCCTCAGCATGGGCGGCGGTCGCAGCGTGCATTTGCTGACAGATCAGATCACGCACAACCGCGCCTTCAGCATGTACGTGACACTGACGCGGCTGGAGATCGGCAAGACGGACGGCGGAGCGGGTTTCCGCATCGGCATTCGCAGTGAACTCAACGAATACCGCAGCAACTGCTTTGTGCAGAAGGGCATCAACGCCGGATGGCAGGGCGATCAACTCGTGCTGGGACCGAAAACCGCGCCGCTCAAAGATGGCAGCGTTTTAAAGCAGGTGCGGCTGACGCTGGAAGGCAAGCCTGAGGGCGCGAAGAGTGTGCTGACTCTAACGGCCCATGCCGTGGACTCGGACGCGGTGCTGGCAGTAGTTTCGCATGCCTTCGAAGCGGATGCGATTCTCGGGAATGTGTCGATCGCCAACAACTTCGCCGCAGGTGCAGTGGCGGGAGCAAAAAAGAACAACAAGGGCAAGGCAGGGAACGGAGGAGCGGGACGTTACCGGTTTCAAAACTGGACGACGTACGGTAAAGCCTTCACTCACTCACCGGAGAACAGTTTCGGCCCCATCCTGTGGTCCATGTACTCGCTGAGCGATTCACGCACGGACCAGGGATTCGTGATGAAGCTCAGCGTGCTGACCGCCCCCATGGGAGCAGAGGACCAACAAGTCGTCAATTTATCGGCGCAGCGAGACGGCAAATGGGAACTGCTCGGCGAAGCGACGCTAGATCCCGATGCGTGGGTGGCCACCTTCCGCATTCCCAAGTGGAACGCGAAGGAGGCCACGCCCTATAAGGTGGTGTACTGGGAGTACCCCAAGAACAGCATGCACGCAATCATGCATGAGTGGACCGGCACGATCAAAGCAAATCCTGAGGGACGGCCGCTGCGCATGGCGGCGCTGACTTGTCAGAACGACTACGGCTTTCCGTATGCACCGGTGGCGGAGAATTTGCTGAAGCTTGATCCTGATCTCGTCTTCTTCTCCGGCGACCAGATCTATGAAAACCACGGGGGCTTTGGTATCATCCGCGAACCGGCGGAGCCTGCGATCCTGAACTACTTGCGCAAGTTTTACCAGCATGGCTGGGCCTTCCGTGAGGTCATGCGCAATGCGCCCACGCTGTGCCTGCCGGATGATCACGATGTGTTTCAGGGCAACATCTGGGGCGAAGGCGGCAAGAAGATGGACGTGGGAGATACCGGCGCATCTTCTAAAGGCGGCTACATTGAACCGGCGCGCATGGTCAATGCGGTGCACAAGACGAATGTGGCCCACCATCCGGATGCGTATGATCCCAAGCCGGTGCTGCAGGACATCAGTGTTTATTATGGCGACATGGTGTATGGCGGCGTGAGCTTTGCGATCATCGCTGACCGGCAGTGGAAGAGCGGGCCGGAGCATGTGGAGACGGGTAGTGGCCGCGCTGACCACGTGCCAGATGCGAACTTTGACACGGCCACGCTCGACAAGCCGGGCCTCGTGCTGCTGGGCGAGCGGCAGGAGGAGTTTCTCAAAAAGTGGGCGCAGGACTGGCGCGGGCACACGCTGGAGGCGGTGCTGAGCCAGACCGTGTTTGCCAATGTAGCGACGCATCATGGCGGACCTGATGGTTATCTGAAAGCCGATCTCGATTCCGGGAGCTGGCCGCAGACGCCGCGCAATCATGCGGTGGAAATCATGCGCCCCTCCATGGCGCTGCACATCAATGGCGACCAGCACCTGACCACGCTGACACAGTACGGCGTGGACAAGCAGCGCGATAGCAACTGGTCCTTCTGCACGCCGGCCATCTCCGCCGGTTATCCACGCTGGTGGCGGCCGGATGAACTCAAAATGCCGCATGAAAACCGGCCCAAGCATGGCCTGCCGGACACAGGCGAGTTCATCGACGGCCTCGGCAACAAGGCATACGTGTATGCGGTGGGCAATCCAGAGGTCGGTCAGGCGGCGAATCGCTACGAGAAAGCGCACGAGAAAGGCAGCGGCTTTGGCTTCATTACTTTTGACACGGAGAAGAAGACTTACTTCATCGAGTCCTTCCGCTTCCTCATCGATGTGAAAGATGGGAAGCCGACGAATCAGTTTCCCGGCTGGCCGGTGACGCTGCAGCAGCAGGAGAATCGGGGTGAGAATGTGCTGGGGTGAGGAGAGGTACGATGGGCACTCCTGCCCGTCGATCAGCGCTCCGCCAAAACCGACACTTCACAAGCAAGTGTGCGACATCGCTATGGCCGACCGAAGCTGCTGCACTGCGGTTTGAGCTCAACGATCAACGTACCGGCCAGCAGTGCCGTTGACCGACGGGCAGGAGTGCCCATCGTACTTCCGAGCAGACCTGCTTCAAAATGTCAAAAGAACGAGATCGGTGATTCCATGCGTAAGAGAGAGCCACCATGAGACTCTTCCTGCTGCTCCTCAGCGCCACAGCATTCGCTGCTGACTCGCCCACGCTGCATCCCAAGGCGACGGCGCTGCCCTTCACGCATCAGGGGCCGTTTGTCACCACGGCGGAGGGTGGCGTGCTGTGCATCGACGCGCAGAACGCGCAGCGCACCACGGATGAAGGCCGCACGTGGAGAAGCACGCCGTTGTTTGCGAAGGCGGCGAAGTTCAACGTCAGCAACGAGCGCGCACTGCTGCGCACCCGCGAGGGTGTCATCATCTCCGCCTGGATGAATGGCGCGGAACGGAAAGAGCCCAAGGGCTGGCACTGGGGTGAACCGGGCGTTGACTGGAAGGCTTTTGTGCTGCCGACGTATTCCTGCCGCAGCACGGACGATGGCAAGACCTGGGAGACGCCGGTGAAGCTCAGTGATCCGTGGTGCGGCTGCATTCATTCGATGATTCAGATGAGGTCGGGACGCATCGTCCTGGTGGGGCAGGAAATCATCCCGCAGTGGCGGCATGCCACGGTCATGTGGGCTTCGGATGATCTCGGCAAAAGCTGGCAGCGCGGCGATGTGCTCGACTATGGCATCGGTGCGCATGATCACGCGGGCTCACTCGAAGGCAGTGTCATTGAGCGCAAAGACGGCTCGCTCTACCTGCTGCTGCGCACGGAGTCGGGGTTTCTGTGGGAGGCGACCTCGCGCGATGGCTTGAAATGGGCTGGTCTGCAGGCCACGAAGATCGCCTCCGTCACCTGCTGCCCGCAGATGGCGCGTTTGAGTGATGGCCGCATCGCGATGCTGTGGAATGCGCCGCCGCGGCATGATCCGAAGAGTGGCTCCAGCCGGGTGGAGCTGTCGCTGGCGTTTTCGGAGGATGAAGCTGGTACATGGTCAAAGCCGGTCATCGTGGCGGCGAATTACGTGCCCGGTGGTCGCGTGTCCTACCCTTACGTTTATGAGCGTAAGCCCGGTGAAATGTGGATCACCACGATGCAGGGCGGTCTGAGGATGAAGGTCCACACTGCAGACCTCGGTGCCGGTGAGATCCCAGTCTTTGTCCCGCCGCCCAAGCCGGAGCCGAAACCGGGTGGCATCGTCATGTTTGGTGATTCCACGACTGCGCCGCGCGGCAGCCTCAAGGTGTATGCCACGCGGGTGGAGACGATGCTGCAGAGCATCGGATCCTCGCTCGGCGTGCACAATGCGGGAATCGGTGGCAACACCACGCGGGACGCGCTCAAGAGGCTGCAAACCGACGTGCTGAAATACAAACCGCGCCTTGTGGTGATGCAGTTCGGCATCAATGACTCCTGCGTGGATGTGTGGAAGAACCCGCCCGCCACTGAGCCGCGCGTGCCGCTGGCCGAATACCTGAGCAATTTGCGCCGCATGATCGCCACCGCGCAGGAGGTGAAGGCCAAGGTCATCATCATGACGACGAATCCGCTGCGCTGGACGCCGAAACTCAAGGAGCTGTATGGCAAACCGCCGTACAATCCGGCTGCCGAAGACGGCTTCGACGCCGCCACGCTCGCTGGCTACAACGAAGCCCTGCGCAAACTGGCTGCGGAGCTGAAAGTGCCGCTGGTGGATGTCCGTGCGGCCTACCCCGAGTTTGCCAAACAGCGCCAGACCACCATCGACGGGATGCTGCTGGACGGCATGCACCCGAACGACCTCGGTCAGGAGCTCGTTGCTGAGCTGCTGGTGCCCGCCATCCGCGCCGCAGTGCGCTAGGCTTGCTTTCAGTGCGCCGGGCACAGAAGCCGCACACCTTGGATTTGCGTTGCGGCGCGGTCGCGTTTAGCTCTTACGCTCTCAATTCCCCTCCAAAATCATGTCCGCGAAGATCATCTATACCCTGACCGACGAAGCTCCCCTGCTGGCCACCTTTTCGTTCCTGCCCATCGTGCAGGCCTTCACGAAGCCCGCGGGCATTACGGTCGAAACGCGCGACATCTCGCTGGCTGGCCGCATCCTGGCGAATTTCCCCGATTTTCTGACGGATGCGCAGAAGCAGTCCGATGACCTTGCCTACCTCGGCAAGCTCTGCCTGGAGCCGACCACGAACATCATCAAGCTGCCAAACGTCTCCGCCTCCCAGCCGCAGCTGAAGGCCGCCATCGCCGAACTGCAGAGCAAGGGCTACGCCGTGCCGAGCCTCCCTGAGAATCCGCAGACGGACGCCGAAAAGGACATCAAGACCCGCTACGCCAAGGTCATGGGCAGCGCCGTGAACCCCGTGCTGCGCGAGGGCAATTCCGACCGCCGCGCGCCAAAGGCCGTGAAAGACTACGCCCGGGCGCATCCGCACTCGATGGGCAAGTGGAGCGCTGATTCCAAGACCAGCGTGGGCACCATGGGTAAGGATGACTTTTTCTCCAATGAGAAGTCCGTCTGCGTGCCTGCCGCTACAGACGTGAAGATCGAGTTCATCGGCAAGGACGGCACGACGAAGGTGCTGAAGGACAAGACCCCGCTCAAGGCCGGCGAAATCCTCGACGCCACGCTCATGAGCAAGAAGGCGCTGGTCGCCTTCATCGAAAGCCAGATCGCCAAGGCGAAGGCAGACGGCGTGCTCTTCTCCCTGCACATGAAGGCCACCATGATGAAGGTGAGCGATCCCATCATCTTCGGCCATGCGGTGCGCGTGTTCTTCAAGGACCTCCTCGCCAAGCACAGCGCCGCCTTTGCTGAGATCGGCGTCGATCTGAACAACGGCTTCGGCGACCTCGTCGCGAAGCTCTCCAAGCTGCCTGCGGACAAGAAGGCTGAGATCGAGGCCGACATCCAGGCCGCCTACGCCAACGGCCCCGCGCTGGCCATGGTGAACAGCGACAAAGGCATCACCAATCTGCATGTGCCGAGCGACGTCATCGTCGATGCCTCCATGCCTGCGATGATTCGCGGTGGTGGCAAGATGTGGAACGCCGCCGGCAAGGAGCAGGACACCCTGGCCGTCATCCCTGACAGCTGCTACGCCGGGGTGTACCAGGCCGTGATCGACTTCTGCAAAAAGAACGGCGCACTCGACCCCAAGACCATGGGCAGCGTGCCGAATGTGGGCCTCATGGCCCAGGCCGCCGAAGAGTACGGCAGCCACAACAAGACCTTCGAAGTCCCCGCCGACGGCACCGTGCGCGTCACCGACAGCGCAGGCGCCGTGCTGCTTGAGCATGCCGTCGAGGCTGGCGACATCTGGCGCGCCTGCCAGACCAAGGATGCGCCGATCCAGGACTGGGTGAAGCTCGCCGTCAAACGCGCCCGCGCTTCCGGCGTGCCCGCCATTTTCTGGCTCGACAAGGCCCGCGCCCATGACGCGCAGATCATCGCCAAGGTGGAGAAGTACCTCAAGGACCACGACACCAGCGGCCTCGACATCCGCATCATGACGCCTGCCGACGCCTGCACCTTCTCGCTCGAGCGCATCGTCAAAGGTGAAGACACCATCTCCGTCACCGGCAACGTGCTGCGCGACTACAACACCGACCTCTTCCCGATCCTTGAAGTCGGCACCAGCGCCAAGATGCTCTCCATCGTCCCCCTCATGAACGGTGGCGGC
>CAILZI010000039.1 GCA_903838675.1 uncultured Verrucomicrobiota bacterium
CCCACACCATCAAGGTCGAAGAAATCCGCTGAGGCGCTCTACAGAAAGTTTTCCCAAGGCAGGAAACGCAGAAACCAGCAAGCGAGCCGCCGACCCAGCGATGCCTGTGGTTCCATGTGATGCACGGACAGCCGCCCGTTGGGCCGCCGCCCAGTCCAGAGGATGGAGCCATTGGCGGCGCGGGTGATGCGCCAGCTGTTCTCTGGCTGGAAACCCTTCAGCAGATGGGATTTCAGGCGGGTGGCAAACGCCGTGCTGTGGATGATCACGCCGGTCTCGGTATTGATGTATTTGGAGCGAGGGTCCATGTTGCAGGACCCGATGAACGACAGCTCGTCATCCACCACGAACCCCTTCGTGTGCATGCCCAGAGGGGTCAGCCTTCGGGCATGGATGTAGCTCCGGCGGTCATGCGCACGCGCATTCAGTTCAGAGAGTTGAACGCCGCTGTCGATCACCGCACCTCGGCGGTTGGCGATCCCGGTCATGGCAGGCAGATGGTCGATGGAAGCCAGGGAATTGGTCAGCACCTGCATATGGACGCCGCGCGCGGTGACCTGCCGCATCAGCTCCAGCGTGTCGTTTTGAGGAATAAAGTAAGCGGCATGCAGCACCACGTCATGCCGGGCATGGCGCAGTGCGTCTTCAATGCAGTGCCAGACGGGCGAGGCGACAGCGGTTTGGCGCAGCATGCGTTCCGGTGGGTCCGCCACGAACTCATACTCGGCCCAGATCATGCGCTCCAGAAAGTGGTGCAGGGCTTGCAGTGAATCCGTCCGATTCATGAAGAGCGGGTATGGGCGGCCGCTTTTATTTGCGAATGCGCGCTTCTTACGTGCGAGATGCTGGCGTAGATCACGCAATTTTCCGCGCTCTCGATCGGTGATCTTTGCCTCATTGCCGATGCGTGTCAGTGGACACCGCCAATAGTAATTAAAGGACTTGGTCGCTGCGCCCACCACGGGTCCGGCGGCGATGAAATCCAAATCCCGCATGTTGTGATGGCGGTGGATGCCGAAGTAGGTGTCTCCCAGATTGCGTCCGCCTCCAATAACAAGGGTGCCATCCGCCACCAGGAGTTTGTTGTGCATGCGGCATTGCATGCGGTCGATCTCTCCGATCACCGGGATGGGATTTCCGGCAAAAATCCCTTTCAGGTCAGTCAGCGGATTGAAAAAGGCCACTTCGATGTTGGGATGGGCTGCAAGTGCCGCGGAGTATACTTCGGCCTGCGTAGCACTGGCACAGTCCAGCAGCAGGCGAACTTTCACACCCCGGTCTGCCGCTGCCAGCAGGCGGTCCGCGATCGTGGTTCCGACCAAATCGTCACTCCAGATGAAGTACTGCAGGTCCAGCGTCCGCTGGGCTGCTTCCACTGCGGCCAGCCGCGCGAGGAAGGCTTCGCGGCCTTCCGGCAGGATTTCAAATCCAGACGTGCCTTTCCGGCGGGTCGTATGCTGGCGGCAGGCATGCGCAATGGTTTCCTGACTGACAAAACCTGCCGTGGGTACGGCGGCCGAATTCGAGGTTATGCTCCCGCAAGATGCCAGCTCCAGAATAAGGACTCCACAAACCAGGAACCGGGACCATAATTTCATAAGATAGGATTCCAGCGTGAAACAAAGATGCAAGTCCATCAAAAAATGTATCGGTTATGACGTTCTAATCGGATGCTTCTAGCTGATCTCACCTGGCCTGCAGTGGCCGCTCTCGATAAAAATACCCCCATCATCTTTCCCGTTGCAGCCTTGGAACAGCACGGTCGGCACATGCCGGTCTTCACTGACAGCATGCTGACGAACGAACTCGTCCGCCGCACCGAAGCCGCGCTGGGAGAGCGTGTGTTGATTGCGCCGCTGACCTGGCTGGGGAATTCTCACCATCACATGGACTTCCCCGGCACCTTGTCCGCAGAGCCACGGCTCTATCTCGACCTGCTCAACGGGCTCATGGACAATTTCATCGACCATGGCTTCAAGCGCCTCGTCTTCCTCAACGGTCACGGCGGCAACGACATTCCCGGCAAACAGGCAGTGTTTGAGAAACGGCAGAAATATCGTGACCGCAGTGATCTGCTGCTGCTCTTCGCCACTTACTGGAATCTCGGCGCGGAGCCGTGGACTCGGGATCCTTCCATCCAGCAGCGCGTCATGGGCCATGCCTGCGAATGGGAGACCAGCATGGTCCTGCGTCTCCGCCCCGAGCTCGTCGTCGATCTGGCAAAGACGGGTGACGTCCCCTTCGGCAACGCCTTCGAACCCGCCTCCCGCGGCTGGATCATGCCTGACCGCAGCGAGCCCGGCCATGTCGGCGATCCCCGCTCTGCGACAGCGGAGAAAGGCGAGGTTCTGTTTCAGTGCTTCAGCGAGTCGGTTGTGAAGCTCCTGGAACGCGTGATTGCTTGGGATGGAAGGAGCTGGGAAGGGTGACCACCGAGGATGAACTGTGTCAGATGGTGAATAAGAGGCGCAGAGATTGAGCCCAGATTTTCATCCAGTGATTTTGGTCTGATTTTTGCATGCGAAGAAAAATGCAGTGATCCTCTTTTAGTGCCGTACACAACCACATGCCCACCCCCCGCTCCTCCCTCTGGAAATGGTACCTCTGCGGCCTCCTGCTGTTGGCCACGACGATCAATTACATGGACCGGCAGACTCTGTCCCTTGCGGGACAGCGGATCACAGAAGAGTTCAAGCTCAGCGATGCTCAGTTCGGGATTTTCGAGTGGGTGTTTGGCTGGTCGTTTGCTGTCGGCTCCGTGGTGTTTGGCTTCTTGGCTGATCGCATGCGGGTGTACTGGCTTTATCCGGTGGTGCTCCTGGGCTGGTCGCTGATGGGCGTGCTTTCGGGATGTACGCAGGATTTCCCTCAGCTGCTGGTATGCCGTGGATTTCTCGGCTTTTTTGAGGCGGGCCACTGGCCATGCGCATTGAAGACGACCTTTGTCCTGCTCAGTGCCAAAGAGCGCACCATGGGAAACAGCGTGCTGCAAAGTGGCGCCTCCATCGGCGCTTTGATCACCGGACCACTCGTGCTTTGGCTTTCGACGATCGGCACGGGCTCCTGGCGCTTTGCTTTCATGGTCGTCGGTGGTGCCGGCCTCCTGTGGCTCGTCTTGTGGTTTCTCTCCGTTAGGCGCGCAGACTTGGACGAGCCAGTGGTGACTGTGAGCGAGAAGCAGGAGCCGTTGTGGCCGTATTTGAACAGCCGCAGGTTCGTGGCTCTGGCGGTGTTGATTTTTGGCACGCAGATTTGCTGGCACGTGTTTCGTGTGTGGCTGCCCAAGTTCATGGAAGTGGGCCGTGGCTACTCTCCTGTCGAAGCTGCCTGGTACAACTCGCTCTACTTTGCATTCACCGACATCGGCTGCTTCTGCGCAGGCTTGGTTTCGATCTGGTTGATCCAAAAACGCGGACGCACCCCGCATGCGGCACGGCGCAGTGTCTATGCCTTCGCTTGTGTGATGACCACATCGAGTCTGCTCGTCGGTGTCCTTCCCAAAGGCGCGGCATTGATTGTCGTGATGCTGGTCGTTGGCATGGGGGCGCTGGCGCTGTTCCCCTGTTACTACAGTTTTGTGCAGGAGCTTTCAGAGGGGCATGTCGGAAGACTCACCGGCCTTCTGAGTGCATGGGTTTGGGCCGTGACTTCACCCATTCACTGGTTGTTTGGCATGCTCAAGGACAGCACTGGCAGCTACGATCTCGGCATGATGATCTGTGGTCTGGCCCCTTGGCTCGGTGTCATCTCCATGAAGCTCCTGTGGGACACCTATAAGCCGAAGGCCCCGGCGGTTGCGACGCTTTGAGTGAAAACGAAACGTGGTTGGTCGATGCCCCACGCCCCCCCTGGTAGGACGGCAGGTGGCCCGCTTCAGCCCAGATACTCACCTGCCACGACTTCCTCGTCGCCCTCATTTTCATGGATGGCACGTGAGATCACACGTTCCGTCACTTCGTCGAGGTAGGTTTGCAGTACCTTGCTGAGTTCAAGAAACTCTGGCCACAGCGTATCGTCCACAAAACTGCGCGGCACTCGGACCATGACCGTCGTCCTTCGCTGACGCGCGTAGCGATACGGCCTGAGCGCATACCGGCGCAGCAGGGCGGTGAAGAGCTTTTTCGACCAGCCATCGGTCAGGGTGAACTTGTATTCGATAGGCCGCTCGATCTTGGCAGTTTCACCCAGCCGTCGTTTAATTCGGGCGATGGCATCGGCGGCCGCTTCTTTCTCCCCAGGAGTCGCAGCGCCTGCATAGAGCCGCTCGATTTTGCTGAGCTTGTCGAGGAGGTCCTGTTCGCGCATGCAGGTTCTTTCTCAAACCAGGCGCGCTTGTCAATGCGCACCCGTGTTACGACGCACGGCGGATCCCGCGTGTAGCGAGGATGTTGCGCACCAGGCGCAGCATGTCGGCGGGCTCGTACGGCTTGGGCAGCACGGCGGCAAACCCGTAGGATGCCGGATTTGCCATGACAGGATCGTCCGAGTAGCCGCTGGATACGATGGCAAAGACTTCCGGGTCGATGCCACGGAGTTTTTCCATCGCTCGCACTCCGCCCATGCCATTGGGAATGCTGAGGTCGAGAATGACGAGGTCAAACGCCCGGCCTTGGGTCACGCTTTCCTGGTACATGCGCACCGTTTCACTGCCTTCGGAGCTCTCGGCGACATCAAAGCCGTTGCTGGTCAGATTGCGGACGATCAAGGAGCGCACCAGCGGGTCATCTTCGAGCACCAGGATGCGCGGATTGGCCGCATTCAGTTCCGGTGGCGCATCGAACACCTTGCTGAGGCCAAAGCCGTCAGCTTCCTCACCGTCAGAATCCAGCGGCAGGTAGAAGCGCACCGTGGTGCCCTTGCCCTGCTCTGAACTGACGGTCAGCGAGCCGCCATGCGCTTTGGCGATGGATTCGCAGACCGTAAGGCCCAGACCGGTCGCGTTGTCGGCCTTGCGGGTGCTGAAGTAGGGCTCAAAAATATGCGGCAGGTGCTCTGTCGGGATGCCTTCACCTTTGTCCTCGACTTCGATCGCGAGGCCGGAGGGCTGGAAGTTCGTGTCGGTGACCATTTCACCGGGGAACATCTCGGCATGATCAGGGGCAAAGCAGCGCACGGTGATTTCTCCGCCGTTGGGCTGCGCCTGTTCGGCGTTGCGGATGAGATTGCTCAGCAGGCGGCGGATCTGCGCACCATCAATGGCAATCTGTGGCATGCCGGGCTGCACTTCGATGCGGTACTCCACGCGATTCGCACGCGTGTGATGCATGAAGAAGGTCTCAATGAGGTCGCCGAGGCGTATCTGTGTTTTGATCGGCGCACCACCACGGGCAAAGGTAAGCAGCTGCTGCACGAGGTTCTGTGCCTGCAGCGTGGCCTGCTTGGCCGTGTGCAGTTCGGGCAGGGTGATGGCATTGCGCAGGCGCATCTCCGCCAGCGAGATGTTGCCCAGCAGCACCGTGAGCAGGTTGTTGAAATCGTGGGCGAAGCCGCGTGCCAGCAGACCAAGGGATTCGAGGCGGTCGATGCGGTTGCGGCGCTCGGCTTCTTCGCGCCGGGCCGTCACATCCTGCACCAGCAGCAGCAGGCCTTCACCAAAGGGATAACCGCGCAGTTCCAGCCAGATCTGTTTTTCGTCGAGGTAAAGTTCACGGTTCACCGTCTCGCGATGCAGCATGGCATGCGCAAAGGCCTCATGATGCAGTTCGCGCGTCGCGCTCGGCATGATGTCCCACAGCGAAAGGCCCAGCATGTTCTGCAGGTTGCGGTCAAACAGGCGCAGCGCGCTCGCGTTGGCATAGGTCACGCGCCAGCGGGCATCCAGAGCAAACAGCGGGTCGGAAATGCTTTCGACCACATCCACGAGCGGCGCAGTGCTGCGGTTGGGCAGGGTGGTTGCTTCCACCGGCGCAGGCACTGCCGCAGCACGGAAAAGGATGATGAGCCCGGTCAGGTGGCCCTGCGCATCTCGCAGCGGAGCCGTACGATCCTGAATCGGTACACGCTCACCCGCCAGCGTGGTGAGATAGACGGTGCGCTCTGCGGCTTGTGCACCCGCCTCAGCAGACAGAATCTCGGCAGGCTCACCGGTGCTCTGATAGATGCGAAAGACTTCGTTCAGGGAGCGGCCCACGGCCTCATGCGCATTCCAGCCGGTCGCACGGGCCGCCGAGGGGTTCATGAACACCACCCCTCCTGAAAGATCAGCGGCGATCACGCCATCAGCGAGGCTTTGAAAGGCCTCAAAGTAGCTGTGCTCACGCCGCTGGCGCTCATTCTCCTCAAAATGGCGCTGCGCAGCCACATCGACGGCCAGGCGCAGTTCATCATGATTGAAAGGCTTCAGCAAATAGCCGTGCGGGTGCGTTTGCCGGGCACGGGCGACGGTGTCCAGATCCGCGCAGGCCGTCACGTAGACAATGGCCACACGACTGCGGCGCTGCAGCTCACGGGCGGTATCAATGCCATCGAGCTGACCTGCCAGATGCACATCCATTAAAACCAGATCAGGGCGCAACTCATCCAGGCGCTCCAAGGCTTCCTCCCCGGAGGCACAGATGGCGACCACCACATAGCCGAGTTTGCCGAGAGTCGTGGCCATGTCACAGCCCACGAGGCCTTCGTTTTCGACGATCAAGATGCGGATGCGATCGGAATTAGTCATTTCCCTGATTGTGGAACTATTCTAACCGAGATGAATTAGAAACGCCATAGGAATTCTAACTCCTTTTATTTGACTCGTGAGAATTTGGCAAAATGCCGCACTGGTACAGGCCGGTCAGTTTTCCGGCCAACTTACTTGTCGGAAGTGGCGGTCCCATTCTTTCCAGGGGGAAAGAAACTGATATCAATGCCTTCTTTGCGCAGGCCCTTCTTCACATCTTCGCTGAGTTGCGTGTAGCTCCGGTCGCGCAGCAGGTGTTTCTTTGTGGCGGCGGTCACAGCTTCATCGCTTTTCGCGTTTTCGATTTCACGCAGCCACGCGATGATGTGGGCGGCGTCGCCTTTGTCATCCACATGGTAGTAGAAATAAGTCAGCAGGCAGGCCGAGCCGTAGTTCTCATTTGCAAAGCCGCCCGGACCCAGCGCGGCCGCCCAGCGGTCAAATTCGATGGTCATCAATTCTTCGAGGTCGATCATCGTGAATCCTTTGCCGCCGCCCCCACGCCCCACGGTGAAATTCTGCAGCTGACGGTTGAGGCCGATCAGGCTGAAGCGGCCGTTGCTGTTGTAGTCCAGCATGCAGACATACTCCGCGCTGCCTTCGACATACCAGGTGGGCAGCCTTCCCATCCAGTGGTTCATCATCTGGTGGGTGATTTCATGGATGAGCGTGGCGTTGTCACGCGCGTCGCTTTCTGCCAGCGACACACGGCTTCCGACCATCTGCACCCCGAGGCTGGAGAGCGGCACCATGAGCGCTTTCTTGGCTGTCATATAAACGCCGGCGGATCCCTCGATGCCTCCGGCCTCCATGTAGTCAGCCTTGGTGGTGAACAAACGTGCCAGAAAGATTTCACGCAGCTTTTCGGGCCGCGGTTTAAAATCCAGCGGCAGCATGCAGTTGATCAGCCAGGTGGCTTCAAACATCCGGCCAAACTCGCGCACCACATTGGCTCCTAGCTTGGAGTCGCATTGAAACTCATAGTGCGGTGAGCGGTAGATGAACTGGTGTGTTTCCGCATCTTCCTTCACCACGGTGACGGCAGGCTTTTCTTCGAGAGAGACGGTTCGCGGCCAGGTTTTGCTGGCGTTGGGCGTCCCGGGCTCTGAAGCCTTGGCCGGGGTGCCGGCTCCGCTAGCGCCCTGACTTTTCGCAAAAGTTTGGTCCGCCGCCGTCAGACGGCTCAGCGCCACCGTGAAGGTGCTGCCATTAGCCATCCGGATTTTAACCCCTTCACCATCCATGGCAACAAAGGTCGCCTCGATCTTGCGTCCATCCGTGCTGGTCCAGGTATGCATCACCGGCGCGGTGGTTTGCCCTTGGAGCAGACCACACGTCAGCACCATGGCGATGCCCAGAGGACAAAAAAGCTTCATGCGTCGATTTAGAGAGAAACCTCCAAAAATGTCGAGCATTTAGGTGTCTGTTTTGCCGTGGCTCTTGGAAAAAAGGAAGAGCCACACTATTTTACTCGCCATTCATCTCGCTATTTTACATAACCTTGCCGCGCATTTTACACCCCCACTCTCATGAAATCGTTCATCGCATTTCTCGCCGTTCTGGTTCTTAGTCTCTCACTCTCTGCTGCCGATACCACCCCGCAAAAGAAGAGTCCGCCCAAGCCCTCGGCCAAAGTGGAGGCCGTTGCCAAAACGCTGACGGATCAGCAAAGGACCCAGCTTCTCTCTCTGCTGAATGAAGGCGACGAGGCCGCTCTCATGGCGATTCCCGGCATTGGCGAGGTCCGCGCCAAGGCCATTCAAAAAGTTCGCCCTCTGGCCGATGTGACCCATGTGGTGGACGCTGACGGCGTCGGTGAAGGCATCTTTGCCCAGATGGTGACCTATGCGAAAGCCGGTTTTACCAAGCCTGAGAAAAAAGCGGCTCCCGCCAAAAAAAAGGCAGAACCGAAGAAAGCAGACAACAAGGACTCAAAATAGCCTGCAGAGGGGAGCTTTGGAGCCCCCGTCGCTCATCCAGACGATTCAAGGTGAATTTTTGGCTGATTTTGTGATTCTGGTCCGGCCTTGTGAAATTTTTCACAAATAGCGGTTGCCGCACTGCGGGACGTTCGGATAATCAAATCCGATTCTCCTGCGGTTCCCTGCTCATACATGGCCACTATCATTGTACAACGTCCCAAACTTGCCTGGCATGAACGCTGGTTCATTTCCACGCTGTTGAAAGGGCTGAAAATTACCATTGGGCACGGCATCCGGACCTTCCTCCAGATCGCCGGCAGCAAGCCCAAGGTGACGATGGAATACCCGGAGCAAAAGTGGGACGAGCATCTTCCGGAACACTACCGCGGCGCCCCCGCCCTCGTCACGGACGAGCAGGATCGTGAGCGCTGCGTCAGCTGCCAGCTCTGCGAGTTCATTTGTCCGCCCAAGGCCATTAAAATCATCCCAAGTGAGATCCCCAGCGACGATCCTTGGGCCAAGGTCGAAAAGCGGCCCAAGGAGTTCGACATCGACATGATTCGCTGCATCTACTGCGGCATGTGCGAGGAGGTCTGCCCGGAGCAGGCCATTTTCCTGCGCAAGGACTACGCCATCACCGGTCTCTCACGCCAGGAGATGGTGCACAACAAAAAGCGCCTCTATGAAATAGGCGGCCAGCGTGTGGGGCTGGTGAACAAGTGGAACGAGCTCAAGTAATGCCCCCGCTTCTGTTCTATCTCTTTGCATTGATCACCTTGGGCTTCGGCTTCTTGGTCGTTACCGGGCGCAACCCAGTGACCTGTGCCCTCGCGCTCGCTGCCAGCTTTGTCGGTCTGGCCGCCCTGTTCATGAGCCTTGATGCCTACTTTATCGGGGTCATTCAGATTCTCGTCTATGCCGGCGCCGTCATGGTGCTCTTCCTGTTCATCATCATGCTGCTGGACATCAAGTCGGAGGAAGGCAGGCCAATGAATCTTCCCGCCATCCTCTCCGGTGTGGTGCTGGCCGTATTTCTGACCCTGCAAATCATCATGGTCGTCGGCGGCACTGACTTGGCGAAGAAAACCTCGCAGGACACCCCTCTGGCTCTGGCTGATGCTGCCGGAAAGCTTGGCAAAGCGGCGCTGCCCACCATAACGAACGATCTCAAGGCAGGCACTCTGCCTGATGCCAAGCTGATCGGCTTCACCCTGTTTGATCAGTACGGCTTTCACCTGCAAGTGATTGGCCTGCTGCTGCTCGTCGGCACGATCGGTGTCGTTGTTCTCAGCAAACGCGAAAGGAGCGCCCCATGATCACCCTTGGCCACTACCTCGTTGTCAGCGGCATGCTGTTCTCCCTGGGTCTCGCTGGCGTTATTGCCAGGAGAAACATCATCATCGTCTACATGTGTCTGGAGATGATGCTCAGCGCTGCAAATCTCGCGCTGGTCGGCTTCTCCCGCTTCCATCTCTTCAACGGCCTGCCGGATTACACCGCCCAGTCGCTCGTGTTCTTCACCATCACTGTGGCTGCCGCCGAAGTGGCCGTGGGTCTCGCCATCATCGTGGCTCTCTTCCGCTCCAAACAGAGCGTGGATGTGGAGTCCGTCACCAAACTTCAAGGATAACGCGCCGACATGCACGCCAGCATCATCCTACTGCTGCCATTCTTTTCGGCGCTCGTCATCCTTCTGGGGCATCGTCAGCTCAAAGGTGCCTCCGTGCTTATTTCGGTGGGTTCCTCGGTCATTTCCTTTATTGCCTGCGTGGCTCTTCTGGCGGTGGCGGACGATAAAGAAAACACCAAGCTCCTCCTCCCCTTCCTCGACGTCGGCCAATTTCATGCAAACATAGATGTCCTGATCGACAAGCAGAGCCGTGGCATGATGTTCATCGTCAGCTTCATCGGCATGCTGGTGCATATCTTCTCGCTCGGCTACATGAAGGACGACGATGCCAGGCCGCGCTTCTTCGGCTCGCTTTCGCTCTTCATGTTCTCCATGACCGGCATCGTTCTGGCTGGAAACCTGATCATGATGTTCATCTTCTGGGAGCTCGTCGGTCTGAGCTCCTACCTGCTCATCGGGCATTGGTATCAAAAGGCCAGCGCTGCTGAAGCCTGCAAAAAGGCCTTCCTCACCAACCGCATCGGCGATTTCGGCTTCATGATCGGCATTTTGCTGCTCTTTGGTCTGAACCATGGCGATGTGTCTCTCGAAAGTCTTCGCGATGCATTTGTGCAAGGTGGGCCTCTGTTCGACACCCACACCACGCATCCAGGCCTCATCACGGCCGCTGCACTGTGCATCTTCATGGGCGCAGTCGGTAAATCCGCCCAGTTCCCTCTCCATGTCTGGCTTCCCGATGCCATGGAAGGCCCCACACCCGTCTCCGCTCTCATCCATGCGGCCACCATGGTCGCTGCAGGTGTTTACATGCTGGTGCGTGTGAGCTTCCTCATTGAGGCTTCGCCCCTCGCTGCCGAAATCATCGCCGGCATCGGCTGCTTTACCGCACTCATGGCCGCATTGATGGCCACTCAGCAGAATGACATCAAGCGAGTGCTGGCCTACTCCACTCTCTCTCAGCTCGGTTACATGGTCATGGCCGTCGGTGCCGTGGCGATGGCTGCCCAGCATGGCCACGCGGCTCATGGTCCAAATCCCGGCCATCCGGCCATGTTCCATCTCTACACGCACGCGTTTTTCAAGGCGATGCTCTTCCTCGGCTCCGGTGCCGTCATTTATGCCTGCCACCATGAGCAGGACGTCTGGAAGATGGGCGGCCTGCGCAAGCACATGCCCGTCACCTTCTGGACCTTTCTCATTGGCACCCTGGCCCTGATGGGCCTTCCATACATCACCAGTGGATTCTACAGCAAGGAAGCCATCCTCGGGGCGGCTTATGACAGCGGCTGCAGCATTCTCTTCCACTCCGCCGCGCTCACTGCGCTGCTGACCTCCTTCTACATGATGCGGCTGGTCATCATTGCCTTCTTTGGCAAGCCGCGTACTGAGTCTGCTCATCACGCCACCGAGGTGCCTGTGATCATGCTGCTGCCGTTGGTCATTCTGGCCGTCTTTTCCATTCTTTCCGCATGGGACGGATTCGCCACCCCGCTGCAGGCCCTGAAACCCGCGCATGAGCCTCCTCATGCCACGGTTCTGTTTGCCTCCATCGCTGCATTCCTCATTGGCACGTTCGGCGCGATCTATCTCTACCGTGGCAAGGACAAAGACCCGATCAGCATCAAGCTCTTCGCCAACAAGTTTTACTTCGACGAAATGTACGCCGTCATCGTCCGCGTATTCCAGGATCGTCTGGCATGGATCGTCACCGCCTTGGAGCGTGTGCTGGTGGATGGCCTCGTTGCCCGCCTGCCCACGGCCATCGTCGCCCGTCTCGGAGCCGCCACCCGCATGCTGCAGGGCGGCCATCTGCAAGGCTACACCTTCCTCCTCGGGGGTGGCGTCATTGGTGTGATTTATCTTGTTGTATTTGTGCTGCCCCGTCTGGGCCATTGATGGAGAAATTGAATGAGCGTTCTTGAATTAATCATCGCACTCCCGCTGCTCGCCGCTCTGGCGGTCTGGCTCGGTGCGCCTGCCCGCGCTGCATCCCTCGGTGCCACGTTCATCAATCTGGCCCTCGTGCTCTACATGGCGGTGCAATACTGGGGCAAAACCGGCCTCGCCTTCACCTATTCGCGGCCAATCCTCGAAAATCCTTCGCTCAGCTTCGCCGTCGGTGCCGACGGCATCTCGATCATTCTCGCTCTGCTCACCGCGCTGGTGATGCTGGCCGCCATCTGGCAGATTGAGGATCGCCCGCCTATTTTCTACGTCTCCTCGCTGCTCATCGGCGGCGGTGCCATGGGGGCCTTCCTCACCACGGATGTCTTCTTCATCTACGCCTTCCATGAACTCGCGCTGATCCCGACCTTTCTCATGATCGCGCTTCATGGGCGTGCCGAACCCGCCCAGCGCAAGGCCGTCGCATGGAAGGCCACCATCTATCTCGGTGCTGGCAGTCTCGTGCTGCTCGCCGGTTTGGTCTGGCTCGTGCTCGAATTCAGCGGCGGCTCCAAGCTCACTTTTGATCTCGAAGCCCTGCGCAGTCAGGCCAGGCTCACGCCATTGCCAGATGCAAAGCAGGCGCAGATTTTCTTTGTCCTCCTGCTGGGTTTCGGTTCCCTCGTCAGTCTCTTCCCCTTCCATAGCTGGGCCGC
The DNA here is from genome assembly GCA_903838675.1 of uncultured Verrucomicrobiota bacterium. Taxonomy (GTDB): domain Bacteria; phylum Verrucomicrobiota; class Verrucomicrobiia; order Verrucomicrobiales; family Verrucomicrobiaceae; genus Prosthecobacter. The sequence continues at coordinate 12,814 of CAILZI010000039.1, forward strand.
GCCCGCTTACGCCACCGCACCCACACCCGTGGCCATGCTGCACTCCGGGGTGCTGAAAAAATTCGGACTTTACGGCCTCATCCGCATCGCCTTGCCCCTGCTGCCTCACGGTGCTCATGTGGAATGGGTTCAGAACGCCCTGCTGGTCATGCTGCTGGGCAACATTCTTGTCATGGGCCTCGTTACCATTCATGCCAGCCGCCTTGATGACACGCTTGCCAACTCCAGCGTCATGCACATGGGCTACATTTTCCTCGGCATTGCCGCAGGCACTGACATTGCCTTGAAAGGCGCGGTTATCCTCATGTTTGCACACGGCATCTCCATTGCCCTCCTCTTTGGCCTCTGCGGCCGCATGCGCAATCAACTCGGCACTCTTGAGTACAACAAGCTCGGCGGCCTCGCTAACCACGCCCCCTCGTTCACCGTGCTTTTCGCCTTCGGAGCCTTTGCCTCCATCGGCCTCCCCGGCCTCACCAATTTCGCGGGTGAAGTGATGATCTTCCTCGGCAACTTCACCGAGTTCAAAGCTGGCGTCCTGACCAATCTTCAATGGACCGTCATCCTGGCGCTTTGGGGCGTGGTGATGTCCGCTGTTTACATGCTGCGCGCCTACCGCAGCATCTTCCACGGCACCCCTGCCACCGGCCTGTTCATGATCGATCCTGCGTTTTCACAGCGTCTGCCGTTCATCCTGCTTGCCGCCACGCTGCTTGTCACCGGCTGCTGCCCCTGGCTGCTGCTCAACCTCATGAAATCCGCGCTGTAGTCCTGCCATGAGCGTTTTCACCATCGAAGCCGGCCTCGCCCTCCTCGGACTTGCATTGCTGCTGCTCGAGGCCTTCAAGCCCGACATCTCCCGCCGCACTCTCGGCCTCACCGCCATCGCAGGCACTTCGCTCGCGCTCGTGCTGTTCATCTTTGCGCCACACGACACCGCCAGCCTGCCCGGCTTCATCCAGCCTTGGCATCAGCTCGACAGCCTTGCCATTTTCTACAAAGGCTTCGCGCTCGTCATCACCATCCTGGTGCTCTGGCTCACGCTCGAGTGTGCACCCTATCTCACCCGCTTCACCGTCGATGGCAAGCTGGCCGAAATGTTCAGCCTGCCCCTCATCGTTTGCGCGGGGATGATGTGGATGGCTTCCGCGCGTGATCTCGTCACCGTCTTCGTCTCTCTCGAACTCGTCACCGTCTCGTTCTACGTCCTCGTCGCCTTTGCCCGCAAAAGCGCCTTCAGTCTTGAGGCCGGTGTGAAGTACCTCATCCTCGGCGCTCTCTCCACCGGCGTCCTTGTCTATGGCATCGCCTGGATCTACGGCGCTACCGGCACCATGAGCTTCGACGGCATCGCCAAAGCACTGGCCAATCCTGCCACCAGCAAAACCACCGCTCTCTTCGGTGCCGCCGTGCTCCTCTGCGGTCTGGGCTTCAAAGTCGCCGCCGCTCCCTTCCACATGTGGGTTCCCGATGTCTATCAGGGGGCCCCCACTCCCGTGACCGCCTTCCTTTCCGTCGGCTCCAAAGCCGCTGGCTTCGTCGTCCTCACCCGTGCGCTGGACGCCTTCCTGGTCGAAGGTTCCATCATCGGCAGTGAAATTCAGGCGCTGCTGCTTGTCACCGGTTCGCTCACCGTCCTGCTCGGCAGCCTTCCCGCGATGTTCCAGACCAGCGTCAAGCGCCTGCTCGCCTACTCCAGCATCTCTCACGCAGGTTACCTGCTCCTGGCTCTTGCCTGCCGCGAAAGCGCCCGCTTTGATCTCTCTTCCGGTGGCGTCGTCGCACTCTATCTCGCCACTTACCTGCCCATGACCGTTCTCGGCTTCCTCGGTCTCGGCCTCATGCGTGCCAACGGTCTTGGCGAAGACATCAAGGACTTCACCGGTCTGGCCAAACGCAATCCGCTCCTCGCGTTGCTGATGACTCTCTCCTTCGCCTCGCTCGCCGGCCTGCCCCTCACCGCCGGTTTCCTCGGCAAGCTCTTCGTTTTCCTCGGTCTCGCCGATCACGGCTACTGGGGTGCCCTTAGCTGCGCCATCATTGCCGCAGCCGCTGGCTTCTACTACTACTTCAAGACCATCCTCGCGATGTACACCACCGAAGGCACCGACGTCCCTGCGCTGACCTTCTCGGTCCCCGCCAAAGCCGTCGCCGGTGCCCTCGCCCTCGCCATCCTCATCCTCGGTGTCTATCCCAAGCCTCTTCAGAGCGTGCTGACTTCGGATCGCCCCGCAGTTGTGGCGAAGTAATGGGAGGCAAGTTTATGTAGGCCTCGTGATGATGTGGCTAGGCATTAAACATTGACAGCTTTAGGTCAAACCAGATAAATAAGCCGAATGAAGTCTCGGCTGCTCATCACATTGGTTTTGCTCACATGGATGGGTCTTGATTCTGCAGCCAAAGCGCAGACTGCATCTACCAAGCCTTCGATTGATGATCTGATCGACTGGTCTGATCCACTGGCACTGACGCAGCAAAATCTCATCGCCTTTTTAGACGCGCACAGAAAGGATCGAAGCAAATCTGCCTACAGTATAGATACTGTTAGCACGGAAACCATAGTGAATTTTCACCCCGGGAATTCGGCCACTGGTAGTTTGCTGGAAGACACCATGTTTAGCGGCCTCTTCAAGGTCAACGACGTATCAGTATCTTTCTTCCGTTCGATCCCTTCGTTTCATATATCACTCAGCGCCAAGAACGTGACGAAGAAAAAGCTGGCCACGCTGGAGATCCTTCTTGGGCAGAAAACGGGCGCTGCCAATCCTCAGGAAGTCACAGTTGGAAGGTTGGCTCTGGGGCCGCAATGGGTGAATCCCAAATACATGGTGGGTTTTAAGGTGAGTGATTATTCTATAAACTTGTTAATCCAAGTGCCCCCCGGCATGCAGCCCTCCCAGCCGCGTACCCAGCCTCAACCCCCAGCGGCAAGCCAGCCAGACAAACAGCCAACGTTGTCCGCCAATATCGACTCCCTGCTGAACTTCAGTGCCTTGTGGCTGTGGACGCCGGCTGACTTGGAAAAGAATTACGTGCTGAAGCTCGAAGATCAGAAGCTGCAGCAGAAGCCCCCTCAGTTTGAATGGGTCAGCGCCGCCAAGGATCGCGCGCGCTTCTCCCGTCACATGTTCAGCAACGCTGAGACCAATCTCACCATGTTTGGCGGCTCGGTAAAACTGGAGGAGGCGATTTTGGAATTCGTGAATGGCAAGGCAGCACGCGCCACGATTTCCTTCTACAATCGTGGTGATTCAGGCGACATCACCACCTCAGAATTCGAACGCATCTTCAAAGTCATCGGGCAGAACCTCAGCCAGGTCATGAAGGTTGCTCCCAAACGCCAGATGATGTCCTCCAATGCAGCGCTCCAAGTCACCGGCTGGAACTGGACGGCACCCAGCGGCATTGCCCTCCTCGAATACAACGAGTACAACACACCCGGCAAAATCTCCAAGCCCGAGTTCCTCCGCCTGAAACTCGCCGCACCCAATCAGGCCGACTGGAGTATGGGCAAGATGGCCACCGGCGTGCAGCGCATGGAGTTGCTCCAGCGTGTGAAAAAGACAGCAGAAGGAGATGTCTATATTTCCGGCGTCCCCATGGTGGATCAGGGGCAGAAAGGCTACTGCGTCGCCGCAAGTTGCCAGCGGCTCTTTGAATACATGCGCATTCCTTGTGACCAGCACGAGATGGCAAAGCTCGTCAGCGTTGATTCGGAAAGCGGTGCCAACATTGGCACCATGCAGAAGAGCCTCGCCAAAATTGATGGTGCCTTCAAAGTGACTTTCAAACCGCTCGTGAATCCTGAGCTGTACTACGCCAACAACGGCAAACGCCGTGTGTCGGAGAAAGAATTCATCTCAATCGTCAAGGAATACACAGACAAAGGCGTGCCTTTGCTCTGGGGCTTGAGTCTCGGTCAGAAGCCCGAAGATCCCCCTCTGCCAAATGGGGGGCAGGTCAGCGGCGGCCACATGCGCATGGTCATCGGCTACAACCTGGCCAAGAACCAAGTGCTCTTCACCGACTCCTGGGGTGCCGGCCATGAGCTCAAACGCATGGCGCTGCTCGACGCCTACGATGTGACGCTCGGCCTCTACTCAATGGCCCCTCGCGGTCTCTGATCACGGCGCGCGGCCTTCTTCGACATCCATCATGTCAAAGAACGTCACCAAGTCTTCGCGATGCCCCAGCCCGGCTTCTTCACGCTGTTTCACCAATCCGCCGGAGGCCGCATCGCGCCAGCCGCGTTTGTGCATGAAGCCGTTCCAAATTTCAATCTGCTCCGCAGTTGGCCGGTTGCCATTCAGGCAGCACCATTCCAGAATTTCTTCGTCGGTTCCACCTGCCAGCGTGCGTTCCGAAAGCTCACTAAAATCCACTCCGAGAAACTTGCACACACGTTCGTCAAAGGTGCGGCTGCCCTCGAGGTAACCCAGATGGTAGCCGTCGGGCAGTTTGCCTTCCTTGGCATTGAGCCGGATTTTATCGAGGATGCGGCCAAACACGGCGATGCCGCCGACCAGATCACGAGGAGAACGAATGGGAAATGCCATGCGCCTTTTTAACGAGGACGCATGGCAAAGTCAATTCACCGCCTTATTCCGCCTTCTTCTTCGCCGCAGGTTTGGCAGGAGCCGCCACCTTTTCACCGGGCTTCGGCAGCGTGGCCTTCACCTCTTCCCAGGCAGGATTGAGGGTCGCTTCAGTCAGTGAAAAATTGCGGAAATCCACCGACTGCCCGCTGACGGTAAATCCAGGGCTGGCCTTCTCGGTCATGAACAGATCATTGGCTCCCCAGGCGATGAGATCGTCCACCTTGCCGAGCATTTTGTCTCCCACCATTTCCAGGCGCACCTTGTGCCAGCCTTCACCGAGTTCCGTGGGGAATCGGGCGAAGACCACCGCCTTGTCCGGTCCTTCATGATCATTGTCATCACGTTGCACTGCCACCGACTTCGGCGTGATCATGATTCGTGCCATGTGATCCTTGATGGCGTTGATCGAAAGGCTCGTGCTCTTGGCCCCGGAAAACTTGAACTCATACTCAATGATGAAGTCCTTCAGCTTGTTGGGCAGGCGGTTCACCGCTCCATGCTTGTCAGCTTCAAGTTCGGAGCCGCGCAGCACGCCGTCCACCGGCTCCCACTTGCCCTTGGCCGCCTTCCATGGAGCACTAGCACCAGAGCTGAGATTGTTTTCATAGATGACCTTGCCAGGAATGGCGAGCAGCGGTTTGTCCTCGGCAGGTGCAGCGAAGGCGGCGAGTGCGAGCGTCAGGGTGAGCAGGGAACTGTGTTTCATGGATAGGTCGCTGAGAACGCAGGGATGGCTGGCAAATTGCAGCAGACTTGAATTCTGGGGCTGGCCGCCATAACCTGTGCCATGAAAGGTGCACAGGTCCCCGTTGTGACGATGCTGGTCTTGATGGCGGGGATTTTTGTCTCAGGCCGCGAGCCGCAGCATTTTCCGCAGGAACTGCCCTGGGCTGGCAAGCCTGCACTCTCGAACGAACCAGTCATTGAGGGCATGACAATACGTGCGTGGATGACCGCCACGATCTTCCCGGAATTCAAATTCTCCGGCACCCTCGAAGAAGCGATTTCCTATTTGATGAACGAGTCGAAGGCAGTAACTCCAGGAGGCAGGATGATCAGTGGATTCGTTATAAGGACCGGAGATGCAAATCCGGATTTGACCACGGTCAGGATCGACATTCACTCGAAAGGAAAGAACGCCTTGGAAGTCATTGATGCCATCTGTGGTGCGGCAAAGACAACATGGACGCTTGCACCAGTCTCGATCATTATTGGCGCGCCAGCTAAAAATGCCACTGGTGGGCAGGATCGCAACGAGGCCGCTCCTGATCCGTTTGCGCCGAATGTGAAAGATGGCAAAGGCCACCCCAAATGAATTTACGGAAATCCGCCATGCGCACGACCACTGTCTGCCTCCTCCTCTTACTCACGCACATGCAAGCCGCTGAACCCAATGCCGTCGCTGATGCCTGGCTCGCGAAAGCAAAGATAGCCCCGCCGCTGCATGTGCCAGCCTCCCTCGACTCATGGCAGCAGCAACGGGCGGAAATCCGCGCGAAACTAAACGAACTTCTCGGCGATCTGCCGCCGCGCCCGCCAGTCTCCGCATTTCAAGTAACGACCCGCGAGGACAAAGGCAGCTACACCCTGGAGACCCTCCAGTTTGACAATGGTGCGGGCGAGATCGTTAAAGGCTATGTCTTTCTGCCGAAGACGGCCACAGCGCAGAGCAAAGCTCCCGCCATACTCTACTGCCACTGGCATGGCGGGCAGTACGACAGCGGCAAACAGGAGCTTCTGCAAACAAACGCCACACCCGTCGCTGCAGGCCCCGCGCTCGCAGAAGCCGGTTATATCGTGCTCGGTATCGACGCGCCATGTTTTGGCGAGCGCAACGGCCAGGGCCCCGATGGCCCCCAGCAGAAAGGCAGCAATGGCGAGATGACCGCCGCCAAATTCAATCTCTGGGCCGGTCGCACGCTGTGGGGCATGATGATTCGCGATGACGTCATCGCACTCGATTACCTCTGCTCACGCCCCGAGGTGGACACGCAGCGCATCGGCGTCACCGGCATCAGCATGGGCGCCACCCGCAGCTGGTGGATCATGGCGCTCGATGACCGCCCGCGTGCCGCCGTATGCGTCGGCTGCATGACACGCTATGAAGAACTCATCCGCGCTGGCATGCTCAAGGCACACGGCATTTACTATTTCGTGCCCGGCATGCTCAAACACTTCGACACCGAGGCCGTCATCGCCCTCGGCGCACCACGCCCCATGCTGTTCATGACCGGCGATCAAGACAGCGGCTCACCCACCGACGGTGTGCGCCACATCGGCGAAATCGTCAGCCGCGTGTATGCGCTGCATGGCCAGGATGCCCCCTCGCATTTCGAAAACACCATCTATCCAGGCGTCGGACATGTCTACCTGCCCGAGATGTGGGAGAAGACCCTGAAATGGATGGACCGCTGGGTAAAGAATGGAAACCCGGTCAAGTAGGTCAAGAGATGCGCTCAGGCCCATCCTGACCCTTCCTTGACGGCTTCTTTCGTCCTACCACGAACTCAAGTCATCATGCAGCCGCTCCATCTCGCGGGAGAAGGCCGCACGTTCTGGCATGTCAGGCTCGCCGTAGGGGACAATCTCAATGACGTTTTTGCGCAGTGCGGTGATGCCGCTGCCGCCGTCAGCCTGCTGAATACTGGTCCAGGCACGATCCGCAAAACGTGCGGCGAGGATGCAGTCCTCCGGTGTCGTATGGCCGCCGCGCTGCAAGTGGCCCAGCACGGAAGGACGCACTTCGAGATCGGGGAAGGGGGCTCCTGCACGGTGGAAATACTGCTGGAAGGCATCCATCAGCACGTAGGCGCGGTTGCGCTTCTGGGGTGGATCAAACTCCACGCCTTCCGCCACCAGCACGATGGCGTGTCCACGTCCGCGTGTCATCGCGCCTTCGATCTTGGCCGCGAGCTTCTTCATGGCCTCGTCGTTCAGCGCGCCCGACTCAGGGGTGATGATCATCTCGGCACCCGAAGCCAGACCGGCCATGCGGGCCAGGTCGCCGCTCGCACGGCCCATCGTTTCCAGCACCATCACGCGGCGGTGGCTGCGTGCGGTGTCGATGAAGTGATCCACCGCCCAGACGAGCGTGTTCACCGCAGTGTCGACTCCCAGCGCCATGTCGGTAAATTGCAGATCGTTGTCAATCGTAGCAGGAATGCCGATGACGCGCAGATCGCTTTCCTCCGCCAGCAGCCGGGCGCCCGTAAGCGAACCGTCTCCACCCACGACGACCAACGCGCGCACGTTGAGATTTTTGAGCAGCTTGAGGACGCTCTCACGCACTTTTTTCTCGTGGAATTCCAGGCAGCGCGCGGATCCGAGGATGGTGCCCCCTTTGCCCATGATGCCGCTCACGCTGGCGTGGTCCATCTGGATGATGTGCAGCTGCTCGGAGATCAGCCCTGCACGGCCCGTGTGCGTGGCGATGTCCTTTTTCAGGCGCACCAGGGCTTCCGCATCGTCATTGACGGCACGTGCGGTGCGTACGAGGCCGCGGTAGCCGTCCCGAATGCCGAGCACGGCGATTTTTTCACGGTTCAGGCCCAGGCGCACGATGGCACGCAGAAAAGCATTCATGCCGGGCGCGTCACCACCACTGAAAAGGACGGCGACGGATTGTTCGGGGAAATTGGCGCTCATGGGGAAAAAAAGAAAATGGGGGATTCTCTGCTTAGCGAGCGCTCTGCGCGTGGCAAGTGCCTGCTTGGGGGGATGAAATTCCTCGGGCTTGCTACCCTGCGCACGCGTGTTAATGGCACCTGTGTCCCCAGCCTTCGCCACCACGCTTTTCCCGCTCATTGCCGCCCTCCTGTATGCTTTTGGTGCACTCGTGCTGAAACGCTCCAGCGATCTCGGCGTCGGCCTGTGGCGCACCACGTTTGTCGCAAATTTGATCGTCGCGGGTCTCTTTTCCCTCCTCTGGCTGCACGGCGGGCCACCAGTGGAAATCGTCGATCTGTGGCAGCCCGGCGTCATCGCCATGTGCCTCTTCGTCGGCCAGCTCGCGCAGTTTCTGGCGTTGGAGAAAGGGGATGTCTCCGTCGCTGTGCCTGTGTTTGGGCTGAAGGTCATCCTTGTAGCATTCTTCACGCCGCTGCTCATCGGTGAAGCCGTGGGGGTGAAACTTTGGATCGCCGCCTTTTTAAGCGTGCTCGGCATCACCTTCCTCAACCGCAAGGATGCCGGCCAGCCGCCACGTCATTTGCTGATCACCTTCGTCGCAGGTGGCATCGGTGCAGTGGCCTTTGCCATCTTTGATGTGCTCGTGCAAAAGTGGGGCCCATATTGGGGCGTCGGCCGTCTGCTGCCCTGCATTTTCTGGATCAATGCGCTGCTCTCCTTCGGCCTCATCTTTCGTTTTTCCGCACCCCTCAGCGCCATCCGCGTCCAGGCCTGGCCATGGCTCGTTGGGGGTTCGGTACTGCTCGGCACCCAGAGCATCATTTTCGTCAGCACCCTCGCCGTCTTTGGCAAGGCCACCTCCGCAAACATTGTCTATGCCTCGCGCGGCCTCCTCAGCGTGGCCCTCGTCTGGATGATCGGCCACTGGTTCATGAACGCCGAACAGCACCTCGGCCCCACCGTCATGCGCTGGCGCCTCGCCGGCGCCCTGCTCATGATGAGCGCCATCGTGCTGGTCGTGGTGTGAAATAGTCGCGACAGCGTCTTGGAGTGCGGCGCTTCAGCGCCGCTTTCGAACGTCCCTGCATCAGCGTAAAACTCTTCAGCAGGAACTACCCAAGACGGAGGCATGCATTTGGAAGCTCGCATCCACGGCGAACGTTTGAGTCCCCATGAAAACGTCGCTCCTGCTCTCTCTGTGTGCCGCCATCATGACTTCGGGCCAATCCGCCCCCGTCGAACCCCAGCCCTTCTTCACTGCCACCCAGCGCCTCATCGACGCAGCAGCCTTTCTGGGCTCGCCCTTCAATCCGACTGAACTCACCACATTACGTGCCTGCATCCAAGCCCACGACGCTGCTTCCGTCGCCAAGGCTCAAACCGTGCTCGATGCGCACGCCTTGTTCAATGTCACCATCACACCCGAACAACGCGTGAAGGTCGAGCGCGGCACCGCCAAAGCCCTGCTCGATGAATCCGGCTGGCGTCAGTACCTCGTTCGTGTCGAAAATGAAGCCGGCGTCACCGCAAAGCTCGCCGCCAGAAGTCCGCAGGCGAAGGAGGTCTATGTAAAAGGCTCTCCGCCCGTGGCGCCGAATGCCCAGCCCCGCGATCCCGGCCCGCCGGCCCTCGCCGCACGCTGGCTCGATCTGCAGATGTTTGAGTCACCGCCCTTGCAGCCCACCCTCAGCGGCCTCGGCGTCGAATACCGCATCATCCAGCTCTACAGCATTGAGGCGGGCAAGCGCGAAGCCGTCTTCAGCTTCGACACCGGACAGGGCACACAGGATCTCGGTTTCCGCAATGAAACCAGCGTCCTCTTTGACTGCCTGCCTGCACGCGAAGTGGCCCTGAACTTCACCGATGAAAACGGCAAGCCCTGCATCGCCGAACTCCTCATCAAAGACCACGCCGGACGCATCTACCCCAGCCAGATCAAACGCATCGCCCCAGATTTCTTCTTCCACCCGCAGATCTATCGCGGCGATGGCGAAGTACTCAAACTCCCCGATGGCGACTACGACATCACCTTCCGTCGGGGTCCGGAATCCGTGCCCGAAAAGCGCAAAGTGAAGATCGCAGGCAAGAACACGACGCTGAAGTTTCAGGTCCAGCGCTGGATCGATCCCAGCAAGCTTGGCTGGTGGAGCGGCGATCATCACATCCACGCCGCAGGCTGTGCCCACTACTCCGTGCCGACCATGGGCGTGCATGCGCCTGACATGGCCCGGCATTGCATGGGCGAAGATTTGAAAATCGGTGCCAACCTCACCTGGGGGCCGTGCTTCGATTACCAAAAACAGTTCTTCACCGGCACAGAAGACAAGGAATCGCGCTTCCCCTTCCTGCTGCGTTACGATGTGGAGGTCAGCGGCTTCGGCAGTCACAAGAGCGGTCACCTCTGCCTGCTCAAGCTCAAGGAGCAAATGTACCCCGGTGGCGACAGCACCGCCCACTGGCCCACGCTTTGCCTGAACACTTTGAAGTGGGCTAAAAAACAAGGCGCGCTCTGCGGCCCCGCCCACAGCGGCTGGGGGCTGCAGCCGCTCGCGGAAAATGATCCGGCACGAAAGCAGAACTACAAACTCGGCATCCCCAGCGCCACTGACGAACTCCCGAACTTCATCATCCCGCCCTTCAACGGCATCGGTGCCAATGAATACATCGTCGATGTCACACACAGGGTGGAGGGCCCGGATGGCAAACCCGTGCCTGCCGTCGATTTCCTCTCCATGGTTGACACCCCGCACACCTGGGAGCTCAACATCTGGTATCACACCCTCAATGCTGGCTTCCGCACCCGCATCAGCGGCGAGACCGATTTCCCCTGCATCTACGGCGAGCGCGTCGGCCTCGGCCGTTCCTACGTGAAGCTCGATGGCCGCCTCAGCTACGATGCCTGGTGCGAAGGCATCCGCGCTGGCCGCGCCTATGTCAGCGATGGCAAGAGCCACCTCATGGACTTCAAGGCCAACGCTCAGGAGTTGGGCGTGAACGGCAGCGAACTCAAACTCGCCAAGCCCGCCACGATCAAGCTCGCCGCCAAAATCGCCGCACTTCTAGATGACGACCTCCATCCCGAAATTCAATCCGCGCCCGTTGATCAAAAACCCTTCTGGGATCTCGAACGCGCCCGCCGTGGTGCCTCACACAACGTTCCCGTTGAAGTCATTGTGAACGGCGTCTCCGTCGCCCAGAAAAACATCACCGCAGATGGCGTCACCCGCGAGATGAGCTTTGACGTGCCCGTGGAAAAAAGCTGCTGGGTAGCCCTTCGCATCCGCGCCAGCTCCCACACCAATCCCATCTTCGTCATCGTCGCCGACAAACCCATCCGCGAAAAACGCAGCCTCGAATGGTGCCTCAAGTGCGTCGATCAATGCTGGTCGCAGAAAGCAGCGCTCATCGATCCCAAGGAACATGCCGATGCCGTGGCAGCCTATGACCACGCACGGCAGGTCTATCGGGAGCGTCTGGCCGAATAATTGACCTTCTGCATCGCTTGCAATTTCCTCAGTGCTCCGGTACGATCCCGGAGGGATCACAGCCGGTGGCCAGGGGTAAGCGATGCACGAGCGCCACCCCTGGACCACGCGCTCCTCCCTCCTCAAGGGCGCATGCCGGAGGTATGCCAGCACTGAGTCCCTCGGCTGGTGTGTGCAACTGCACAGAAACCTACTCCTCCTGCACAATCACAAACGTCATCGCATTCAACCCACTCGCCTCATCACTCAGCTCAATCTCATGCCTCCCCGGCTTGAGAATGGCAAAAGTGTGAGCTCCTTCACTCCGTAGCTCAAGCGTCTTGCAGCTCCACCGCGCCTGCTTCGATCCCGCCGCCTGCAGCAGCAGCCGACTCCCACCATTCCGAATATCCGGATCAAGAATCACCACTGTTCCAGGAATCGGATTCGTAATGCGCAGCACTGGTCTTGCATCACTCTCAGCAGTCGTGACCAAATCCCCCAGCCAGTTCGCATTGCCGCCAATCCACGCCGCATACTCACGCGGCAAAATCGCACGACCACGCGCGTCATAATCATTCGCCTGCGCCACAGCGGGGAGCTTGCCGCTGATGAAAAATTCCTCACGACTCACCCTCGCCGCGGGCGTCTGCGGCGTCAGTCGTTTCCCCGTGCGCGGGTCAATCCTCGCCCGCACAATGTCCTTCGGCATTGCAAACCAAGTGGCCGGATGTTTCTCATGCAAATGCAGCATCACATCACGGAAGATCGGCCCCGCACCCGTCACACCGCTGACATCCTGCATCGGCGTGTTGTCAAAATTTCCCACCCAGACACCCACCGTAAATTCCGCCGTGTACCCCAGCGTCCAGTTGTCGCGAAAGGTGGAACTCGTGCCGGTTTTCACAGCACACTTGAACGGCAGTCGCAGCACTGACCATCCTCCGAACGCCATCTCACGCGCTTGATTGTCACTCAAAATATCAGCGATGAGCCAGCTCTCGTTCTCTCCCAGCAGCCGTTTCTCTTCGGCAGCACGATCATCCTGCAGCAGCGTCCACTCCTTGAACCGTCCCAACCGTCCGAGACACGCATAAGCATTCGCGAGTTCCACAAGTCGCACCGAGGCATTGCCAATCGTGAGACCCAGCCCGTAATGCGCGGCGTCTTCCGTGAGCGTACTCATCCCGAGTTCACGCAGCTTCGGCAGCAGCGTTCCCGCTCCGCCGATGGAATCCAGCACACGCACCGCAGAGACGTTGAGCGAATTGCCCAGCGCATAGCGATACGTCATTGGCCCATAGCTGCGCAGCGAAAAATTCTCAGGCCGATACGTGCCGGACGACGTGGCAAATTCGATAGGAAGATCCACGACAATGCTTGCCGGTGTCGCACCACGCTCGAACGCCAGCAAATACGTAAACGGCTTCATCGCCGATCCCGGTGAATGCCCGGCCCACGCTCCATTGAGCTGCCCGCCGTCCTTCGCAAAAAAATCCCGCGATCCCGCCAGCGCCAGCACCGCTCCCGTGGCATTCTCAATCACCACCACCGCCGCATGTGTCACGTGGCGGCCTTTGAGCGACTCCAACCGCTGAGCGATGATCGTCTCAACCTGCTGCTGCAGCGTGGCGTTGAGCGTGGTGTGGATCGTGCTGCCCTGCGCTGCTCCGCGCAGCATCTCAACCGCATGCGGTGCCTCAAATCCGCCGCTAAATCGTTGCAGCACGATCTTCTGGTTCAATGCCACGCCATGCTGCTCGTCATCCAGCCATTGATGCTCGTGCATCTTGTCCAGAATGCGCCGCTGGCGCGGCAGCACGTCCTCCAGATTACGAAACGGATTCAGCCGCGCCGGAGACTGCGGCAGCGCCGCCAGCAGCGCACATTCAGCAGGCGTGAGATCACCCAGCGGTTTGTGAAAATAGCCGGACGCAGCCGTCGCGGCCCCGGTCATGAGATTGCCAAAGGAGATGCGATTCGCATAAGCTGCGAGCACCTCCTCGCGGCTCCAAGACATCGCCAGGCGGCGGGCGCGCAACGCTTCAGCGACCTTGATTCCCAACGTTCGCCTTCCCGTTTGCGGCGTCGTGTTCTTGATGAGCTGCTGGTGAATCGTCGAAGCACCGGAAACGATGTGCCCGCTGCGTGCATTGTCCCATCCTGCACGCACCACCGCGATCAAATCAATGCCTCCATGCGAGAAGAAGCGTTTGTCCTCCGCCGCGAGCAGCGCATTCACCAGCACAGGCGGAATCTCCGCATAAGCCACCGGCGGTGCGGAGCGCGTGCCATCTTCATTCAGCAGATGCCGTAGCGGCGTGCCGTCGCGCGCGAGGTAAAGCGTGGAGGATGGCGGCGGCCGCAGCAGCGCCTCCGGCAAGGGCAGCAGCCAAGGCAGCCCCCACCACCCGCCTGCCGCCAGCACGAGCAGGGTGATGAGAAGGGTTTTCCAGCGGCGGCGCATGCGAAAAGGAACGCGAGGGGCACGATTAAATCCAGCGCGGTGTTCTTGACCGTGGGCCTCAGCAGCGGAGCATGCACGGCTCGCATGAATCCGCCGCCAACCATCGCCTGCCTCGGTCCCGAGGGCAGTTTTTCGCATCTGATCACGCAGATGCGTTTTCCCGGCCTGGCGGTCAGCCTGCGCGACAATGTAGGCGATGTCTTTGATTTCCTCGCCACGAACCCGGACGCACTGGGCATCGTGCCCATCGAAAACTCCTCCGGCGGTTTCATCATCGACACCGTGGACCGCTTGGTGGACACCCGCAGCACCTTGTCCATTCTCGAAGAACTCACGCTCGATGTGAAACTCGCGCTGCTCGGCCGGGCAGGGGAGCCGATCATCTCCATCCACTCGCATGCCATGCCCTTTTATCATGGCGATGACTGGCTCAAGACCCATTACCCTGACGTGAAGCGAGTCGTGGAGCCCAGCACGGCCAAAGCCGCTGAAAAAGCCGTCACCATATCTGGAGCCGCCGCCATCGGTCCGCGCCAAAACGCCGATCTCCATGGCCTGCAGATCCTGCACTTCCCCATTGCAGGCGAGGTGCCAAACATCACGCAATTCTATCTCATCGGCCACACAGCCAACACGCCGTCTCTCGAACACAACCGCACCGCCCTCATCGTCGAGCTGCCAGACCGCCCCGGCAGCCTGTGTCGTTTCCTCACTCCGCTGAGCGAAAACAGCATCAACATGAAGCGCCTCGAATCTCGCCCCATCCGCGGCCAGCCCAATAAGTACCGCTTCTACATCGAGATAGAAGGCTCCACCGCCGATCCCCGCGTGCAGAAGGCCCTCAATCAAACGCGTGCCGATGGTGCGACGATCCGCAGCGTGGGCTCCTACTCCGCCGATCTTCGCTTCGAATCCTGAATTCTTTATTAGATAGATGAGTCAAGCTTGGACCAATGAGCCGCGATGATAACAATATGGTGTTCCCGTTGCTCCTAACTTGGGAGGACGGTTCGAAGCAACTTTTTGCAAACCGAGCAGCATTGGAATGCGACCTCGAAGACTTTGACTCAGAAAAAGAGCCGAACTGCAAGATCGTTGATGCCGAAGGTCTTGAAGTTAGTATCAAAGTTTCCATGACATGTGTTGAACGTTTGCAGCGCATTCGTGTGTAAACATTCCCCATCGTCAGGCCAACCATTCCCATGAAACACCTCATCCTCACCTGCCTGCTGGCCTTGTCCGTCGGCCTCCACGCCGCACCCACCATCTCAAAACGCGCCAGCGAAATCGACCCGCGCGCCAAGGAGCATCCGGAAATTGATTTCGTCTTCACGGATAAAAAAGGCAAGCCGCAGGACCTGGAGAACGCCAGCGTCGATACCAGCGTGAAGTCCCAGGGCAAGTTGGTGATCTGGCTGATGGGCCACAGTGCCCCCTTGTTCGAGCGTCTGAACAGTTACGGCCTGCATGCCATCCAGGTGCACTACGACAACAAGTGGTTCGGCATCATCCCTCCGGCGCGGCTGAATGATGGCAAGACCTTGGGCGACATCCGTCTCGAAGCCTCCATCGGCGAGGATCGCAGCGATCTCGTCAGCATTCCGCAGCCGGACAGCATCATGGAGCGCTCCTTTCAATTCGTGAAGTGGCTCGCCAAGGAGCATCCCGAAGGCAAATGGGGCCAGTTCATCAGCGAAGACGGCAAAGGTCTCCGCTGGGACAAGGTGATCCTCTCGGGCGCATCTCATGGCGCCACCACTTCCGCCCGCTTCGCGAAGCATCAGAAGGTGGATCGCGTGGTCTGCTTCTGCGGCCCTCGTGACAACTACGAAACCTGGCAGTCACTCCCCTCCGCCACGCCTGCCAACCGCATCTTCGGTTTCAGCCATGTCCTCGATGGTGGCTGGTCCGCCGACCACTACTGCCGCTCGTGGGAGATGATGGGCTTGAATCAATTCGGACCCATTGTGGACGTCGACATCAGCGCTCCTCCCTTTCAAAACACCCGTCGTCTCATCACCAATGCCGATGTGAAAGGCGACGACAAACGCGCTCACAGCTCCGTGACACCTGGTGGCGCGGCCGTGAAGGACAAGGATGGCAATTACATCCACGAAGCCGTCTGGCAGTATCTCTTCAATCATCCCGTCGATCAAACCGGCACCCCAACTCCTGCCGATCCCGACTGTGTGAAGGATCAGCGCAAATCATCCCGTTAATTCCCGCCCAACTCAATCCTCCAACCCGCCTCATTATGCTGCCATCGTTTCGCTCTCTTTCCATCGCCGCCGTGTTCAGTCTCGGCTCTCTTTTGAATGCTGCTGACAATCCTTTCATCGGCCGCTGGGCTCTCACCATTCCTGGGGGTGGCGCGGGCTGGCTCGGCGTGGAGTCCAAAGACGGTGCCCTCAGCTCCAGCGTCCTCTGGGGTGGTGGCAGCGTGGTGCCAACCACCAGCACCAAAGTCGAAGGCGACACCTTGATCGTGACTCGCGAGCAGAAGAACAAGGAAGGCAAGCTGGCGACCATCGAAACGATCTCGGCGAAAGCCGAAGGCGAAGTTTTGAAGCTCACAACCTCCAGAAAAAATGCAGAAGGCAAAGAAGTCGGCAAAGCCCAGGAGTTCAGCGGCAAGCGCATCGCCGACGTGCCACCGGCACCCGATCTCGCGAAGGTGAAATTTGGCGAGCCCATCCAGCTCCTCAATGGCAAGGATCTCACCGGCTGGCGCCTGCTGAATGAAGGAGCCGACAACGGCTGGAGCATCGTCGATGGCATCCTGCAAAACCGCGTCACCAAGGAAAAAGGCAAGCACTTCGGCAATCTGCGCACCGACGCCGAGTTTGAAGACTTCAATCTCAAGACGGAAGTGCGCACCCAGGAAGGCAGCAACAGCGGCATCTACCTCCGCGGCATTTATGAAGTCCAGGTCATGGAGAGCTTCGGCAAGCCGCTCGATTCACACCACATGGGCGCGCTTTACAGCCGCATCACCCCGAGTGTCGCTGCCGAAAAGCCCATCGGCGAATGGCAGACCCTCGACATCACACTCGTCGATCGCCACCTCACCGTGATCCTCAATGGCAAGACCATCATCGACAACGCTCCCGTGCTCGGTTGCACCGGCGGTGCCATGAGCAGCGATGAATTCAAACCCGGCCCGATCTACCTCCAGGGTGATCACACCAACGTGGACTACCGCAACATGGTCCTGCGCCCGGTGGTGAAGTAACACAGGCACCCGCTTTCGTGGCTGTGAGACGGATCAGGAGATTCGTTTCACAGCCCCAGACGCTCTTTTACGGCCTTGATGGCCTTGTGCCGGTTGTCCACCAGTAGCTTTTTGAAAATGTTCTCAATGTGGCGGTTCACCGTGTGAAGTGTTCGGTCAAGAATCTGCGCGATCTCCGGATTGCTCTTGCCTTCATAGACCCAGTACATGACCTCGGATTCACGGATCGTGAGGTCAAGCGTCTGCAGGCGCTCAATAAAAATATGAGAGCTCTCTTCACGCATCAGCAGATAAAAACGCTCATCCTTGCAGCGGGCGAGTGAGAGCACGATTCGATGTCCCTCCTGCTCCATTTCCAGCGGGGGGAAGATTCTCTCATGTGTGTCAGCAAGCTGCTGCAGCCACTGGCGCACCCCGGGTGGCAAAAAGTAGTGCGGGGCACGGGGCGCTCGCTCCAATGTTTTGCCAAAAAACCAATGCGCCGCTTTGTCACCTTCAAGAATTTCACCCTGTTCGGTGACAATGAGCAGTTCACAGGCGACCGCTGAGAGCGGCACATCACTCGGGTTCTGCGGCGCAAGCTCCGTCGTCTTGCCCATGATGGAACTGTGGTGGGGTGCCGGCTGCGACGAGTTTTGGAAAATGAGGCGTTGATTCGCGATGCGGATCTCATCTCCGTTTCGCAGTCGGCGGGCATTGTTCAGGCGCAGGCCGTTGACGTTGACGCCATTGCGGCTTCCAAGATCATTGATCCACCAGTCATCATTCAAATTCATCAGCACCGCATGACGTCGTGATGCCTGGACATTGCTGATGGGAATGTCGTTGTCAGAGCGGCGGCCAATGAAACAGGGACCGACGAGAGTATGCACTCCGCCGCTCCATTTCAAACAGGCTGGTTGGTCCCGTGTCCCGGCATTCACTGACATGCCGTAATGGTGCGCAGAAGTAGGGATTGTGCAACGGCACGAAAAAAGTTCATCTTATTGGCAGGTCTGCCAATAGCGCGTTTTTCAGTTCCGGTCGATGCGTGCAATCGTTCACCCCTGCACCCATGAAAACCGATGTTTTGGAACCCCCGCAGGCACGCTCGTCAAGGGTGTGTACTGGATCCGACAGCGCTGCCAAGAGAGTTTCCTGCACTCCGGGTTTGGCAGGTACTCAGCGCCCGTTCTGCATGCTTTGTGTTCACTGCCCCAAATGTCTGGAAAATCCTCACACGGTCAGTTGTGACCTGTGCGCCGGATGCCGCGCCTGCTCGATGCATGGCCGGGCTGGATGAAGTATTGTGTGATTTTGTCAATAATGCGGGCGGGCCATCCGTTATTGGTATTGGCAACCATCCAATATCTATGAACACGATCCCTGAACCTCAACGAGGGCAGGCGGCCTCGTTTCAGCAAGCCGCCACCGCACATAACGCCGAAGCGCGTTTCGTCACCCGCAATCTTCACCGCCTCTGGCAGCTCCGCCGCATGAAGGCCACCTTCCTGCGGCCTTTCCGTCAGGCGTTGCGCCCCTTGCTCGTCTGGCTTCGCCAGGAGCATGTCTTTGTCAAAAGCGGACTGCACGGCACCCCTCCCATTGGCCTCAAACTCAAGCAGTTCAGCTGGGAGACGATCGCGCTGAGCCTCATCCTCGGCCCACTCGCCTTCATCATGCTGCTGCCTCTGCTGATCCTCATCTTTCCCGTCGCCGTGCTTGTTGGCATCTGCGCCGTCATTGCCGCTTCGGTGCAAACTGACGCGGATGACGTGCAGCATCACACGCTGACCTGGCATGCCATTAATTGAGCTCGCCGCCTCAGCCGTTCTTCTGCTTTTTCATCACTCGATACACCAGCCATGCGGCGATGTTGATCACCGCCATGGCAGCGAGGAGTTGTGTCAGCGTCGTCGCGAGGCTTCCTTTGCCCAACCCGCTGCCCACCAGGCTGAACGCCAAATTCAGCGGCAGATAGCCCAGCAAAGTGCCCAGCATAAAACGGGTATGTTTCACCGGTGTCATTCCCAGCAGGACATTCAAGACCAGCCCGGGCACCATCAGTTGCCGCACCCAGAACACCCGCAGCACGGAAGGCTTTTTCAGCAATTTTTTGAGCCATGGCCATTTCTCCGCCCGTGATTCAACCGCGCGGCGGAACCCATGGCGTGATAAGACAAAGGCTCCATAAGATCCCAGGGTCGATGCGACGAGTGATAGCACCAACCCCTCGCCAAAGCCAAAGATCAGACCGGCGGCGGCACAAAGGGGCAGGCGTGGCACTCCCAGCATCACGGTTCCGGCACAGGCAGCCATGAAGATCGCATGGGCTCCCCAGCCAAACTCGCGAACCATGTCTTTCCAGGCCTTCACATCAGTGATCCACGCTTTCAGCGGTGTGTTGAAATGCGTCATGGTCATGAATGCGGCCACTAGCAGCACGGCAAACAGCACCTGACGCGTCTCTTTTCCCAGCGCACGCGAGGTCTCCTGCTCCACCTCGTTTGAGATGGAGCCGTCAAGCTCTTCGGGTTCCTGGGCGGGCTCTTCAGTGGTTGCCATTATTGCAGCTTCCACAGTTTCGCGTCGCTGCGCACATAGATGGCACCACCAGCAATCGCTGGTGTTGTGAGAACGGTCTCCTTCAGTTCAATCTCCTTCAGGACCTTGCCCTCCGGCGCTTCGGGATCAATCTCCTGGAAAATGCCTCGCTCATTCACGATGTAGATCCGTTTGCCTGCCGCCACTGGGGAGCCGCTGAATGGCCCCTTCAGGCGCAGCTTCCACGCCTCGTCACCATTCTTGACGTTCGCTTTGATCAGCACGCCCGCGCCATTCACCACATAGATGGAGTCACCCAGCACCAGCGGGCTCGCCGTGCCTGAGTTCAGCTTCTCATTGCGCCACAGCTGCGTCACCGCACCCTTTTCCGGTGCCAGTGCCGTGATGCCATGCGATGCCGCATAAAGCACATCGCCAGCAGCTGCGCTGGAGGGGATCGTGCTCGCCCCGTCGCTGTAATCCCACACCGTCTTCCCCGTCGCCGGTTCCACCGCCAGGATGCCCTTGCTCGACTGCAGCGCCACCGTGTTCTTCCACACCGTCGCACTCGTCCAGTTTGCCGCCTTTGGCCGTTCCAGCTTCCACTTGTTGCGCCCCGTGGCCACATCCAGGCCCGCTGCAAAGGACTCACTGTCATTTTCGCTCTGCACCACCAGCGTCCCATCCATCACCACCGGCGACTGCGACATCCCCAGGCTGTTGCTGGCATTCGGGTAATCAAACGTCAGCCCGCGCAGCCACAGCAAATTTCCGTCGAGATCAAAGGCAAACAGGTCGTTCGAGGAAAACAGCGCAAACACGTGGTCCCCGTCGCTGCACGGCGTATTCGCCGCCACACACGTCTTGTTATGCGTCATCGTGCGTCCCGTCGAACGCATCGAGCGTTCCCAGCGCTTCGAGCCATCCGCCGCATTGAAGCAAAACACATGCAGCGTCTCCTGGCCCGGCCCGCTTGAGCACGTCACAAACACACGGTCTCCCACCACGATAGGTGCCGAAAGCCCCCGCCCCGGCAGATCCGCCGTCCATGCAACTTTCAGATCGTCCCCCGGCACCTTGGCTTCCTTCGAAACCGCCGTCGCATTCGGCCCGCGAAATTGCAGCCAGTCAGCACGCGCCGCGCCTGTTGCCACGCACATCATCAAACACATCGAAATCGTTTTCATGGTCATCTTCGGGTTAAAAAATTACTTCACCGCCACAATCGCCGTGCCCGTCGCATCGCACACGCGCAGCTGGAATTCCCACTCCACCGTCCACTGCTCCGTCTGCTCATTCTGGCAGCACTTCACCAGGATCGTGTTCTTGCCCTTCTTGAGCTGGCACGGCAGCTTGTACTGGTCCAGCTTCGCGCCGCGGTGGTACTCATCACGCGCGAAAAGCAGTTCGCCGTTCAGCCACACCTTCCAGCCGTCTTTGCAGCCGATGCGGATCTCCGCCGGACGATCCTCAGTGCTGAAAAAATCCGTCGCCGCATAGCCCACCACGCTCTTCTCCATGCCAAAGGGCTTGTTGAAGTCGATCTTGCCGTACTCGTCCGTGCTCGTGAAATCCACC
>CAILZI010000040.1 GCA_903838675.1 uncultured Verrucomicrobiota bacterium
CCTGATTTGACCAGCAAACACGCCCAAACCGCAACTCGCCCTCCGCCACTTTCGAGCCTCTCTCCCTCGTTACTTCAACGCTTGCCCCTCATTCGGCACGGCCTATGGGATGGCTGTGAAATCCGTCAATGAAATCAAAACCGTTCCGCATTTGCGATTGCGCCGCCTCAGGCACCGTAACTATATCCAACCATGAGTGACGGGATCCACGCATTCGACATCCACACCAACGCAGACTGGCAGCGCCTCGGCTGGACGGCGGAGAACCGCCCGACGGTGTCGGTAAATCGCAACCTGGTGCCGGAGCACTTTCAGCACCTCATACCCTACGTCGAACGCTGGGGCATCAACTGCGACGTGATGCGCGGCGACTATTTTGAAAAGCAATCCCGCACCGACATCGATCAATTCTACCACGCCGTGCTTCCGCACTGGGAGGCGCTCAACGCATGGGTCGATGCACCACCGCGCACCCAGGCCAAACTCGATTTCACCCTCATGCTCAAAGCTTGGTCAGAGGCGCTGCCGCCACCTTCCCCCGAAGAAATGAGCGCAAGACACCGCGCAAGCGCCCAAGCACGCGAAGCCAGACGCCAGTCCTGGCGACAAACCGCCCACCAGCCTCTCGATGACCGCAACATCTGATCACGCATCTCCGCATCTACGATAATGGCAAACCCACATCCATGACTCACGAACACCTCACCCTTCTTCGCGTGCTGGCCATCGCAGCCGTGGCGCTCGCAGGCCCGCCCCGGTTGCGCCCCCTGCGCGTGGCCTTCCGGCTCCTCCTCAGCCGCCAGGTCATCGTGCGGGAGTACCGCACGGCAGACCTCGCTCCCAGCGAGAAGATGCTCGAGAAGCATCTCTCGCGAATGGAGATCGTCTGCCTGGCATTGGTGTTTGTCATGCCTCAGGGCTGGACCTTGTCTAACCGCTGCCTCTTCAATCCGCACCACGACATCCAGATGACTTCCACCTCTGGACGCAAAAGCACGGCGGTCATTTGTTTTGAATGCAACATGCTGCAGTTCTTCACCCAACCGGCCACCGATTCGTCGGTCTCCTTTTTCGGCACTGTGTTTGACAAACTCCTCCGGTTCTATTTTCAATGGATCGGCATGCCCGTGAGACCCCGCCGTTACCTGTAAGTAGTTACCCAGCCCTGATTCTCGATGAGCACGAAGTTGAGTGGAAAAGCGCGATCACACACCCGGTATCAGCCCAGCATGCGCCGTATCCTCTGGCAGACTTTGCTCGCCCCGCTGAAAATCCCCGGCATGATTTGGGCTCCCGTCAGGATTGGATGCGCGACATACAAGCAAAGCAAAGCTACCCGGAGACGATTTAGCCACCGGCTGCTGCGGGAGTTGTTGAAGGCCGGATGGCATGAGGGCCGAAAGCTCGCGCATGAGGAGATCGCCCAAATGTATCGCGAACCCATCGACTTTTTCTCGGTTCAGGCCATGCAAATCCTGGAGGAATTTGGCGGGCTGCGAATCGGAGTGAGCGGGGCCGTTCTGAAGAGTTATCAAAACGGTGATGCCGCAAAAACGGTTTCTACGTTGCTGGACTCTCCGTTATGTCCTTTTGGAGTCACTTTATATTATGGTGATACCAGCGGATTGTGGGTCGATGAGCAAGGGCGCATTTTCGCCACCATTGCGGCCAATGATTCCTGCAAAACGGGAAAGATGACCCTCGAATATGTCGCGGGTTCCTTTATCGAGGCCTTGGAAGTTTTGGCCGCAGGTGCCAGGGCTCCGATTTGGCCGGCCCCTTCAGTGAATGATCGTGGAGTATGGCATTTCATCGACAAATAGACACAATCCAATTGCACAGTCAGCAGACTGAAAACCATGAAGACCATCAAGCTGACCGACCGCTCTGTGATCGAAGCATATCTTGCTTTTTGCAGCCGACAGCAAAACCAACTGCGATGACGCTGCGGGCGCTTTGATTTCTATGGCTTACAAAATCCATCTTGTTAAGCCTCACCTTGACGGGCCATTGCTTCGAAAGGCGCTTGAGCCGATTTACTTCCTCGGAATAAACGATCCCTCTGAACTGCCTGACTGGACCGCCTCCTATCGTGAGCGTGTCCGCCGCTTCAACCCCGGCTGGGATGACCCGGCGCTCTCATGGATCGATGACCTTGGTTTGACGAAACCCCACATCCTGCACGAGGCATTCGAGCATCTTCGCACGTTTGGTCAGGCAGATTATTCCGACTTACCCTGAACGATCCCAGTTTGATCCCGACACAGAGCTTGATCGCAAACGGCTGCAAGCTAGCCTTCGATTCAGCAGTCCGTAAGCATCGACGTTTACTGCCAGGATGGCCAACCACCACCACCCATGAACAACGCACCAACGAACCATCGTCTGTTTCAAATGCTTGCAGCCACCCTTGGCATCCTGCTTCTGGCCATGCTTCTCATGAGTGTATGCGGGCGTGTTTCCGAAGTCACCGACCAGGAGATGACCGGGCGCTGGGAAGCCGCCAGCGTGACAGGCAGCCCAGCTCCGTCATTGGATCCCTCAAAGCCTTTTCACTTGTTGTTAAAAAGCGATCATCGCTTCGAAGGTCATCTGATGAAAGGCACCGGCTTTTATCTCGCGGCAGGAGAGTGGAAGCTGAAGAAGAAAGATCCGGCCAATCCTCTGGCCGCTGACACCGATTGGTCACTTCATCTCGAAGTCACTGAGGCGGGCGGAGTCAAAACCAAGCGCTATGAAACCGACATGGCCTGCATTGGCGGAAGACTCATCGACGTCTGGAACGGGCCTGACGAACAGGTCGCCTACAAGAAAACAATTGACACCCCATAGTTGGCCATCCTTCCATATCCCACCCCCCTTATGAACGAAACCGAATGGAAAGCATTTTTGACGGAATACAGCCAGGAACTCCTGGCCAGCGAAAAAGTACGCAGGAGGTTGCGGCCGGAAGTCGTTGCATCAGCCTGGCTCGGCTTCGCACCTGCAGCTGAAGCAGAAATCGAGGCGGCTGAGATGCGGCTGGGCGTCCGCTTCCCGCCTTCATATCGCGCCTTTCTCCGCGTGACCAATGGCTGGCGCCACGTGAATACGTTTGTGCATCTTATGTGGCCCACGACTGAGATCGCCCGGTTCCACCAGCGCAATCAGCCATGGATCGATGCCTACGTAGGGCCCGCCAAAGATGAGCCCCGGTTGCCCGACGAAAAATATCTCGTCTATGGAAAGGATCAGGACCCCGTTTGGTTTCGCCCGGAGTATCTCCAGACCGCGTTGGAGATTTCCGACACCGGCGATGAAGCAATTCTTCTGCTGAATCCCGAGATCTTGACACCCGAGGGCGAGTGGGAGGCGTGGTTCTTTGCCAACTGGCTCCCGGGTGCCTCGCGCTACCGTTCCTTTGCGGAATTGATGCAGCAGGAACGCCTGGGATTTCTCGAGTTGCAGGCAGGAAAGGCTAAAAAGGCTGGCCGGTCGTCGGACTCACCTGCCCCGTCACGAATCCAGGGAAAAGGAAAAGTGCCTCTATCGTGGTGGAGCCGCTTGATACGAGGTGCAGCAAAGCTTTCCGTCCGCGTTCTGCCTGGGTTCAAATCCAAACGAAAGTAAAAGCGCCTCATAACCTATGAGCCGCTTTTGAATCTCATGAATCAACTCAGCCCACTCCTTCGCTTCTTCCGCTGGCTGGCCCTCCTGCTTTCCCTGGCCTGCCTCTCCGCGTGGCTGATCTCCGCCCATCTCGGTCATCGTCCATTCATCAGCACCTTGTGGCCCTGCCTCATTGGCAGCATGCTCGCGAGCGTCCTCTTCGTGACCTTGAACCTCCTGGAGGGAGGCTGCATCGGCCTCATCTGTCTCACCACCAGCATCCTTGCCGTCGGCGCCCTCTCGAAGTTCCAACTCTTCACCGCCACCGACTACTACTATATCCTACCAGCCGCCTTCTTCACCGGCTTTGTCTCAACCCGAGGCATCCTCTACCCCAAGTTCTTATCGTGATGAATTCGCCATCAACACCTGACCACTGCTCGCTTCGATAATTCGCCTCGCCATTCAGCGGTAGATGTGGCCGGCAGCAATCACTTTTAGCCAGCACCTGAATCATAAATCAGAATACGCATCGCAAAGCCCACAGCGCCGGCGCGCAACGCTCCCGCTCACTTCACCCGCCAGCGATCATCAAAAAAATCCGCCGCCACAACTCTTCCCGCCGCTTCGGCATTCGGCGGCTGCGTGATGTCCAGGATCGCCCAGTCCGGCAGCTTGGGGTTTTGCAGTGCGTTGGTCCTGTCATGCGCCTCGCGGAAGGTCAGGCCAGAGTTGATGACGATCCCGTCCGATGCGGCGGTTTCCGTCCCGTTATCAACCACGCGCAGTCGCTTGATGGATTCATTGGGAAACACCAGCACCGGCACATGCGTGGCCGCGTCAAACGACGCCGCCCCCACACGCACCTGCTTGGCATCCCACACCAGCGGCGTCTTCGGATGCTTGAGGAACGTGGCGATCAGCGGGTTCGAGGTTGCATCTCCCCAGAGCACCAGGTCCGCTTGCTGATCGTCCTCATGCAGTTCTTTCGCGTGCTGCAGGTACTGCGAGGCCGTCATCACTTTGGGATCGCCGCGCATGAGCGAGCGCCAGCGGCGGATCGCATGCTGGCTCTCGGCTTTCACCCAGGCGTCCACGGCAGGATGTGCGCCGGGACCATCCGGCAGCACAAAGATGAAGCGGTCAAAGAACACATCATCAATGCACGTGCCGGCTTCCTTAATCGGCCAGTACTTGTCATCGCCGTACAGCAGCTTGCCCTCCTCATCGTGATGCCAGGTGAAAAACAAATCATCGGGCCTCTTCACTTTGGTGAAGGAGGCCAGGGTGTCATACTCCAGTTTGGCCGGCAGCTTGATCTCCTGGTCATCAATGATCACGGTGCGGCCTGCCAGCCCAGCTTTAGGATAATACACCAGCCCAAACGACTTCACGCCCTCGGTGGTCACTTTGATGACCTTGGAGTTGATGATCTCTGCGTCGATGCGGGCATCCGCCCACAGTTCGTCCACGGCATTCAATCGAAGCCAGTGCTTGTAGCAGTAGCGTGCGGAGCGAGTTTGCAGACTCACCTTGTCAGGAAAGGTATCGCGGCCTTGCGCCACCGCTGCCTCGATCTGGCGCTGCACCTCCTTGAGCACCTCCGGGTGATATTGGTGCTTCATGCCGTGGCCGATGAGGTGCGGCGGGTGCAGCCCTTCTTTGCCCAGCACCTCCATCATGTACTCGGCGCTGTCGCGCTGCGCATCCAGCTCGCCGCTGTAGCAGATGAGTGGGACGTTGTGAAAATTTCGCGCATAGTCCGGCACATCGTACATGCCCCAGAGCTTCTGCTCATACCACGGCGGATACTTTTCCGGCGTGAGCTTCGTGTAGCGCTTCACATCCACAAAGCCTGCGCCGGTGTGCACGCAGGCCCACCAGTCCGAGTAGTGTGCGCCCAGATGCCAGGCCCCTGCGCCGCCCATGCTGAAGCCCGCCAGCGCGATGCGGTGATATTCCACATTAAAACGAAGCATCGCATCATTGCGGCATTCCCTCACATCCGTTTCGCCCGCGCTCTTCCAGCCGTTGCAGTAGCGGCCAAAGGGATGAATCACGATCGTCCCCTTCGGCTGAAACGGCCCCGGCTTCTTCGCCATCAGCCGCGCATGGACAAAGTGCAGATCAGTCATTGTATCGCCGCGACCATGCAGCCAGATCCACATGGGCACTGACTCGGCCGTCCTGCCAAACTCCAAACCCTCCGGCACCTCCACGCCATAGGGCTGCGGTGAGTCGTCGATCTCCGAGTAAAACCCCAGCACCTTCTGCCCGCTGCCTTTCATCCACGGCGTCTCATTGTGCAGCAGCGAATCGATGCGCTTCTTCGCCTCATCCAGCAGCGCCATCGCCTTCTTCACGCCCTCCTCCGGAGTCTTGTCATACCACTCGTCAAACTCCAGCGCATAGCGCACTGCCTTGAGGAAGATGTCCGCGTCCGCCGCGCGCTCATGCTTTTTCACCGCCTCAAACGCCTGCGTCACCACCTCCAGTTCCTTTTCAATCCCCGCCTCCTGCTCCGCTGAAATCGCCGCCGTCGGCGGAGGCGGCAGACTCCCCCGGAATGACGCCGTCGCTCCATCGGCACCCAGCTGCGCCTGCAGCGGCAGCGCGGTCATGGCGAGGAAGGAAAGAAAGAAGAGGTGTTTAGTCATCAAAGGGCTGCTGGGCATGAATGGCATTCAGTTAAGCATCGCGCTCAGCGTGTGGGCGGCATCCATAGGATTGTATAATGACCGCAGGGAGATGCAGAGTTCAGAGGATCTTCAAACCAGCTCCTGCACCAGGCCCGTTGCAAGTCCGCCCTGGAAGTCGGCGGGCAGCTCCATGCCGACTCGGTCCACCACGGTGCGCCACACATTGGCGACGGGCATGTCGGTTTTTACCAGATGCCCCTGATGCTGCAGTCCCAGCGCCGAGCCGCCGCAGAGAATGAGCGGAAGGTGTTTGGAATCGTGGGCGTTGGGGCCGCCATTGGTCGTGGCCCACGCGGCCAGGGTGTTGTCCAGCAGCGTGCCGGCACCTTCCTTCACGCCCTTGAGCTTGCCGAGAAAATACGCCCACTCGCCAAAGTAGAGCGCATCCAGCCGCCGCCATTGCGCGATCTTGTCTTCCTCCTGCGCATTGTGCGTGATGGTGTGCAGGTCCCATTTGCTCTTCGTCTGGTAGCCGTAGCATCTCGCCTCATCACGCTCAGAGCGCGGGATGTGGGTCACGGCGCGCGTGCTGTCGGTGGCAAAGGCGAGCGCGATCATGTCAAACATCATGCGCGTGTACTCCGAGTAGCCGCGCCCGTCGCTGGCGATGCGGTCGCTGGCCACGATCTGGCTGAAATCAGGCCGTGCCACCTTCGGTTTCGGGCGGTCGATCCATTCGCCCTCGATCTTGATGCGTTCTTCGAGGTCGCGAATGCTGGTAAAGTATTGATCCAGCCGCTCGCGGTCCGCCGTGCCCACCTGGCGCTGCAGTGCGGCTGCCTGTTCTTTAATGGAGTCGAGCAGGCTGGCTCGCTGCGCCATGGCCTGCTTGGCGGCGGCGAGTGTCTTGTTGTCCTCGCTGCCAAAGAGCTTTTCAAAGAGCACCTCGGGCCGGTTCTCCGGAGTGATGGGCGTATGGTTTTTGCTCCAGGAAAGGGTGGAGGGAAACGGGCCGCCAAAGCCCGTCTCACGCACGGTGCCGAGCACGAGCGAGGGAAAACGTGTGACGCTGCCGTGATGGGCCGCAAGCTGCTGATCCACGGACATGAGGGTCTTCGCATTGCGCACGGTGTTCACGCCCGTGAGCAGGCAGCAGCACGAACCGTGGCCGCCGGTGAAGGAGGTCAGGCCGGTCATGACCGTGAAGTCCTGCTTGAACGGCGCCAGCGCCGCGAGCGCTGGTGTGAGCTGGTAGTCGCGGCCTGTCTCCGCCGGTGTGAAGCCGGTGATCTCAACACCAAGCCCCCAGTAGGTGAACATCGCACGCCGTGGGATTTCCCCCGCGCCCATCGATCCCGCCGTGGTGATGGATTTCGCATTCTCGCTCATCACTTCGAGCCAGGGCAGGCCGACCGTGGCGCCGAGACCTTTGAGCAGCCTGCGGCGTGAGATGCGCCAGGAGTGGGATTGGATGTTCATGCGGTTAATGGGTTTGAAAAAACGTGGACGCGACCGTGGCCTGGATGATCTCTTGCAAACGGAACTCATGCTTCGCAGCATGCGCGGTGATTTGATCGACGGTGAGATGATCGGCGTATCCCACCGGTCTGCCAAGCGCATAGCACAGCAGCTTTTCGGTGAAGCCTTGGGCAAAGGTCTGCTTCCCGGCCAGCAGCGCAGCCTTAAACTCCTGCACGGTCTTGAACTCGGTGCCGTCGGGAAGTTGGCCGCTGACATCGAGTGCCGGAGAGTTTTTGTCCCCGCGCATGCCTTCGCCGTTCTGGTGGTCGCGCCACATGCCGGTGGCGTCGTAGTTCTCCAGCGCCATGCCAAAGGGATCCACCCGCGCGTGGCAGCTGGCGCAGTTCTCAGAGGTGCGGTGCTCATCCAGGCGCTCGCGCACGCTGCGCTGCTTCTTGTCCTTGAGCGGCGGCAGGTCGCCTGCGTTTGGCGGCGGTGGTGGCACGGGCTGGTTCCACAGTGTGTCGAGCACCCACGTCGCGCGGCGCACGGGCAGGGTGCGCGTGCCATCCGCCAGATAGGTGAGAATGCCTGCCATGCCCAGCACCCCGCCGCGTCGGTGGTCTGCCGGAGCGGCGATGCGACGGAATTCATCCCCTTCCACGCCCTCGATGCCGTAGTGGCGCGCGAGGCGTTCGTTCACCAGTAGAAAGTCGCTGTCGAGGAAGCTGGTGATGGGCAGGTTCTTTTGCAGCACTTCGTGGCAGAACTCCAGCGGCTCGCGTTTCGAGCTGTCGCGCAGTGCGTCATCATAGTCGCGGTAGAACTCGCGGTTGGGCGGCGTGCCGTTGTCAAAGTTGCGCACACCGAGCCATTGTCCCGCGAAGTTCCGCACAAACTCCCAGGACTTCGGGTCCGCAATCATGCGCCGCACCTGCGCCTGCAGCGTGGCGGGATCTCGCAGCTTGTTTTTCTCTGCCAGCTGGTAGAGCTCGGCATCAGGGGCGCTGCTCCAGAGCAGGTAGGAGAGTCGGCTCGCCAGCTGCCAGCCATCCACAGGCTGCGGCCCCTTCGCTTTTTTTGCTGCTGTCAAAGCGGGCATCTCCTCGCTGCCCAGATAAAGGAACTTCGGCGAGCACAGCACATTCTTCACGCCCTCACGCACGGCAGCGGCCAAGGCGAGACTGCGTTCCGTTTTGGTCTTCAGGGTCCAGTTCACCACACGGTCCAGTTCCTCGGCAGTGACCTTTCTGCGATAGGCCAGCGGCAGAAATTTGGCGAAGATCTCGCGCACATACCCGTCGTCCTCGAGCTGCTCACCGGCAAAGAAGAGCGCCTTGCGCCCCTGCGGCGGCCACTCGACCAGCGGCCCCTCCCACTCTGCGGCTCCGAGCCAGATGCGCGGACGATCGGCGATGTCGAGCTTCGGATCGTAGATGTAATACGGCCCTTGAAACGTCTTGCGGCTTTCCAGCGCCTCAGCAAACGCCGCCTCAAGTTTCTTCTGCAGCACAGCGATCTCCTCCGCTGACTTTTTCTCGCGCTTGGCGCGCACGATTTCCTGTCCAATGCGGTCGGGCTTGTACTGCACATCGCCGTAGGTCGGATTGAGCTTGATCACGTCCTGGTCGCCATTGTCCCAGCCGAGGGTCAGCGAGCGGTTCGTGCCCGGCGGTCCCGCCTGGAGATAGACACGAAACTCATACTCCTTGGGCGCGTCCAGCGGTGCATCGATCACGACATTCTTCACCACCTCAAACGGACTGCCGTAGCCGTACTCCATGACCAGCCGTACATCCTTCCGCGCCTCCTTGCCCCGGCCTGCGAAGGCACCGGCCTTGATGCGCAGGCGGTACCAGCCATCCTGCGTGACGCCCTTGCGGCCCCAGTCCCAGGCGTAGAAGCCGCTGCGGAGGTTTCCCGGCTTGCGGTAGTTGTTTCCACCGGAGAGGTATTCGATGCCGCCATTCTTCAGCTGCCACGCCATGGCACCATGTGGCACATAACGCTTTTCCTTCGAGTTCCGGTCATTGAAGGCGTCCACCGGAACCATCTTCATCGGTTCCTTGAGCTTCGCGACAAAGGCAGGCGTGGGATTGTCGTCGCGGAAGGCGCCCGTTTCATCCTTGTAGGCCACGCCGATGCCGTGCACGTACTTTTCGTTCGGCGCATCCCAGGTGAACTTTTGCGTTTTGGGCTGTTCATTGAACACAGCCTCGCTCAGCAGCATGTCCGCCACGGCCATGTATTGATCCAGCTGCCCTTCATCCATGAAGAGCCCCGCCGCACCCCGGTCAAAACCGCCCACCTTGCCATCCGCTGGCAGCTCCTTCTCAATGCGCCGCGCAAAGCCTTCCTCCAGAGAGAACAGATCACGCACGGTGTTCGCATACTCCACGCGGTTCATCCGCCGCAGCGGCACGCGGCCACCGGCCCCCTGGGCGGTCTTCGTGGTTTCATCCAGCTTCTTGGCGACCCATGAGGCCACGGCAAAGGCCTCTTTGGCATCCGGGCGCGGCTTCTTCTTCGGCGGCATCTCTCCCGAGTTGATCTTGTTCATCACCTCATGCCACAGCCCCGCGTTGTTGCCCGCAGTGAAATCTTCCGTCAGCAGGTCCATGCGGAAGCCAGCGCGCGCCGTGTCCGCGTCATGGCAGTCCATGCAGTGGGCATCGATGAAAGCACGTGTGGGCTTCGGCAGTCCACTTTCCTTGATGGACGCCTTGGCACCATCGGCAGCCTGCAGCGGCAGAACAGGCAATGCCAGGAAGGAGAGAAGGATGAGTGGTTTCGTCATCAGGTGGTCAGGATAAACGTAACCGAGAGTCCGTTTCAACCATCCGCCGCAGCGTTTTTATCCGGCACTTTAGGCGGGGAATGGGCAGGTTCAGAAGAGGCAACGCAAGACATTCGGCATGTTTTACATAATATCCCCACCTTGATAGCTACCGATCTGCTGCTTAACCGACTGCCATTCATATTCGGCATCTCCCCCGGCTAGTCGCTAACAGGTGAATTTAAATGCTCCAGTCAAATCTCACCGTGGAGCCATCGGGAATATCGCGAATCTGTGTTGCTAGCTCCCCTCTGAACCGCATCGCTTCCAAGGCATTCATTTCAACAAGGTTTGATATTTCAAAATCACCTCCGCAAACAAAAGGCTTTTTAGGCACCAACCGATTGCCTTGCGCCAATGCTCCGTTCACCTCCTGCCAACTATGAGCCAACACGAATCCCAGGTGATAATCAGGATCTGCAATGATTGTTTCGGCCCAGCCATCCAGCGTTTCCGCCATCAATACAACTTCGCCCGTTTCAGGATCAAAGCGGCCGACCTGACCTTGGTCGAGGCAAAACTGTTCTCCAAAGACATTCTCTGCAAAACAAATCAAGCCGGACAAATCAAAGCTTGTGTACGCAGCTTTCCATGAATCCGCTCTGTTCCATTCAACCAAATCAATTCCACCGAATGCTTCAGCAAGCGGTAACAAGTGGAGAGATGATTCGAATGCATAAAAGCCGTTTTTCTTTTTCAAAGCATCAATCAACATTCTCCACTTAGGATCGTTTATTTCTACTGTCTCCTTTATAGCACATGGCGGGCACAATTCCGGGCCTGCATATTTGGAAACCAATGTGTCAAGTGATGTCATGACGTGAGCCTGCGCCTTCATTCATTTGATTGAATCAAGGACCTTCTTCAACACCTTGATCCGTTCACGCGTCTTCTCCATTCGTTCAGTCTGGTAATCGAGCGAGTACGCACTTCCTCCTCCTGAGGTCAGTCCTGCTTGGAAGGAGGCCTCAGCATCCCGGAACGACTGCCATTTCTTCTGCGCCTCTTGGAAGAGCTCATTATCACGCGGACCGAGAGCGTCACCCAGGCTTTGACATACGCTTTTCAATTCCGCGTCTGCTGCGGCCGATTGCCGGCTCACTTCGTCTCTGACATCAGACCCCTGGCAGAAGCTGCATACAATCAAAGCCACCGTTAAAACTTCTATTCGAAGACCCATGGGCATTTCTAACGCTGGTTGGGTACATCGTCAAAAAATACGAACCATCCATCCTACACCTCGCTCACCACCCCGTTGCTAGCACCAAACGTCTCCGCCTCCACACCCATGTGGTGAAGCATGCGCACGTAAAGATTCGAGAGCAGCTTGTTGTTCTTCGTGTCAAACGCGAGGTGCCCCTGGTGCTTGAATCCGCCCCCGGCCAGGAGGATGGGCAGGTTGTTGTTGTCGTGAGACGATGAGTTGCCCAGGTTGCTGGTGTACAGCACCGCAGTGTGGTCCAGCAAGGTCTGGCCGCCATCCTGGCTGAGCTTCATCTTCTCCAAAAACTCGCCGAAGACTTTGATCTCCGCCTCTTCAATCAGCGCGAGCTGCTCCAGCTTGGCGGGATCCTGGCCATGATGCGAAGCATCGTGGTGGCCGAGGTTCACGCCAGTGATCTCCGGGCGCTCCTGCGAACCGATCCACAGCGACACCACTCGCGTGGAGTCCGTCTGCAGCGCGAGGTGCACAATGTCATACCAGAGCCGCGAGCGCTCCAAAAGCTGCAGGCCGCTGGGCTCTGTGGTGGGCGTGGCAAAGTCCACGTGCGGCTTCGGCGTGGTGCTCCAGTGCTCATCCTGCTGCAGCGTGTGCTCGGCCTCGCGCACAGAGGAGAGAAACAGATCCAGCCGGTCGCGGTCCGTGCTGCTGACTCGGCGGTTCAGCGTTTTGATCTGCTCGCCCACATCATCGAGGATGCTCTGGCCGTCCTTCACGCGCTGCAGCTCCCGCGCTTCTTCATCCGGCGTGCCCGCGATGAAGAGCTTCTTAAACACCGCCGTGGCGCGCTGCTCAGACGGAATGCGCACGCCGCGCTGATTCCACGCAACATCCCCGCCGCCGAGGATGAGCGATGGAAAACGCGTCTGATTGCCCAGATGCGAGGCGACTTCCTGATCCAGCGAGATGCCATTTTTGATGTCCTTGTCGCGGATGAATTCGGGGGCCACACCAGTGAAGATGCCGACCTCCGCAAAATGCCCCGCCGCATAGCGGTGAGACATGCCGGAGAACACGGTGAACTGATCGCGATGCGCCTGCAGGTTCTTCAAGTAGCGGCTCGGGGCGTAGTCTTTGCCGGCCTGCTCGGGAAAGAAGTTCGGCCCATACATGCCCAGCGGCTGCCCCACCAGCACCATGCGCGGCGCGGCCTTGAGAGCCTTCTTCGCTTCATTGGCAGAGGCCGGGATCATCGCCTCCAAAAACGGCAGGCCGATGGCGATGCCGGAGGAGCGCAGAAAGGTGCGGCGGTCGATTCGTGGTGTAGGCATGGCGGTGGTCAGTTACTTGTTTAAAAAGACGCGGCTTTGCACAATTTCATGCACCAGCGTGCGCAGTCCGTAGTTTTTGGCACGCAGCCTGACCACAATCTGCTCGACCACTTCACGGTCGGCAAACTGGATGTCCGCACCGGTGGCGTAGATGATGAGCTTTTGCGTGAGGCTGCGCGCCAGCTGGTCTTTGTCCTCCAGCAGCCGCTTCTTGTAGTCGGCGATGTCCTTGAAAGCTTTGCCCTCCGGGGTGATGCCGCCCTGCTCCACATCAGCCCCACGAAAGATGGCGCGCCCGCTGGTGGGAAAGAGGGGCTGGGGATAGGCGCGCGTGCGCTCGGTGCCACGATAGAACTCACGGTAGTTGCCGATGGGATCAAAGTTCTCCAGCGCAAATCCGGGCGGGTCGATGTGATTGTGGCAGGTGGCGCAGGCGGGTGTGTTGCGGTGCTTGTCAAGCTGCTGGCGGATGGTGGTCGCACCACGGATGTCCGGCTCGATGGCGGGCACATCCGGCGGTGGTGGCGCAGGCGGCTTGCCCAGGATGCGGTTCAGCACCCAGGTGCCACGCAGCACCGGCGAGGTGCGCGTGCCGTCTGCGGTCACTTTCAGCACACTGCCCTGCGTCATCACACCGCCACGGTGCGCAGCAGGCGGCAGCTTCACTTTGCGGAATTCAGCCCCCTGCACGCCAGGGATGCCATACAGCGTGGCGAGGCGCTCATTGAGCATGGACCAGTCGGAGTCGATGAAGTTGAGCAGCGACAGATCATGCCGCAGCACCTCCTCAAAGAACATCTGCGTCTCGCGCGGCATGGCGTCCAGCAGCAGGTAGTCAAAGTCGCTGTAAAGCTGCGGGTCAGGGATGGTGAAGTCGATCTTGCGCAAGTCGAGCCACTGGCCGGTGAAGTTCACGGTGAAGCGGCTCGCACGCGGTGCCTGCAGCAGGCGCTCCACCTGTGCGCGCAGCACCTGCGGCTGGTGCAGCGTGTTCTTGCTGGCCAGCGCGATGAGCTCATCATCCGGCGCAGAGGACCAGAGGAAGTAGGAGAGCCGCTCCGCGAGTGAGAAATCATCCAGCTTCGTGGAGACGAGATCGCCCTGCGCGGTGGCCTGCGCATTCTCAAAGTCCATCAGAAACAGGAAGTCCGGCGAGGAGAGGATGAGCTTGAAGCCATACATCATCGCATCATTAAAACTGCACTTCTGCTCCAGCCGCTGCAGCACCTTGGTCACGTAGTGCTTCTCCACCTCCGCGCTCACCGGGCGGCGAAACGCACGTGGCAAAAAGGCGCGGATGATGCGCTCCGCATCCGCCTGTGGATTCGTAGAGTCGGGGATGAGCGGATCGGTGAACCACTGGCCTTCATTGCGCTTGTCATTGATCACCGGCACGCGTGCACCTGCCAGCTCCGCCTTCACCACAGACCGCGCCTTCAGCGGCACATCGCCATACAGCGCCTTGTAGCTCGGCGGCGGGAAGGCATCCAGCGGCCCGTCGATCTGCATCCACTCCACCTTCAGCCCCGGCCCGGTGTATTCCTCGATGGGCTTTTTGAAAATGCGGATGTCCCAGGTCGTGAGCAGGTTGACGACAAAGGCTTGATCGCGCCCCAGCTCCACCTCGTACTCGATCACCTGCGGCTTGCCATGCGGGATCTCCCGCACCTCGCGCAGCACGGGAGATTCACGCCCGCTTTGATTCACCACCATGAATCCCACCGGCAGTGGCTTGGCCTCCGCACCCACGGCACAAGCAGACATCGTCACACGGTACCGCCCCGCCGCCTTCACCGCTGAGGTGGCGCACAGGCCGTAGCGCGGCAGCTTGCTGTAAAACACCAGCGCGCCGTCCTGCATCTTCGCGCTGCGCGTCAGCGTCTGCTGGAAGTTCGAGCCCTTCTTCACGATCATCTCCGCCGTGCGCCGGTCACTGAACGGGATCGGTGGATTGATGGGGATCACCGACTGCACCGCCTTCGCCGCCGCTTCTTGGTAGCGCAGGAAATGCGTGGCCGAGAGGTCCAGCCCGGTGCTCAAATTGTCAAAGCCCGCCGTGGTGCTGTCCTCCGGCAGCAGTTCCTTCAGCGCCACATTCGTGCCCAGCAGATCGCGCAGCGTGTTCTCAAACTCCGTGCCATTGAGCCGCCGCACCATCACGCGGCCCTTCTTCTGCTGCTGCTCCAGAGACACCGCATGCAGCCGCTCGCGCAGAAAGGTCGTCGCCGCATCCACCTCTCCCTGCGGCGGCCGCTCACGCTTCTTCGGCGGCATCTCGCCAGACACGATCTTGTCAAACACCAGTGTCCACTTCTTCGCCGCCTTCGCATCCTGCAAATCCGTGGACAGCGTATCCAGCCGCAGCCCGCTCTTCTGCGTCTCCTCCCCATGGCAGTCGATGCAGTGCTCCTCCAGCAACGGCCTCACCTTCCCCGCAAAATCCGGCACCTCACCGGCACAGCTCAGGGCGAGAAGAAAGAAAGCGGATGAGAAGCGAAAAGACAGCATGAGGTTGGATCATGTGAACGCACCTCCCACCCTGCTTTTTGCTTTTGCATGCACCAGAACAGGCCGCTCAGTAAGCACACCTCCATCTCCAGCCAAATCGCTTTCATCAAATCCGCACCCCTTCCCTGAAAGGGCGGCCTAACTCGTGCCATACGCCATACACATGTCATGCATTGTATGCCCCTCAGTTAAGACGGCATTTTGTGCATATTGCACATCTAGGCGCAGTGAGCCCTCCGTCCTGCCTCTACTTGGCAGAACGACACCACCTTTCACCACACCACTCCGCGTCACACCAGCCCTGAAGGGGCTGCGAAATACAGCCCTGGGTCAGCCGAGCCTCAGCGAGGCGACCCTGGGTTACCAGCAACACCGCCGGAAAGCAAACCCAGCGCCGCCGCCGCACCCCACGCCCACCAGCAGCGTCTGCAAAGAGCACCGCCACGCATCTTCAGCGCTCTATTCGCCCCCAGCCTCCAAAATCCACTATCAGCCCCCTTAACCAAGTGCCATTCATGCCGCACATCTCTTCCTGCCATTCAAGCGGCCCAATTCGAATCTCATGATTCAAAGCATTCTATACCACGTCTTTCTCAATATTCTTGGTTGGGTTCCCATTTCAAAAGTTAAAGTGAAAGAGGGAAAATTGATCCTGCTCCTGCTGCTGATTTCAGTAGACATCTTTTACTTGTACAACCTGCCTCAAAAATGATGCTCTGAGCTCCTCAGGAAGAGCTCAGATTGAAATTCATAATCCCCCACTCTTGAAAAGGGATGCCGGTTATGAATGGCACTCGTTAAAGGACATTCATCGTGAGTTGAGATGCTGGGCACACCAGGGCCATGTGGCAGTCCGCCTGTACTGGGGGCGCCGGTTTTTAACCGGCTCTGGCGTTGCCCTCTGACTCACTCACCACCCACCGCCCCTACTTCTTAAACGCCGCACCCTCCGGCTTCCCGGCGGCCTCAAAGAACGCCAGCAGGTCCAGGATCTCCTCCTTCGTCAGCGTGTTCAGCAGCCCGGGCATCATCGGCGACAGCTTCGACACTTCCTTCGTCTTGATGTCGGCATTGTTGATCTCCTTCGTGTCAGGCGCGAGCATGCTCGGGCGCAGCACGATCTTGTCGTCCGTGTCAGACACGATGCGGCCCGTGAAAAAGCTGCCGTCCTTCAGCGTGATGTCCGTGTTCGCATACTGCTCGGAGATCACCTTGGAAGGTTCGAGCAGCGCCTCAAGAATCACCTGCGGCGAGTAGCGGCTCGCCACCGCCGTGAGGTCCGGGCCCACCGAGCCGCCTTCATCGCCGATGCGGTGGCACATCAGGCACAGCGTGCCGTACACGGCATCCTGCCCCTGCGCAAAGTTGCGGCCCTTGCCCACCTTGTCCAGATCACCCACGAGGTCGGCCATCACCCAATTCTTCACAAACGTACGGTCCTTCTTCGGCTTCTTCAGCTTCGGCGCAGGCTCGATCCACGAGTCCAGAACCGGCTGCAGCGCCGCCAGTTCCTCCGGCGGCACGTTGGCCATCGCCGTGCGGCGGATCTTCACCAGGAAATTCGCAAAGCTCGCGCCATCACTGAAATCGCGACCCGCATCCGTGAACCACTTCAGCGTCTTCTCAGGATGCTGCGTGTTATTGCGCTTCAGCGCCCACCACGCGAAATACTGCCGCCGCATCTCCGGCGTCCAGCCGTTCGTGATCGTGCGCAAGGCCACGATGTAATTCACCTGCTCCTCCTGCGTCGGTGCCACAGCCAGCAGCTTGAGCGTGCGTGCGATGGTGTCCGGCGCATCCAGCGCCAGCAGCGTCTGGCACAGCTCGCGATTGAGCGCGACGCTCTGCGCCGGGTACATCGGACTGAGCAGCGCAATGATCGGTGCAGCGATCTCCGCCGCCGGTTTCCCCATACGGCTGATCGCCACTTCAATCACTCGCACCAGTTCAAGCTGCTCTGCCTCGCTCTTGAGCTTCGCCGGAGAAATCTTCGCCAGCGCCTTGAAGAGATCGCCCTGCGCCTCCGTGCCGCCCAGCCGTGCCACAGAAAGCAGGATCGTCAGCGCCGCCGTGGGGTTCTTCTCTTCCAGCGCGCGCGCCTTCCACGTGGCAATCGGCTGGCTCTCAATCGCGATGCGTGCCGCGTAGCGGATAAAGCGGTCTTCGCTGCTCAGTTGCGGCCACGCCGTGTCCACCGCGCTCGCATCTTCATGCCCATGAAATGCCTCCAGCTTGTGGCGCAGCGCACGCGCTTCATCGCCCGCCACTTCGTGCAGCTCCGCTGGTGCCGTCGATTCCTTGCCCTCATACGTCACGCGAAACAGCGCGCCCTGCGTATGCCGTCCGCCAATCGTAAAATACATCGCGCCATCATCACCGATGGTCAGCCCCGTCAAATTGAGCGGCGTTTTGCCCACTTTCTCATGCAGCGACTTCGGCGCCACAAAATTCTCCCACGTGCCCCCGTAGCTCGCGCCCTGTGGCGTCAGATGCACGGCAATGAGACGGCCATACGTCCAGTCCTGAATAAAAAACGCCCGCTGATACTTCGCCGGAAACTTCGCGCCCGTGCCAAAGCCCACGCCCGTCGGGCAGCCGATGCCGATGGTCACCGTCGCAGGCAGGCTGTCATGGTAATACTCCGGCCACTTGCTCGCGCCTTCGCGAAATCCATGGTCCGCGCCGCTCGTCACATGGTACACGCGCACCGGCCGGTACCACGGCGTACCCCAGTCCCACTCCATGTCACTGTCAAAGCCGAACAACTCACCATCATGATTGAAGGCCACGCCGTAGGTGTTGCGCTCGCCGCTCGCGATGAGTTCGCAGTTCTTGCCATCCGGATCCATGCGCACCACAAATCCACCCGGCGGCTTGCGTCCTGCGCCAAAGCCGTTGCCATCCTCCGCGCGCGGCAGCACCAGATCATCCGCATAGTTTTTATGCGGCGAAGTCGGCAGCACATCATCCGGCACATCCACAAAATTTCCGCACAGCACATTGAGGTGCTTCTTGTCCGGATTCAGCAGGATCGTATGCGCCCCGTGGTCACCACCACCGCCCCGCCATTCACGCAAAAACTCCACCTTGTCGAAAGCCTCCTCCGCCGTCGTGGAAGTGCAGCGCCAGAGCGCATAGACCTCCTTGCCATCAGGCCCGTTGCCACGCCCATTGATGTAAAGACTGTCAAAGGCAAAGAGCATGCCCATCACCTCGCTCAGCGGGATTTTGAGGATCTCCGCCTTCGTCACCTTCCCGTCCTTCAGCGTCAGTCTCGAGATCGGCTCTTTCCGTTCCGCCCCCAGCAGCAGTCGGCCCTTCGGGTCTTTCGCGATCGAGATCCACGAGCCCTCCGTCGCCGCATCCGCCTTGCGCACCAGCTCCACCTTGAATCCCGGCAGCGTGTCCAGCACCTCCGCAGGATTTTCCGTCACCGCCGCCACCGTCTTCGGCTTCGATCCATCCGCAGGCCCATACACCGCCTTGGTGATGATGAGCTTCTTCCCCGCCGGTGCCACGATCTCCAGCTTCGCATTCTCCCCCACATCCCGCGTCAGCTTCTCGCCACCCAGCGTGTATTCGATATGAAATTTCTTCGGCACCCCAGCCGCCGTATCGCCAAACAGATCATTGCCCGCCTTGATCGAAAGCTTATCCCCCTTCACCGCCCCAGCCACCACCGCCGTCACATCCGTCGGATCCTTCGCCCCCCAGGCCACATCCACCTGGGCAACGCACGCAAGCGCGAACGCCAGCAGGGACGACTTCAATCTCAAACAAGGCAGAACACGGTTGGCTGGATATTTCATGGTTGGCATCAAAACAAATTCACATTCACGGAGCAAGCCGCCGCACCTGCCGCAGGAGCCCCGTAGGTTCAAATCAATTTACGTGGGGAGATACTGAGTTCCTACAGGAGATGGTTTGGGGAGGCCTGGGCTTCACTCTTGGCGAGGAGACGTTCGAACGCCAAGAGTGGCTCGATGGCAGCAACGTGGAGTGGTCCGCACACTCCGTGTGCGGCGCGCACGTCTCCAGTCATCCGAACCCGCACGCGGAGTGTGCGGACTGCGCCGAGTCGTGTGGCACCACGCCCATTTGGAGTGTGGTCGCGAAGTGAGGCACGAACGCAGCTACCGCTGTCCGCAGGCCGATTCGGCTTCACTGCCCCAATGAAACGTCCAACACCTCCACACCTCACGCGGCACATTGGAGCCAGCTCGCCTCACCACGAGCGTCAAAATCACTTCACCCTCCAAAAACCCATCACAAGCTTCGTCGCAGCAGCAAGCCATTTGGAGCGCGGTCGCGCAGTGAGGCACGAACGCAGCTACCGCTTTCCGCAGGCCGGTTCGGCTTCACTGCCCCAATGAAACGTCCAACACCTCCACACCTCACGCGGCGCATTGGAGCCAGCTCGCCTCACCACGAGCGTCAAAATCACTTCAGCCATTCAAAAACCCATCGCAAGGTAGGGCTGCTTGTCCCAAGCAGCCGCCCTTCGCAAGCTGGTCAACTTCACGCACACCACATGTCACTCAAAAGCACCCGCCATCTCCGCCTGCTCCAACACCAACGGTGTTGCGTAACATAGCGAAGGGATGCCGAGCCTCGGCGAGCGCTTCCCTGGCCCCCCGCCATCACGCCCGGGAAGCAAACCCAAAACTCCGCCACACCCCAAGCCTACCAGCAGCGTCTGCATAGACCTCCGTTGCAAATTTAGGACAGTGCGCTCTCTGAATGACCTCCCTGCCCACTTCAAGCACCGCTTGCGAACGCAGCATACTCCTACCACCCTCACACCCTCATCCCTCAGTCGTTTGCAATCACGAGCAGCCTGCGTATTGAGCCAGATTGTTTCTGCCAAATTATTGGCATCTTGATTGTGGTGATGAACGAGATTCATAAAAATGAACCAGTCGAAGCAAATGTATTTAGAAAATGGTTTCCGCTGGACCAGCCATCTAGAGGAGTTCTGCAACGAGTACGGCGGCAGAGAAATCGACTACCCGCATCCCTTTACAGGGGAGATGGTGAACACCAGGTTTTGCATTCCTGAAACAGTCCGTGTGGGTCGCAAATACGGACAGTATGAAACCACGGTTAATCACCTCGGCGAAGAAATTGCTCCGGTTGGGGAATGTTCGAATGGCAATATCGAATTGTTACTCACGGAGTCAGGCAGACTGATTGGATTTGCTGATTACATGCTGCTCTCTTGGTCTGCCGAAGGTGAACACGATAATTGCAGAGCATCGCTGGCAAGATTGCTTCAGGGGATTAAACCGGAATCCACGGGACTTATTGATTGATGAGCCAGGCGATCATGCATCGTGTTTTCGGCCACCGAATTTGGGTGCTGTATGGCAGTCATTGATATGCCTCTGGCCTCCGTCACTATCGAAGGTGGCCAGTCCACCAGCGCCAGTATCCGACCAATGGCTTTTCGAGTACAGGATGTTCGGCAAGCAGACCAAGGGGCCCATACACCGATTGTATCCAGTCGCCGGTGAATTCGGGAAGCCAGTGATTCTCATACAATGCTATAACCGGACCTGAGCTGAGGACATAGATAAACGGCGACGCCAGCAGCCAAAGTGGCAGTTTCATCCAGCCCAACCTTGCCGTAGTTTGCTCACTCATGAGTAATGGTACGGCACTAATCCCTAGTGCAAAGAGCAGCGAGGTCACAAAAAAGACAACCAATGTCGCATCCCCCCCTCACCTCCCCCCACCCAAAATCGCCATCACCTGCGGAATGATTTTCGCTGCAAACACCGCATGCCCACGGTCATTCGGATGCAGCCCACCCAGCACCCCATTTTTCACCGCCAGCGCCCGGGCCACATCCGGCCCCAGATCAATGATGGCGAGCTTCTTCTCCGCCGGATGCGTCTGCTGATGCGCGGCCACCGCCTGCTTCAATTCCTTCGCATAGTACTGCCCAAACGGAATGATGAGAATGATCTGCGCCTCCGGCGCGCTGCGGCGCAGAGCCGCCAGGCATTGAATGATGCTGGCCTGCGTATCGCTCGGGTTGGACTTGTGCAGCGCATCGTTGGTCCCGTAATTGATCAGGATGAGCGCAGGCTCCTTCCCGGTCTTGCCATCCGCGCTAATGTGCCCCTCGGCATCGAGCAATGAATGCTTGTTCCCGTCGATCTTGTTCCACCGGCTCACCGCATCATCATACTGGCCACCTTCGCCGTTGCTGGAATTCGTGATCACGTAATACCCCGGTACATCCCCAGGCGGATTGTCACCGCGATTGATCCAGCCGCTCCAGCCGCAGGCATTGATGCAGTACTCATACCCCTGCGTTTGCAGGGCCTGCCCCACCAACTGAGAATACACCGAAAGCTCCGTGGCACCGATGCCCTCCGTGATGCTGTCGCCAATGATCATCGCCCATTTGCCAGCCGGTGCTCTGGGCACAAGGCTGCTCTCCGCATCCACCTGCACACCCGTCACACGCAGCACATTCAGCCCGCTTCTCCCTTCACTGCCCCAGCGCTCCTTCTGCTGCGACTGCTGCAGCACCACGCACAGCTCATGCTTCCCCGCGCCCTGGAGCTCTTCAATGACAATTTCATTCGCGCACGGAATCTTCGACTTCCACACGCCGTCGATGCAGTACGCGATCTGCGGCCCCTTAAAGTCCGGCGGAAAGGTCGAAGTATCCAGCAGCAGCTTAGCCATCGGCTTGTCATTCTTCGTCTCCCACACCACCCGCATGTAGGCCCCCGCATTCCACGCCTGCCGGAAAACCTTCCCCGCGCGCCCCGCATCTCCCGTCCAGTTCCCCGGAGAAAAAACCACCGCTGGCGAATCCACCGCAATCGTGATCGGATCAGCCGCGTGCAAGGCAGCCAGTGGCGAAAGCAGCAGCGTTGCGATGAATGAGAGGGTGTTTTTCATGACGGTTGTTTTCGGCATCATTTGAATCACCATCTCCATCGGAAACTCAGGCGCATTTGTTTCATCTTTTCCCCAGCTTCCGTCTGCTACATCCGTGTTGCTGCCCGCAATCAAGGCCTGCCAAAAGCGGCGCTCGTCGCGGCCTCAAAGGTTGCAGCACGCACCAGCCCCGTTTGATACAAGGTCGTGGTGACGTGCGGGCTGGTGGACCGGTAAAAGCCTTGCTTCCAGTAATGCACTCCGGCCAGCCGCTTCTGCATCGCATTGGGCAGCTTCGCTTCAAGGGTCGGCTTAAACACCAGCGTCGGCACACCGGCCAGCTCAAACACCTTTTTCAAAACTCCATCCGTGCGCCGCCACAGC
The DNA here is from genome assembly GCA_903838675.1 of uncultured Verrucomicrobiota bacterium. GTDB lineage: Bacteria > Verrucomicrobiota > Verrucomicrobiia > Verrucomicrobiales > Verrucomicrobiaceae > Prosthecobacter. Next base: position 22,807 of record CAILZI010000040.1, read on the forward strand.
CGCACTTCCCCTGTGTCATCACGCGTGTATTTGATCATGAAGACAAAATCTTCCCACTGGTCGGCCCTTATCGCACCGCCGTCATTCAGTTCATAGGCTTTGCCATGCCAGCTGCCCAGCACGTCCGCATTGCCTCCACGCACCGACACCGTGTAATGATCCAGCAGATCCAGCGACACCGGCGGGGAATTCAGAAAACCCACAGGCCCGTGCAACTGCAGCACCGCGCCCCAGGCCACTTCAGCGGCAGGGTCCACTTCGGGAGCCTTCCATCCCGCCGGGATGTACACCGAGAAAGCATAGTACTGCGTCCCGGAGTCCACCTGTTCCCACAGCACCCCCTTGGCCGTGCGCATCCCGGAGAACTCCGCACGTTCGCCCGTCCAGCCACCCACCTTGTCACCAGGTTTGACAACGTAGCGATAGACCGCAGCAAGTCCCGGGTAGCTTGGTTTCGTGACGTTCGTGATGCGGTCCGGCGCCCACACATCTCGGCTTTCCCATTGGCCGGTCAGCGGAGCTCCACCGGCACGTTGAAGGGTGTTAAAGGTGATCTCCTCTGCCCATGCACCCGGCAAGCACACCCACGCTGCAAATAGAAATGCGGTGATCGATTTCATCGTGTGTTCATCATTAGGACCAAAAAACTTCATTCCAGCCCTGTAGCCGCAAACATCCCGCTTCGCCAATCCACATCACATCGTGCAGGTGCGCCGTATCACCCGTATCCACCGCGACTCATTGCGGCCACGCACCCGTGCGGAAATTCAATACCGGCAGAACCTTTCTTCTGCACACCTCATTTTTTGCCCGCACTGAACAGCGCCTCAATGCGCTTTTTCTCAGCATCCTTCGGCGCCGTCCAGCGCACATCCGTTTTCGCAAGCTGCTGCTTCAGCGCAGCCAGGTCGCTCTCCGCCATCTCGATGCCATCAAGACTCAGCCGCTTGAGCTTCGGCAGCTTCTTCAACTGCACCACCGCCTCCAGCGAGAGCCGCGCTTCAGTCAGGCTGAGCGATTCAAGCGATGTCAGCCCCGCCAGCACCGGCAGGCAGTCATCCGCCAGAGTCGTGGGCGGCGTGTAGCTCAGCCGCTGCCCTAGCGTGAGGCTCGTCAGGTTCTTCAAAGCCGCGAGCTGCTTCACCCCTTCAATCGTCACCCCTGTATGCCACGTGCGAAATCCCTTCAGCCCCTTGATCGTGGCCACGGCCGCCATCCCCGCATCCGCAAACTGGCTTGAGCCACCCACCGTGAGCGACTCCAGCGCCGGCATTTCCGCCAGCGCCGCAAAGCCCGTGCCCGTGAAGTTCTTGCTAGGATGAAACATCGCAAAGACCTTCAGCTTCTTGCATGCAGTCAGCACGCGGATGCCCTCATCCGTCGCATCCAGCCCATTGGTCGAAAGATTCTCCAACTCCGGCAGCGCCCCCAGCGCGATGAGTGTCTTGTCATTGCAGCCCGCGCCAAGACTCACCTGCTTCACCTGCGAAAGCTCGCGCACCTTGCCAAAATCCTCCTCGCTGAACTTGCTGCAGTCCCGAAACGACACCCCCGTCACCACCCCTTTCGTCTCCGTGATCTCCGCCCCCTTGCCTTTTAAAGCAGCGACGATGGTCGCATCATTCGCACAAAGCGATGAGGTGAATACAAGTGCTATGCAAGTGATGACAATGCGCATGGTGGGTAAAAGCAGGATGGTTGATTGGTTGGTCTCTGGCAAAAACAGCGCCGCATTCAATTCGCTGACTGGACTTCAACGGCGTAGGCCTTCACGAAACGACAACCGAGCTCGATGGTTTTCGTTCTTTCCAAGAAAAAATATTACCAGGCAGGAATCTTACTCGGTTCATACGGGTTGTCATCCGTTGGCAGCCCTCCTTCATGAATCCTCTTCAGCCCCGACGGGGCTTAGTAATACAGCGGCAGGGCCGCCGCCTGTCCTACGAAACTCGCAGAACGAAGGAGGAAGCCTTGGCGAATGCTCCCCTGGGTTTTCGCCATCATGACCGGCAAGCAAACCCAAGCCATCGCCGCACGCAACACCTACCAGCAGCGGCTGCAAAGTGTTCCGCCGCACGCATCCGGTCATTTTGCAATTTTCAGTTCCCAGTTCACAGCCATCCC
>CAILZI010000041.1 GCA_903838675.1 uncultured Verrucomicrobiota bacterium
CATGATGCCGCCGAAGATGTTGACGAGGATGCCCTTCACATTGGGGTCGCCAAGAATGATTTTGAAGGCTGCAGTGACCTGCTCCTTGGTGGCGCCACCGCCGACGTCGAGGAAGTTGGCAGGCTCGCCTCCATGGAATTTGATGATGTCCATGGTGGACATGGCAAGGCCGGCGCCGTTGACGAGGCAGGCGATGTTGCCGTCGAGGCCGATGTAGTTGAGGCCGAATTCGCTGGCAGCGACTTCACGCGGATCTTCTTCCGTGGTGTCACGCATGGCGACGACGTCCTTCTGGCGGTAGAGGGCGTTGTCGTCGAAGTTGAACTTGGCATCGAGAGCCACGACCTTGCCATCGTCGGTGATGGCGAGAGGATTGATTTCCACGAGGGAGCAGTCGCTCTTGATGTAGAGATTCCAAAGGGCGGTGAAGAGCTTCACGGCCTGGCTTGCGAGAGCTCCGGTGAGTCCGAGGGAGGCAGCGACCTTGCGGCACTGGAAGGGCTGGAGGCCCAGGGCGGGATTGACGAATTCCTTGGTGATCTTCTCGGGAGTCTTCTCAGCGACTTCTTCGATGTTCATGCCGCCTTCGGTGGAGGCGATGATGGCGTGGCTGCTGGAGACGCGGTCAAACAGGATGGCGAAGTAGTATTCCTTCGTGATGTTGACGGCCTTGGCGATGAGCACCTTGCTCACGAGCTTGCCTTCCGGGCCGGTCTGATGCGTGACGAGGGTCTGGCCGAGCATTTTGCCTGCAATGTCAGAAGCCTCTTCCGGGGTGTTCACGAGATGGACACCGCCTTTGAAACCGTTTTTGAAGGTGCCTTTGCCACGACCACCGGCATGAACCTGGGCTTTGACCACGAGTCCGGCTTCTCCGATTTCGCGTGCGGCGGCTCCCGCTTCTGCCGCCGTGCTGGCGACGATTCCTTTGGGGCTGGCGACGCCGAATTTGTCGAACAGTTGCTTGGCTTGATACTCGTGGATGTTCATGGAGAAAAAATGGGGGTCCGCGATAGTAGGAGTGCGACCCGAAGCGTCAAGGCGCATTCCCGCTGAAGGTGAGAATGCCGTACTTGCCGTGCCCGCCGGGCTGGGGCATAGCGCTGGAATGCGAATCGATGTGGTGACGCTGTTTCCCGAACTGGTCTCGGTGCCCATGGGCCTGAGCATGATGGGCCGTGCGCAGGAGAAAGGGATCCTGGATCTGCGGGTGCATGACCTGCGTGAGCAGGGGATCGGCAAACACCGCCATGTGGATGACACCCCGTACGGCGGGGGGCAGGGGATGGTGATCCGCCCGGAGCCGATGTTTGAATCTCTGGACCGCCTCGACACGCCGGAGGCGCGCATCATTTACCTCTCGCCGGCGGGGAAACGGTTTGATCAGGCCACGGCGCGGCGGCTCTCCGCTGAGCCGCATTTGATCTTCCTTTCTGGCCATTATGAGGGGATCGACCACCGCATCATTGAGCATTGGGTGGATGAGGAGATCAGCCTGGGGGATTACGTGCTGACGAACGGAGCGATCGCCGCCGTGGTGGTGATGGATGCTATTGTGCGGCTGCTGCCCGGCGTGCTGGGAGACGAGATGAGCGCGGTGGAGGAGAGCTTTGGCGCCAGCGGATTGCTGGAGGCACCGCAATACACCAAGCCGGCGGAGTATCGTGGCCTGAAGGTGCCGGACATGCTGCTGAGCGGGAATCATGCGAAGATCGCTGCCTGGCGGGAGCAGCAGGCGCTGGAGCGCACGCGGGCGAACCGGCCTGATTTAATCGGCTGAGTTGAGTCTGAGCGTGACATTTCGTTTGACGATCCACCACGCTGCACGCTAAATAAGCGCTCCGCTGGCTGACCACCTGCGGGACAGAGACAATTATTGGTGAGGTGGCTGAGTGGTCGAAAGCACATCTTTGCTAAAGATGCGTAGCCTTAACAGCTACCGAGGGTTCGAATCCCTCCCTCACCGCCATTTCAAACGCCAGCCCTTGAGAGTCAAAGGATTGTAAAAACCGCTCCGCCTGCATTCTGAGAATGGGACACCACCATGTTACACCAGAAGAATTGCAAAAAGTGCCGGGACACACCAGACTCCACCGCAGAGGCAGCCGTTATTACATCCGTGCGAAGGTGCCGATACACCTTCAAGGCGTAATGAAACGGAAGGAACTAAAGAAAGCCCTCAAGACCTCCGATTACCGGGAGGCTGTGCGGCTTGTGAAACTCGAATCCGCCCGTTTTGACGCGCTTTTTGATGATGCGCGGGATGTTGTGAACCGTGGTGCACAAGAAGGGAAGCGGCTTTCATCCATGAGCGAAGCACAGGCGAGGCAGATTGTGACACGCTGGTTTCTGGACGTTGAAAGGAAGGCGGAAGACTGGTATGACCGCGAATCGAGAACGCTCACCACACCTGAAAAGGAGGGTGTTTTAGCTGATTTGAGGTTGGAGGAGGCGATTTACAGCGGTTCCTATCGTGGGGAAGATGGGCCAGACGATGGAGATGGAACGGCGGAATTGAGGCGCATCCTCAAAGAGCATGATTTCGTCGTTGAGCCTAAAGACCCGCTCTTTGCCAAGCTTGCTGCGCTCATTCGGAGGGGCAGGCTGGAAAACATCCATCGAAATATGGAGCGGCTGGCGGGGGATGTTCCCACAGAGAAAGACAGCCGTGTTTGGAGGATGGTAAAGCAGGAGGCGCAAGCACCCGCCAAAGCTGAATCAATGGCGTTGGGCGAAATGTTGAAACGGTTTGAGGACGATCTGTCAAAACAGAAACGCTCCGAGGCTACGAAGCGAGCCTACCAAATCCCGATTCGGATTCTCAAGGAGACGATTGGCGAAAAAAGACCTCTCGAAAGCATCACCAGAGAAGACGTGGAGAAGGTGCGGGACTTCCTGCGAGAAATTCCAGTGAACGCCACGCAGCGATACAAGGGCAAAACGCTGGCGCAGGCTGTGAAGGCGGCAGATTCCAAGCCGAATGTGCCGAGGCTCAAGCCGAGAACCGCGCTCAACTACCTCACTACCGTTTCCACGATCTTCAA
>CAILZI010000042.1 GCA_903838675.1 uncultured Verrucomicrobiota bacterium
CCGGCACCTATGAGCACGGCATCGCCACCTATGCCCTGGGCGAAATGTACACGCTGGCCCGTCTCGGCAGCAAGTCCCTCCCCGGCATGCGTGAAGCCTTCGAAAAAGGCGTGAAAGTCATCATCGAAAATCAGACCGCCAAAGGTGCCTGGGCCTATGGCGGCAAGGACCAGATCGTTTACAACAAGGAAGGCGGCTCCGACCTTTCCGTGGTGGGCTGGCAGTTCCAGGCGCTCAAGGCCGCCAAGAACACCGGTCTGAAAATCGACGGTCTGCACAGCTCCATCGGCAAGATGACGGACTACCTTGAAACCACCCAGACGAAAGATGGCGGCTTCGGCGGCCCGAATCGTGACGCCCATTACAACCAGTGGAGCCTCTCCGGCGTCGGCATCCTCGGCCTGCAGACCATGGCCAAAGGCAAGACCGCCGCAATTAAGAAGGGCATCAAATTCCTGCGTGACTTCATCACCGCCGAGCCCCTCGACTGGAACAAAAACTGCAACCTCTACTGCTGGTACTACTACACCCAGACGTTCTTCCAGCAGGGCGGCGAAGACTGGAAGTTCTACAACCAGCAGTTCCTCCCGCAGGTCCTCAGTGCCCAGACGGCTGATGGCTCCTTCAAGGCCGGTCGTCCAAACTGGCCCGCAGGCGATGCTGCAGATCCCATCTACCGCCAGTGCCTCTGCACGCTTCAACTTGAGGTGTACTACCGCTACCTCAAAGTCGGCGACCGCGAAGAATCCTCCTTCTTCGACAAGTAACCAGATGTGTCTGTGAGCCTCTGAAGTACGATGGGCACTCCTGCCCGTCGTACCTTCAAGCCCCCACCTGCCGCAGCCATTCCTCCAGGTTGTAGTAGTTCGTCACACGCCGCACCTTCCCATCCTGCAGATCAAAGAAGGCACCCACGCGCAGCCGGTAGCGCTGGCCGGCTGCAGGGGGCAGCCCCTCATCCGTGGACAGATACTCCCCTTCAATAAAAAACTCCGCCGCACCGCGCGTGCCATCTTCAGCGGCGAAGACCACGAGATCACACACCTGCTCACGGTAGCAGCGGTCCATGCGCACTAGAAACGCGTGAAAGGCCGCGCGGCCGGTTTCAGCGCCCCCTTGGTTGATGTCATGCACCACATCCTCCGTCAGCAAGGCCAGGAAGGCCTCCCGGTCGCCTGAATTGAAGGTGGTGTAATAGGATTGGATGAGCGCGAGCGCCTGCTGCTGGAATGTTGCCATGGAGAGGCGGAGCATGAATTCGACCGCGCCAGCGTCAAATTAGAAAATCATCGGGGGAAATCCACGGTTGCGATAATGCTTCAGACAGCTAAACATCCGGTGTCTATGTTTTCCCCCAGCATGGCGTGGTTAAGCTCCCGCACATTGTTCCTTGGCATCTGTTTCACGTTCATCCTCGGCGGCTCTGCCCTTCAGGCGCAGTCAGCTGTGTTGGTCGTAGATGCCTTCAATAAAAAAGTACACGTCGCCGCAGATGCGCTGTCAAAACGCCCCGTCGGCGGCCTGGCCAAAATCGCCACCGCCATGGTCACGCTCGACTGGGCGGAGGCCTCCAAGGTCGGCGTTGGCGTGCTCGCCACCGTCCCCTCCTACGCCTTCCAGATCTCAGACGCGGGCAGCCTCGGCCTTCAGCCCGGAGACCAGGCCACCCTGCGTGATCTCCTTTACGCCACCATGATGAGCAGCGACAACATTGCCGCCATCACACTGGGCGACTTCGTCGGCAAGGATCACCTCGCACGGCTGGGCCGCGCGGGACACCCCATGGAGGAGTTCGTCAGGCAGATGAACCAGCTCGCCAAACGCGAAGGCGCACGCGCCACCCGCTTCACCAATCCCCACGGCCTGAAAAACTCCCGCCCCCTGCCCTACTCCACGGCGGCAGACATCGCACGCCTCGCCATCTATGCGGTCTCTCGTCCCGCGCTGCGTTTTTACACCAATCAACCCAGCCGCAGCATCACCATCTATCGCGGCGGTCAGCAGATCCCCATGACGCTGTCCAACACCAATCAACTGCTTGGTGTGGACCACATCGACGGTGTTAAAACCAGCAGCACCGCACGTTCCGCCGGCTGCGTCGTCCTCTCCGCCGAAAAGCCCTCCACCGTCCAGGTGCAGGCGGACAATTCGAGCCTCATCTTCCGCCACCGCATGGTCGTCGTCGTGCTCGGTTCCGGCAGTCCCTTTGGCGAGGCACGAACTCTGCTTCATCAAGGCTGGGCCGCCTATGACCGCTGGCTCGCAGCAGGCCGCCCCATCACCGACAAGCGCCAGATGCTTGATCAATTCTGAATTTCCACGGCCTTCATGCCGTCTCGTTTCCTACAAACCTCTTTCCCAATCATAACATCATGCGAATCGGAATTCTAAACAGCGGCGGGGATTGCCCCGGACTCAATGCGGTCATTCATGGCGTCGTTGGCGCAGCCCACACCCTCGGCTGGGAGGTCGTTGGCTTCCGCGATGGCTTTGAAGGCCTGCTGCCTCCGGGCGACTACATGATGCTCGACTCTGAAAAGACCATCGGCATCATGAAGCTGGGCGGCACCATCCTCGGCACCACCAACAAGGGCCACTTCGTCGCCAAAGTCGGCGAAGGCAATGTGGCCCAGGTGCCGGTCGAAATCGTCGAAAAAGCCAAGAACACCCTCCGCCACCTCGAAGTGGGCGCACTCATTGTCGTGGGTGGAGACGGCAGCCTCACCACCGGCCTGCAGTTGTACCAGATGGGCATCAACGTCATCGGCGTCCCCAAGACCATCGACAACGACATCCAGGCCACCGCCACCTCCTTCGGTTTTGATTCCGCCGTCGCCACCGTCGTCGATGCTCTGGATCGCCTGCACACCACGGCAGAAAGCCACAAGCGCGTCATCGTGCTGGAAGTCATGGGCCGCCACGCAGGCTGGATCGCCCTCTACGGCGGCATGGCCGGCGGTGCGGATGTCATCCTCCTCCCAGAGATTCCATTCAACTTCGAGCACGTCGCCAAGGCCATCCGCAAACGCGACGCCGCAGGCCATCACAGCACCCTCGTCGTCGTGGCTGAAGGCGCACGCATTGAATCCGGCGAACTTCTCACCAAGGAAAAGGTCGGCTCCAAAGGCGAAGACCGCCTCGGCGGCATCGGCGACTACGTGGCCAAGCACATCGAGAAAGACACTGGCAAAGAAACCCGTGCCTGCACCCTCGGCCATCTCCAGCGCGGTGGCGCCCCCACGGCGCTCGATCGCATCCTCGGCGTGCGCTTCGGCGCCAAGGCCGTCGAACTCATCTCCCAGGGCAGCTTCGGCCGCATGGTCAGCTACCAGCAGTATCAGGTGGGCGACGTGCCCATCGAAGAAGCCGTTCATCAGCTCCGCCTCGTGAGCAAGGACAGCGAAATCGTCCGCGCCTCCCGCGCCATCGGCATCTCCTTCGGCGACGAGTAGTCTGATTCAACTCAATCATCAGGGGGCGTGGGTTAAATCCACGCCTCCTTTTTTATGCCCTGGCATGAGCAAAAAAAAAACAGCCGCCGGAGTCATCCAGCAGCTGCAAAAAAAGTACTCAGGTTAGCATCACTCAGGCCAGCGCCGCAAGGCGCTTGGTCAGTGCGTCTTTAGACTGCACACCCACGACGGTTTCCACCGCCTTGCCGTCCTTGAAAAACACCAGCATCGGAATGGAGCGCACGCTGAACTGCGTGGCCAGGTGAGGCGACTCATCCACATTCACTTTGCCGATCTTCGCCTTGTCCCCCTGCTCCTTGGCCAGATCCTCAAGGATCGGTCCCAGCATGCGGCAGGGCCCGCACCATTCAGCCCAGAAATCCACGATCACCGGCACGGTGGAGGAGGTGACTTCAGATTCAAAATTTGCTTCGGTGAGGGTGAGGACTAAGTCGCTGGCCATGGTGGGGGATGTTTAGGTTAGAAAATCGTTACGAATGCACGCTGGCATCGGAGGCACGCGAATCAACGAAAGTTTTCAGCAACTCCGCCCCAAAGACCAGAAAAAAGGCCGAAATCCAATGTGACGACAATCCCAGCAGTTCGACTGACTGGATTCATTCAGACAATTCACCCGTTTAGGCGGAGTTGTTGCCAGCATTGGTGCACGAATGTGAAAAACTCTTTCTTGCCGTCCTGCTCAATTCTCGGCTGAATGCTATCTCATGAAACAAAGCCGTGACTCCGAGGGCCTGCCAGGCCGGAAGTTGAAGCGTTTGTTGCATCAGCTCTGCGAACGTGCGCAAGATGATGTGAGGAGAATCTCCACTCATGAAGAGAGCGCCACGCACCAGCTTCGTTTACGCGTGAAGAAGATGATGGCCCTGCTGCGGCTGGCGAATGTGGGCATCGAGAAGCACACCCTGCAGGCCATGCGTCAGCTCCTGCGCGCCGTGAAAAACGCCTGCGCAGGCAATCGTGAATACGTCGTGCAGAGCAGGCTCATTGACAAACTCACACGCCGCTTTCACCTGGCACCCAAGCACCGCCCGCAGCTCATGGGCCAGGTGCTCAAAGCCCCGCCCATTTCCGAGCTGCATCATCAGCTTTATGCCGTCGGGCAGCTCATCGACAGCACCTGCATTCAATTGCTTTCCGAAGAGCAGATCCTTGCGCAGCACGCCCGCTGCTACCGCAAAGGCCGCCAGCTCATGAAGCAGGCCTGTGAAACCACCGACAAGCGCACCCTCCACCGCTGGCGCCACCGCGTGAAGGACCTCTACTTCCAAACCCTCGCCCTCTCGCATTTGCGCGGCGCCCAGCGTCGCATCAGACGCGCCAGACGTCTCGGCCAGATTCTCGGCCGCGATCAAGACCTCGCCAATCTCGCCACAGAGCCCGCATTCGCCATGCGCCGCAGCCCCTGGGTGCAGGTGATCCATGAGCACCGCGACCATCTGCGTGAGCGCTACCTTGCCTTCGGTCACAAGCTCTTCGCCCCACCGGGCACGAGCTTCAGCGGCAAAATCATGAATTGCGCCTGATCTGCTGCGCTCTCAACAGGCCCTCCGCACCCGCGCCACAGCATCCCCCTATAGGACCTATCCGACCTATTCTCCGGAAGCCCCGCAGCCCCTCCGCACACGCATACCACAAACCACTCAAAAGCACCAGCCACGCAGCCGCACCGCAAAGCCCTACAGCCCCGCCGCCAGCCGCGCATCCTGCACCAGCCGGATGAAGCGCGCACGCTCGCCATTGCTGTCCGCCCCTTTGGACTGGTTGGCCAGGCTGAGCACCAGGTCATGATTCAGCGCGCCCAGATGCTCCGCACCACGCAGCAGCAGGCCAAAGCCCACCACGGACGTTTCAAACACAAAATCCTCGCGCGCATTTTGCAACGAGTAACCACGGTCGATGATCTGCAGCTTGCTGCTGTCAAACGGGCCCACCGCCTGCGAGGTGAAGTGCGCATTGGGCAGCATCACCGTGGCCACCAGACGGCTGCTGTCCCGGGGGATCTCGCCGCTGCCATTCGGCTGGAATTCATACCACAGCACATGCGTGCCCGCGCTGCGAAGCTCCGTGGCCGCCAGATGCCGCTCACACAGCATGCGGTACTGCTTCACGTTTGCCTGATCAAAGGTCACCTGCAGCGGAAAGCTGGAGTCCGCACCCAGCACCGCCGCCTGATCTGCCGGCAGTTGAATCACAAGGCGCAGCAGACGATTCGCTGCATTCCACGGGCACGCCGCCACTTCAGCCTTCCAGGAGTGAATGTACAAAGCCGAGGCACGCTCCGCCTTGGGCTCGGGTTTGCTTGGCGTCATCTGGGGTGAGGCCAGTGCCGGCCCCTTGGCTTTGGGCGGCAGCGGCTTGATCTCCCCAGGATGCAGGCTGAACTGATCGACCGCCTGTTTCGTCGTGCTGACAAACGAACCGTGTCCGGCCGGGAGGGTGAACCCCAGGCTGGGAGTCACCGCAGGCGCTGCGGGCATTTCCTTCAACTGCGCCACCACCACTTCCTTCACCACGGGGACGGGGGCAGGGGCAGGTGCGGGTTTGACATTGGCCACCGCTTTTTCCACCGCAGGTGCAGGCACAGCCTTGGGTTCAGCCTTCGCAGCCACCATCGGCGCAGGGGCCGCTTTAACAGGTGCAGGCTCTGGCTTGATGCTTTTCTCAGCAGGCGGATCGGCCTTGGGCAAATTCGACATCTGCGCCGCAGATTTCACCTCTGGACCGTACATCCACCCTGCGAGGAACGCCGCACCGCTCAGTGTGATCACGGCGGCCGCCTTGACCAAAACGCCCATCACCGGCCAGAAGACTTCACGCGAACGCTGCAGAGGCTTGCGCGGCATCATTGGCTGAATGCGCCGCGGCAGATTCGCCGGGTGCAGCACCGCATGGCGCTGCTCGTGCGTCAGGCGTGAAAGCGGTATCGGCGCGCCCTGCCGCAAGGCATCGGTCACCGCCTCGATCTGCTCCAGCTCGTGAGCCGCAGAAGGCGTGGTGGCCAGCACCTCGTGAAGATCACGCGCCTCCTCGGCGCTCAGTTCTCCGAGTGCGTAGGCCGTGAAGTGGGGATTGTCCTGGGGATTCATGAATGGGTGGGGGTGTATTCCTCGCTGATGTCCGTGCTCATCAGTTCGCGGAGTTTCTTGATGGCGTGATGCATGATGAAGCCGACGTTGCCGACGCTGAGCCCGGTGATGTCGGCGATTTCCTGATACGAGCAGTCATGCTGAAACTTGAGCCGCACGACCTCGCGCTGGTTCGGCCGCAGTCGGTCCACGCAACTCCAGATGTGCTCATAGAGCTCATGCATGCCCGCGCTTTGGGAAGGATCAGGTTCGTGATCCGTCGCGGCGTCGATGACCTCATCGTTGCCCAGATCAAGCCGCTGCTCCTTGCGCAGGATGTCAAAGGCACGGTTGCGGCAGACGGTGAAGAGCCAGGATTTGAGGTTGTCTCGGACCTTCTCCGGCTCGGAGAGGTAGAGCCGCAGCATCGCGTCCTGCACGACGTCACGCGCACGCTCAATGTCTCCACCGAGGATGCTTGCTGTGTAGGCGATAAGGGTGCTTTCATGCTGGTCCAACGCACGCCTGACCAGCACGGCGGCTTCATCCTGTACGTGTGGGTCGGGCATGCGAGAGTTCAGGGTTGGAACGAGCAGACACTGGTGAAAATTAGGCCGGGCAGGAAGTTGACGCCATTTTTTCACCTTGGAAACCGCAATCTTTGCCCCGGTCCCGGCGTTCAGACAGGCATTGTGAGCGATTCCTCTTCCACCGGCACCTCGTTTGTACTCATCCTCCTGGCTCTCGGCGGCGGCGTCTGGCTGGTGAAGGATGCCCTCACGCCCGCCCCCAAACTTGCCCCCGCAGCCCCCGAGGAAGAAGCCACCTCCCTTCCCAGCCGTGCCCTGGATGCCTCCAAAACCAGCGGCGCGGCTCTGAACAACTCCATGAGCGACCAGCTCAAGACCGTGCAGGGCATGGTCGGCGGCAGCTACGATGGCCAGACCTACGTCCCGCCCAAGGGCAAATAACCGCCTCTTTTGGAGTGCGGTCGCGCTGTGAGGCACCATCTCAGGAGCCCCACGCCCCACTTGTACGGCTAGGTTCACGCATCCCCCGGCGCAAGGTAGGGCTGCTTGTCCCAAGCAGCCGTCGTCCGCAGGCAGGTCATCTCACGCCCACCACGAAACGCAAGAAAGCGGCAGCCACCGCAGATGAAGCCCAAAAGCAGGCCGTCCCCTCAGAGTAGGGTCCATTACCCATCGCGGCTTATGCCCCATCCATGCCGTGAACCAAGCCGTTGGGTTAGTGACAGAAACCTAACCCACCCACTGAAATGAAATCCTATCTCACCGCCCTTCTCATGCTCACCGGAGCAGCCCTCACGAGCTGCTCACATCATCAGCCCAACACCTCCCCCTCGTACTACAACTCCAACTGCTACGTGAACGTCTATGAACACTCAGGCTTCCGTGGCGAAGTGGTGCAGCTCATGGGCCCCTCCACCTACGCAACCCTCCATGGCATGAAAGGCCGCAATTGGGAAAAGAAGATCGGCAGCGCCCAGACCGGCCCCGGCTGCTGGCTCGTGCTCTTCAAGGAGAGAGACTTCAAAGGCGCAAGCATGGTCATCGCCCCCAACACGACTTCCTCCAGCCTTGGAAAGCTCAATGACGAGTCCAAATCCCTCCAGGTCCTCGATCATCAGCCGTAACTGAAACCCACCGCAGCGGGCACGCCCAGTTTCCGCGCCCGCTGCCCCCCCTCAAAAGGGGGTCAGGATGCAAATTCTTGACAATTTTTCCACGGCTTCGTCAGCCCTCCACCCCGCCGGCATTCACGGCTTTCCGTGCTCGGCCTCGTCGCTCGGCACCACCAGCACGGGGCAGCTCGCCCCTTTCAAAACATCCGCCGTGACGCTGCCTACCAGCAGGTGATAGAACGTGCTGTGGTGGTGGGAGCCGAGGATGATCAGATCCGCCTTCCGCCGCTTCGTTTCCGCCAGCACCCCGGCCACGCTGGCGTCCACCAGCTGCTCCACACTTGCCCGCACGCCAAACTTGATCAGCGAATCACGCATATCAAAAAGCTGCTCGACCTGCTGCTGCACCACCTCAGTTGAAGGATCCTGCATCACCACAGGTGAGACAATCCCCACATCCAGGACCACGGGCGTCTTTCCCAGCACATGCAGGATGATCACCTCGCTGTTGAAGGCGGTTGCAAGCGTATGCGCCTGCTTGAGTACTTTAAAGGTCAGATCCGAGAGATCGACC
>CAILZI010000043.1 GCA_903838675.1 uncultured Verrucomicrobiota bacterium
ACCCAGCGTGAACTCGCCCGCCAGGTAGGGAAGAGCGAGCAGTGGATGAGCGGCATGCTACGCATTCTGGAGCTTCCGGCTCGCGTCCAGGAAGAGCTTCGCAATCCCATTGATGGGTTCGGCTACGAAATGGCCCAGCGTATCGCCCAAGTGGGCGATTCCCAGCTTCAAGAGGAACTTGTGGTCGCCGCCAAAGCAGGGGAGAGCACCCGCAGCATTCGTCACCGCATCGACAGTCATCGGTCTGACAATCCGAAGCCGATAAGGAAGCCAACCTCCGCAATTATCCAGCTCACACACCGGCACGGCTCCTGCATCGCAACCGTGAAAACACGGCGCGAACCGCAGGCGAGGGAAGCGATGCTCACTGCGCTCCGGGAGCTGGAGCAGCAGGTGAGGGAGGACGACTCGCTGCGATAATCGACCTCAATCCAGGTGATTCGGAACTTGTTCACAGGTGGTCTTGACATTCCAGGACAGATACCTCATACTCATCTCAGCCTTCGAGGCACACATTTATTTGCTCCCCGCCCGACCCGCCGCAAGGCCTCGGGCGGGGTTATTTTTGCCCAGATGTCATCAGAACCAGCCATCAAACGTGCGGTCATCTTTATCGACGGTCAGAACCTCTTCCACTCTGCCAAAGAGGCTTTTGGTTATCCGTTCCCGAATTACGATGTGAAGAAACTCGCCGCAGCGGTTTGTCATGCCAAAGGCTGGCAGTTGCAGCAGGTGCGTTTTTATACCGGCTTCCCAGATGCAGCCGACAATCCCTTCTGGAATCACTTCTGGTCAGCCAAACTCGCCCAGATGGGCCGTGAAGGTGTCCATGTGTTCAGCCGTCCTCTGCGCTATCGGAATCAGACCATTCAGCTCCCTGACGGCACCACCAGCAGCATTCTCGTCGGTCAGGAGAAGGGTGTGGATGTGCGGCTCGCACTTGATGTCATTTCCCTCGCTTGGCAGGGCGACTACGATGTCGCGTGCGTCTTCAGCCAGGATCAAGACCTCTCCGAAGTGGCTGATGAGATTCGTGCTATTGCGCAAACGACCGACCGCTGGATTCAAATCGCGTCAGCATTTCCGTTCAGTCCCGCGAGCCGCAACAAGCGTGGCATCAACAGCACCGACTGGATCAAACTGGATCGTGGTATCTACGACGCTGGCATTGATTCGAGGGACTACCGTCCTAAACGTCCGAAGTGATCACAGCGAGACTGCTCCACACCACACGACATCCAATCCGTCAAGGACACCGACCTTACAGGGCTGCTGCGAAGCAGCTCTTTTTGTTTGTCACGGAAGCGTCAAGGACACCACTCAGCAACTACGGGCGACCGAAGTTCATCAAGGACACGGACTGATCAAAAGCCAGCATTGAAGCCGCTTTTACGGGATCATGTCGGGAAACAGATATTGGGCGACACGGTCGAACCCCTCTCTTCACCCCTATTTACATGGTATGTAGGAGCACGCGAAAAATCGCGGCGGAGCGCTGACGCGCGAACGACGATTGCACGGCCTCACTGAGCGGCGATTCGCGCCAGGGCCTTGTCACGGGTGGGCGGCAATGTTCGCAAAGGCGAGCGAGGCTCTCATGTGATCAAGGTGGGCGAATCTTCACCTTCACAAAATGAGCGTGATCATGCCAACGAATCCGACGAGCCGCAGCGCAAGCGTTTGTTCCTTCGGGAATACACCGTCTTCAACGCGACGCAGATCGAAGGCATCGCGTTCCCTGCGGCGCTGAACATTCC
>CAILZI010000044.1 GCA_903838675.1 uncultured Verrucomicrobiota bacterium
AGCCGCCTTTGACGAGGAAGAAGTGGTAGAGGGCGATGTTTACCACGACTGGGCCGAGGAGGGTGAGGGCCAGATTGGTAAAGCGACCGCTGAGGAGCAGGAGGCCGCCGGTGACTTCAAGGACCTTCACCACGGTGAGGTAGCCGCTGCCGTAGATGGCGACCATGAAGTTCTTGGCAGCTTCAGTCGGTGGCGGAGGAATGGGGATGAAGCCGAGCCACATGTTGGCGCCAAAGACGACGAAGATGAGGCCGAGGAGGAGGCGGGCGATGGTGGGGATGTGTTTCATAGGGAGTTTGCTGTTGTTGGCAGTTGTTTGCGATGGTTTGCAGTTGTTTTTCGGAGGGGGGAGTTATGCGAGGTCGAAGAGGAGGGCTTCAGTGTCTTGGGTGGCGGTGAGGGTGAGGGTGCCGGTGTCGTCGGTACTAACGGCGTCGCCGGGGTGGAGGGTTGTGCCGTTGGCGGTGAGGGTGCCTTTGATGAGCTGGAGCCAGGCGCCG
This sequence comes from uncultured Verrucomicrobiota bacterium, assembly GCA_903838675.1. Lineage (GTDB taxonomy): Bacteria > Verrucomicrobiota > Verrucomicrobiia > Verrucomicrobiales > Verrucomicrobiaceae > Prosthecobacter. Next base: position 501 of record CAILZI010000044.1, read on the forward strand.
CGACCGGCGGTGACTTCGTGGGTGGTGGATTTTCCTGCCTCAAGACGCACGCGGTAGATGTCGGCGTCTTGATGGATGGTGGCGGAGCCGTCGCGGCCGTCTGAGGAGATGACGAGGACCTTCTCGGCGGTTTCGTGCTCGGGCTTCGGATGCCATTCGGTGTAGCTGGGTTTCAGGCCGTTCTGACGCGGACGAATCCAGATTTGGAGGAGGCTGCCGGGTTCAGTCTTGGAGGGATTGAACTCGCTGTGGGTGACGCCGCTGCCGGCGCTCATGAGCTGGATCTGGCCGGGGAGGAGGGTGCGGGCGGTGCCCATGCTGTCCTTGTGCGCGAGTGCGCCGTAGAGGATGTAGCTGAAGATTTCCATGTCGCGATGCGGATGGGTGGGGAAACCTGCGCCGCCGGCGATGACGTCCTGATTGATGACACGGAGGCTGCGGAAGCCCATGTGCGACGGATCGTAGTAGTCGGCAAAGCTGAAGGTGTGGTAGCTGTCGAGCCAGCCGTGGTTGGCATGGCCGCGTTCGTTGGAGAGGCGAAGATTGAGTTTCATAACGACGCTGTACTCGCGCCGCTGAAGTCATTCCTCCAATGCCAGTTGCTTCACAAGTTTATAACCTGTGGTAATGAACATGAAAGGTCACTCGCGACCTTTGACGACCTTTACCAGCGGGCGATAACCGTATTCGTTGAGCAGGGCGATGGCACCGCGATCGCTGGAGTCGCGGGCGACGTCGGACCAGGAGTTGAGGGCGTTGTAGATGCTGTCCATGGCGGCTTCGAGTGATTCGGCACGTGTGGTGGCATCGTGGGATTTGTAGAGGGACTCGACGCAGCTCATGAAGTGGAAGGTGAATTCGAGGCGCTTGGCGTTGTAGAGGGTGAAGGTGCGGGAGCCTTCGCGGGCGCGGGTGTTGGCGCGGTACATTTCGTTCATGGCCGTGGCGTAGAATGCCTTAGCCTCGGTGAGCCATTCGGGGAGGCTTTTCTTCGAATTCAGATGGCGCAGGAGCATGTCCGGCGCGGGAACGCCGAGAGTTGGATCGTTTTGGGCGATGAGCTGAGCGGCTTTGTCGATGGCCTGGAAGCCGAGCCACATGCGTTCGGACACGCCTTCACCGCACATGGGTGTGACGAAATCGCTCAGGGCCTTTTCGCTGGCGAAGTCGTTTTTTGGCAGGACGGAAACGGCCACAGGTTCTGCGGCAATGATTTCAAAACCGAGTGTGATGGCGTGTTCACGAAAGCGAGTGGTGATGGCGGCGACGTCGAGGTTTTCAAAGGTGGAGGCACCGTGGAAGGCTTTGCGGCCGGCGGTGTCGCCATCGACGCGGATGGATTTGAATGGAGCGATTTTGGCGGGGATGGCGATGGCGGTGTACTTCAAGGTTTGAAGACGCTTGAGAAGCTGTTCGAGTTCGTGCTGGGTCCAAGACTCCTGACCCATGGCGTTGCCGGTGTAGCCATTCCACACACGCGAGCCGTGCGGAGGCTGCGCGTTGATGATCTCGATTCTGTCCGGCATGGCGGTCCCCTTCCCTGCCCCGGCTAGAGCAGGTGCGGAGGAAGTGGATGAAACGCAGAGAAGGCTTTCGCGGGTGCGGACGAAGAGGCGGCCGTCAGCGATGGCGGGGGTGGCGATGATTTCTTCGCCCATGTCGTGCTTGGCGAGAACTTTGAGATGCGGCGCGTCTTCGAGTTCGACGATGAAGCCGTTCTTGGCGGCGATGTAGACTTTGCCAGCGGCAGCGATGGGAGAGGCGAAGTAGTCGCCGAAATTGCCGAGGCGGCTGCGATCCCAGAGGGTTTTGCCGTCTTTGGCGTCGTAGCAGCTGGACATGCCACCGCTTTTGACGACGTAGATGCGGTTGTTGAAGAAGAGGGGTGAAGAGAGGTTTGAGGGGGTCTTGGGATCGATGTTCCAGAGGACGTGGGTCTTGGTGACATCGCCGGTGCCGCCGCCTTTGATGGCCTGGACGATGTTGCCGCCTGCGGCCATGTTGTTAGGTGACTGGAAGGCTGTGTCGATTTCGTCGGGATCAATGAGTCCGTTTTTGTTTTTGTCGGAGGTGTCGAAGCGCTCGTGGAATTCTTTGGGCGTTTCCTCGCGGGAGAGGATTTTGTCCTGGTTGGTGTCCAGCCATTCGAGCAAGGCGTGCTTCAAGGTGCGGGTGGAATCGCCGTAACTTTGGACCGCGACGTAGATGACACCGTCATGCACGACGGGCGAGGTCATGATGGTGCGGAGGAGGGTGTTGCAGGTCCAGAGTTCCGCGCCGGTGGCGGGATCGTAGCCTTTCAATTTGCCGCTCCCGGCGATGACGAGGTCGGTGCGGCCATTGGCCTCACACAGGACAGGCAGTGCGTAACCGGCGAGCATTTCTTTGCGCAGCGTCTTCCATTTTTCTTTGCCGGTTTTTGCATCCACGGCGACGACGAAGGGAGCGAGGTCATCGTCCTGGCAGAAGATGACCGTGTCATTGTAAACGATGGGCGAGGAGGCGGCGCCCCAGTCCATCAAGTAGGCGGGACGGGGCATGGTGTGACGCCAGACTTCTTTTCCGGTGGCGAAGTCGAAAGCGAGCAGGCCGATGGTGCTGAAATAGACATAGACGCGTTCGCCATCGGTGGCGGGAGTAGAGGAGGCGTGGCTGTTTGGCGGTGTGATGCGCGGGAGGGTGCCGGTATCGAACTCACTGCGCCAGAACTGCTTGCCGCTGGTGGCGTCTAAGCTGAAGAGGCCGAGCTTTTGATCTGCCAGCATGGCGGTGGTGAAGACGCGGCCGTTCTTCACGATGGGCGAGCCGATGCCGTCGCCAATCTTGGCTTTCCATGCGATGTTTTTATCGGCGGAGAAATCCTGTGGGAGGCTTTTGGAGGAGGAGATTCCGGTGCCGTTGGTTCCGCGGAACTGGGGCCAGTCCTCGGCGTGAAGTGCGATGGACAGGGTCAGGGCGGCGAGGAGGGCGCGATGCATAAAGAAAAGCAATCAGCCGAAGAGCTCGGTGAGCGGCTTGCCTTCATCGAGGAGGTTGTAGGCACGGCCGAGCTTGTCTTTGGCTTCGAGGTCCTGGATGCCCATGGCGTAATAGACGGTCTTGGTGATGTCCTCTGGATAGATGGGGCGGTCCTTGGGGAGCTCGGCGCGCGCATCGGTTTCGCCGACGACCTGACCGCCGCGAATGCCTGCGCCTGCTATGAGCACGCTCATGCAGGCGGTCCAGTGATCGCGGCCGGCACCGAGGGTGCCGCCAGAGCGACGGTCGCCGACTTTGGGCATGCGGCCCATTTCACTGGTGACGAGGACGAGTGTTTCATCAAGCAGGCCACGGCCTGAGAGGTCTTCCATGAAGGCGGAGAAGGCCTGATCAAACTGCGGGAGGAGGTACTTTCTCAAGCAGTTGAAGTTGTCGCCGTGGGTGTCCCAGCCGCCGGCGCTTTTGCACTGGGCGGCGGTGCTTTCGTCTTCCTTCCAGAAGACGGTGACAAAGGGGACGCCGGCCTCGACGAGGCGGCGTGCCATGAGGAGGCTGGTGCCGTTGATGGTGTTGCCGTAGCGAGCGCGGAGCTTGTCGGGTTCGGACTTGATGTCGAAGGCGTTTGAGGTGCCGCTGGATGACAGGAGGTCAAAGGCACGCTCCTGCTGCTTCACGTAGTTTTGAACGGCGGCTTCGTGATCGAGCTCACGCCGAGCCTGATTCATCGCATTCAAAAGTCCGTGACGGTCCTGCATGCGTGCGGCGGTCATGCTGCCGGACATGGAGATGGTTGGAGCGCTGAAATTGAGCGGTTCGTCGAAGCTGCCATTGAGGTAGAAAGGATCGTACTCCATGCCGATGCGGCCGGCGAACTGGCCGGGGCGGGTGAAGGGCAGTTTGCTGGGCTTGTGCGGGAGGGAGATGATCTGCGGGAGCGTGGGGTGCTGGGGACGCTTCATGCCGACGACACTGCCCATGTAGGGCCAGTCTTCGGGATAGGGGCGGCGGTCATTGCCCTGCTGCTTGAAGGTGGGATCTGGGGCGTGGCCGGTGAGATTGTAATAGTAACCGGCGTGATGATCGCCGGTGGCGCGACCACCGTCGGTGACGCCATGGACGAGCGCGAAGTTGTGGGCTTGTTTGGCAAGCAGGGGCAGGTGCTCGCAGAGGCGGATGTCTGCGCCGGTGGTGCGGATGGGTTTGAACTCGCCGCGAAATTCCAGCGGAGCCTCCGGCTTCATGTCCCACATGTCGATGTGCGAGGCACCGCCGCAGAGGAAGAAGAGCACGGTTGATTTGGCGGGCTTTGCGAGGGTGGCGGCGGGAACTGCAGGACCGGTGGAGGCTCTCAAGGCAGGACCGAAACGCAGCGATGCCAGTCCCAGCGTCGAAGCCGTGAGAAAGGCGCGGCGGTCCATGGAGGGACGAAAGAGCGGTGAATCCATAAGATTTGAGCAAGCCACCTACGTTCGCCGAACGAGCGCCTTGCGGATGTGCGGACGATTTGCGCGGACTGCCGGTCTGTGGTCTGATCCGGCGTGGAATTTCACCAGCTTCGTTACTTCATCGCCGCCGCCGAGGATTTGAGCATATCAGCTGCGGCGAAGCGCCTGCATGTGACGCAGCCTGCGCTGAGCCGGCAGATCGGGGTGCTGGAGACGGAGCTGGGGGTGCCGTTGTTTGACCGCATTCGGAAGCGCATTTACCTGACTGAGGCAGGCCGTTTTTTTCTGCCGAAGGCGCGGCAGATCGTGTGTGATGCTGAAACGAGCGCGCAGCAGCTGCGCGAGCAGTATGGGAAGGCACGACGTACGCTGCGCCTGGGATTTCTGGCGCCGTTTCTGGATGATCTGGTGGTGCCTGCGGTGAGGGAGTTCCGGCAGAGGCATCCGAAGGCGCAGGTGAGCCTGTTTGAACTGCCGCCGCGCGCGCAGCTTGACCGGCTGCGCAATCATGAGCTGGATGCGGCGATCCTGGGGAACATCTCTGAGAGTGATCGTGCTTTCTTCACCACGCGGACGCTGTCGCGGCATAAAATGGCGGCGCTGGTTTCGGAGGATCATGCACTGGCGAAGAAGAAGGTGATCAAGCTCTCTGCGCTGAAGGATGAGCGGTGGGTGTCGCTTTCTGACGCCTCCTTTCCGGGGCGACGAGAGTTTTTGCGAGCCATTTGTCAGCAGGCGGGATTTGATCCGCAGATTGTGAGCGAGGTGGATTCGCTTTCGATGATGCTGGGAACGGTGACGACCCTAGGCGGAGTGGCGCTGATTCCGGAGCATGCGAGCAAGATGCCGCATGGGGGATGTGTCTTTATTCCGCTGGCTGCGCCGGTGCCGACGACAGAGCTGCTGCTGGTGCTGCCGAAGCAGGAGGCGAGCCGTGAGCTCCACACGCTGACGAGCTTGATCGCGGAGCTGGCGGCGCAGATTGCAAAGTCGTAGGGCGGTGGGCGAACAGTGCTAGCATCGCTACGCGATGCGGATGCATTGGTGGGAGGTTTACGTGTGTTCGAGGGGTGTCGCTTCGCTCAACCCCTCGCTACAGGCTGGGATGGCTCCGCCATCTGGGAAGCATTCCGTTTTCTTGAAAGCGTTGCGCAGAGTTCATTTCGGCGGTGAAAGAAGGCTGCTGTATGCCAGCCCATCATTCCTCGTATTCACGCGCGGCCACCGTGGAGGCGCGAAACTGGGGGAGGTCGACGAGGATGTTGGAACTGCGCATGAGCGTTTCGCCGATGAGGAGGGAGTCGGCGCCGGCATTGGCGAGGCGGACGGCATCGGCGGGAGTTTTAATGCCGCTTTCAGAGACCAGCACGATGTCGTCGGGGATCTCTTCGGCGAGTTCCTCGGTGGTGGCGAGATCGACGGTGAAGGCCTTCAGGTTGCGGTTGTTCACGCCGATGATGCGGGCGTCGGTGGCGAGGGCGCGTTCGAGTTCGGGGAGGTTGTGAACTTCGACCAGTGCGTCCAGTTGGAAGGTGTGGGCGACTTCGAGTAAGTGCTCCAGGGTGGGCTGGTCGAGGGCGGCGACGATGAGGAGGATGGCATCTGCACCGGCGACGACGGCTTCAAAAATTTGCGCCTCGTGAATGATGAAATCCTTGCGGAGGCAGGGGATGTCGAGCTGATCACGGATCAGCGAGAGGTATTCGAGGCGGCCTTGGAAGTATTTTTCGTCTGTAAGAACGGAGATGGCGCTGGCTCCGGCCTTTTCATAGCCACGGGCGATGGTGAGGGGATCAAAGTCAGCGGCGATGGTACCGGCGGAGGGTGAGGCGCGCTTGACCTCGGCGATGATGCTGAGGCGAGTAGGGTCGGCGCGGAGGGCATCGTAAAAGGAGCGCACGTCATTGCGCAGGGCGGCGGCGGCGCGGAGCTTTTCAGCGCGTGGCAGCAGGCGTTGCAGTTCGGTGTGCTTGTGGGCGATGATTTCGTCCAGCTTGTTCATGGGGCGCGCATGGTGGCGGTGGGATGACGATGTGCAACTTACTCCTGATGGCAAATGCGCATGCAGGGGGTTCTTGACGTGTCCCATGATGCAGGCTCTTTCTACAAGGAATGCCTGAAGTGCCCATTACTCCCGCCGCCGTAATCGAGCTGCTGACCGCTGAACAAATCCTCGAACCGCAGGAGCCCCTCACGTCTGACACCGACTTGTTTTCCATGGGGCTGGACTCCATGGCGATGATGCAGCTGCTGCTGCAGGTCGAGGAACGCTTCGGGCTGACGATCAATCCGGCGGAGATGACGCGTGAGCGATTTGCCACCGCAGGGGCGCTGGCGGGATTTTTGGGAGAAAAGCGCCGCCTGGCCGCCGGAGGGCATTGAAGCCCTAAATCAGGAGATTTGACCGGAATTGCTGAGCAATAACCGCAATAAATCCAAGAAAGTGCCAGGGAACCGCGACATGGACAGGCAGGCTGCCGTTGCTTCCGTCAGGACCTGGCGGGGTTCGCAAGCTGAGCATCCGCGGCCCCTGACGCCTGCTGTTCTAGCCGCTGGGCCCACCGGACACAAGCAAGATTCCGGCTGGAAGTCAAAATGGACGAAAATTGGTGTTGTCGAAACCATGTGGTTCCGGTAAAAATTAGTCTTTAAATTCTCAAATTACGCTTTCGTATGGTCTGGAAAATCTTATCTGCTCTCTCAGCCGTCTGTCTCGGCACCGCCTGTTATTTTGCGTGGGCAAACCAAAAACTGCTCGTTGAGGAGCGGAAGCGCGAGAGCTTTGCCAACGACAATCTGACTGAAATGCGGTCCCACATCGCCAAAGCAGAGGAGGCGAAAAAGAGCCGTGAGACGCAGCGTGACATGGCCAATCAGGAGCTTGAAACCACCAAGACCTCTGTGACAGACTTTGCCGCGAAGGTTCAGTCCGCAGAGCAGGAGCTGGCTGCGGTGAAGACCAATCTGGAACAGACCGCCAAGGTGGTGGCTCAGAACCAGAAGCTGATTGATGACGCAGGTGACATCAAGGCGCTGCTGGCCCAGATCGACATCATCAAAAAAGAACGTGCCGAAGCAGAGAGCGCGCTGGCCAACCAGACGCAGCATCTGGCTGCCGCGCAGGAGCGAGTGACCAGTCTCACCAATGCCGCCAAAGAGGCGGAGGAGCGCGAAGCCCGTGGTCGGCGTGGCATTGTGGACGATGATTTCACCGCCAAAGTCGCCCATTCCTACACCGACTGGGGATTTGTGGTGCTTAACAAAGGCAACGGTGGTGGTGTTTTTGCGAATGCGGATCTCGAGGTGAAGCGGGGCAAGGACGTTGTGGCCAAGCTGAAAGTCCGTGATGTGGAACAGAATTCCTCCGTGGCTGATCTGGTCAAAGGCAGCCTTGCTGAAGGTGAGCACATTCGCACGGGTGATCTCGTGGTCGCCGCATCCGAGCAGAGCGCCAAGACAGCCGCAGCCAAAGCACCTGATGGAGCAGCTGCTCCAGCAGCCGGAGCCCCAGCAACCCCAGCTCCAGCCGGGGCCCCTGCCATGGGAGCTGATCCGTTTGGAGCGGCTCCGGCCCCAGCTCCCGCCGGAGCTCCTGCCATGGGTGCTGATCCCTTTGGAGCCGCCCCGGCACCGGCCCCTGCCCCCGCCGGCGCTCCCGCCATGGGTGCTGATCCTTTTGGCGCCGCCCCACCCGCAACACCTCCTGCCGGTGGTGCCAAACCGCCGAGCACTGCGGATCCTTTTGGTACAGCACCTCCTCCCGCCAAGTGATTGCCGCCAGCAATTCATCGCCTGATCCCTTTCCCAGACTCCCCTTCCCATGACCAAAGTTCTTTTCATCCTTAGCGCAGTGGTGATTCTCGTAGCCAGCTTCTTCGCCTATCAAAACGGGCGTGAGTTTGCCGAGGTTCGCACCAAGATTGCGGGAGTTAACGCCAGTATTTCCAACGAAAAGAAAGCTCAAGACAAGCTGCTGCGCCCAGGAACGGGTGATGTGCCCAAGCTGGTGGCTGACATTGCCAGGGTGCAGGCAGATCTGGATGTCGAGGCAGAGAAGCTCAAGGCGCAGAAAAACAAGCTCGCCCAAACTCAGGAAGAAATCACACGCACTCAGGAAGAGTTTGCGGTGAAAGAAAAGAAGAAACTGGAACAGGACGAGCTCCTCAAGGGCCTCCCCCAGGGCATGCAAGCGGAAACGATGGCCGAAGACATGCAGAAGCTGAAGAAGGAAAAGCTCGAATTTGAATCGCTGGCCGAACTCAAGAAGAAGGAAGTGGCCGCTGAAGAGGACAAGGTGGCAGGCATTCAAAAACGTGTGGATGAAGTGATGCACAAAATCGAAGACCGTCGCAAAAACTTCGAGCGCAACAGCTTGAGCTCCCGCGTGATCGCAGTGAACTATGACTGGGGCTTTGTGATCATTGATGCGGGCAAAACCACCGGTCTCACGGAGCAGACCAAATTGATCGTCACCCGCGGTGCGCAGACTGTCGGCAAAATCAGCGTCATGTCTGTTGAAGGCAAGAATTCCATGGCTTCCATCGTGCCGGATGCAGTCGTCAACGGTCAGGTCATTATGCCAGGGGATCGGGTAATCCTCGAAAACTTGGTGCAAAACTGATCTGCCTCGTGCATAGAGAAGTCCTCATGAAGACACGACTGCTCAGCCTTCTGCTTTTGGCAATCACTGCCGCTTGTTCCTTTTCCTCCTGCGCTTCGGACGAGCCGAAGCGAAAGAAAGTGGTGGGACCATCGGATGGCAGCCAGTACAGCACACTTCCATGGAACCGTCCGCGGTCCTGGGAAGGCACTGCCAAATACGGCGGCATGGTTCCCGGCAGCCGCTAATCAGGTTTGTGGCACTGCTTCCAGCAGGGCCTCTCCGTCGGCTGCTTTGACGACACGGTAAAAACAGGTGGAACGCTTGGTGTGGCAGCAGCCACCGCCATGCTGTTTCACGCGCAGCACCAGAGCATCCTGATCGCAGTCCGTGCGGATCTCGATGATCTCCTGAAACTCGCCGCTGGTGGCCCCCTTGTGCCAGAGCTGATTGCGACTGCGGCTCCAATAGACGGCCTGACCGAGCTCCAGAGTCATTTTAAGGGACTGCTCATTCATGTAGGCGAGCATGAGGGGGGCGCCGCTCTCTGCATCCACCGCCATTGCGGGCATGAGGCCATGTTCGTCAAACTTCGGGGCAAAGAGCATGCCTTCTTCAATGGCTTGCTTCGACTCACGGGCTGCGAAGGAGATGGGAGGGGTCGCGGACATAGGAAGGACACATGCTAGCGGCACATCCCTGCCGTGCAACCACCTCATTTTCCTGGAAAGCCCGGCAGCACACTCTTGAGGAGGCCGGTGCCTGCGTTCACGCCGTTTTCAATGACGCCACTCGCGCCATTGATGACTTTGCCGGGCAGTTTGGCGGCGTCTTCGCCCAGGACCGGTTTGAGCAGCATTTCGGACCCCTGGCCGACCACGGCGCCGGGGGTGTCAAACAACAGGGACATGCCGGCAGCCCCGATGAGGCGGCTGCTGAGGTCCTCCTGCGGAGCATCGAGCGTGCCGACGATGTGCACGCGCGCCCATTGAAGGCCGGCAGGGCCGCCCGTATTGCTCTCGACAAAGACACGGCTGTTGGCCCCAGGGATGCCGCTCAAAGTCTCCGGCGTTACACCGATCATGAAATTGCCATCCAAGGTGCGGCCACGGATTTTCAGGGAACCTTCGATGCGCAGGAGTCCATTGGACTGGACGATGATGTTTTCAAAGCTCAAGGAGTCGCCTTGGGGGCGAATGGTGGCGCTGCAGATGTCGAGCACCAGGCGTTTGAACCTGTGGGTGTTGGTGTAAGTCACGAGTTTGTCGAGGATTGGCAGGCCCGTAAGTGCGCCGTCCTTGAGAGCAAGGTCCGCCTTCCATGCAGGGGGTACATTGCGCGCACCGGACATTTCGAGATCGCCTTCGATTTTGCCTGAGAGACGCTCTTTCCACCAAGCATCGAGAAATTCATCGAGCGGAACGGATTTAAGATGGGTGAACATCTGCCATGCGCCGGTTTCATACTTCAAGGAGCCCCGCAGTGTGGCTTCGGACGACTGCTTCCAGCGCAGGGTGGCGTCACTGATCTGAAACTGGCTGTCGCCAACACGCAGCGTGGCCTTGGTGAGGTCAAACTTGAGAGGCTCTTTTTGCTCAGGAGCCTGGATGGGAGTCTGCAGACTGCCTCCGTTTAATTTGGCAGAGACGGATACTTCACCGGTATGCCAGTCCCCAATGCGCAACTGTGTCTCTGCGACTTTCCACCCGACCTGTTCAAACTGAAAACGATGAACTTCAAGGCCGCTGATGTTGGTTTTGGTGGGAATATAACGGCGTAGAAAGGCTGGAATCCCGTCTTTGCTGTCGTCAAATCTGGCGTTGCTGCTGACCGATGGGCCGGCTATGGCTGCTGAAGGAGTGTGGCGAAGGATGAGATCGTCAGCTCCGGCATTTTGAATGCTCCACTTTCCATTCCGGATGGCGCCGAAATCAAGGGCGGCGCGCAAGCCACCCGCATCCAGGCTCCAGGTGGCATTGGAAAAAGACAGATCGGAAGCGGTTGCGGTGTCGTCATTCCAAATGATCGGGGCGACGTGCGCGCTGCCGCCGGTGCGCCCTGCAATCAGCTCCTCTGCCTTCTGACGGAAATCTTCCTTCTGCACATATGCACGGATGTAGCTGGTGACGAGAGTGGGAGCCAGCAAAACCAAGAGCACACCGCTGACGAGGATCAATACCGCCAGCAACCACAGCCAGCGAAGGGATGAGGAGGGGGGACGCTTGCCTGGTCGGTTGCGGCGTTGCATTTTGATGGTGGATTGAATTTTTTCATCGCCAGAGCATTGCTCCCCGGCCTAGTGTCAGGCACCTATTTAACCTGTATGCTCAAAGCACTCAACGTTTGTCTTGAAGTCGATGGTCCGCAGGGCTCGGAAAACAGCACGCTGCACCTGCTCCGAGAGGTGAGTTTCAACGTGCCCCCCGCGCATCTGGTGGCGATTGTGGGCCCATCTGGGTGCGGCAAGACCACCCTGCTGAAAGTGATCACGGGCATACAGCAGCAGACCTCCGGAGAGCTGCTCTGGGATGGCAGGAATTTGAGCGATGAGGAGGATCTGCATCCTGGAGATCTAGGCTACGTCCCGCAGTTCAGCGTGGCCTATGACCTCCTGACGGTGGAGGAAAGCATCGCCAGTGCGATGGTGCTGCGAACGCAGCTGGCGCAGACGGAAGATTTCATTCCGGCGCTGGATCACATCCTTGAGGTGACCGGTCTGACGCACCTCTCCGACCGCCAGGTGAAGGTGCTCTCAGGCGGGCAGAAACGACGTCTGGGACTGGCGCTGGAGCTGGTGACCGACCCCTGCCTGCTGCTTTGCGATGAGGTCACGAGCGGCCTGGACCCCAAATCCGAACACGAAATCACCAATCTGCTGCGTGTGCTTTCGCGCGGACATCCGAAGCGCGTGGTGATCAATGTGACGCACAGCCTTGCCAGTCTGGACGCCTATGACAGCGTGATGGTGATGTATCAGGGAGTGCTGACCTATCATGGCCCGCCCAAGGCGATGATGCATTACTTTGCGGCTGAACACCCGGAAGAGGTCTATCTCAAACTCACTGAGCGCAAGGCCGGCGACTGGCATGAGTCCTGGGAGAAGTATCGTGAAACCTATTACAAGCGTCACGGATTCGACGGCGAACGTGTGGCGCCGGAAGATGTGGAAGCCAAGAAAAGCAGCGGCCCCTCCAAGACTTCGGTGCGTGAGGAGCGTGCGGTGGCAAAACCCGAGGCTGAAGAAATACACGAGCATCACGAACTGCCCCCGGTCGAAATGCCGTCGATGATGACGCAGTTGTTTGAGCTGCTGCGCCGGCGCTGGACTATTTTCCGCCGAGACAAGGCGCAGGTGTGGCTGCACCTCGCGATGCTGCTGGGCTTTCCGCTGCTCGTCGTGATTTTCGCGCTCGACGGCATCAAGCCGCTGCGCGCGCTTTCGACCCATCAGGATGACAACATCCAGCAGGAGTATCAGCAGATGAAGCAGCACCAGGAGGAGCAGCTCAAGGCAGGAGGACTCGTCTCCGGCCTGATCATGCTGCAGGTGGTGCTGGTGACTTTGATGGCCAGCAACAACGCGGCGCGTGAAATCGCGTCCGAACGACTGATTTTGGAGCGGGAGAAACTCGGCGGCCTGCACCCGTTTGCCTACATCGGCAGCAAGGTGATTTTCCTGGGCATCTTCGTGCTGGCGCAGAGTTTATGGATGGGATTCTTCGTGGACATGGTCGTTGGGGGGCTGCCGGGGGATCTCGTCACCAAACTGGTGCTGCTGGTTCTTTCCTCTGCCGCCATGACGAGCGTGTGCCTCGGCATCTCTGCCCTGAGCAAGTCGCCGGAAAAGGCCACGATTTTGTGCATCTACCTCGTCGGTTTTCAGCTGCCACTTTCAGGCGCTGTGCTGACGCTGCCTGACTGGCTGGAGAACTGGGTGCAGCCACTCATCGTGGCCTTCTGGAGCTGGAGCGGGAGTCTGAGCAGCATGAGCAGCACCGCCTTCTACGATGCGGTCAAGCAGGTGACTTCCACCGATCTCATCAGCCCCACCATCGCGGGCTTCGTACTTTTTGTGCATATCCTGGTTGGCCTGGGCATGTCCTTCATCGGAGTGCAGCGCAGCCAGTGGGATTCGTGATCAGTGCGGCAGGCCGAAAAGATAATAGGCGGCGCAAAGCGAGGCCAGGATGAGGGTGCCTGCGTTCAGTTCACGGGAGCGGCCGGAGGCCAGTTTTAGGAGGGGATGCACGACGAGGCCTGCGGTGAGTCCGTTGGCGATGTTGTAGGTGAAGAGCATCATGACGATGGTGACGAAGGCGGGAACCCATTCGGTGAGATCGTCGAAGTCGATGCGGCGCACTGAGCCGGTCATGAGCACACCGACGGCGATCAAGGCCGGGCCGTAAGCGAAGCGGAGCTGCTGAAGGGGCTCGATCAAAGGAATGAAAAACAGAGAGGTGGCGAACAATGCGGCCGTGACAAGCGCGGCGAGGCCGGTGCGAGCGCCTGCGCTGATGCCAGTGGCGGATTCGATGTAGGCACCACTCGTGGAGGTGCCTACAAGGCCGCTGAACATGCAGGTGAGAGCATCCACCAGCATGGGCCGCTGAACCTGAGGGAAATTGCCTTTTTCATCCAGGAGGTCTGCTGCCGCGCCGAGTCCGGTGAGAGTGCCCAGGGTGTCGAGAAAACTCATCAGGAACAGGGTGAGCAGCACCGGGAGGAAGCTGAGCTGCAGCACGCTGGAGATGTCGAGTTTGAAGGCAATCCGGCTCAGATCATACTCACCGGTGAAGGGCAGTGCGGCGACGGCCTTTGGCAGGTGGCCAAGGCCGAGCGCGCCACCGATCGACGCGGTGACAACGATGCCGATGAGCAATGCTCCGCGCACTTTGCGAATCATGAGAATGGTCATCAGCAAGAAGCCACCGAGAGCCAGCAGGACCTGGGGATCGCGCAGATTGCCAATCTTGACCGGAACGGCGGGGGAGAGGAACAGACCGTGTGCATCCGCCTGCAATGCCTGCGGAGGCATGCCTGCCACGAAACTCGTGACGATGCCGGTTTCATACAAACCGATGAAGGCGAGGAACAGCCCGATGCCGACGGCGAAACTGTGTTTCAGGCCGACAGGCACCGAATTTGCCAGCCAGCCGCGAATGCCCAGCAGTGTGATGATGAGAAACAGGAGACCGCTGACGAATACTGCGCCGAGGCGCTGCTCCCAGCCAATGCCAAGCGCCGCGAGACCGAACGCAATGAACGCATTTTCGCCCATGTAAGGGGCCACGGCGATGGGGCGGTTTACGATCAATCCCATGAGCACACATCCCACAACGGATGTCAGAATCGTGGCCACTGTGCCGGGCCCCACTGGAATGCCGGCGAAAGTCAGGATCGCGGGATTCACGACGATGATGTAAGCCATCGTGATGAAGGTGGTGACACCGCCGATGATTTCGGCGCGGACTGAGGAGCCATGCTGCTGCAGCTTGAAGAAATCATTCATGCCGGAGTGGAGGTGAGCGTGGAAGCTCCGGCCTGCAATTTGAAACAGCGTGCCACCACGATTGAACGGCTTGGTTAGAGACCCGTTGGAAACTGGTGCGCCGGCCAAGGGGAAAGCCCTGCGGTGGGATTTTTGACATTCATCTCCCTCACTCCATCTTTCCACCATGATCCGCCATACTGTCGCCTTTCGACTCAAGCACGCTCCTGGCTCTGCGGCCGAGAGAGATTTTCTGCAAGCCGCCTGCGAGCTTGTGAAGATTGAAGGTGTGCAGAAGTTTGAATGTCTGCGTCAGACAAGCCCGAAGAACAGCTTCAGCTTTGGCCTGTCGATGGAGTTTGCTGACGAGGAGGCCCATGCCTTTTACAGCAACCACCCCGAGCACACGGCCTTTGTGCAGCAGCGCTGGATTCCAGAAGTCGAGGAGTTCATGGAGCTGGACTATGTGGCGTATGAGCCGTGAAGAAGGAGATCAAAAAAAGCGCCGCGCCTGGAAAGAACCGGGCGCGGCGTCAGGAATGCAGGAGTGAATCAGGCGCTGATGTGATTGGAGACCAGCTTGGTCATCTCAAACATCGTCACTTGCTTCTTGCCACCGAACACCGCCTTCAATGCGTCATCGGCATTGATGTTGCGCTTGTTCTTCGCGTCCTGGAGACCGTTCTTTTTGATGTAGTCCCACAGCTTCTTCGTGATCTGACCACGAGCAGCAGGCTTGTTGCCGACGACGGCTCCGAGGATCGCGTCAGGCTGCACCGGCTTCATGAGGGCAGGATTAGGTTTCCGTTTTGCTTTAGCAGCTTTCTTAGCTGCCGGAGCTTTTTTGACAGCCTTCTTGGCTGCTGGTTTTGCTTTGGTTGCTTTCTTGGCCATAGTGTTGTTGGCGGCTGTTGCCGTGTGAAGAGGTTATGAGAGCGTCCCAAGGAGCGTCAACGCAAATTTCATCAATATTTGAGGTTGTTTCCCTGCGTACAGCCACTCAGCGCCCTACGCAGATGAGCGTCAACCGATGATGCTGCGAGCCCATTTCAGCCACCGCATTTGTGCATCGTTGCGAATGCGAATTGTGCATGAAATCAATCAGCAGCAGCAGGTTAAGCGGCCTTCATGACTGCATGAAGAAGACTCACAAAGCGTCGATCACACTAACGGGGCCAAACGTGAACAGACTACACCTTCGTGCGGCTCTCCACCCATTGCACGGAGTAGCGTACGAGGGCGGCACCGTCAGTCATGCCGAGTTTTTCTTTGATGTGAGCACGATGAGCTTCAACGGTTCTGGCGCTGATGCTGAGCTGAGCGGCGATGATTTTGGTGGCGACGCCTTTGCCGATGAGCGCAAGAATTTCGAGTTCGCGATCCGTGAGTGCGTCCATGCCTGTGGCTTTGGAGCGTGCAGCGCCGGTGACCTGCTCAAGCATGCGTGCATTGAGGGACTCACTGACGTAAAGACCGCCGCTGATGATTTTGTGAATGGCGGTGACGAGGTGATCAGCGGCCTCCTCCTTCATGACGTAGCCACGGGCACCGGCACGCAGAGCGCGCTCTCCATAGAGCGTCTCATCGTGCATGGAGAGGACGATGCACTGGGTGGAAGGATGAAGGGCGCGGATGTCCTTGACGAGTTCGAGGCCGTTCTTGTCCGGCAGGGTGAGATCGATGACGGCGAGATCGGGCTTGAGTTTGGCCACAACTTCGAGGCCTTCACGAGCACTGCCAGCCTCGCCGATGACATCAAGACCTTCTTCCGCACGGATCAGCTGTGCGAGGCCATGGCGCATGATGGGGTGATCGTCGATGAGGACGAGGCGCTTCACGGATTTTTCGCTGGTACGGGAACGCTGCATGTGACCTGAGTGCCGCCGCCGGTGCGCGGCTCAATTTTTAGTGTGCCCCCCATCATTTGAGCGCGATGGCTCATGGTCAAGAGGCCCATGCCAGTACCTTTGGCCGGTAAATCGGGAATGCCAACGCCGTTGTCGCGAATGGTGAGGACGATATTGCCGCTCTGACGGGCGAGATGAATGTCCACCCGGCCGGCCTGGCCATGCTTTACGGCATTGGAGACAGCCTCCTGGGCGATGCGAAAGAGCTGAACGGAAACCTTGTTGCCGGCCACCTGGACAGGATTGTCGTAACGGAAATCACAAACGATCTCAAAGGCGCGGGTGGTGCTTTGCGCGAGCTCTTCCAGAGCGGCCATGAGACCGCCGGAGTCGACCACCACCGGCATGAGGCCACGTGAGGTTTCACGTGCACGTGTGCCGGCCTTGCTGACAAGGAGGACGATTTCCGCCAGACTATGCGCTTCGGCACTGCCAGCCTTGGTGAGGTTTTTTTGGGCCACCTTGGCGAGGCAGCCGATGGCGGCGAGCTGCTGACAGAGATCATCATGAATGTCCTGGCCGATGCGCGCCTGCTCGTCCTCGCTGATGCGGAGGATCTTGTCTTCGAGCGCCTTGCGTTCGGTGAGATCACGGAGGATGCCGGTGAAAATGCGGCGACCGCTGGGGAGCACGGCCTCGCCAACGGAGAGGTCGATGGGGAAGACGGAGCCGTCTTTGCGCCGGCCCACGACCTCACGACCAATGCCGATGATGCGCTTCACACCGGAGTCCAGGTAGTTCTGCATGTAGCTGTCATGCCGGTCACAATAGGGCTGGGGCATGAGAAGGCTGATGTTTCTGCCAATGATCTCCGTGCGCTGGTAGCCGAAGAGCCGCTCGGTGGCGGTGTTGGCGGTTTCGATGATGCCATTGGCATCGATCGTGATGATGGCATTGACCGCCGTTTCGACGATGGCGCTGGAAATTTGCTCGCTGGCCTGAAGTGCTGCCTGGAGCTGGGCAATGCTGGGTTCAGCAGGCGCGATACTCTTCATGAGCGGAAGAGATTCAATCAGCTGCGATGACGAAGCCATCCGGCTTCACGGCGAGGATCGAGCACGGAGCATGCTGCACGATTTTTTCCGCCGTGGTGCCGATGAGCATCTCGCGCAAGCCGGTTTTGCCATTCGTGCCGATCACCACTAGGGTGGCATGCACTTCGTTGACGTGGTCCAAAATGGCCTCACGGATATTCACGCGCTCCGTGACATGCTGGGAAACGGTGACACCTCCGCCATCACGTGTGAGGGGCTCAAGGAAGGAAGCCAGATCTTTGCGCCAGTTTGCGACGGCCTCAGGATCGTAAGAGGCCGGAAGCGAAGGAGCAAAGCCGCCGTAGTCGAGCGACATGGCAAGGGCACTTTGAAACACATGCAGGCAGTCGAGCGAACCCCCGTCCTGCTGGGCGATATGAAGCGCGCACTGCACCGCCTTGGCGGAGTTTTCAGAAAAATCTACGCAGGCGACGATCCGCTTGAAAGGACCCTGGGCATCTTCGCGAACGACGAGGACATCGACGGGGGCTTTGCGAACGCACTTGGCGGCGATGACGCCGATGCGGTGCGGTTCATTGCGCGATCCCTTGGCCCCCATGACGAGCAGGTCGGCGCTGTGGACGCGGCAGGCTTCGACCAGTTCGGTGAAGGGATTGCCGATGCGCACCTCCGCATTCACGCCCTCACCCACCTCGGCGTCAGTCACAAACTTCTTCAGCCGCTGCAACCATTCCGCACGAACCGTGGCCTGATCTGTGGAGAGCGCACTTTTAAGCTCGTGCACCAGAAACTCGTCCATGACGTGAACGACGGTGATGGCGGCTCCGTCAAGTGAGGCACGATGCACCGCCTCCCGCAGAGCACAGCGGCAGGACTGGGTGAAATCGATGGCGGCAATGACGTGGTGAAGCTTTTTCATGGTGGGTTTGGATTAAAGTCATTTCACCATAGCCTTCGGAAAAAGGCAATGCCGCGCCGGGGTTGCTGCGTGATGGGCGGAGCTTGCGCTCAAAGGCCGGCTTCATCCTGAGCCTGCTCAACGGCGGCTTCAAGAGTCCAGAGGGTTTTATCAAAGCTCTTCTGGCGTGCACGGAACTGGGCATCGTCAGTAATTGCGGTGAGAGTTTCCAGCTCCTTGACCGCAAAGGCATGATGCTGATCGAGGGCAGTGACACGAGTTTTGAAATAGTCGCGCCCGCCCTGATCCTTGAGGACGTCGATGTCTGCCTTCCAGCGGGTGAGCGCCACGCCAGCTTGTTTGAGATACTCTTCGCGACTGGTGGTGAGGTGCTCTTTGGCTTTTTTGTACCATTCGCGGCCTTTGACTTCGCCTTGCTCCTTCACTTTGGAGAATTCGTTTTTGAGTTTCTCAGCGGCACGACGAAGCTGGTCGTTGAGACTGTCTTCGGCACGGAGCGAGTGAATGCAAAGGCTGAGGGCGAGGCAGGTAAGAATGGCTTTTTTCATGGTCATCGAGGGATACGGCTGGATGCCGCCAACCATGCATGCTCTTTTCCTTGGCGAAAGAATTTCCAACCAGCTCCGTCAACTTCACGCCCATGATCCGCACGTACGCCCTTACCGCCCTCTCCCTTGCCCTGCTGTCCGCTCTTGCGGGTGCCCAGCCGGCCACGAAGCCTGTATTCTGGCCCGGAAAGGGCGGACCGACGCAGGACTGCATCGTGCCGGCGGCCGATGTGGCCCGCATTCCACTGGCATGGGACAGCGCTTCCGGCAAAAACATTGCCTGGCGTACGCCACTCGAAGGGCTGGGCCATTCGTCGCCGGTGATCGGTGGTGACATGATCTGGTTTACCTCCGCCACGGCCGACGGGACCAAGCAGTTTATCTATGGCATCGACCGTCACAGCGGGAAGATTGTGCATCATCAGGTGGTTTTTGAAAACGCCGCGCCTGAAGATCTTGGAAATCCCATCAACAATTACGCGGCGCCGTCGCCTGTGCTCGAAGCAGATGCGCTGTATGTTCACTTCGGGACTTACGGCACGGCGCGCATTGATCCAGCGACCGGCAAGAAAGTGTGGGAGCGCCGGGACATCAACGTGCGACACTTTCGCGGTCCGGGTTCATCGCCAATCATTTATGGCAACCTGATCATCCTGACCTTTGACGGCATTGATCAGCAGTTCGTCACGGCGCTGGACAAGAAGACGGGCAAGAGCGTGTGGAAGACGGCGCGCACCACGGACTACGGAGATCTCGACAAAGAAGGCAAGCCGACCCGGGATGGGGACATGCGCAAAGCCTACCACACGCCGGGTGTGTTTGAGATGGGAGGCAAGGAGGTGCTCGTTTCGGTGGGATCTCGTGCTGCCTTTGGCTATGAAGTTAAAACGGGCAAGGAACTGTGGACCATCCGCCACGGGGGATTCAATGCAGCGATTCCACCGCTGCGCTTTGGGGATTTGCTCATCCTGAACACTGGCTCCGAGCGTGCGCATACGATCTGTGTCCGCATTGACGACAAAATGAGCGGAGACATCACCGAGAGCCATGTGCTGTGGGACCGCGAGAAA
This sequence comes from uncultured Verrucomicrobiota bacterium, assembly GCA_903838675.1. GTDB lineage: Bacteria > Verrucomicrobiota > Verrucomicrobiia > Verrucomicrobiales > Verrucomicrobiaceae > Prosthecobacter. Next base: position 20,452 of record CAILZI010000044.1, read on the forward strand.
CGCAATGCCAGCGAGGCGGCCCCGGTGCTGGTGAATGGGACCCTTTATCAGACCACGCGTGGGGGCATCGTGAGTGCGGTGGACGTCAAGTCGGGCAAGGACCTCTGGGATGACCGTCTGGCGGGCAAGCACGTCCCTGCCCCGCTGGTGCTGGGGGACAAGCTCCTGTTTTGCAATGACCGTGGGGAATGCTTTCTGGTCCGCGCCTCGCCGGAAAAGTTTGAGATCGTGGGGCAGAATCAACTCGGCGAGCAGATCACAGCCTCCCCAGCGGTGGCAGACGGGGCGCTGTTTATCCGCAGCAGCGGAGCCCTCTACAAGATTGCCACCAAGTAGCCGGGAATTGGCAAAAATCGGTCCAAGACCTACTTGAGCCACTAAAAATAGACCATGCCATGTAAATACAAACACGGCATGGTAGCCTGATAGAACGAGGTCACCTGGCATTTTCTATCATTGCGCATGCAGCGTAGGAGAAAAAACCTCCCGTAAACACAAAATCGTCGCAAAGAGACCAAGGATGTGCTAGGTTTAAAGTCCATATGCCTACCACCAAACCGACACGTAAGACACGCTTCTCCCGCCGAGTCCCTGATCATGTCACTGACGAGCTAGTCAATGTTCTCTCAAAGCCGGAGACCTATGAATTCAACACCCTGTTTGGATTGGTATATGACAATCTGAAGCTGAAAAACGC
>CAILZI010000045.1 GCA_903838675.1 uncultured Verrucomicrobiota bacterium
CATTTATTCGCGCAGCGCACAATTTAGCCTTTTGTTTTCTAACAGTTTTCACTCGGCTTTCGCCTCGCTAAACTGCTTCTGTGTTTTTTAAAAGATCGTTTCTGATTCCAGTCAATTCGAGCCGCTTGTAGCCTCTCAAACTTTCTTTTCTCAGCCGCCGGTTTTCGCTGGCGGATTGGCAGATTAGTACAACTCCGAGACCCTGCAACTTCATTTTGATGTTTTTTGAAAAAACATTTCAAACTTTGCATCCATTCGACCCTTAGAAGCCGATAAACCATGCCATCGCGGCTCAAGATGAGGCATGAAGACTGAAGGTTGGAATGCCTCCCAAAGTCCACGATTTGTCTACGTAAACGCAATGTATTGAGCAACCTAACCACTCGCGTTTCATGCATTCTCATCCGCAATGAGCAGAATCAGTCCGACAGCATGATCGTGCTTCACGGATTTTCTCTGCTTCACTCCTATTCATTGATGATTGTTCGCGATGTCGATAGAGTTTCTTGTCTTCGCGTGAGCCATCATGGCCACGCTTCAATTGTTGGCCTTTCATGACTTTTGAAACCCCGTTCGCGACTGCCTGAATTTGTCGGCTTCAGCATCGAAGTTACCGAATCCACCCCCTGCCCCTGCAGTTCAAATCCTCTCAATCTTCCCTCCTCCCGCGATTCGAGGGCGGATGTCTCGGTTTGAGCTGTCTCGATAATGGTGCGCCCAAGCCAGAGTGTGAGTCGGGCAAAAAAATGGTGTCATTCGTGCTACGCTTGCTATTTCGTTGGTCGCTACCATCCCAATGAACACCCCTCTTACCTTCACCACTGGCTCCGGAGCTCCCGGCAAGTATTATTCTCTTCCTGCACTTGAGACGGCCGGCGTCGGCAAAGTCTCCCGCCTGCCGGTTTCCATCCGCATCGTGCTGGAGTCGCTGCTGCGCAATCTGGATGGCAAGAAGGTCACCGAGGCAGATGTCAAAAACCTCGCGAACTGGAACGCGAAAGCTCCCGGCGAATATGAAATCCCTTTCACCGTCGCCCGCATCGTGCTGCAGGACTTCACTGGTGTGCCGCTCCTTGTCGATCTGGCTGCCATGCGCTCGAAGGTGAAGCAACTTGGCAAGAACCCGAAGATGGTCGAGCCCCTCGTTCCCGTCGATCTCGTCGTCGATCACAGCGTGCAGGTGGACTTCGCTGGAACGCAGGCGGCTCTGAATCAGAACCTCGAGCTCGAGTTTGAGCGCAACAAGGAGCGCTACCAGTTCCTTAAATGGGGTGAGCAGGCCTTTGACACCTTCAAGGTCGTGCCTCCAGGCATCGGCATCGTGCATCAGGTGAACCTCGAGTACCTCGCCAAGGGCGTGCTGGAAAAAGACGGCGTTTATTATCCAGATTCTCTCGTCGGCACGGATTCGCACACCACCATGATCAACGGCCTCGGTGTCGTGGGTTGGGGTGTGGGTGGCATTGAAGCTGAAGCAGGCATGCTCGGCCAGCCGGTGACCTTCCTCGTTCCAGAAGTCGTCGGCGTTTACCTCAAAGGCGCGCTCAAAGAGGGCGTCACCGCAACAGACCTCGTGCTCGAAGTCACGCAGAAGCTGCGCAAGCTCGGCGTGGTCGGCAAATTCGTGGAATTCTACGGCCCAGGTGCTGTCAGCCTGCCCGTCACTGATCGTGCGACCATCGCCAACATGGCTCCTGAGTACGGCGCCACGATGGGCTTCTTCGGCGTGGATGAAGAGACCATCGCCTACCTGCGCGGCACCGGCCGCAGCGAGGAGCTCTGCACTACCGTCACCAATTACTACAAGGCGCAAGGCATGTGGGGCATCCCCACCGAGAAAGGCAGCATCGAATTCACCACCGAGATGGAGATGGACCTCAGCACCGTCGTCCCCTGCGTCTCCGGCCCGAAACGCCCACAGGACCGCATCGAAGTGCCTGCTTTGAAATCCAAGTTCAATGAACTGCTCGCTGCTGATGTGAAAGCCGGTGGCTTTGGCAAAGCTTCGACCTCGCAGGTCGTCGAGCATCTCGGCGCAGCCAAAGCGGATGGTCTGGATGTCACAGGAGCAGCAGCAGGTGTGGATGTGGTTTCCGACCAAACCGGCTTCGAGGTCACCGTTGATTCCAAAGGTGGCATCAAGGACACGATCACTGACGGCAGCGTTCTCATCGCCGCCATCACCAGCTGCACGAACACCAGCAATCCGAGCGTCATGCTCGCTGCCGGTCTCCTCGCCAAGAAGGCAAACGCCAAAGGCCTCACCGTGAAGCCTTCCGTCAAAACCAGCCTCGGCCCAGGCAGCCGCGTCGTGACCGATTACCTCACCAAAACTGGCCTTCAGGTCGAGCTCGACAAACTCGGCTTCCAGACCGTCGGCTACGGCTGCACCACTTGCATCGGCAACTCCGGCCCTCTCGATCCAGGCATCGAAGAGGTCGTCAAAGGCCAGGATGTTGTGGCAGCCAGCGTGCTCTCCGGCAACCGCAACTTCGAAGCCCGCGTGCATCAAAGCATCAAGGCCAACTTCCTCATGAGCCCGCCGCTCGTGGTCGCCTACGCCATCGCCGGAACGGTCGATATCGACTTGAGCAAGGACGAGCTCATCGCCGGCAGCGGCGTCTATCTGAAGGACATCTGGCCCACGCTCAAAGAAGTGCGTGATGCCATGGAGTCCGCTCTCTCACCCGACGTCTTCCGCAAGCTCTACACCGACTTCGCTTCACAAAATCCGAAATGGAACGAGATCCAGGGCGGCATCGGCGAAGTGTTCGAGTGGGACGGCAAGTCCACCTACATCCAGCATCCGCCGTTCTTCGCTGACTTCAGCATGACCCCCGGCGACATCACCGAGATCAAGGGCGCACGCCCGCTCGGCATCTTCGGCGACAGCGTCACCACCGACCACATCAGCCCTGCGGGTGCGATCAAGAAGGCCAGCCCCGCCGGTCGCTTCCTGCTTGAGCACGGTGTCACTCAGGCCGACTTCAACAGCTTCGGCAGCCGCCGTGGCAATGACCTTGTCATGACCCGTGGCACCTTTGCCAACGTGCGCATCAAGAACCTCATGCTGGGCGGCAAAGAAGGCGGCGATACGCTCCTGCAGCCTGCTGGTACCGAGATGAGCATCTACGACGCTGCCGAGGCCTATAAAGCCGCTGGCACGCCAAGCATTATCCTCGGCGGTGAAGACTACGGCATGGGCTCCAGCCGCGACTGGGCCGCCAAAGGCACCCGTCTGCTCGGCGTCAAAGCCGTGATCACGAAGTCCTTCGAGCGCATTCACCGCAGCAACCTCGTCGGCATGGGTGTCCTGCCCTGCAACTTCAAGGACAAGGCCGACTACGACAAGGTCAAGGACCTCAGCGATGCCACCTTCGACCTCCTGGGCCTGAGCAACGACTTCAAACCGATGAGCGAAGCCACCCTCCGCGTCCACAAGGCCGACGGCAGCAGCTTCGATGTCCCTGTTGTCGTCCGCATCGACACCCCCGTCGAGATCGACTACTACCGCGCAGGCGGCATCCTGCCATACGTCCTCGCGCAGATTCTGCGGGCGAATGCGTAAGCCGTAGAACGAGCTTCCCAGCTCGTGAATCCCGAACAACTCCAACGCCCCAAGCGGCCCTCGGCAAACCTCTTGCCGACAGCGCCCTTGGGGCGTTACTCTTTCCAGCAACGCCCTCAACCGCTTCACGCGGCTCCGCCATGATTCAAAAGCTCTCCATCCGAAACTTCAAATCCATCCGCGAACTAGATCTCGACTGCTGCCGGGTGAACGTCTTCATCGGAGAGCCTAATGTGGGGAAAACAAACATCTTGGAGGCTTTGGCTTTACGTTCTGCGGGGTGCCTTGCGCACTTTCGCGAAGTTCTGCGCATATTTTCCATAGCAGACCTCTGTTTAGATCAGGACATCGCAAACAAAGTGTCAGTGACCCTGAATGGTTCTCCTTTGTTTCTGCGAATAGATCCGGATGGGATCACTGCGGTTTTTCAGCAGACAAATGGTGGTGGTCATCAAGCATACAAACTTACAAAACAACTTGAGGTGTTGCCGAAAACAGTTGGTCTCAATGATGAGCGATTCTCTGAGCGTATCGGCTACTATCTTTTCAAACCGTTATCGGTCTTTGACGGTCAAGAAGTAGATTCCTTGTCCTCGCCATTCGGTGAAAATCTCTTCACTCTTCTTTATTCAAATAAAGCAGCGAGACAATCTGCGACCAGCTTCTTTCAAGGAACAGGCTTCAAACTCAATGTGGATTTGGCCGAAAAGAGGCTGCGAGTTGCCAAACAAGTGGATGAGTTTTTGATCTCCTTACCCTACAATGGATGTTCAGAGACTTTGCGAAGAATGGTTTTTTACAGCTTGGCGCTCGATACCAATCATGATCAAATCCTTGTCTTCGACGAACCCGAGGCCCACTCTTTCCCTCCCTATACCAAGACCCTCGCTGAACGCATCGCGCTTGATGATCGCGGCAACCAGTTCTTCCTGACGACCCACAGTCCCTACATGTTGGATTCGCTGCTCTCTAAGACGCCAGCAAAGGATCTCAATGTCGTTCTCTGCCGCATGGAGAACTTCGAGACCAAGGCCTATCCGCTCAATCAAGAGCAGATCGACCAGATCAAGGAGTGGAGCATGGATGCCTTCTTCAACTTCGACCGTCTGCTGCCAGAAGTGAAATGATCCACCTTGAATGCGACAACGATGAAGCTCTCATGCTGGCGTTGGGGAAACCCATCCGCCAGCTTTCGCACCATGCTGGCAAGGGGCGCGTGTCAAAAGGGCTCTCCAGCTCCAACCGGTCCACTGACTTCGGTTTGATTGATCAAGATCCAGGACAGCCGCCTCCATCGTACCTCCGCCAATACAAGATCGTCGAAGAGAACGCCAAACTTGGTCTCGTGCTGTCCAAACACCCGACTGAGGGCAAGCATCTTGTCGAAATTCAGCCAGACCTCGAACCATGGCTCTACCTCATCGGTCCAGCTGTCGGCATCAAGCCAACCGACCACCGTTTGCCTGAAAAGCATACCGGTCTCCATCAAGAAGCCAAAAAACACCGCCAGCACCTAATCGCCTACTTACAAGCCTGCATGAAAGCCAACAGTCCTCACCTCACCAAACTCGCCGAGTGGCTCCTCCTTGCTTGATAGATTCGTCATTCCGCATTCGGTTTTTGTTATTATGACTGAAGCCGTCTTCCCCATCATCCCCGCCGCAGGCAAGTCGCTCTGGGTCCTCGCTGCCATCGCACTGGTGTTGGTGCTCAGCGCGCTGCTCATGGGCTACATTGCCTGGTCCACGCGCCACGTGACCTGCACCATCTCACCCGAGGGGCTGCGCATTCAGGGAGACATGTATGGCCGTTTGATCCCGCTGCAGTCGCTCGTGCTGGAGGAGGCAGCAGTGACAAATCTCACCACGGACAAAGATCATCAGGCCAAATGGCGCACGAACGGCGTCGGGCTGCCAGGTTATGCCTCAGGCTGGTTCAAACTCCGCAATGGCAAAAAGGGCCTGCTCTTTGTCACCGATCCCACCCGGGTGGCACGCATTCCAACGACCGAGGGCTACACTGTCATGCTCAGTGTGAGCGAGCCTGCGGCGCTGATTGATGCTTTGCGGCAGCAGCGCGCGCCTTGAGGTCCCTTTTAACCGCCATTCACCACCATGCCGCGCAGCGCACTCGATGACATCATCGGCTGCAGCAGCGCCAGCCCGGCACGCAGCTGGGCCGGGGTGGTTTTGGCGGGGTTGTTGACGATGAGAACATCGATCGCGAGCGGGGCCAGCGGAGCGACATTGGCAAAGCTCTTCAGCAGGGGTGAGGCATCAAGAATGATCCAGTCCACTTCCGTTTTCGCACGCTCGATCCAGCTGCGGTAGCCGTCGAGCAGTTCATTCGTGGCATGCGCTGGCAGGTCGCAGCCGGGCAGCAGGAAAAGATTGCTATGACCGTAGCGCAGGGCTCCCAGATCATGCGCATACGCGCCGTAGCCCTGCATGGCGCGTGGGAACCACTGGTGCATCGTGGGTGAGGACGGATTGCACTCCATCATGAAAACACGGCGGCCCTGGTGGCAGAAGGCGGCGGCCAGAGCGGCGGAGACCAGCGTTTTGCCCTCACCTGTGCCTGCGCTGGTGATGAGGATCACTCCTGCAGTACTGCTGCGATTCACCGCCTGTTTTTCGAGCGCACTGGTGAGCTGATGCAGGGCGCAGGAAGCGCCGACGGGCTCCGGCTTGAGCAATTCAGACAGCATGGCCTCCGGTGTGTAGCCCTGCACATACGGCAGACGGGCCAGAGTCGTGGTTTCACCATTGGCGGGTTTCATCACCGGCACCTGTCGTGTTTGCGGGGGCACCTGTGACGTGTGATTCACCGCAGGCAAGGCCGGCGCCGCGGGGGCGGCGATCGCAAAGGGAGAAGCAGGTGGTGCTGCCTGCTGAGCCGGATTGCCATAGCCGTAACCATATGCAGTGTGCTGCGTTTGGTCCTGCATTGCAGGCTTCTCGGCCTTGGGGCTGAAAAGCTTCCTCACATGATCGTCAAAAATGCCCCAGCCCACCGGCAGGCCGATAAGTGAAAGGCAAAACAGCATCGCAGCGGCCACGGCGGCGATTGGCTTGCTCGGTTTCACAGGTTTTTCCGGTACCATCGCCACATCTGCCACACGCAGCAGGCCGCTGTCGCGGAACTGGCCCGTAAGCGCGGCCTGGCTGCGGCGCATCTCGATTTTTTCATAGAGATCGCGGTCAATTGGCACCTGCTCACGCAGCTCGTTCTGCTTCACGTTTTTGCCATTCACGTCCAGCGCCACACCACGTGCTTCATCGAGCTGACGACGGTAGTCCGCCATCTGCCGCTGCTGGGACTCCACCTCGGCCTGGATCATCCCGACAACGGAGTTGATGGAGCGGTCCAGCGCAGCACGCAGAGATTCGATTTCGTTCGCCAGACCAATCATGCGCGGATGTTTGCGCCCACAGGTGGCTTCCAGCGGCGCACGTTCGGCGATCTTCGCATCAAGCTGCTTGCGGATAAAGCTCACATCGCCGTTGTCGGCAAAAATTCGGAGTTCGGTGAGATCGCGACCGGACTTTTGCGCAGCAACAAGGTCATTGAGATCACTTCTGGCCTTGGTGAGCTTCAAATCGGCTTCTGTGATCGCGGAATTGAGCTGACGTACCTTCTCGTTGGAGACGTCCTTGGAATCCGTATCCTCCATGAGGCCCTCATTCTTGCGATACTCCGCGAGTTTCTGCTCCGACTCACGCAGGTGCTTCAACAGCGCCTCCGACTTTGATTCGAGGAAGGTCGAGGCATCCGCACTGAGCTGGCCCTCCTGTTCTGCCACGTAGTGAGTGTACTCTTCCACGTAACGATTGGCCAGGTCTGCGGCAAGCTGCGGATCACGATCACGGACTTGCACCCGCAGCACGTGTGATTCCTTGAGCGGTTCGACCCGGGCATTGGCGATCATCAGATTGATGAACCTCTCACGTGGATCGCCTGGCTTGCCCTCTTTGTAGAGTCCCAGCAGCTTCATCAGTTCGTCCTTGCGTCCCAGAGAGTGCGCCTCACGATCCAGCAGTGCATCACGCTGCTGTGCCGGAAAGTGATCGTAGAAATGACTTAAATAACGCCGGGAAAGCAGTTCCGCACGGTGGTTGTTGATCAACTGCGCCGCGCTCAGTTCCGAGGGGCCGCGGGAGGCCATTCCCTCGAAGTTAAATGGATTGGCGTCCTGGATGCGCAGCAGCAGCTGCGATTCGGCCTCATAGATCTTCACCCCCATGCCAAGGAAATAAAAAGTGAACGCCGCGAGAATGAGCCCCAGCACGGCCCCCCGCAGCCAGCGCTTTCGGATGTAGCCGATGACATCGACGAGACTGATGAGCGACTGCACCTCAAAATCCTGCGGATTGATCGGCGGCAGAAAGGCACGCGGATCAAACACCGGCGACATGCCTGGGTGAGCCGGCATCGTTATGGACGGAGCCATTGGCACCACACCGCGCGGTGGTGTCAGAGCAAGCATCGCTCCAAAGCCGTCCTGCGGGGCGGCGTTCGAGGGCTGAATGCTGTAGGAAATGGCCATATGGAGGAATTAAACAGCTGGGCGGAGAGCAGGTTTGTGCCCATCCTGAAGATCGTTGGGAAGGTTCACCGTTGCAGAAGCGAGCCGTGGCAGCCAGCGGCGCGCGGCACGCAATGCATGGAAGGCTGTGGCGCGCCAGCTTGCCGGATTGAAAGCTTCGAGATCGAGCAGCCAGCGCGCACCGTCACACCACTGGCGTTTGTATTCATAGTCACTCGGCAGCATGTCATAAACCCGCAGGCCGCGCTGAATGCAGCAGTCGATGGCCCAGCGAATGACCAGTTTGCCAGGAGAAATCTTTGCCAGGGGCCGCTCCCATCCCGTCTGGAACTGAAAAAACTGCTCGCGCTCCACAAAGCCGTACAAAGCGGCGATCACTTTGCCGTCGGCTTCGAGCAAAGGCATCCATGCGCGCTTTTGCGGCAGCCACTTTGCCGCCAGACGCTGGTGAAAGCGCCAGGAGGCGTCCGTGGTGAAGCTGCTGACTCCCGACGGCCACTGCATGGCATGCAGCACTCGAAACTCCTTCAAAGCTTCGTCGATGGTCATGCGCTCACCGGCTTGTGTGGCTATGCCGGCATGCTCCCCCGTGAACGCTCTACGACGGCGGCGCAGCACATTGCGCCATTTGGAATTGTGGCGCGCCTCGTAGTCTTCCCATGAGGCAGGCAGGTGAATGAACCGGCAGACCTGGCGGTTCAGCACCCCCGCACGGCTGAACGACTCTTGCAAAACTGCAAGGAGATAGGGCGTGTTGGGAGACTCTTCAGGCAGATGATTGAGCCGGACGTTGTCGCACTCATGCCGCAGCAGCTTGAACACTCGGCAGAGCTGAGGCGTCAGCTCTTTCTCCTGGCCTGCTGGCACGATGAGGTCCAGCCTCTCCCCATGCGCATCGCCAAAACCGGCCAAAAAGGTCAAAGTCACGAGATGCTTGCGCGCCGGATCCGGCTCAGAAGCGAGCATGAGCGGAGCGATGGCATGCGGCACGCCTTCAGCGTCACGCATCACGGCAATGACCAGCTTCGCCTCTTTGCGGCACTCTTCCCACCACAGACTCACCCAGTCCCAGCGCAGAAACGGCGAACGCGTGGACATTTGGTCCACCAGTGCGTCCCAGAACGGTTGCAACGCCTGGAATCCAGCCACATCACGCACGATGTCGAGCGAAAGAGCCCCCCGCCGCGGTGCTGGGAAAACCTTGGCTGTAGCACTGCGCGGTCGGGCGCTGAGCCGAGTCGTGATCACCGTGCTCCTCCTTCCTGCATTGCTGCGGTTTGTTTGCGACGCTGCGCGGATTCAATCAACGCAGCCAGTTGCTGGCGCGCATCCAGCAGCGCTCCGGCATTGTCATCCCAGTCGCCAAAGCCACGGGCAAAACTTGCAGTAAGCTTCCGCGCCTCATCTTCGAGGCCCATTTGACGCGCCAGCATCAGGTAATCGTAGTCCTCAGCAGTCTCACGCAGCCATTTCAGACGCATGGACGCCACCGGGGCATTGCGGCCCTGACGTTTCTCCGTGGCCGGATAGATGAAGGAGCCATCACCATTGTAGGTCGCACCATCAGGTGTTTTGAAGGTGCCCGCATCCTGCCAGACATCGACGCCTTCAGCAGCAAAGATCGTGTCCCAATAATCAAAGCCGGTGATGCCATGCTTGGGAAACAACCAGCCGACGATGCGATGCGCCATGGGCGGATAGTCGAGAGCCCACACAGGCGGAAAGCTGCTGGTGAGCTGCTTGGGCCTGCCATGCTGCTCTTCCCAGGCCACCGGCATCTGCACGAGCGCTGCATAGGCCCAGACTTCCTCGCCGGCCTGACGGCGCAGGGCGATGTCGTGCTTGCCACCGGCCCACTCCATGTCTTTCCACACTTCGCTGAAATGCGGCACCCAGATGTCCACCGCACCGATCAAAGAACCCCACGCCGCCTTTTCAGGTGTCGGCTGCTCGGTGACGTGCAGCGGCACACGTACGCCATGTTTATTTTCCACCTCGTTGAAGAACTCGCCCCAGCGAAGCACGGTGGCATAGGCCGCTGCATCGTTTGGCTCATCGAGATCTCCCATGATGACGTAACCGCGTGTCTCGCAGTGAATTTTGGCCAGCAGCTTCATCCATTGCGCCACATAGATCATCGCCGCAGCGCGATCCGCGCCCAGAGGATCCTTGAACGGCCACTTCGGCCAGATCGGCAGGCCGATGCTGTTGCAATGACGGTGCAGCAGATGCTTTCTCAGCGCCCGTTCGACCTTGTCTTCATCCAGCTTGCCAGTGCTGGCATCCGGATAACTGCCGTAGATTTGATCCACACTGAGACGATGCTCGGCGAGCAGGTCGTAATAGTCATTGAGCAAACCGGCGTGCGCCAGTGACGGAGCGTTGTCCTGATACTCCAGGCCATGCACCTGGGCGACGTGACGCACCGTGGTCATGATCGAGGTGCGCAGCTTTGGCACGACGGGAAGGTCAAAGTCCCAGACATTGAGCGTGTAGCTGGCAATGACTTGCATGCCGTCGACAAACTGAAATCGCACTTCGCCAGTGTAAGCGCCCGGTGCAGCCGTGTAGGGCACGAAAACATCCACCCAGTAGGGTTGATTCACCACCTCAGTGCCGCTCAGCTCCTGCGCAGGCATATCGAGCGGCACCAGTGCATCTGGATAATCACCCGGCGGCAACGGTGCCCTCGGCGTGGACTTGGAGACGCGCACGTAGTGCTCGCGCAGCACCTTCGGGGCTGGCAGCAAGGCCTCAGAATCATGCTTGGCGATCCCGGTGGCACGCACCTGAATGCTTTTGAGCTGCTCCGGCGTGGCGGTGACGATGATCTGCAACGGCTCCCACTCACCGCGCGCAGCGTGCAGGATGTTCGTGGCTGCCGTCGGCGCTGTGCCGTCACGGGAAATGCGCGTCATCCCATCACAAAACGCCACTTTCACTGGCTGGGCAGCCGCAAAGCTGGTCAACACCAAGATCAGCAAAAGCGCCTTCATGACTTCACCTCCACGAGCTCTGCATAAGTTTCCGCATACTGTCCCGCGGCATGGGCGATCGTGAATTTTTCAAGCACACGCTGACGTGACTTCCGAGCGATTTCTTCACGTTCTGCTGCGCTGAGTTGCAGTGCCTTTTCCCAGGCGCTGGCCAGCGCGGAGTGATCGCGCATGGGCACGACTTGTCCGACACCCTCAAGCAGTCGGCCACAATCCCCCACGTCCGTGGTGACACATGGCACACCACAGGACATCGCTTCAATGATGGTCATCGGACACGCCTCGGTGCGTGAAGAAAGCGAGAACACACTCAGCGCCGGATACAAACGCCAGGGATCTCCACGGAAAGAATCAAAGCGTACCTGCTGGCGCTGCGGCAGCATTGCCAGCAGCTCACGCTCCACTTCACCCAATTCGATTTCGACCCCGCCGCAAAAAACGAAGTGGGCCTCGGGCACACGCTTCTGGAGCAGGGCCGCTGCACGCAGAAAGGTCGCCAGATCCTTCATCTCATGAAAGCGCCCGACGAAGCCGATCACGGGTGCGTTCGCTGGCAGCTTCAGTTCATCCCGAGTGTCCAGCCCGGCATCCGTGTCAGGCACGAAGCGCTCGGCGTTGATGCCATTGGGAATCCAGCGCATTTTGGCGCGCGGATAGCCGATGGCGGCATGATCTTCAATGGCGGTGGCGGAGCACGAGATGATGCGCTGCGGGATAAAAATCGAACTGCAGGCCAGCGCACGGCGGAAGAGCGCCATCTTGCCGTCTCCGTCACCGGGATTGCGATGGATTTCGCGGCAGTGAATGCTCCAGACGATGTTGCGCACTCCTGCCACACGCGCGGCCCAGCCACCCACGAGATCAGCGTGATGCGTCCACGTCTGCACGATGTCGGGGCGCTCCGCACGCAGCACGGCGTGCAGTCTCGCGAGTGTGCGCGGATTGAGGTAGGTGGTGCTTTCGAGATCATGTACATCCACTCCCGCCTCATGCAGCCGCTTCAGCTGATGTGTCCAGGGCCTGGCATTGATGGCCACCACGACGGTGCGGAACTGCGCCGGATCGAGCGATTCAGCCAGGTTCATGAGCATCGCCTCCGCTCCACCACCACCGATGCTGTAGGCAAAGTGCAGGACCACCGGGCGCCGGTCCAGTGCGGGTGCCGGCATGGATCGCGCCGCCACGAAGGCACGCATCGGCTGCTGGATGGGCAGCTGCAGCGTGTTACTCGTGCCAAGCGTGATCGTCCTCATATCATCGACATCGCTTTCCGGCAGCTTTGCCGCCAGTCTTTGAGTGTTTCAAATGCGCCTGACACCGTGGCTTTCGCCTCACAAACGGATTCAGGGGAGCCGTAGCGTGGCAGCTGGTACATGGAGGCGCAGTCATTGACGCGTCCGCTGATCGTCGTGCAGGCGGCTTTGAACCCCGCTTCTCGTACGAGCATGGTTGTTTCACGCGTAAAATCGTCAGTCCCGCCGTTTGGATAGGCAAAGGCAATGGGCAGCTCACCGATCTCGGCGTGAATGCGGTCACGGCAGGTGGCAATTTCCGCACGCATGGCACTGACATCGCAGCGTGCAAGAATCGGATGCGTGTGGGTATGACCGCCGATGTCCATATGCCCGCTGAGGGACATTTCACATGCCATCTCCCACGTCATCGGGCGCATCGGTGTGGGAAGGTCGTCGAAGCTGGGTGGAGTCACCTCCAGCGCCTCCTCCAAACGGTCCACCTCGCTCAGCAGATCTGTGTCCGGCAGTTCCTTAAGTTCGGGCAGCAACTTCATGAGCGACTGCTGACGCAGCTCGTACGTGCCCAGATAGAGGCGCAGTTTTCGCCCATTGATCTTCCAGTCGAGCAGCTCCTTCTTCGTACGACCGAGCGCGAGATCGACACGCTGAAACCAAAACATTTCCACCCTGTCGAGGAATCCCGTGGTGACAAAGATGGTGCCGTGCAGGCCGAACTCCCGCAAAATCGGAAAGGCCAGTTCGTAGTTGGAGGCATAGCCGTCATCGAAGGTGATGACGACCGAGTTGTCTGGCAGGCCGGCTCCCTGGCTGCGTGCTTCGACGAGATCTGCCAGAGAAATCACGCAGTACTCTTTGGCCAGCATGGAGCAAATGTTACGGAAGACATCGACCTGCAGATGCAGAGACCAGTCGAGAATGCCTCTCTCAGCGGTGTCTTCACTCAGACCGTGAAACGTCAAAATCGTGGCCTCATCAGAACGCCGCGTACGTGAGAACGACGCCAGCCCGCTGCCGACAAGGGCGGCGGCTTTGATAGAGCGCGAGTGAAGAGCGAGCGGCATAATCAAAGTGTTAAAGAAAGGCTTAGTCCCCCAGCCGCAGGAAGCTGGTTGAAATGGTGGTTATGAGTATTTGGCCATTACGACGAACATTCACACTTTAGGATGCGGTTTATTAACTTCAATGGAATTATCATAAATACTGTATCATTTTTACGCTTTCCTTACCTTTGACCTTTCCCAGCTAAAACACAGCAAGGCCGGAGGATTCACCTCCGGCCTTGCATGTGTAAAAATGACGTTTTGCGCTGCCTCAGAGTGGCCTGATCCAGATGTTCCGAATGCGTACCGGTGGCTCGTTTTTGTGATCCTGAATGCGAATCGGTGCCTTTTCGGGGAACTCGCCGCTGTAGTCCGTGATGTTCTTGTGCTTAGTCGGTCCCATGATCTTCGTGTGGTTTTGCACGCAGATGCCATTCACAAAAGTCGTGATGTAAGCCGGTTCAACCACCTTGCCGCCTTCCAGTTTGGGTGCGGTGAAAATGATGTCATAGACCTGCCACTGGCCCGCAGGACGCACAGCATTCACCAGCGGTGGCGTCTGACCATAAACCCCGCCCGTCATGCCGTCGGCATAGGTGGGGTTGTTGTCGCAGTCCAGCATCTGGGACTCGTAGCGGTCCATGAAAAACACCCCGGCATTGCCCTTCTTCTGGGAATTGCCCTTCGTCTTGGGATCGCTCATCCATTCCAGATGGAGCTGGCAGCTGGCAAACGCCTCCTTCGTCCAGCAGTCACCGCCGGAGATCTTCATCACGCCGTCTTCGATTTGCCATGGGCAGGGAATGATCTTTCCAGTCTCCTTGCCCTTCGCGTCCTTTTCCTTCGCCTGCAGCGCATCAGAGCTGGTGCCGTTGAAAATCACCACCGCATCTGCAGGCGGATCGCCGGGCTTTTCGCCAGGAGCCACGGCTGCTGGACGTGGACGGTCAATGTCATGCACCTTCCACTGGGTGCCAGGGATGACCGGTGTATCCGAATAGCCAATGGGCGAAGGTTTTTCAGCAGCAGGCGCGGCAGGTTGGGTGTCGGCAGCGAGGGCCGGAAAGCTCGCAAGAGCGAACAGGAGGGATGTAGCGGTGTATTTCATGCGGGAAGCAGCAAACGAGAAGACGAAGGCGATGTTGCAGGTCATGATGTGAAGTATTGGAAAAACAGGTTGCCAATCCTCTGAGACCGCCGATCCTGATCCCCCATCAAATCGCGGGATGGAGCAGCCCGGTAGCTCGTCAGGCTCATAACCTGAAGGTCGTAGGTTCAAATCCTACTCCCGCAACCAATTTCAAAGCCCTGTAAATCAACGGTTTACAGGGCTTTTTGTGTCTGCTTTCGATGCGGTGGGAAAGTGGTCAAACGGCACAATACACTCCCTTTGCCGCACCAAAAGGGTACGCGTTTGGTCACGATTAGCTCCATAGCGCATCCTTATGCCGCTCCTTGGATGGACGCTGAGACTTGCTTGAATGGATCGGGTGCCCTACAAGTAATTGGGCCGGCAACCCGGCAGCAAAGTTTCATCACTCTTCTCCACGTTTCTGTGAACCGTCTGTTCCATTCCGTTGTTCTTCTGAGTTTGACCGTCGTCGGCCTGACTTCTTGCTCGGGACCGAACCCTGCTTTGTCCAAAGGTGCGCGGTCTTCTGCTCAGGGTGCGCCACCATCTGCGCCTGGAACGCCACCACCTGCGGTCGGCCAACCGCCGCCCGATCCCAATGCCGCGCGTGACGCTTATTGGAAAATCGCCATGCAAAGCTACAAACCGCCAGCGATGGGGGCCGAGCCCGAGACTGCCGCGCCTCTGCAGCAGGGACCGATAATCACGGCCAATACGGCACCTCCCACGCCCACAATTTCGACAACGCCACCGGTCTCTACACCTGCAATTGCAGATGCACCCGCTAAAGTCCTAAATCCAGCGGACATTCCATATGCCATTCCAGTTCCCGGAAAGCGCGGCATCGTGAAAAGTCCCTTCGATCCCAACGGTCGGCCTATCGATGTGCGGGATTTCAACCCGGGCCAGTTGTCGCAATGCCCGTATAGCGGGAAAATTTTCCGCGTTCCGCCTTTGAAATGAAGGCTTGGAAAGACGCGGTGATGCCTGCCAAAGGGCTGTTTGTTTAACCCTTTCCGGTCGAGTCACGTCGACATCGTCTGGACCAGCAGCTCACATTCATCATCCTGTGCCTGTTCTTCGATCAACCGGGAACCAAAGCGGCGATGCAAGTAGTCTGTGAGTGACTGATAAAATGTTTGTCGCGCCTGAGCTGTGGAGAATGTGTGGTCCGCATTGTGAATGAAGCGGCACTGCAGCTTTCCCTGCTTCATCAGCTGCTTGGCCTTGCGTCGCGCCTGATACATGAGCAGGAAATACCCCGGATCGTTGTCGGAAACAAACATGGCCAGTGTGCGCCCCGCAGCGACGATACGACTCAGATCTCCGGGCAGGTCTCTGCGCGCCGGATGCGCACAGCCGCTCTGCGGTGTGGCTTGGGCAATGCCTGCTGCAGACCTGCCGAATTTCGGAAAACGAGGCTTCACATGACCCGCGAAACGTTTGATCGAGCCCATAAATCCCGCACGCGTCTTTCCAGTGAGCAGCATCTTCCAGTGGCTCCATTTGAAGATCGCCTTCCAATACTCACGCCAGGCCACGAGCTGGTCGTTGTTCGTGTCATTGATGATCATGCCCTCCTTCCAGTAAAAGACGAGCGGGTTGATGAGAATGCTCTCGATGATGGCGGGATGCGGCAGTTGCGCCGCAGACTGAAAGGCCACGTAGGCGCCTGAGCAGAGGCCCAGCAGAACAATCGGGCGGCCGGGCTGCTGCGCATGCAGGTAGTCACACACCAGTCCCACATCGCGGAAGGCGGTCGCCGCGTAGGTGTCATTTTCCTTTTCAGGATCAGCCGCTACACTGTCGCCAATGCCGTTGATGTCGAGCCGGAGGCAGAGGTAACCAAGCGCCGCAAGCTGCCGCGCCAGTGGCACATGGATTCTCCCCGGACCAATCCGGTACGCCGCCCCGGCATTGAGCATGACGATCCATGGCAGCGAAGTCGAACGCCCAATCGGTTCCGACAGAATGCCAAACAAATTGGGCGTGCTGCTGATCTGATGAATGCTTTCGCGCACTACGTCAGCACCGCTTGTCAGGATTGACGTTGCACCAGAAATAAACGTTCTGCCCGTGGTTGTTGCGGTCGGCTGAGCCTTGGCCTTCATCCAGTCCACAATGCTTCTCAGGGCTTCATGCGACACCTGCGTCTCATGAGGTTCGGCCATCATTTCCTCGTAGCCGGGCAGCGCTTTCATCTCCACCTCAACGCCCTGCTTCGACAGGTGTTCCAACAACAAAGAGTCACCCGCCGCGTTTGCACTGGATGCAACCAACACTTGCTGGCAGCGCACCGACCGGGACAGCAGATCAATCTGCGCCAGTTCACCGACCGTCTCATCCCCATAGACAAAGCCCATGGCTTCGATGCCTCTTGACGCACTTCCCGCAGCGAGCTGCGCCGTCTGGCTCAAGGCGGTGAGTTCGCGCACATAGCGCCTGCCTTTCACAATGGGAGCCCACAGCACCAGGCTTTCCACCTCGTGCTGCTCCGCGTAAAGAGCCGCAAGCGCCGCGCCCATGCGCAAGCCAACGAGGCTGATCTTCCGGCAGCCCGCCTCACTGCGCAGCCACTCCGCAGCATCGCTCACATTCGTCAGCCACGTGGCCACTCGCTGCGGATCGTCTTCCGCACCGTCGGAGTCGCCCGTGCCATGATAGTCGAACCGCACCACGGCAAAACCTTGCGCGGCCAACCTTTCCGCGAGGTGACGCAACGTGCGATGTGAATGAACCTGTTCGTGCCCGAGCGGCGGACAGATCAACACCCCGTGCTCAGCCACAGCGCCAGCAGGTCGGTGCAGCCATGCGAACAACGACCGCCCACCGCTCTCAAAATAGAAAGCGGTCCGCTCGCCCGGATCAACGCACGAAACGCCTTCAGTCACGTGCGATTGTGGCTCAGTTGTCATGAAGCGTTGCATTGGATGCACGAGTTAACTCAACCGAAATTTCGCCCGCCACATTCAGGGCCTCAACATAAACTTCAAATGTCACACTTTTCCCTGGAGTGCATGAAAAGGAGACAGCCTTGAGTCGGTCCGGGGCAAGATGGAAGTAGTTGTCGTCAGGCAGAAATCCCTTCGCCGACAATCGCACACTCTGCAGAAAACGGTCGCTCTTGAGCATGAGACGGTAGCGCCCATCACCCAGTGCTTCCGCCTTGGCGACCAGCATCTCCGCGGACAGCGGCTGCGCCACCGGATCACGTGCACGGTTAAGATGAAACGACTCGCTGATGACCTCACGCCCGGCACTGAACCAGGTCGCGATCACCACATGATGCGATTGCGGACCAAAACGATACGCATAGTTTACATCAAAAAACGAACCGAGAATTTCATCGACACTTCGTGTTTCCAAAGAGCGCCCTGCCACCTTCAGTGCAATCTCATGGCGGGCGATGATGACATTCGGCTCGCGCAGCAACTGTACTTCGACAAAGCCCTCGACCGCCTGAGCAGTTTCGTTGTTCAAATGCAGATGCAACCCGTCCAGACCTTCATCGGTGATGCTTAGTTGTCGCGTCTGCCACATGCGCTTGAGCTGATAGTAGGCAGCCTTCGGAGTGCCCGTGCTGTCAACAATGCCCCAACCAGCCGCCGGCCACAGATCTTTGTAGAACCATACCAATGCACCAGCATTACGGCTGTGACCGCTGCGCCATTCCGCAAACGTTCGCGCCATCATCTCGCCCGATGCCACGCGGCTCAGCTCCAGATACCTTGGCATGTCGAATGAGCGCAGTGTCACCGGATCGACATTGAAAAGCTCCCGCAGGTAGTGATCACGTACATCTTCAAAATCCCATCCGGCTCCCGTGTCACGCGGCACGCGCTGCTTCCAGCGCGGGTGGTGCATCACTGGCATCAGACCGCCCATGATCTCGTCAATGGCCTCAGGCTCCGGGATGTTTGCAAAGCCGAGGCACTCACTGGTGAATTTCACATCCGCCTGCCTCAACTCGCGCAAGGAACGCAGATACGCACCGATGCCATAATAATGCGTGACGCCAGTCCGCGTGTGAAAGGGCAGCACGCCACCGCTCGGCGAAGACGGCACATAGGCCGTGCCAGGATGATGCTGGCAGCAGAGCGCTGGCAGCTGCTCGCCGAACCAGCGATTGCGCCAAAGCTCACGCGCCATGCCCAGCATCGCCGCCTGCTGTTCGATCTCACTGTTGCCGCAGTAAACCGCAACACATGGGTGCTGCGCGAATCGGTTCAGCTGCTGCGTGGCTTCAATCCTGATGTTTTCAGCGAACACGGCATCCTCAACGGGGTAGTCCATGTTGGCGAACATGAAGTCCTGCCAGACGAGAATGCCCAGTTCATCGCAGAGGCGGTAGAACGCATCACTCTCATAGGTCATCGTGCCGCCGATCCGCAGCATGTTCATGCCTGCATCACGTGCGAGAGTAAGATCATGCCGCAGCGACTCCTCCGTTCCACCGAAAGTGAAAATGTCATTCGTCGTCCAGCACGCACCGCGGCAGTAAATGCGCTCTCCATTCACGTGAATCGCAAACCCGGGATCGTTGCAGACCTCGATGCTGCGGAAGCCCGTTTTTTCCAGCGGAAACTCATGCTGGCCATCACTCGTCTTGATGATCACCTTGCCAGTGTACAACGCCGGCTCGCCATGTGTGTGCGGCCACCACAGCGCCGGCTGTTGCATGCGCAGCTCACCGCGCAGAACATCATCCACACACAAAAGCTCGGCAGAATGCCCGCCGATCTGCAGCCGCGCCGAAACGATCTTCATCGACGACTCCACCTGCACACGAAAGCTGACGATGCCTTCATCTCCCACAATGGAAGCCGTCTTTTGAAAGTCTTTCAGAAGCATGGGGGCACTCTCCAATCTCAACTCACGCCAAGGCCCCACCGCAGGAACTGGCGGCGACCAGCCAGGAATGCGCCCCAGCAGGCTCGTCCGCTGCCAGCGCAGCTGCTGGTTGTTCACGAGGTTGGTTTTCCAGCGCGGACGCGGCCGTTTCTTCTTCAAGTCCGCCGTGAGCGAACGAAAGCGGATCACCAGCTCATTTTCATCTCGCAGGACTTTCGCAACATCCACGCGATAGCTGCGGAACATGTTGTCGGTGCTTAGGATGAGTTCGCCGTTGAGCCACACATCCGCGAGCGATGCGAGCCCGTCAAAGCACAAGAGGCAAGTCTCTTCGGCATTTTGCGCTGCCGCTGAAAAAGTTGTGCGATACCACCAGTCTAGCGCATCGACATCCGGCGGATTTTGAGTGTTCCACTGACCACGCGCGCGCAACGCCGAAGCCACCGTTCCCGGCACCTCGGCCGCAAACCAGTCTCCCTGCACCGTCGCCGGTTCAACGCTGGCTCCGGGAGCCTGCGCACAGCATGTCCACGGCGCAAAGTGAGCGTTGTCCGTCATGGTGGTTACGCGGGAAACACGTCCTTCAGTTGCTGCATCGCCAGCGTCCAGTGCTCCCCCATCTGATCGACGGGCGTGAAATCAATGGCCTTCTTCCGCGCCATCGCGCGTGCCAGCTGGAACTGCAGCGTCTTTGCGCCGGTGGACAGCCTGAGAATCGACTCGACGGCACCATCCAATCCACTCACGCCCTGGCACTGCAGCCACTTCAGGTAGGTGCCAGCCAGTTCATAGCAGGAACCAAACTGGCGCAGTGTGGCAAAGGAGTACTGATGAAATGTGGCAATCGGCTCGTTGATGAGCCACTGCATGTCCGCCTCAAACCGGGCGCGGAATTTCGCGAAGGGGTTCACTTCCGGCAAGCGCTGCAGCTGGCGCTTCAACAAGACAAGGGATGCATTCAGCAGTGCCTCACCTTGCAGTGGCGGCATGGATGCATTCTTCACGATCTCGCAGTACGGCGGCAGAATCGCGGGGTTCTTTTCCCCGCGCAGATGAAACACATTCACGAAATCATCACCGTGGAGTTGGTAGTAGCCCTGCGCATGGAAGTAGCCCAGGCGCTGGTTCTTCATGTCGATCTCCGCGACGGCGACGGTTGTTTTGACATGCTCAAGCTGGTAGGCACTGCCCGCAGTGTCAGGCAGATAAAACGAGTCCAGTTCAACCAGCAGAGTCCGTCCGAGCGACAATTGCTCCTCGATGTGTGCCGTCAGCGGCCGGTAGAGGGCGAGTTCTTGAACATCGAGCGCATAGAGATCATACAAGTCTGCCAGCTGATATTTGAAAAAGGTCCACTGATCGCCCTCGAAGTCGATGCCCAGTGTGAACGGCAGAGCGGCAATCGGTTCCAGGCCCCGGGCGTGCAGAACTTCGATCCAGACATCGACGTAACAGTTCGTCTCCGCCCACTCGCGCTCCTGAGTGTGCAGGCGATGGCGCGTGCAGGTTTGTGGATCGAGCGCTGGAAACGACCGGCTCATAGTTCCAGGGCGTTCTTAACCTCATACGGCCAGCGGTCCGGATCATATCCATGGTGCTTGAACAAAGCCAGCGTGATGCGTTCCAGTCCAAAA
Source organism: uncultured Verrucomicrobiota bacterium (assembly GCA_903838675.1). Classification (GTDB taxonomy): domain Bacteria; phylum Verrucomicrobiota; class Verrucomicrobiia; order Verrucomicrobiales; family Verrucomicrobiaceae; genus Prosthecobacter. The sequence continues at coordinate 21,024 of CAILZI010000045.1, forward strand.
CCGATGCATGCCGAATGCGCCGCCTCGCCGTTCGGCAGCTTGATGTCGAAGGCTTTGCCAAAATAATCCATGTGGCAGTTGGTTGACGCGATTGCCGTCGGCTTCTGATCTGAGGCCACCGCAAAGGTGAACTCATGCTTCAAGTCCTGATCCTTCTGCGATGCCGCCATCACCCGCCCGCCACGCCCGAAGAACGGATCATTTGCCAGCACAATGTCCACCCCGAGCCCGACCTCGGCCAGAGTGTCTCTGCCCAGTTCGAGACATTGCCTGCGATGCTCCAGCGCCTGCTCTGCAGAGCCTATGCGGACAAACTCGCGCTGGCGAAAAATTTGCATGCGGCACGGGTCGATCGACGGCTCATGCCGGAACACCTGCGACAGCAGATCCACCGTCTTTCCCTCGCTTGTCAGTGTGCCTGTCACCGTAGGGTACAATGGATAGCAGCATGCGGGCGACAGCATCAGTGCGCTCGGCGCCAGGTCCTGAGTCCATTCTTCGCCGTTCTCCCGCTTCGTCAGCATCCCCACATGTTCACGTTCACGCCCCATGAAGCTGTGCACAGAGCCCATCAGGTCCGGAAAGTTCTCGATGTGGCTGGTCTTCAAATAATGCTCACGGCTCAGCACTCCGGGCAGGCGCAGGATATCCGCCTGAAAGTGCGCTGCACGGCGAGTCACGAGCCGGTCAAAGCTTTGCAGCACGCCGTCAAAGACACCGTTGTAGCCATAGACGCCGCGCACACCGAGCGGAACGAGCAGTCCGGCCTCGGTGACCTGGTCAAGAAACGCCTGATAGGCCTCGGTAAGAGGGAGAGTGGTTGTTGAAGTACACGTCATAATATCAGCCTTCCTTGTGAACCATCAGCATCGTGGCGTTCAGTTTCAAAATGCGGTCGTTGTTGACCATCAGTGCCGCGCCATACGCATCACGCAGATGACGGGCGATGCTGAACTTCGAGTCGTTGCGATACCCTGAGATGCCGCAGATCAGCATCGCTCGGCCTACGATGTCCACGAACTGCTGCGATGAGGACAGCTTCAGATTGTTCGTGCGAATCGAGAAGCCAAACTCTTCAAACACGTCTGGGCAGTCGCGGCTGCGCAATTCGTCGTACTCACGGGCCAGAGCCGCCACATTGTGCCTCATCACCTGCAGCACCTGATCGACCTCACCGAGGCGGATGGCAGAGATGGGAGTTTCGCCCGGTGTCTTGCGCGCTTCGGCACGCACAAAGGCACGAGCCTGGTTCACTGCATCCATCGCGATGCCCGACCACAGCGCACCCCACACGACGTGCGAATAGGGATGCATCGTCTGCCCCAGTATCTCATTGAACGGCTGCGGAATGATCTGCTCCGCGCTGCCTGTGGCTGTCAGTTCAAAGCCCGAGCTGCAGGTGCCCCGGAAACCCATCGTGTCCCAGGTTGAAAGCGGCACGGCGGTGTACTCTCCTTTGCGCACCATGACGTGTACCTGCTCATTCGCCGGGGCATTCGGTGCGCTGCGGCACGTCACCAAGATCTCGTCTGCGTAGTCACCATAAGAAATGACAGGGGCCTTCTTGGTGAGTTTGAACTGATCTCCAGTGACTTCCACCGCACAAATGCTGGAGCGCAGGTCTCCGCCCGTGCCGATCTCCGTCGTCGCTGAGGCCATGAGTCGCTGCTCCTCCGCCAGCAGCCGCAGGTAGTCGCAGAAGAATTCGGACTGCTGCGCATGATGCACAAGGCACGCCACTTGAATTTTATGCATCGCATAGATCATGGCCGAAGAGCCGCAGTACTGGCCCAGGGCTTCGCAGATTTTCGCGATCTGTGTGAGGTTCAAACCCATGCCACCATACTCCTCAGGCACATACGCGCTCAACAGGCGCGCCTCGCGCATGGCTTCAATCGACTCCGACGGAAATCGCGCCTTTTTGTCCACATCCGCCGCATGAACTCGGAGCACGGATTTGCCCAGCGCATGCACCTCCTTCAAAAGTTCGTCAAAATCGACTTCGGTGCTGCAAAGAGTGCTCACAGGATTGGTTTGGGGGGGGGATGGTGGTAAGAACTTGAACATTTGGCTCACTTATGAGCGCATGCCTAAGCCGCGAGCTTCGTGATCGCCTCCGCGATGGATTCGATGCTCTTGAAGGTTCGGCGCCCGATCAGATTGTCGGGGAATTCGACGTTGAACTTGTCTTCCAGCGCCAGCATCACCGCCACCGTAGCGAGGGACGTCAGGCCGACATTGTACAGGTCATCACCCTCAGTGAGGTTCTCTACGGGGAACCGGCCATGCTGCGCAAGGACTTCACGGATGTTGGGCACAAGAGTGTTGTTTTCGTTCTCGCTCATAATGGTAAGTAGACTAAATGCGTCTAATTATAATTAACATAATAAATGTTTATTGGTCTAGCGAATTTTATAAACCCGTGAGGCTTTTGCTCAAATACCACACAACATGTTCATGCTGAAGGCTTTCCCGAGTCTCTGGTCTCTCTGTTCCTATCGCTATACCCTCACCACTTGGGGTTTGGCCTTCTGTCACCCTTGCTGCTGACTGCCACTCTTCATACGCTGCTTCATCACCTTAAAGCTCAAGGCCTTGAGGTTACCCACCGTTCCAAAGACATATCGCGCCGAACCCGATTCATTCGGCTCAGCGTCCGCTCAGCATATGCACCCTATGACTGATGAGCAGGGCGACCGCGATAAAGAAGACAGCAATGAGAGACATCCACTCGTCCATGCTGAGTTGTACAAACAACTTGAGGCAGAGCTGGACGACCAAGAGAAAGAGCAAGGCCATGGCAAGAGGGGGGGCAGTTTCCATAGCATCGGTGCAGCCCTTCATCTTGCGTGTACGTTTTAGCTTCGTTCCTCCACCTCGAAATAATCATCCTCCGCGATGTCGGGGATGCCGACGACGAGGACGCGCATCTTCCCACGCGCACCGTGCACCACGCCGGGCGGGATATGGACGAGGGATCCCTTGAAGACAGGCTGTTCAACACCATCAAGCAAAACGATGCCTCCTCCTTCGAGGACATAGTAGAGTTCGGTGGAGCGCTGATGGTAGTGGAGCTTTGCTCCGTCGATGTCCACCGCATGCGCCCAGGCCGCAGGAGACAGGCCCACATCTTCGCGACTGATCAAACGCTCCCGCCAGCCACAGGTGCTGCGCTCACGCAGTGTGTGGCCTTCGTGGCGGATCAGCAGCGGACATGACCTCAGATGTCTGGCTTTGAAACGCCTGCCTTACTTGGCGATTCGGTGTGTTTTGATCTCGTCCGCCAGGTGGGCAAAGTCACCCTTCTCGCAGAGACGGACGAATCCCTCAGTAAAGCGTTTCAGCTCATCCCATACTTCGCGGATGTGCTCCGCCTCCTTCGCGTTGATGCGGTTGTCAGAGGCCGCCTTGCTGATGGCAGTCAGAAGATCGGCAAACTGCTGCACGATTTCCTGCGTGGCAGGCATCAGCTCCATGCCGCGCGGACCACCACCGGTGGGATTCTGAACAAAGAACCCGTTCGCCTTGTGGCAGAGCCACTGGATGAGCTGCGCATCCTTCGTAATCTCATAAAGCTGGCGCACTCGGTCGAGCGGGTTGGAGGTGCCGCTGCCCTGTTGCTCGTCAGGCTGAGACCACTTGTAGGCAAGCGAGAGAGAGACGCCCATCTGCGCCGCAACCTCCTTGAAGCTGGTTTGCTCGACGGCCTTGCTGATCACTTCATGGGAGTCCATGCCTGACTTGTTTCAGAAAGTGAACCATTTGGCAAGCAGCATCCTTGCCGTTCTCTCATAGTAAATGTCACCCTGTCTCACTCTTTGCACTTGTAGATGAAAATTCCACACGCCTAGTTTGTCGGCCTCATGAAAATCTCATCTCTCATCCTCGCGGCTGTCGCTTTTGTGCTGGCCTCCTGCATTGAAATCAAATCCACCGTTACCGTCAGTAAAGACGGCACGGCCACCATCGAGGAGACTGTTCTCATGGGTGCCCAGCTTGCAGCGATGATGCAGGGCGGCCAGGGGGAACAACTCAAAGGTCTTGTCATGGACAAGGCCAAAGCCGAGGAACGCGCCAAGAAGCTCGGCGAGGGCGTCACGGTCAAATCCCATGAGGAACTGAAGAATCCCGATGGCAAAAGCGGTGTGAAAGTGGTCTTCGCCGTCGCAGATCTCGCCAAGCTGAAATACGTGCCATTTGAACCGGAGCAGGAAGGCAAGCCCTCCACCACGCAGCCAATGACCTTCGCGCTGAGCGGTTCCACCCTTACCATCACCAATCCGGACGCTGACAAGAAAAAAGGCGGGGACGCGGCGAAGCCAAAGAAAACTCCGGAAGAAATGGCCATGATGAAATCGCAGATGGCAATGATGAAGCCCATGTTTGCCGGCATGCGCATCGCGGTGGAAGTGAAAGGCGCCAACGGCATCGCCAGTTCAGATGCCACGAATTTGAATGACGGCACGATCAGCTACGTGGACATCCAGTTCGACAAACTTATCGATAATGCAGACGCCTTCACCGGCTTCATGGAATCCGCAGACGGCGGCATGAGTGCGGCTGATGCCGCAGCAAAGTTCAGCAAGGTCGATGGACTCAAGATCGAAGGCAAAAAAGTGGTCACCGCAGAGCTGAAGTAAGCCGTCGCCTAGATCGACAGATTCAAACCTGCAGAGCCGGAGCATCACGCTCCGGCTTTTTTGTGAACCTGTCGACATCGGCATGAGTTTTCATTTGCCGCACCGCTCTGAATCCGGAGATTCGGCGGCCATGATAGATTTCGTCCTGCACATCGACAAACACCTGCAAACCTTCGCTCAGGATCACGGTGCGCTGATCTATGGTCTGCTCTTTGCCATTGTCTTTTGCGAGACCGGCCTGGTGGTCATGCCATTTCTGCCGGGAGATTCGCTGCTGTTTGCCGTGGGTGCCCTTTCCGCCCAGGGACTCATTCGTATCGAGTTCATCATTCCCCTGCTGATGTGCGCCGCCATCATCGGTGACAATCTGAACTACTGGATCGGCCGCAAAGCAGGTGGCTGGATCGTGAACCAGCGCTGGTTCAAGCGCGACTACCTCGCGAAGACCGAGGCCTTCTTCGTCAAACATGGCGGCAAGGCCATCATTCTCGCACGCTTCGTGCCCATCGTGCGCACCTTCGCCCCCTTCACTGCCGGCTTTGGCCGTATGGATTACCGTCGCTTCCTTTGCTACAGCCTCGGCGGTGGCCTGGTCTGGGTGCTGAGCTTCAGCATCGCGGGCTACTTCCTCGGCAGCATCCCGATCATCAAGAACAACCTCAAGCTCGTCTTCATTCTCATCATCGTCGTCTCCATGCTGCCCATCGTTTTTGAAGTGCTCAAGCACCGCGCCGAGGCGAAAAGGGCGCAGGCGGAGAAGGATGGTAAAGCTTAATCCTGACTACGGCACCCGCGCTCCCGCGCCCGGATTGATGTTATAGCGCTGAGCTCCTCCCCCCCCCGGGCACATACACCGGCTGCGTCGGAAGACTGCCCATGGAGCCCCGGCCATAGTTGTACCCAGGAACCGCCATGCCGGGATAGACCGGCATGCTGCCAATGGTCTGGTAGCTCTGCACCCCGCCGTACGCGTTGATGACTCCACTCGAACTGCGGCTGCCGAAGGGGCCCACCACATTCTGCTGGTACATGAACTGGTTGCCCTGCGGCATGGCCGTCGGTCCCGAACCGGGTGCATACCCTCCACGCGGCACGGGAGCGCCGCTGCTGCCTGCCATGCTGGCGATGCTTGGAGCTAGGCTGGGTGTGGCACGGCCGGGCGAGCTGGAAGGGTAATAATAACTCGAACCATCCCCCCTCGGCGCGCTGCCACAAGCGCCCAGCAGAAGTACCGGCAGCGCCAGCACGCAGAGTCGTGTTTTCATTCCTGCATGGTATCATGAACGTCAACCCGGTGGTGGAAAACTTTGCCAGCACGGGCAAAAGCGGCAGAATGCCCGGCATGCAGCCCGTTGTCGTTGTTCAGCACCCCTTGGCGCAGTGCCATCTCGCCGCCATTCGTGCCGTCGGCACACCATCCCATGAGTTTCGGCGGCACCTAAACCATCTCGCACGCCTGCTGTTCATCGAAGCCACCCGTGACCTTCCAGTATGCGAGATCAGCGTGCAGACCCCGCTTAAACAAACCCTTGGCGCACAGCTTGCGCGCCCGCTCGTCTGCGTGCCCATTCTGCGCGCCGGCCTGGGTTTGTTGGATGGCATTCTGCCGCTCGTGCCTGACGCAGTTGTCGCTCATGTGGGCATCAAGCGAAACGAGGAAACGGCCATGCCGCATGCCTACTATGCGAACCTTCCCTCCAATCTCTCTGCCGCAGATGTGTTCCTGCTGGACCCCATGCTCGCCACCGGCGGCAGCGCCTGCGAGGCCGCACGACAGCTCAAGGAAGCCGGTGCCATGCGCATCACCATGGTCTGCGTGGTGAGCTGCCCGGAGGGACTTGCTGCGATGAAGCTCGCCCATCCGGATGTGGCCATCGTCACCGCCGCCATTGATGCCGGTCTCAATGACAAATGCTACATCGTCCCCGGCCTCGGCGATGCCGGAGACCGCTACTTCGGCACCTGAAGTTTGCCTTCTTCCGCACGCACGATCCGGCCTCTGAACAGCGTTCTAATTTCCCATGCCCATCACCCTGCCCCCTCTCTCCCGCCGCAACTTTCTGCAGCACGGCACCGCCGCTGCCTTGGGCTCGTTCGCCAGTCAGCTTCCCGCGCTGGAGATTCCTGAGCAGACCTGGGTGCTGTTTTCCGACCCCCACATCGCCGAGGACGAGGCCCTCGTCGCACGCGGCGCCTGCATGGCGGAAAACCTGCGCCGCTGCGCCAATCAGGTGCTCAAGATCGGCCAGAAGCCCTTCGGCCTCATCGTCAATGGTGACTGCGCCTACCTCGAAGGCAAATCGGAGGACTACGTCACCTTCACCCACTGCATTCAGGCGCTGCGCGAGCAGTCCATTCAGATTCACTGCACGCTCGGCAACCACGACCATCGCAACAACTTCCTCAACGTCATCATCGGCCCGCCGCCACCCAACGCCGAGCGCCCGATGAACGTGCCGGACAAGCATGTGGCCACCGTCACCAGCGCCCAGGTGAACTGGATTCTTCTCGACTCGCTCGACCTCGTGAACAAAACCCCCGGCATGCTGGGCGAGCCCCAGCTCGTGTGGATCGAGCGCGAGCTGCGCAACGCGCCCAACAAGCCCACCTTCATCGTGGCGCATCACAATCCCATGCAGCCCAGCATGGATGACAAGGGCAAAGGCGGCTGCCTCCAGGACAGCAACGCCCTCTTCGATCTCCTCGCCTCCTATCCCAAAGTGCAGGGCTACATTTACGGCCACACGCACACCTGGCAGAAAACGAAGCACGAAAAGACCGGCCTCCCGCTCATCAATCTGCCCCCCGTCGCCTACGTCTTCGATCCCGCTCGTCCCAACGGCTGGGTCATCGTCCGCATCAATTCAGAGCGCGCCGAGTTCGAACTGCGGGCGCTCAATCCCGCGCATGAGCAGCACGGGCAGAAGCATGTGATCAAATTCGTGTAGCGAACTCACTCATCGACACCCGCGGCGTCCAGAGTGCGCATCATCGCATCCAGGAACTCCTGCGCGGCGTCGATGGGCAGAATGATCGTGTCACGTCGCCCACGAACATCCTCGGTGATCTTGATAAATTTGCCGCGTTCGTTCTCCTTGAGATCGAGGAAAAATATTTTCCGATCCGTGACAATTTTTTCTGAATGCAGCGGCGGATTGGGCGGACGCCGTTCGTCTTCAAATTCTGTGTTCCTCATGCCGGTAACCTCCACTGACTGACGATTCTGTTCTGGGTGAATTTGAGGCCGATTCTAGGAGCAGCGCCGGGGTTGTCAACGCTTCTCGCGGCCAGATGCAGGGCCGTAGAGCCCATCTGACCGACCGCTCCTGCCTCAAAATCACCGCGTAATCATCACCGTGACAACCTCTTGCCCGTCATTCCTGCGATCCACATCGGCTTCGATGATCGGTATTTTCTTTATGCCGTCGAGTGCATGTGGCTTGGTGGCGCTAAATGCATTGAAGACGAACTGCGAAATTGTAATCGCCTTCCCACGGGTCAGTTGCTTATATCGCGCATCACACCCGCCAGCCCATTCAACGTGTCCGAACTCTTTCAAGCCGCCATCGAGCCGCACCAGCTTTTGCTTTCGCTGCTCCTGACCTTGGTGGTTTTTTACTGGCTTTTGGTTCTGCTCGGCGCTTTGGATTTTGACTCCGACCTGCCGGACGATCTGGGTGCCGATGGCACTGATCATGGCCACACTGGTGCAGCACACACCCACGGCATGAGCACTGGCGGTGCCTGGCTGGCCACGGGTCGCTTCTTCGGCTTCTCGCAGGTGCCGCTGGTGGTCTGGCTCAGCTTCCTGATCCTCTTTCTCTGGTTCGGCTCACTCGTGCTCAATGAATGGTACAATCAGGCTGGCGGCTTGCTGCAGGCCTTCTGGCTCCTGCTGCCCAACCTCCTTGGCAGCCTCATCATGACCAAGCTCGTCACCTTTCCCGTCGCCAAGCTCTTCAAAGCCATGGGCGATGCCGACTCCGAAGCCGAGGAAGTCATCGGGCGCATCGGGGTCATCACCTCCACGGAGGCGGATGCCTCCTACGGTCAGCTGGAAATCACCACCACCAATGTGCCCCTTCTGATCAATGTCCGCACCCAGCCGGATGCTGCCCCGCTGAAACGCGGCGACTCCGCCAAAGTCACCGCCGCCGGCCCCGACAACATTTTTTACCTGATCGAACCCGCTCCTCAGAACTAACCCACCACTTTTTCACCCAACCCGCTCATGACCTCATCCCTCCCCCTCGCTCTCCTCCTCGAAGGCAGTCTTCTTGTCGGAGTCATCATCATCGGCATTTTTCTCGGCATCCTCATCCTGTTCTCGCGGTTCTTCCGCAAGGTGCAGCAGGGCCAGGCCATCGTCCGCAACGGCATCGGCGGCACCAAAGTGACCTTCAATGGCATGATCGTCATCCCCGTGGCCCATCATTCCGAGCACATGGACATCTCGGTGAAGCGCATTGAAATCGAGCGCAAAGCCCAGGAAGGACTCATCTGCAAAGACAACCTGCGCGCCGACATCAAGGTCGCTTTCTTCGTCCGTGTGAACAAGACACCGGAAGATGTGCTGCGCGTCGCCCAGAGCATCGGCTGTGCCCGTGCCAGCACCGTGGACACCATCCGCGTGCTGTTTGACGCCAAGTTTTCCGAAGCGCTCAAAACCGTGGGCAAACGTTTCGAATTCGTTCAGCTCTACAACGAACGTGATCATTTCAAAAGCGAGATCCTCAAAGTCATCGGCACCGACCTGAACGGCTTCACCCTCGACGACTGCGCCATCGACTTCCTCGAACAAACGCAGCTCGAAAACCTCGATCCGGACAACATTCTCGATGCCGAGGGCATCAAGAAGATCACCGAGCTCACCGCCATCCAGGCCAAGCTCTCCAACAACATCCAGCGCGACAAAGAAAAAGTCATCAAGCAGCAGGACGTGCAGGCCCGTGAGGCCATCCTCGAACTCGAACGTCAGCTCGCCGAAACCGAGTCGAAGCAGAAACGCGACGTCGAAAGCGTCCGTGCCCGCGAAACGGCCGAAATGATGAAGGTGCAGGAAGAGGAGCGCCTCAAAGCCGAGCGCGCCAAGATCAGCGCCGACGAAGAAATCGCCGTCGCCACGCAGAACAAAGACCGCCAGGTCATCGTGGCCCAGCGCAACAAAGAGCGCACCGACGCCGTCGAAATCGAACGCGTCACGCGTGATCGCGATCTCGAGATCATCGACCGCGAGCGCATCACCACGCTGAAGGCCATCGAGAAGGAGAAGGCTGTCGAAGTGGAAAAGAAGAACATTCAGGAGGTCATCAAAGACCGCGTGGCTCTGGAAAAAACCGTCGTCGTCGAGCAGCAGAAGATGAAGGACACCGAAGCCTTCGCCACCGCCGACCGCGAGAAGCAGGTCGCGCTCACCAACGCCGAGAAAAACGCTCAGGAGCAGCTCATCCAGAAGATCAAAGAAGCCGAAGCCCACAAGCAGGCCGCGCAGCTCGCCGCCGAGCAGGCCGCCTTCACCGCCATCAAAGCCGCTGAGGCCGCCAAACAGGCTGCGGAGCTTCACGCTCAGGAATTGCTCACCCTCGCCGAAGCTCGTCAGGAGTCCGCCTCCAAAGATGCTGCCGCCGAGAAATCTCTTGCCGAAGGTCGCACCGCCAGCTCCGCCGCCATCGGTCTCGGAGAAGCCCAGGTCCTGCTCGCCAAGGCCGAAGCCTCGCAGAAACAGGGCGCCGCAGATGCCGAAGTCACGCAGCTCAAACTCGCTGCCGAAGCCGATGGCATCACCAAGAAGGCCCAGGCCATGAAGCTGCTCGAAAACGCCGGACGCGAACACGAGGAGTTCAAGCTCACCCTCGACAAGGAGAAAGCTATCGAGCTCGCGCAGATCAACATCCAGAAAGACATCGCCGCCGCCCAGGCCAACGTCCTTGGCGAGGCCATGAAATCCGCCAAGATCGAAATCATCGGCGGTGAAAGCCAGTTCTTCGACAAGATCACCACCGCCATCGGCAACGCCCGCGCCATCGACCGCATGGTCGAAGGCAGCCGCACGCTCACCGACGTGAAGGAAACCTTCTTCAACGGCGACCCGGACTACTTCAAAGCCCAGCTCAAAAACATCATCGATCAGTTCGGCCTCACCTCCGAAGACACCAAGAACCTCACCCTCAGCGCCCTCTTCGGCAAACTCATCGGCCTCAATCCCGACTCCACCACCTTGAATAAACTCACCACCATGATCGGTGCGGCCTCCCGCTTCGGCCTCACCGAGCAAACCGTCAGCGGTCTGCTATCAGCCAAGGCGGCGAAGAAGTGATCTGATGAAACCTGAAGCTCATGCTGTGCAACATATCGCGGAGTCTCCTGGCAAGGCCATTTGGACGTCCCTCGCGATAGGTATGTCAGCTCTCATAGATCTGCTTGGATGACAATGGCTGACCCTGCACCATCTCCCCAACCTTCCCCGCAGCTCGAAGCCGGCGCTTACGAGGTCATCCGCCAGCGCCTCAACAAGCACGGCGCGGAACTCCAACGGCGTCTCGATCTCCTCAACACCGACCGCAAAGCGGAGTTCGGCGGCATCGAGACGGCGCTCCTGGCCACCTCACGGCTGACGACAGAAAACAACTGCGTGCCGCGCGATCTCGCCGCCATCGGGCCGCACCGTTTCTTGTTTGGTTACAACGTCCACCTTGGACTGCGCAGCACCATGCGCATCGAGGACGTGTTTGCGGTCTATGATTATCACGCCGCAGATCACAGCTTCCATCCGAACAAGGACGGCCTGCTTTCTGATCCTCAGTTCGTCGAGGACTTCGCCTACCTCTACAACTACTACAAGCACGCCTCCTTCCTGAAGTTCCACCGCATCGGCCCGCATCTCTATCTGGGCTTTCAGGTCGGCCAGCGCGCCACGGAGGTGAAGACCTTCAAGTGGCTCGTGGATGATGACAAGGGCACGCTCAAATACCTCGGCAATCGCAGCGACCACGAATTCGTCTTCCCCACGCCGCAGGAGTTTGAATGGAAGCGCGCGACGCGGGACATGTACATCAACGGCACCCACCCGCACATCAGCATCGAGGACCGTGTCTTCGTCGAGACCATCGGCGGCGACCTCACCGTGAAGGTGGAAAACAACACCGACACCGGCCGCGGCATCTACAGCGAGCCCGTCGAGAACAGAGACCAGACGCTCGACGATGCCGAAGTGTACTACGCCATCGTCGGCAGCCTCATCCTGCTCAAACTCCTCCCCTACCAGGAGAAAACATGGCGGCATCTCGTCTTCAACGAGCGCACGCGTCAGGCGCATCGCATCGACAGCATCGCCGAGAGCTGCGTCATCCTCCCGGACGATCACGGCATCCTCTTCCCGCACGGCTACGTGCTGCAAACGGGCGAAGTGCGCCGCTTTGAGACCGGCCTGCCTCCGATGCGTTTCGAGAAACGCATCCCCGCCGCAAATGGTGAGGACACGCTCTTTGTCTTCAGCCATCTCGAGAGCGGCTCCTACCTCCTGCTCAGCTACAATCTCATCACGCAGAGCGTTGCCACGCCGCAGCCCTGCCATGGCTTCAGCCTCTTCCCCAGCGGCGAGCTCGTGCTCTTCGAAGCCGATGCCGAACCGCGCAAACACCACGTCATCCAGGTCTGGCGCACGCCCTTCGTTTCCGCCGATGTCAGCGAAGCCAAGTCCTCGCAGACCTTCCTCAGCAAGATCGGCAACGCCGAAATCGTCCGCGCCATGGCCGAGTGCCAGGGCGTGCTCACGCTTCTTGGCAAAGACGATTCCTTCTCCGGTCTCTACGTCGAACTCTCCCGCTCCTGCGGCGGCATTGCCGACAGCTATTTCTGGGTCGGGAGCGCAGAGACCCACGATCTCAAAAGCATCCTCGTCGAGATCAAGACCACCGCCGAAGCCGCTCTGGGCGAATTCGAAAAAGTACGCCGCATGCGCAAAACTGCGGCAGACCAGACCGCCACGCTGCAAGAGAAAGCACAGAAAGCTCTCGGGGCCGCCGCCAACACCGATCCCACCGATATCCTCGGCTTCGTCCAGCTTCTCACTTCCCTGCGTGAACTGCGCGGCCAGATCATCGCCCTGCGCGATGTGCGCTACACCGACGCCGCCGAGATCGACCGCATGGACAAGACGGTGGCGGAAGGCGCGGACAAACTCTCCGCGAAGTGCGTCACCTTCCTGCTCAAGCCGGAATCGCTGGATCCCTACCGCAAACAGATCGCCGAGCAGCAGGCCCGTGTACCCGTCTTGGCCAAAGTCACCGAAGCTCAGACCGTCGAAGAAGCCCTCGCCAAATCGAGCAGCGAACTCGAAATGCTCACCGCGATTGTCAGCGGCCTCAAGATCGAAGACGCCACCGAGACCACGCGCATCATCGAAGGCATCTCCACGCTTTTTGCTCAGCTCAATCAAGTGCGCAGCGTCTTGCGCAACAAACGCAATGACCTCGCCAAGACCGAAGGCGCGGCACAGTTCCAGGCCCAGCTCAGTCTGCTCAGCCAGAGCGTGCTGAACTACCTCGAAGTCGCGACCACACCGGAGAAGTGCGATGAATCCCTCACCCGCGTGCTCGTGCAGATCGAGGAGATGGAGACACGCTTCTCCGACTTCGATGACTACGCGGCCGAGCTGATCAAGAAGCGCGAAGAGGTGCAGACCGCTTTCGAGTCCCGCCGCCAGAGTCTCAGCGATGCCTTGAACCGCCGCTGCAGCAGCCTCGGCCAGTCCGCCGAACGCATTCTCACCAGCATCCGCAATCGCCTCTCAAACTTCGCCAAGCCCGAGGAAGTTCACGCCTGGCTCGCCGCAGATGCCATGGTCGCCAAGCTGCGCGATCTCATCGAAGAACTGCGCAAGCTCGGCGACAGCGTCCGCGCCGACGAACTCCAAACCCGCCTCAAGACCGTCCAGCAGGATTCCTTGAAGCAAATCCGCGATAAATCGGAAATCTTCGTGGCTGGCGGCGATCTCATCCAGCTCGGCCAGCATCAGTTCAGCGTGAACAAGCAGCCGCTGGAGCTGACCATCCTCCCCCGCGACGGCACGCTCGCCTATCACCTCACCGGCACCCGCTTCTTCGAAACTGTCGAAAACCCAGCACTCGAAACACAACGCAGCGTGTGGGACCAGGCCGTCGTCTCAGAAAATGCAGACGTCTATCGCGCCGAATACCTCGCTTGGCAGATGCTCAAAGCCGGTGCAGGCGATGACGTGGCAACCTTCATGGCGCAGCGCTACAACGAAGGCTACACCAAAGGGGTGCATGATCACGATGCCGCGCTGCTGCTGAAACCGCTGCGCGAGATGCAGAAGTCCCTCGGTCTCCTCCGACATTCCCCCGCCGCACGCGGCTATGCTCGCCTCTTCTGGCATGCGTGGATTGAAGACGACGCCAAGAAAGCTCTTCTAGCCCGCATGCAGTCGAAGGGTCGCATGCGTGATCTCCTCGGCATCTCGAATGCAGCCATTGATGAAGAGCTGGCGAAGCATGTGGAACGTCTGCTCGGCAGCTGCCTGCCACAAGCTTCCTCGCACCAGATCACCGCCTGCCTCCTCGACGAACTCCAATCCAAGCACCCCTTCACCCGCTCCGCCGCCGCAACGGAACTGCTGCGCGCTTTCCACCGGGAACTCACCGTCAAACACGCAGCCAAGGATTTCCAAGAGACCCTCACCTCGCTCGCCGCTCAGCCCCTGCTCGCATTCGAAATCGCCTTGGAGTGGATCACCGCACTGAATCCCGCTGCAGCTCCTGGCGTGCTGATCGAAACAGCAGGCATGGTCATCACCAACGACCAACCTCCTGCCGCCATCCCCGCTGAGCCCACTGCTCACACCACCATCACCGGTTTGATCGGCACCCACTCACGCATCGCCGAAGCAAAACTCGAACTCAACTACCACGAGTTCACCACGCGTCTGCAACGCTACGAAGCCGAGGTCGTGCCCTCGTTTGAAGCCTTCCAGTTGCTCAAGCAACGTCTGGCCGACACCCGCCGCCGTGAATTGCGGCTCGATCAATTCCAAGCCGGCGTGCTCAGCTCCTTCGTACGCAACCGCCTTATCGACCAAGTCTATCTCCCGCTCATCGGCGCCAATCTTGCGAAGCAGCTCGGTGCCGCAGGCAAGGACACGCGAACGGACCGCATGGGCATGCTGCTGCTCATCTCACCGCCCGGCTACGGCAAAACGACGCTCATGGAATACGTCGCCAGCCGCCTCGGCATCACGCTGGTAAAAATCAACGGCCCTGCTCTTGGCCACAAGGTCACCTCGCTGGACCCCGCCGAAGCCGCCAATGCCAGCGCGCGTGAGGAAGTGGAGAAACTCAACCTCGCCTTCGAGATGGGCGACAATGTCATGATCTACGTCGATGACATCCAGCACACGAACCCCGAGTTCCTGCAGAAGTTCATCTCCCTCTGCGATGGCACCCGCAAGATCGAAGGCGTGTTCAAAGGCGAGGCCAAGACCTACGACCTGCGCGGCCGCAAGGTGGCCGTCGTCATGGCGGGCAATCCCTACACCGAAGTCGGCGGCAAATTCCAGGTGCCCGACATGCTGGCAAACCGTGCCGACACCTACAATCTCGGCGACATCCTCGGCGGTCATCAGGAAGTCTTCAAAGACAGCTACATTGAGAACTGCCTCACCAGCAACGCCACGCTGGCCCGCATCGCCGCCCGCAGTCATGCGGATGCACTCGCCGTCTTGAAGGTCGCTCAGACCGGCACCCGCGAAGGCGTCGAATTCGAAGGCAGCTACAGCGCCGAGGAGATCAACGAAGGCGTCGCCGTCATGGAAAAACTCCTGCACGTGCGCGAGATCATCCTGCGCGTGAATCAGGAATACGTGCGCAGCGCTGCCATGGAGGACGCCTACCGCACCGAGCCTCCTTTCAAGCTCCAGGGCAGCTACCGCAACATGAACAAGATCGCGGAGAAAATTCTCCCGCTCATGACCGATGCCGAAGTCGCCAGCCTCATCGCCGATCACTATCGCGGCGAAGCGCAAACCCTCAGCCAGGCCGCAGAATCAAACCTGCTCAAGTGGCGCGAGATCAATGCCCTCTCCACCGAGGCCGATGTCATTCGCTGGACCGAGATCAAGAGCACCTTCAAACGCAACCTCCTCACCGGCGGTGCAGGCGAGAACGATCCCATCAACCGCATCACCGGCCACATGAACGCCTTCACCGTCGGTCTGGAAAAGATCGAGCAGGCCGTCAGCAAGCCCACCCTGTCCGATGTCACCATCGAGCGCCTCCAACGCATCATCGAAGGCCTCCGCGCAGTCCCGGTGAACGTCGAAATCCGCGTGCAGCCCGTCGAAAAAGAAGTCGCAGGCGAGCCCCCCGTCGACGTCTCAAGCACCGTAGCGCAGGAATAATTCATCGAATTTTGCGCATGATCTGGCTTCCTTCTTTTGAAGGCCAAAGGCCTTCCGTATCACAGCGAAGGGTTGCCGAGCCTGGGCGAGGCTACCCTGGTACCGCCCACCATCATCCTTCTCTCTCAAGGTCGAACCGCAACGCGGTTCCGTAACTTCTGGCGGCTTTCAGCGCTCCCAGTGTCCAGATGACGGGATAAAGCTGCTCGTGATACCACAGCCGCGCAAAATAGAGGCCAATGGGAGCCGTCGGAAAACGAGTGCCGTTCTCCGTGGCCGTGATGAGCCATTGGGCGCTGGACATCACGTCTTGGCCTTCACCACCCAAAGCATGCAAAGCTACTGCCGTCTCTTCAATGCTCGCAGGCGCACTGGCATCCCCTCCAAACGAGCCATCAGACTTCCGGGCGCTGCGCAAGTATTGACGACCGCTTTCGATCATCGTGTGAGAAAGAACTGCAAGCTGCTCGCTGCTACTGAGATGATTGACGACTTGAGCGGTGCCGTAGACCGGATTGTTTTCATCCGGCGTGTGCTCATTGCCAAACCACAGAGGAATCCATGAACCGTTCGACAGTTGCACTTTTTCCAGATAGAGGAACGCTTGCTGGGTGGCTTTGACGATGCGGGCTCCCAGCACATCAGTCGCTTCATCGCACCACGCCCACCAAGCGCCCAACGCATGCGCCGTGATCTCCGGCGTGCTGCGGTCAAACGGCAGCGTACCCCACCCACGACAAAACGTGGGAATACCCCCATCCCGATTTTGCAAATCCAGCAGCCACGTGACCCCCTGCTGAATCGCCGCATCAAACGCATGCCCCATTTTCTTGAGCGCGATCAGCGCACTCGAAGTGTCATCGGCATCCGGCACCCCACCAGGAAGATTCGTCCATGCCCAGCCCCCCGGCGGCGCATTGGTAAAGGGATGCACTTCACGGTACTGCTGCGCCAGCAGCCATGTACGTAGTTCGGGCTTTAGCCCGTCAGGCTTCGGGTCCGAACTCCTCAGTGACAACGTCGTCCCCCACGTCGCAAGATTCGTATCAATCGGCCAGCTCCCATCCTCCCGCTTCGAGTTCACCAGGAAACTTACCGCCAGCGGCAGGCAGGGATGATCAAGCTGCCCGCCACCGGCCAGCGCCATGGTGACAAAGCTCGTCAGTGGCGTCGCCTCAAGATACCCTCCGCTGCTGGGTTGCAGCGCCTTGAGCATCGGCCGAATGCGCGGCCACGTCAGCGCCCGCAGCCACCGCAGCGGATTCCACCACGCTGGCGGAGCATTTTTAAACCGAGTGTACCCAATGGCAATCAGCGCCGGCAGCGCATAGCTGACCACCGGCAGACCCACCGCTCCAAACCACGTGCGCGGCAGCGCAGCAAGCTCAAACGGCAGCGCGATGACATGCTTCCACGGTTTGTCACCCAAGGTGCCACATAAGGCACACAGCATCAGGATAGGCACCGAGAAAGTCTTGTCCTTGCCGTAGCGGGACACCACCGCCCTGGCGATGGCCGCAGGTTCAAGCGAACCCACCTGAGCGGTGATCCACACATTGGCAGATTGTACTGCGGAAGAAGTCCGCTGCCCGACGAGGTGCAGCGCACTCCAGCAAAGAAGCGTCGTCGAAAGGTTGCTTTTGCTCAGTGTCGTGTCACCCCAGCCACCATCAGCATTCTGATGATCGCAAAGCCACTGCGCGCCAGCAGCGATGTGCACCGCGTGCTTGTCACCATCCACTAGCGCAAGCGCAACGATGGCCGTCGCGGTTGAGAGCGCACTGCTTGACAGCCGCCCCTCCCAATGGCCGCTCGCGTCCCGCAGGCCATCAAGATGCGCCTGCGTGTTGGCGATGGCGCTGTCGAGGGCGTCCATCATGGCACGAGACTCAGGCTTCGAGTTTCAGCTCAGGACGGGCCTCAATGGCCTTGGTGAGCGAAATCCAGCCACCCTCACGCTGCTGCTGGAACATGTACAAATACAAGGCGACCTGCTTGGCAGGATACGCAGCGAGCAGAGCGGCCACGGCGGCCTCAGCCTTGTCATCAGCGATCACTTCAGGCAGTTCAGTCACTTCACCTTTGCCATCATGCGCGATCTCCGCGGCATTGAGAAAGGTGATGAGCATCTGCGGCTGGCCTTTGAGCAGCCAGATCTGGAAAATCTGCGCCGTCACATCTTCGTTCGACTTCGTGTTCAGTTGCTCCAGCAGCCACTCGGCCTGCTTGGCTCGGGATTTTTCCAAAATGAAAGCAGGACGGAGACGCTTGGCGGGAGCGAGCGAATCAATGACGGCCTTGTACGCAGCACGCTGCTCGGTCTGCATGTAGGTCATGATCTGCAGGCGCAGCTCGGCACCGATGGCTTGAAGAAGTTGGTTGGGTCGCATCTGGAGTTTTGGTGGGAACGGGGGGTTCAGCTAGCACCACGGCACAGAAGTCGCAACCGTTTTGCCTCACAGCTGGCGATTCGGCAGGGAGTAGCAATAAACGCCGCCTTACCAAACTGACAAGCGGCCAAACAAAAACGCGGAGCCGGTTTCCCGGCTCCGCGTAAAAAAGCAAATTCGAGTTTCGCTTCCGTTTAGTTGATTTCCGGCAGCTTGAATTCCTCCACGTAGTTCTCCATCGCGAGTTTGTTGGCTTCATCAGCAAACTCGCCCGTGAACTTCTCAGCCACAGGATCAAACTCCAGCCAGGGGCCGGCATTGATCTTGTCCACGTTGAGGTCGATCTTGTTGCCCTCAAGGTTCTTCACAAAGTGCTCAAAGGTCTCCTGGCCCGCCTTGTCATTCTTGAGGCGTTCCTGCACCTCAGCGACGCTCGCAGCCTTGCCCAGGCGGTAGGAGATGTTCGCCAGATGGGCCAGCGAAGCGGCGTGGAAACCGTGCGAGACGTGCAGGTTCGAGTTGATGAGCTTCCCGGCACGCACCGAGTTGATGAAATTAAGCATGTGGTCAGCACCGTCATTGAAGTTCTCGAACTTCTTGACGGCCTGGCCTTCGTTGTCATAGGCCTTGGCCTCGATGACGTAGCCACCTTCGCAATGAATGACGTTGCCGACGCGTGCTGCGGCGGTCTTGCCATTCACACGGTACACTGGCTCCAGCTTCCAGTCCATGTCCTTCAAAGGAAGTCCGCGGTTGTCAAAGAGCAGCGGCGCGGGCTCGTAGGCCCAGAAGGCCATCTGGTTGTTGGCGGTCTCGCCGTCATCTTTGTAGCCCCAGCGTCCGCCAAAGCTCATCACGCGCTTTGGCAGCAGTTCGGGATCTCCCAGCGCCCAGCGGCCCACGTCTGTCTGGTGCGGCCCCTGGTTGCCGATGTCGCCGTTGCCGAAAGCCCACTGCCAGTGCCAGTCATAGTGGAACTGCGTGCGGTCCACAGGAATCATGCCGCGCGGGCCGGCCCACAGCTTGTAGTCCACGTCCACCTCCTGCGGCGCTCCGGCCGGGTCGGTCTTGACATTGCGCAGGTCGTGGAAAGTGCCCTTGATCATCCCGTTCTTCGGCTCGATCGGCGCAGGCAGCTTGCCAATGGAATTGCGCGACTTGTAATTGACTCCACGGGAGAGTGTCACCTTGCCGATGTGGCCTTCCTTCACCCAGGCCATGGCCTCCGCCCAGCCAGGGCTGGAGCGGCGCTGCATGCCGTGCTGCACCACGAGCCCCTTCTTGGCGACCTTTTCGGCTGCATTCAGCAGTTGCCGGCCTTCCCAAATGTTGTGGCAGACGGGTTTCTCGACGTAGACGTGCTTGCCATGCTGCATGGCTGTCATGGCGATGAGCGTGTGCGTGTGGTTCGGCGTGGCGATGGTGACAGCGTCCACCTCGGGGTCCAGCATGAGCTTCCGGTAGTCGGAGTAAGCCGTGACGGTGTTGTTTTTCTTGGCCTGGCTTGCCACGCCCTTGGCGAGCACATTGGCATCCACATCGCAGAGGGCAACGATACGCACGCCTGGGATTTCCTCCAGGCTCTTGATGTGGCCTGCACCACGCCCGTTGAAGCCGATGACCGCGACACGAACGTCACCATTGGCACCCAGCGGTGCGGAAAAGGCTCGGGATGCGACAAGACCGGCAGTGCCGGCCACAGTGCCGCGAAGAAAGGTTCGGCGGGTGGTTTTGTTTTGTTGTGTTTGCATGGGATGGAGAGTTGGAATCAGGCGCCGCCGCATCTGAAATGCGCGGCAGGGAATAGGTTTAGCCTAGCCAAAACGTCTGAGAAAAGACAACCTTTCCTTTCATTCCCCACCGTTTATGACCAATCCCCCACCGTTTGTGATTCGGAGTCCCTGAAACCGGGAATGCATCCTGGCCTTGTGTGGCTGTGCTGGGTTTGATTCTTCAGAAACGGGTCGGTTCAGCGGGCAGAACGGCGGCGGCGGCAGGCGATGCCCAGAAGTCCAAACAGGAGCAGCAGGATGCGAGCAGGCTCTGGAACCACAACGAGAACACCGTAGGTGGTGAAGGCGCTGGTATCCCATGCCAGGCCAGAACTGCTGAGGCTGAGATCAGGCAGATAGAAATTACCAGTCGCCCCGCCCGTCGTGAAGCCGGTTGGGTTGTTAAATCCGTTGTTAACGATGGCGGTCCAGTCAATCAGGTTGAACACTTCGCCGTAGGTAAAGCTTGGGGTTCCATTGGCAAACACATGCACCATGCCGCCGCTGTTCAGCGTCAGTGTTCCAGCGACATTGATGTAGTCGTGGTTTCCAGCAGCAGGAGCCACATTGATTTCTGTCGCCACTGCTGTGTTGGCAGCCGGCGGAGCCAAGTTGCCATTGTCAGTGATGAGGTTCAGTACGTTGCTGTACCCGTGGGTGAAGCCGGTGTCGCCGCTGAGGTAGTATTGGCCGTTGCTGAATACAAAGGTGGTGGGTGCCGCCACCGTTGGTGTCGTGATGCCCAGTTCAAGCATGGAGCCGCTGCTCACCACGAGGTCATGATTGATCGTGAGAGAGCCATTGTCTGCGCCCAGATTGCCACCCGGCGCGAGGATACCCACCGCGCCTCCGGAGCCGCCCACCGTCACCGTGCTGGTGGCACTGCCAAGGCTGACGTTGTTGTTCGCCGAGAGCACTGCGGCACTTTGACCCGTGAAGGTGTTGCTTGAGGCATTGTAAGTGCCAAGCGCGCCGGAGGTCTCAGCCACCGTGACGGCGCTGGTGCCGGTCAGATTGCCCGTGAGGTGCACATGGCCGTTGCTCACCGTGGTGGTGCCTGTGTAGGTGTTGGAACCATTCAAGGTGGTGGTTCCCGAACCGGTCTGCGCAAAGTTCCCTGCGCCTGAGATGCCGGATCCAGTGCCAATGAAATCGGTGCCTTGAACGACTGCGTCACTTTGATTCACCGCAAAGGTGGCCCCGCTGGCCACACTGATGGCACTCGCGGTGTTGATGGATCCGGTGGTTCCACCATTGCCCAGCTGGAGGGTGCCAGCGCTCACAGCGGTGGCACCCGTGTAGGTGTTCGCACCAGTGAGGATGACGGTGTCTGTGGTGGTCTTGGTGAGGCCTACGCTGCCGTCGAGGACGACACTGGAGAAGCCGGACTGCACGTCAAAGTTCGTGGTGCTGGTGAGCACACCGCCACCTGTGCTGTCTTGCAGGGTGCCACCACCCTGAAGCGAAACACCCGCCACGGTTTCTGTTTTTCCATTCACGTCAAACACTGCGCTGGCACCATTCACGGTGAGCGTGCCGCTGTCGGCGATCTGGTCTCCACCACTGCCTGTGAGCTTGGCGGTGCCAGCGGTTACCGTGAGGCTGCCGCCGATGGCATTGACGCCTGTCTTGCCCAGGTCGAACTCTCCACCGTTCACCGTAGTGAGACCGGTGTATGTGTTGGCGGCCGCTCCAGTGAAGGTCAAGGTGCCCGCGTCATTCTTGGTCACCGTACCGGTGCCAATGATCAGACTGCCACTGACGGTGGTGCTGCCAGATCCTGCGACGATCAAATTCTTGTTCGCGCCGGAAACGCCGCCGCTGACGGTGAGCAGGCTCGTGCTGCTGTTCGTCCAGGTCTGCGTCGCTGCGGTGCCGACGACAACGTTGCTCGCGATGGTGTCAGCGCCGGAGCCGGACTGAACAGTGATGCCCGAGGTACCGTTGATTGTCAGCGCGTTTCCAGTAATGCTGGAGCCAGCCGTGTTGGCCGTGCCCGTGCCCGTGAAGGTCAGGCTGTTGATCGTGAAGTTCTGGCCCAGGGTGGTGTTCAGATGAGAGGCGGCGTTTGCCGCAAGGAAGACATCCGTGGTGCTGCCAGGAATCTGCAAGGTGTCCGTTCCCGCAGGCCCGTTCACCCAGTTGGTCACATTGGCGGTACCAATCGTGCTCCAGACAGAGTCTTGAGCACCGCTCCAATAGGCGGCGTTTGGCGTGACATTGGTGAGGACGCTCAACAGCAGCTTCGCGGTCGTGCTTTGGAAGTTGCCAGCCGTGGCGGCGGAGCCGGTGTCCCAAACCAGATTGTAGCTCCGGCCCAGACCTGCCTGGATCGTTGTATTGGTGCCATCAAAGGTGAACGACCCCAGAGCGGTGGACCCTGCCAGGAAGGTCATCAGATTGTAGGTATTCACGGCCAGGACACCGGAGCCCAGGTTGTTCAGGCTGAGGGTCGCTCCCCCCGTGTTCAAGTTGAGCAATTGGCTGACCGCAATCAAGTCCACCTGGTTTGTGGTCGCATTGAAATCATACAGCAAGGAGGCTGCGGTGGAAGCACCTCCCAGTGTGAGGGTGGTGCCAGCCGTATTGTTCTGCAAAGTGAGGGTGTTGATGGCACCATCCTGCAGACTGAGCACGCCACCGCCGTTCACCGTCACACTGCCTGCCGTGGTGGTGCCCAGAGTGGTGGTGCCCGTGGCCTTCAACGTGGCTGAGGAGTTCACCGTAACTGCTGTGCCGCCCAGCGAACCGCCGGAACCGCCTGCGATAATCAAGGTGCCGCCGCTCACGGTGGTGCTGCCGGAATAAGTGTTGGCCACGTTGAAGGTGGTGCTGCCCGAACCATTCTGGGCAAAGTTTCCTGCACCGGAGAGGCCGGCATTGCTGAAATCAACGCCTTGCACGACCGCGTCGCTTTGATTGACCGCAAACGTGGCTCCGCTGGCCATGCTGATCGCACTCGTTGTTTTGATGGAGCCGGTGGTGCCACCATTGCCAAGCTGAAGAGTGCCCGCAGTCACCGTGGTGTTGCCGGTGTAGAGGTTCGTCCCCGTCAGCACCAGAACACCCTTCGTGGCGTTCGTATCATTCAGAGTCAGACCACCCGTGTTCGTCGCGGCCAGAACTCCCGCGTAGGTCACGGTCTGGCCGTTCGTGTCGATCTTGATGTCGCTCGCGCTGCTCACGATGCGTGTGGCGTAGTCGACCGTGTTGTTCGAAGTGTATTGCAGCGTGCCACCACCGAAGATGATGGAGCCGCTCGTATTGATCGCACCAGCGCTGTTCACTTGGAGCACACCCGCATTGATCGTCGTCCCGCCCGTGTAGGTGTTGTTGCCCTGCATGATCAGGGTGCCTGCCGTGGTCTTCACCAGAGCGTCGCCACCATTGATTTCCTGCACATTCTGCAGAGTTCCCGACTTGAAGGAGAGCGTTCCAATCTTGGCCGCAAGGGTGCCGATGGCGTTGTTCCCCATGTCCAGCAGCGCACCATCCAAGGTGAGCGTGGTGGTCTGCGTCCCCGTCGTATTGGTGCGTGTGATGCCACCACTGAGAGTGATGATGCCACCCGTCAGGTTGAGGGTGCTGATCGCAGTGTCTGCAGCATTGCCCACATTCGTCATGCTGATGGAGCCGATGTTGACGGTGCCAGCGCTGATGTTCAAGACAGCCGTTGCATTGCCTGAGGTGTTGGTGGCAGTCGAGTTGACGGCCATGTTCACGGTGCCGATCGTCACCGTGCCGCCACCCAAGTTGACCGTCGAACTTAAGACGGCTGCAGTGTCCGTACCGCTGCGGTTGGACATTGCCAGGGTCGTCACATCCAGCGTTCCAGTGTCAAAGGAGAACGTGGCCGTGGCATTCCCGGCAACATTCATGGCGGAGCGCGCCGCCATCGTCAGCGTGCTCAGCAGCAGATTCGAGTTATGACCTGTGAAGTCAGCCACAGCCACAAACGCTGTGCCAGTAGCCGCATTGCTGCTGATCATGTTGAACGCGGCACGGCTAACACCGTCAAAGGCGCGAATCGTGACGGTGCCTGTTCCGGTGTTAAACTGCAGGGTGCCATTGCCACGGCCTGCGTTCGCGCTCGAGATATTGATCGTGTTGGCGTTGATCGCGTTGGAACCGGAGCCGAGCTTGAGAGTGCTTTGTCCATTGATCACCGCTTCGGTGTCACCAATGCCCAGGGTGCCAGCGAAAATGGTGCTGTTGGTCGCGAGGGTCAGCGTCGATGCCCCAGAACCAGTTCCGCCATTGGTATTGTTATCACCGACACGGAATGTGCCTCCGGATCCCAGGTTGGCCGTGAAGTTCGTCAGACTGCTCATGTTCACGATGGCGGAGTCCGCGTTCGTGGTTCCTGTGCCGCCGCCCACCTGGAAGGTGCCACTAGTGTTATTCACCACCATGCTGCCCGTGCCGGTGAAGTTCACATTGGTGATGTCAGTGGCGCTCGTGTTGGAACCAAAGGTGACTGCACCATTCACCGTCAAGGTCTTGCCGGAGCCGATGATCACATTGGCAGAAGCGCCCGTGACGTTGGTGGATGCAGTGAGGCTGCCAATCGTCTGATTTGAGGCGCTCAAATCAAACGTTGCGGCATTGGTTCCAGTCGTCGCCGCAGTGCCGATGGTGAGGGCATTGTTGGTCGGAAGTGCATTGTCAACCGACGCCACGATGGATCCGGAAACGATAGTCGTCGCACCATTGTAGGTGTTGTTGCCTCCCAGGGTCAGCGAACCAAGGCCGACCTTGGTCAGCAGGAGACGGCTGCTGGTCTGAGCGAGAATGTTGTCGGTCATCACACCGCTGAAACTGCTGCTGAGATTCGTGGTCACATCCGTGGCCGACGTGCCGCCCACGATCAATATGCCCGTGGCGTTGTTTGCGGAGTTCGTGATGAAGCCACTGCCAGCAATCTGCTTGCTGGTCTGGGTGACACCCGCGAGGTCAAATCCGGCGCCTGCATTGATGGTTAGCAGACTGCTGTTCGCAATGGCATTGGCCACGCCAGCTTTCAAAATGCCGCCAGCGACCGTGAGGCCTGCTGTGGTGCCAGTGCCGCCAAAGGCTGCATCTGTCTGTGCCGTGCCGATGATCAGCGTACCAGCACCCGCTTTGGTGAGACCGGTGGCGGAGGTCACTGTGGTGGAGATCAGCGCATTGATTGTCAGTGTCTCAGCCGGGCTGGTCACAGTGATCTGGCGCACTGCCGCACCGAGATTCATTGCGCCAGTAAGCGTAACACCGTTGCCGGAGGTGACTCCACCAATGGTGAAGTCACCGGTGATGGTGGTTGGGTTCGCAATCGAGCGCACCGTGCCATCACTCATGAGAGTCGTGCCACCATCAATCTGCAATGTGCCAGTGCCAACCGGGCCGCTCGTGATCGCACCTACCGTGGCAACACCAAGGATCAGGGTGCCTTGGTTAAGATCAAAGCCATTCGTGAAGGTATTGGCACCGCTCAGGGAGAGGGCACCCGCCCCAGTCTTGGTGATCATGCCACCACCGGTGCCGATCACCGCGCTGATCGATAGGCCGTCGGGCGACAAACCCGTGACATTGATTACAGGCGCTGCATTCGAAAGTGTGAGCAACGTGCCGGAAATGACCGGAGTCGTGGCCAGGGAATCATTGTTCGCAGTGATTGCCGCAGCCGCGCTCAGGGTAAGCGCCGTCGCAGTTGCAACGGTTGGGTTGGCTCCTGAACCCTGGTTGTTAAAGGTCAAGCTGGCGAGCGTGTTGCTCCCCACGAGTGTGAGTGTGCCGCCACCGTTGATGAAGATGTTCGAGGTGGTCGCAATTTGCTGCGCATTGGTGACCATCGTCACCGCGGTGTTTGTGCTGGAACTGCTGCCGTTGATCGTCAGATCGCCCGGGATGATAATCGAACCAACGCCGCCGTTCAATGTCAGCGTGCCTTGCTGGACAAAGGTTCCGCCCGTGTAGTCATTGTTCGCCGCCGTGGTGCTCTGGCCCAGGCCCAGTGTGCCGGCGCCGCTCTTCACCAGGTTGATGCTGCCAGTGATCTTGGTGTTGATGCTCGTGGTGTTCCCATTCACATAAACATACAGGTCGGAACCAGCGCCGGTCAGCGTGGATGTCGCATCCGTGCCCGTGATCGTGACCGTGCTGTTGTTGTTCGTGATCATGCCCACGCCCAGCGTCACTGCGGTCGCTGAGGCCAACGTGTACACTTGAGCCGTCGCTGTGCTGGCATTCAGCGCCATGCGCCAGGAGTAGGCAGAATGAGCTCCGGTGATGACTTCCGCAGTCGCACCATTGCTATCGTTCAGATTCTGCGCCGCATTGTTGGTCTGGAACGCCGTGGTGCTGCTGACGTCAAAAGCCGGGGCGGTGAAGCCCCCGTAGGTGTTACCCATCGCCACGACACCGAAGACGTCAGAGTAGGTGGCAAAGGTGGATCCGTCTGCAACTGCCCAGCCACCGATCAGTTTGTTCACCAGACTGGCGGACGTAAATGCCGTTCCATTGATCTGGTTGATGATGATGTTGCTGTTCACGCTGAGCCCCTGGCCGCCGAGTGTGTTGGACCCGGTGGAGTTGTTGGTGCTGAAGCCGTTGAAGGTGACCATGTTATGATTCGTGGTGCTGCGCACCAGATTGCCGATGGTTAGCTTCACCGTGCTGCCTTCATTGATATACGGCAGGGTGTTGATGACGTTCTGACCCGTCGCCGAAGTCACTGAATTGAGTGTGACGACCGTATCCATCGAGCCTGCGCCGTTGATCGTGAGCACGCCTCCCGTCAATGTCACTGCATTGCTTGCCGCCACGCGTGTCGGAAGACCGCTGGATGGATTCAAGCCGAAATTATCCCAGTTCAAAGTGCCGTAGTCCACGGCAATACCTGCCGTGCTGGAGATGCTGCCGGAATCACGCAACTGCAAGACGCCGCCACGGATGATCGTCGCACCCGAGTAGGTGCTGGCGTTGGTCAGCAGTGTCGTGTTATTCCCTGCTCGGGTGAAGGCAATGGCTCCCGTGATCGCACCACTGAAGGTGCCGCCACCAGTCGAGGTAAGCGTGGCAGCAGCACCACTGTCGGTGATCGTACCACCTGCCCCCGGCAGCGCATTCACCGATTGGAGCGCGCCCACCGCCTGGCTGTGGCCCTTGAGATCCACCAGCGCACCAGTGCCGTTGATGTTCAACGGCGTCACCGTCGCTGTCGTAACCCCCGCGACCACTGCGAGAGTGTTGTCAAAGCCTGAATTCAGGTTCAGCGTCCCGCCGTTCACCGTAGTGTTGCCACCGGTGTAGTAGGCAAGGTTGTTGAGGTTCAGCACGCCTCCGTCAGATTTCATCATGCCTCCCGTACCACCGACGCCAAAGGCCGAGTTGATCGTCAACGTGGCGCCCGTGACGACGTGAATGTTCGGCGTGGTGCCGGCCGTGGTGGCGGCAAAGCCACCCACATTGATCGTCGCATTAGTACCTGCCTGCACAAGCAGCGCTGTCGCGAGGGAGAGGTTCTGGGTCAGCAGGGTGCCCCCCGGACCATAGTTGCCGAAGGCCGTGGCGTTGAGCCCGGAAGAGATCGAACTCGTCCCACCGCTGAACGTCAGGGAGTTCGCAGGCGTATTGGTGAAGATCGTCTGCGCGCTGGCAACTCCGACGTTGCTCGTCGAGGTCCAGGACAGAACGGTGGCAGTGTTGGCGGTGGTGAGGTATTCACCTGCTGCCGCAGTGCCGTTCGATGCCGTGCCGAGCGCACGGTAGTTGTTCGTCACCGAATCCTTCACAAGGAAGCCCGTTCCCACTCCGCCGACGGTCGCATCCGCGAGCACATCCGAACGGATGGACATGGTGGACGTCCCATTGCCTGTGCCACCCTGGCTTCCAATGAGGCTTGGAGTGGTGATGATCAGATTGGCAACTCCGTTCGCACTCGCCGCACCTGTGATGCCGGTGAAAACTGCCGAACCCTGGCTGTTCAGACTGCCCAGTGTGGTGATCGTGAGGGTCAGCGGATTGTTTGCATTCGCATTCAGGTCGATGCGGCCTCCGCCATTGGTGATGTTGAATGTGGTGATCGTTTCCGAAGTAGGAGTTGATGCGGTGCCGTTGCCAATGATTGAGAGCACGCCGCCATTCAAATTCAGTGTGCCCGCCGTACCCAGACCCAGACGGTTGGTCACGTTCGTGGTGCTGTTGTCGAGGGCCAGTGTGCCTCCGTTCTGCACCGTGAAGGTTCCCGCGAAGGCAGGTGTGGTGGTTCCAGTGTACCATGCCCCGCTGTTGTCAAAGGACAGCGTGCCACCGCTGACGGTGACAGCACCCGTTGATCCGCTGGCCGTAGTCTGCACACCCGTCATGTGCAGGGTGCCGGTGCCAATTTTCTGCAGTGCGACCACGTTCAGCGAGTTGTCGTTGTAGCGGTTGATCTGGCCGGAAAAGACCGTGCTGGTGTTGTCAAAACCCACGGCCAGCGTCGCTGCAGTAGTCGAGGAATTGAAGATCGTTCCGCCACCTGCCAATGACCCCCAAGAAGTGTTGAGACCCACAATGTCATAACGCGCACCCGTGCTGATCGTCAGCGCGGAGAAGCGCGAACCGGCGTTCACCACGCTCGTGCGGAGGCCCCCTTGGCTGATGGTCAGCGCACCCGTGAAGATTTCCTGAGAGTTCAGGTCCAGCACGCCCGCACCTAGCTTGGTAATGCCGCCGGAACTGCCGACGATGCCTCTGAGGAGGAGACCCCTTTGCAGCGGTGACACGTCCGTGGCGCCATTGACGTCAAACGATCCAACGTTGATCGTGTTGGCACTGCTGCCGAAATCCACACGCCCTTCAATAAGCGCGATCGATTGCACATTGGAATTGGCAATCACAAGCCCCGAGGAGCCGATGGTCAGAACACCGATGGAGCCAGCACCCGTCGCAGAAGCCGTCGAGTAAGTGTTGACGGTTGGATTGACGGCACCACCGCCGTTGTTATTCCAGACCAGGCCGGCAAGAGTGTTGTTGCCAAACAAATTCAGCGTATTGCCAGATCCGTTCATGGTAACAATGTTGCCCGAGTTGATCGAACCTGCCGCATTGAGTGTGACCGTAGCCCCGTTGATGATCAGACCGTTCGCAGGATTGGACGCAAGAGGAATGATGCCCGTGGTCGCTACGGTGAGCGTGCCCTGTTGCACCACAGTGCCACCGCCATAGGTGTTCGCACCGGCAATCGTGAGGCCGTTCACACCGCTCTTGTCAAGGGTTACGCCACTGCCGGTGATGATGCTGTTGATCACCTGCGGTCCGGCGCCCTGGGTGTAAACAAACAGCTCAGGCCCGCTGGTCGTGAGGTTGCCCTGGTTCACGGCACTGCCGATGGTCTGCGTGGCAGTGCTATAGAAGAGCAGACCGCCGCTCGTCAATGTGAGGGTCTTGCCAGCCGCAATGGCGATGGTGTTCGACGTCACGTTGCCCATGCGGAGGCTGTTGATCGTGGTGTCGTTTGTCACGTTGATCGTGCCAACCGCCGTGTTGATGTTGATGTTGTCGGTGATGCCGGCGGTATTGAGCGTGTTTACCGTTGAGCTGGGATTGGTGTAGGTCGCGAAGCCGGTCTGGCCGAGTGCGCCCACGCCCAGTCCAGGAATGTAGCTCGCCCAGTCACTGGTGTTGATAACAGCCCAGCCGCCAATGATGTTGTCGGTCAGACCACCACCCACGGTCGCCGTGGAGACTCCGTTGATCGTCGGGATCAGGATGCGGGCGCTGTCACCGATCAACCCGGCTGTGGTTGAGGTGAAGTTGATGGTGCCCTGCCCCGTTGCGCGGTTAAGGCTGGTCAGCGTAAGATCTGCCGAGCCCACCAATGGAGCCGTTGCGTTGACTGCCGGTGTGATGAAGGAGGTGCTTTGCACCAGTGTCACCGCACCCAGGGTCTCCGTGGAGGCAGTGTCGGTGCGTCCAGTGAAGTTAATCGTGCCGCCGCGCAGATTGATCGTTGCAGCATCATTGATGCGGTCCGTGGAGTCCAATTGGCCGGCATTGTTGTCCAGCGTGAGGGTGGCATAGTTGATGTCGATCTGCGTCGTGGCGGACAGGGCGCCAGCATCACGCAAAACCGTCACACCACCATTGATCAGCGTCGTGCCTGTGTAGGTCTGGTTGCTGTACACAGACCAGGTGTTCTGGCCAGCACGGGTAAAGTTGATGTTGCCAGAGATGACCCCGGACCAGGAACGCGCAGTGTTGTCCAGGTTCGTGATCAGGTTGGCCGTGGTGCTGCTCGAATTGATGATCAAACCCAGCGCTCCCGCCGAGGGTTCCGCAACCGACGAATTGGTGAGGAGCCCCTGCACGAACTGCATCTTGCCGTTCATGTCGAGTGTGGCCCCCGGTCCGATGCGCAGGAAGGAGTTCTGCGTGATGGCGTTGTTCGTACCCAGCTGCAGCGTGCCCCCCAGGATGTTGGCGGTGCCTGTAAAGGAAATGGCATTGGCCGTGGTGTTGCTGATGCCGACGTCGTTGGCTGGTGCGTTCAGCACCAGAGTTCCCGCATCGGCCTTCACAAAACCTGCCGAACCGCTCACGGTGCTGTTCAGGTTCAGCACGGCATTGGCGTCCACATGGAAAATGGCCTGCACGGCGGCAAAGGCGAGAATCGGCACATTGATCGTGTCTGTCCCCGCAGAGCCACCATTGGTGACAGCAATGCCAGCCGCGGTCAATGTCAGCGCGGTGAGGCTGCTGCCGCCCACCGTCAGTCCCGTACCGCTGATCTTCAGGGCGTTCTTCGTGATGCTGGCCGTGATGCTGGCCGTCGTCGTGCCAGAATTGACAAGCTGGGTGTCCGTCGGCGCGGCAGTGTTGATGTTTGTCGCTGAGCCTGCTGTCGCATTGTAACCAGTGAACGCCTGAAGGCCGTTGGTGTTTGCCGAGACACCGTTGTTGTTGTAGCTGACAAAGTCAAAGCCTGCACCCGTGATGCCGCGGGCAAGAATGCCAGTGGTGGCCGGGACGGTAGTCGGTGCCGTCGTGAAGGTGATTTTGTTGTTCGCGGTGCCGACATTGGCGCCGGCCAGCGTGAAGCTGGTGTCAGCAGCCTGGGCAAAACTTCCGAAAACCACCGAAACCGCACCACCGCTGGTCTGGTTCAGGGTGATGGTGGCTGCGCCCACGGCCGTGGACAGCGCTGCAGTGCTCGTTTCCGAAGAACCTGCGCTGTTGCCGGTGTAGGTGAAGTTGCCGCCATTGAGGGTGACGGCCGAGTTGGCCAGGCGGTTGATCGTTGCGGTGCCACTGTCGTCAATAGCCAGAGTGCCTCCTGGGTTGGCGTTCAGGCCGCCAACTGCTGCTGAAGGTAGAGCGGCATTTCCTGCAAACTGGAAGGTGCCTGCATTAATCTGAAGCCCCAGACCGCTGCTGGAGCCAAAGGTGACCGTCGGAGACACTGTCATGCTGGTGGTGCCAGTTCCATATTTGTTCACCTGGAAGGGTGCAGCGTTGATGATCGCGCTGTTGAGGTTGATCGCCCCCGCTCCGTAGAAGGTAAGCTGTCGGTTGCCTGTATCATCAATGCCACCGGTGATGTTCAGAGTGGCACCCGCATTGGCACCCATGCCTGAGTCAAAGGTCGTGGAGATCAAACCGCTGTAAGTGTTGTTGCCAGACACGCTCTGCAAAGCACCACCACTGCTCAGACCACTGCGCAAGGTCTCGTTGGCGACGTTGTTAAGGATCAGCGGGTTTGCAATTGTCACACCGCCATAAAGCTGCAGTGCAGCACCGATCGCGCTGTTGACGACAATCTTGTTCGTGGCAAGGCCGGCCGCGTTGCTGTTGCTCAAGCGCACCGCGCCCGCGTTGATCGTGATGCCAGCCGTGGCGTTGGACCAGCCTGATCCACTGTTGTCTGCCGTGAGTTCCAGCACGCCATTGTCATTCTTGAAGATCGCATTGCTGGCGGCCTGGAGGTTGAACGCCGTGCTGAGCGTCAGGATGTTGCCAGCCGTGACTTCGAAGGCGTTGTTCGGCTGGTTCAGCGTGAACGTCCGGGCGGTGGTGAAGGTTCCAGTCGAACGGAAGCCCGCCGCAGTCGTGGCGTTGATGTTGAGGTTGATCACATTGCTGGAGTCGCCCAGCTGGGAGTCGCCGGAGACAGACACCACACCTTTGCGGATGTCGATCAGGGCTCCGCCACCACCGAAGTTGTTGGTCGCATTCGAAAGCACCAGAGTGCCTGCACCCGATTTCACAATGCCAAATGCTCCGGTGACCTGGCCGCTGAGGGTCAATCCCTGCACCACATTGGAGCCAGTGGCGTTGGCCACACTCAGGGTGGGAGTGCCACTGAAGGTGGTGGTGCCGGTGAACTCAAGGCCATAGCCGCTGGAGTTGGTCAGCGCCAGAGTGTTGGCACCGATGCTGAGCGTGCCCTCCTGGATGTTTTTGTTGAACGCTGTCAGGCCGCCACCGGAGTGGTTCACCGTCAGGGAAGTGTTGCCGGTGATCACATAAGCCGAGCCATCGACAAGAGTCTCCACAGTGCCGCGCAGGTTGCCGTCCATCGAAATGGTGACACCGCCGCTCACCTGCAAGGTGCCGACGTAGCCACCCGGAGAATTGAGAATGCCGAGACCTGACTTGTTGATCACGTCTGTGGAAACCGAACCCGTGACGTTGCCAATGCTGACCGTCATCTGCGGTGCCGTCACCGTGACATTCCAGATGTTTGGCAGCGTCGTGTTGCCATTCAGCGTCAGGTTGTTGGTGCCGTTGAAAATGGTGGAGCCCGTGGTCACGCCGCCGACCGTGAGGGCCGGGTTAGCAAGGAAATTCACATTGTTGGCAATCACGCGGGCGGCAGACGCCACCAGGCTGGTGCCACTGGCCATGTTCAGCGTGCCCGTGCCGAGCGGACCGCTCGTCAAGGTCGCACCCAGCGTGCTTGGCGAACTGTCCGCACCAAGAATCAGCCCGCCGGAATTAACAGTAACGCCACCAGTGAAGGTGCTTGCGCCACTGAGCTGCAGCATGCCTGCACCACCCTTCACGATGCCACCATTCTGGATCGTCGAAGTGATGTTCAGCCCTGCCTGCCAGGGTGCCACGTCGGTCCCGTTGACCAAGGTCGCACCCACATTGATGTTAAAATTGCTGTTGCCACCAAGATCCAGGGTGCCGCCGCTGATGATCGCCGTCGTACCAGCGTTTGATGTCGTGGCGGCGATGCTGCCACTCACTGTCAGCGTGCCGGTCGGGTTCAAGGTCGGCGCCGTGCCGCCATCGTTGTTGAAGATCAGATTCGTGATGGTGTTCGCCACATTGGCCAGGGTCACGCTCGAACTGCCATTCATCGTCAGCGACTGAGTGCCGATGCTGCCACCGGCTGTCTGTGTCAGGCTGCCCGCGTTGACGGTGATGCCGCCAGTTCCCAGCGCGCCAGAGGCACCCAGAACGATGTTGCCCGCGTTGATCACCGTGCCACCTGAATAGGTGTTGAGAGCGTTCAGGTTGGTGATGCCTACACCAGCTGCTTCAACCTGACCTGAGCTCAGGATCAAACGCACCGCTCCTGTCAGACTGTTGTCAGCGATCACCGCACCAATCGTGACGGTACGGCTGGTGCCGCCATAGTTGGCATGCGTGAGGTAGAAGTCTGAGGCGCTGCCCACCGTGCCGCTGGTGAGCGTGCCGTTGGTGATGGAGAAATCGATGCTGTCCGTATACTGCCCAAACAGGATACCGCCTGCCGCCGAGCGCAGGGTGAACCCGCCCAAGTTGAGCACCGTGGCCGTGGTCTGTGAGGCAAACGTCAGCGTGTTGAGCACCGTATTGCCAGTGAGGGTGGTCGTGCCGGCAGTGGCGAAACGCAGGTTGTCCGAGGCCGAAATGCCTGGAACAAAGAGCGTGGCCGTGGCCGTCGCGAAGCCTGCCTGATTGAGTGCGCCCACACCGAGCACGGGCGAATAGGTGGCGTAGTCACGATCCACAATGGCCCAGGCACCAATGATGTTGTTGACGAGTCCGCCGCCCGCTGTCGAGGTGGACGTTCCATTGATGTTGGTGAAGGTCACACGTGGGTTGCTGCCGATGAGGCCCATGCTGGCCAGATTGTTAAAGCGCAGGGTGGATGCACCATTCTGGGTGAGGGAGCCGAAGTTGAGGTCTGCAGACCCTGACACGCCAGGCGATAATCCTGCACCCGGAGAATTGAAGACATTGTTCAAGCCCTCGGATATCGTCAGATTGCCCAGAGTCTCGCTGGAAGCTGTCTGCGAACGGCCAGCGAAACTGATCGTACCGCCACGCATGGTGATGTTGGCGGAATCGTTGACGCGGTTCGAGTTGTCGTAGAGGCTGTTGTTGTTCAGCGTAAGCGTGCCGTAGTTGATGCCGATGGCCGTGGTGTTGGCCAGGGTGCCTGCATCAGACAGCGTCAGTGTGCCGCCAGTGATGAGTGTGCTGCCATTGTAGGTGTTTGCGTTGACCAAGGTAAGGCCGTTGGCACCCGTCTTGTTCAAGTAAATCGTGCCCGTGATCTGGCCGCCATAGACGGAGTTGGCATTGGTCACCAAGGTGGCCTGGGCCCCAGAGTTGGTCACCACGCCTCCCAAAACATTGCTGCCTGCTGCAGACCCCTGGCTGGCAAGGTTTTGGATGAATTGCGCGCCATTCTTCAGGTCCACCGTACCACCCACGTTCACCGTGAGGTTGTTGTTAAACAGCAGCGTGTTTGTGGCGAGGGACTGCAGGTTAAGTGTGCCGGCGTTGACCGTGGTGGTGCCGCTCACATACTGTTGCTGACCAAAGGTCAGGGAACCCGTGAGATCTTTCGTCATGCCACCTGAGCCGAACAGACCTGCGGTGATCGTGAGGGATGTACCGGCCGCGACGTGGATGATGCCTTCATTTGCTGCAAAGGCCACCACCTGCATGTCCAGGCTGTTGTTTCCGGCCTGATTGAGGATGCCGCCGCTGGTAAGGGTCAGAGTCGTTGGATTGACCGCGGCAACCGAACTTACGGAAAGGCCGCCATTCAAGGTGATGGCGTTCAGGGTCTGGGATGTGGGGAGCGTGTTAGTCCCCGCAGCCGTGGCCAGGTAGGTGTCCGTGGCCAGCGTGCTGGAAATATCGGTCTGACTGGAATATCCGGCAAAGGCCTGCAGACCATTGGTATTCGTGGCCACTCCATTGGTGTTGTAGGTCCCGAATTCAACGCCGTTCATCGTGACACGCGCCAGCAAACCATTGGTGGCCGCGACCAGGCCGCCAACGAGTGTCGGCGCCGTGGTGAAGGTGATTTTGTTGTTCGCGGTGCCGTAGCCTGTGCCGCTGCTGATCACGTTCAGCGTGCCGCCCGCCCCGCCCGTGAGCGAGGTGAAGGTGATCGTGCTGTTCTGAGGACCGGCACTGTTGTTCACGTTAAAAGTGTTGCCGCCGGAGTTGAAGGTAAACGCACCTGTCGAGACTTCCGAAGAAGCGGCCGTGCCGTTCACTTTGTAAACAAAGCTGCCGCCGCCATCGAGCGTCAGCGCGCGGTTGTTCAGGCGATTGGCCGTGGCCGTTCCCGTGTCATCCACCGTAAACGTACCGTTGCCATTGACGGTGATGAGCCCGGTCGGGCCTGTCTTGACGCCAGCCCCGCTGATGGTGAGCGTGCCGTTGCGGACATTGATCGTCGGAGTGAAGGTCGCTCCGGTATTGCCAGTGATATTGACGGTGGTGCCGGCACCGGCGCTGTTGCCAAGGACATTGAAAGAACTGAAGGTCGGCAGTGTCGCCTGAGTGAAGTTGACCGTGCCGCCGCCGACAAGACTCACCGAATTGACCGACGCCACGTTGTTCAGTATCAAAGTGGCACCCGTATCCGCGCCTACAATGAAAGATGCGCCGCTGACGTTTGTCACAAGGCCGCTCAAAGTATTCACGCCCAAAACGGACTCCAGAGCTCCCTGTGAATTGATCCCTGAAGTCACCTGGGTGACAGTGCCAGAGCCGAGGTTGATCACATTGGCAACAGTGATGCCACCCGACAACTGCAGCGCTCCAGACCCAATCTGGTTCGCAGTGGTGTTGGTAAGAATGGAAATCGCGCTCGTGCCGAGGCCCGTGCCGTTCTGCAGCTGAATCGCACCACCATTGATCGTGGTGGCACCGCTCCAGCCCGTGTTGCTCACATTGATCAGCAACGTGCCGTTGTCGTTCTTTTGCAGCGAGGCTGTTGCGCCTGCGCCCGCATTGAGATCAAAGGCGCTCGTCAAAGTCAGCGTGTTCCCCGCAGTAACTTCGATGGCTCGCGCATTGGCCGTGTTGGAGAGCTGGATGACGTGGCCAAGTGTGTAAGTGCCCGTCGCGCGGAAGGTGGCCGTCGTGGCGGTTGGATTCAGCTGGATCAGGTTGGCTGAATTGCCCAAATCCCCGTCCGCGCTGGCGGAAACCACGCCCTGGCCAATGTTGATGTTGCCGGTGAAGGTGTTGCCCGCATTGCTGAGAACCATGGTTCCTGCACCAGTCTTCAAGAAACCTGTGCCACTGAGAGCACCCGTGAGGTAGAGGCCTTGCGTGACATTGGAGTTGCTGGCTGCTGAGACGCTGAAGGTCGGTGTGCCGCTGAGCGCCACCGAATCCGACAGAGACAGACCGTAGCCGTTGCTGTTCGTCAGGGTGAGGCCAAGATTGAGGTTGTTCAGACTGCTCAGAGCAAAAATCTTGTTTGCCGCCTGATTGAGCGGCACCTGCTGACCGGCGCGCTGAATGGTGATGTTCGGCACCACGCCCGAGTCAAAGGTGACATTTCCCAAGGAGATGGTCTGCGCGTCGCCATAGCCGTCGCCATCATTGAAGATGGTGAGAGAGGCACCGCCTGCAACAAGACTGCTGACGGCAAAGTTGCCGGTATAACCAGTCGAGTTGAAGTTCAAGGTTCCCAGCCCGGTCCTGGTGATCGAAGTGATCGAGCCAATGTTGTTGATCGGACCCAGCAGGGACACGGTCAGGTTCGGATTCACGATGGAGGCGACAATCGTTGTCGCGGAACCAAAGGAAAGCGTGCCGTTCAATGTCATGGTCACCGCCGTGTTGCCGGTCGAATCAAACGCCTGCGTGCCGTTGGCAAAGACGATGTTGTTGCCCACGGTGCGGGCAGTGTTGTCCACCATCAGGGTGTTGCCGGCGGCGAGTGTCAGGGTGCCCGTGCCCACAGGGCCGTTCAGGAGCGGCCCGCCACCTGCGGTCCCAGAACTGCTGGCGCCAAGGATGATGCCACCGGTGGATCCAGTGGTGGTGACTCCACCAGCAAAGGTGTTGGCACCGGCGAGTTGCAGGAAACCGCCCCCCGATTTGGTAATGCTGGTGCTGGTGCCTGCACCGGAAAGGATGGAGCTGATGGTCAACCCGGAAAGAATCGAATCATACGTCTGTCCCGCCGTGGCCACAGCCCCCACGCTGATGGTGTTGACGCCGTTGCTCAGCACAATGGAACCCGCGCCGCTGACCGTGTTGGTAAAGGCCGCATTCGAAGTCGTGGCGCTGAAGGGAGTCGCACTGGTGATCGTTAGCACACCTGAACCGATGGCAAGCGTCGGGCCGTTGGTGCTGTCTCCACCATTGTTGTTCAAGTTGAAGCTGTTGAGCGTGTTGTTGCCCACCAACGTCAGGGTAGAGCGGCCATTGAGTGTGACGTTGCTGGTGGCGGCAATCTGGCCCTGATTGGTGATCATGGTCACGCTGACACCCGTGCCCTGCACACCACCGTTGATCGTGAGATCACCAGGGATCACGACGTTGGTGGTGCCGTTGGCCGTAGCTCCGCCATTAAGGTTCAAAATTCCCTGATCAACGACTGTTCCACCCGAGTAACTGTTGAAGTTGGTCAGCGTGAGCTGACCGGCTCCTGACTTGACCAAGGAGGTGAGGTTGCCCAGTCCGTTGTCCTGAATCGACGAATTGATGACAAATGCGGGCGTAAAGGTCAGCGCTGCAGATGCTGCCAGTGTGTTGCCGGTGCTCAGACCGATGGTGGCTCCGCTCACGGAGGTGACGAAGGTTCCTGCCGTCACCCCGGTTCCGCTCACCATCATCCCTGGGGTGATGGTCGTCGTGGCGGCCGTCAAGGTGATGGAAGTCTGGTTCGTCACGGCGGCGGCGGTCAGAGTGCCGGTGGCAGTCGTGGTGCTGGCGTTGTAAACAACGAGTTCAGTCGTACCGGAAACAGCGCTGCCGCCACTGGTCAGGATGCCTGGCGTTGTCTGCGAACCAATCAGAGAACCCGCAGCAGCGTTGCTGTGCAGCAAGCCACCCAGAGCGAGATTGAGCTTGTCAGAGCTGTTGGTGAACAAAATATCATTCTGCACTCCCGCCGCTGCGGTCAGTTTGAGCATGTCCGTGGTTGCACCACCGGACGGCAGGGTGATCGCCTGGTTAGCTACAGCCAGGACGTTGGTGACCTGCCCGGCACTGAAACCAAAAACTGTGCCGCCGGAGACATAACCGGCCGTGTAGCTCTGATATCCGGCGGTGTTAAGAGCACCAACACCTTGCGTTGGATTGTATCCGGCAAAATCGGTTGAGTTTGCAATCGCCCAGGCAGGAAGCACAAAGTTGCTGTTCACATTCAGGCCGGAGGCGTCGGTGAAGAGGATGCGCGGGTTGGCACCTTCACTGCCCAGATTGGTGCCGCTGAAGTTGACGGTTGCACCAGCGCTGCGGGAGAAACTCGCAAAAGTCAGATCGCCAGTGGCGACAGAAGCCGTGGCGTTGCCATTGGCAGCAGCCGTGATCCCATTGGCCCCCTGGGCAGCAGAAAGAGCACCGAGCATTTCCGAAGAGAGGGTGCTGGCGCGTCCTGCGTAAGTAATAAGGCCGCCGCGCAAGGTGATGCCCGCCGAGTCATTCACTCGATCATTGATGTTGGTCTGCAGGCTGGCCGTGTTGTCGATCGTCAAAGTCCCGTAATTGATGGTGATCGCAGAGGTGTTCAGCAAAGTGGCGCTGTCACGCAGGGTCGTGACACCGCCCATCAGCACAGTCGCTCCCGAATAGCTGAGCGCGCTTTCAAGGGTCAGCGTATTGCCATTGATACGGGCAAAATTTCCCGTGCCCGTGATGGAGCCCGCAAAGGTGGCGCTGGCCCCCATGCTGGTCACAAGCGTGCCATTGCCCAGATTGATGGTGCCGCCCGAACCAGGCAGTGTGCCGCCGCTGAGTGCACCCACATACTGAACGTTGTTGTTCAGGTTCACCACGCCGGTGTTATTGACTGAGAGAGCCAATCCTGAGGCAAACAGGGTGTTGTTGCCAAAGCTGAGATTCAGGGTTCCATCATTGACGGTGGTCTGGCCGGTGAAGAACTGCTGGCCGCTCAAAGTCAGCGTGCCGGGCAGGTTCTTGGTCAGGCCTGTGGTTCCTATAAAAGACCCATTCATGTTCAGCGTCGCTCCAGAACCGATGAACAGCCCTCCTTCCGCGCCTAGCGCGACACGCTGCACGGCGATGGATGATGCGCCGGTATAGTTGGCGATAATGTCGCCCGAGGTGAGTGTCAGGGTGCCATTCGAAACGCCGGAAAGCCCCAGGGTGCGGCCAGCCTCGGTGATGTTCACCG
Organism: uncultured Verrucomicrobiota bacterium; assembly: GCA_903838675.1. Classification (GTDB taxonomy): domain Bacteria; phylum Verrucomicrobiota; class Verrucomicrobiia; order Verrucomicrobiales; family Verrucomicrobiaceae; genus Prosthecobacter. The sequence goes on from CAILZI010000045.1 coordinate 60,815, forward strand.
CATTGATTGTCTTGGTCGAAGTAGTGAGGTGATCGATATTGGTGAACGCCGTGCCGATCTTGACCGTGTCCGTAACTGCCGCGCTGTTGATGTTGGTGGCTGCACTGTAGCCTGCGGCCGTTAATGCCGCGATGCCATTGGCTCCATAGGTGGCGAACTCAATTGCACCGGCACCACCAGCGGCAATACCTGTCACCACCTGATGGGTGAGAATGCCGGTCGTCACCGGCGTCAAAGTCGGAGCGGTGGAAAAGATGACGCGGTTGGTCGCTGTGCCGAGCGTCGCATTGGACGTCCAGTTCACAAACGAACCGGCGGCCGTGGTGGTCAGCGTCGTGAAGTTCAGCTGCGTCGTACCACCATTGTTGGTGATGTTGACGACGGACTGCCCGGTACCGAAGGTCAGCGTGTTGCCGGCGACACCTTCGGTGGTGCCAGCGGTGGTCAGGCCGATGAAATTCAAGGTGGCGCCATTGAGGGCCAGCGGCTTGTCGCCCAGGCGGTCACCTACAAGGTTGGCAGAGGTGTTGTCCAAAGTGAGCACTGCCCCTTGGTTCACCGTGATGCCGGATGTGGTGCCGAAACTGCCATTGCCGCTCAGTGTGGTGGTGCCGCCGCTCAGCGTGGTGGCACCCGTATAGGTGTTGGTAGCCGTCAGATTCAAAGCACCCGTTCCCAGATACTGTACCACACCCGCACCACCGGTACCGTTGCTGATCACACCGTTGAAGTTCGTCGTGCCGGCACCAGCCAGCTGCAAGGTGCCGATGCCCGTACCAGCCTGCATCAGGTTCTCCGAGAGATTCACGGTCAACGAGCCAGACGACAGGCTGTTGTAAAACAACCGGGTGGCAGCCCCATTGCCGGCGGCGTTGATCGCCAGGGTATCCACCGTCACCGCATTCGCTCCCGTCAATGTCGGGAACGCCGAGTTCGGGTTGTTGGTGCCCGTGCCATTGAGCGAGATGGTTGGAAGCTGCGTGTTGGTGATCGCCACGTTTGCCTGAAACACGCCGCCATTCATGGTCAAGGTGCTGCCAGTCAAAAAGCCGGTGTTGGCAATAACAGCCGTCCCTTGGGTGATGGTGAGAACAGAAGCCGCAGTGCCGGAGGTGTTGGTTCCGGTAAAGGTCACCGTGCCAGTACCATTGACCGTGAAACTGACAGTGGAGACGCTGCCACTGCCACCTGCGCTCGTGACGGCACCCAGAGAGGTATTGCCACTGCCAAAGAAGCTGAGCGTGCGGGCTGTGGTGGTTTCAAGACTGTTGAAGCTGCCAATGGTCAGTCCGGCCGGCGCAGTGATCGTGTTGGCAATCGTCCACACGTTGGAAGAAGCTCCCGACAGAGTGCCCGGAATGCTGATGCTGTTGAGTCCGGTGAATACAGCAACTGTGTTGGCGGCAATCTGCACCGCATTGCTGATGCTGAGGCCGCTGGGATTGGTCGCAAAGATGCCCGCATTGCTCAGGACGAGGGTGCCAGTTCCAATGGCGGTGCTGCTAGCGATGCCCAGCAAGCCACCTCCCACAGTAGTGTTGCCGCTGTAGGTGTTGGTTCCGGAGAAAATCCACGTTCCTGCATCCGCTTTGGAAATGGTCAATGCCCCGCCGTTGTCAGCAAGGACGGAAGTGATCGTGTTCGCGTCGCCATTGCTGCCACGCAGCGTCAGGGTCTTGGCTCCTGCCACCGCGTTAACTAGGTTGGTGATCACCAAGGCTCCGCTGCCTGAGTTGTCGATGGTGATCGTACCGGTGGTCGAGTTGAGGTTGATCTGTCGCGTTGTCGTTTCACCCACACCGACATACAGCAAGTTAGGTGTGCCAGTGCTGCCGTTGCCAAGGCTCAGGATACCCGAACCATCGCCGAAAGCACTGGAAGCAGTCGAGCCTCCGCCAATGCTGGAAACCACTGTGTTGCCTGCAGTGAGAGAGGTGTTCCCCGAGTATGTGTTGGCTCCTGTGATGTAGAGTGTACCAGCCCCCGTCTTCGTCAGACCGCTGCCTGTGGTGCCGCTGATGATGCCGGAAAGCGTCGCAAAGTCCGTGGTCGTGATGGTATTGTCATCCACCTGAACCGTGCGGACACCGCCGTTGAGGTTGATGCTGTTGGTGAAATTGACATCCGACAGCGCCGTGCCCGAGTTCAGAATCAAAGCACCGGCGCCGTTGACGAAGCCGCCACTCCCCCAAGTGAGAGAAGCACCCGAGCCAAGATTGACCACAAGCTGGGAGCTGGTCGCGGCAAAACCACCAAAACCATTGGTCGCCCACTGCACCTGGCCGGCTCCCGTCCCAAGGGCCCGTGTGAAGTTGCCGTTGGCTTCAAGCACCGTGTTGTTGCCGGTTGCACCGTTAAACACCAGATTGCTGTTGGCTGACAAGCTGTTGATGCTGCCAAAGGTCAGCGTCACGCCGCTGAGCACGGTCGCAGTCGTGCTGAGACGAATGTGCGTCGGGTCAAGAATAGCCGCGATCGTGGTGCCCGCCGTGATCCCCGAACCCGTGACTGCCTGGCCGATGACAAGACCATTGGCACTGTTCACCCAGAGGTCCGTCGTGCCCGTGGCGCCCGTGACAGTCGTGGCACTGGTGGCATTGGAGTTCGCATCTTGTGCACGCAGCACCCCGCTGGTGATCGTTGTGGCCCCAGAGTAGGTGTTGTTGACGTTGCCGAGCACCCAGACCCCGTTGGCCGTTCCCGTGCCAGCACTGGTCTTCGTGATACCCAGAGTGCTGCCGTTGTTGTTATTCAATTGCAGGTTGATCTGGTTGTCCCCTGTGGAGGAACCGGTCAAAGTCAGCGTCCTGAGCCCTGCTGTTCCTGCCAGGGCAACCGCATCCGTGCCAGTAACACCTCCGCTGCTAGCCGTGCCGTTGAAGACCAAGGCAGCATTATTTGCGGCCGCAGCTACGTTTGCCGCGCTGTTGCCATAGCTTCCAGATGAGTCAATCGCCCCGTTAGCAGCCAGGGTGAAAAGGCGGTCAATAGTAACCGATGGCGTTTGGGTTTCAGAATAGACAGTGGCGTTCGCACCCTGATAGAGAAGTGTTCCGCCGTTGAAAACGAGATTGGAAGCCGCGTTGGTCGAAGCACCTATTGAACTTGCCGTGCCACCGTTGGCGAGAACGGTCGCCTGAAGAACCGCACCCGTGCCGCTGAGGATGGTCGCTCCGGTATAGGTATTGAGACCCGACAACACCTGAATGCTGGTCGCAGCGGATCCATTGTGCACGACAGCCATATTAGCTCCGCCGCTGATGATGCCGGAAAAAGTACCAGTCACGCCCGCACTGACACTGCTTCCGAGCGAAATGGCCGACAGGGTGCTGCTGCTGTTGATGATCGAGCCGGCACCATTGACCACACCGACGGTGGTCACGTTCATGCTCGGCCCCCCGCCATATAGCGATGTGTTAGCACCGGAGTTGTTGACGTCAAGTGTACCACCCTGCCGCACCACCAGTGTGCTCGCCGCAGCCGGTGAACCTAGGGTCGCTGAAGTGGTGCCGGCCAATTGAACCATTCCTTCATTGATGAAGGCATTGCCTGTGAAGGTGTTGGCCCCTCCAAGAATGATGGTGCCTCCGCCAGCCTTGACGAACTGTGTGGCCGCACCGGCGCCGATGGTGGAATTGACCGTCAGCGTGGAAGTTGCATTGCCAGCGCCACCAACAATGAAGAGCAGTTCATTCGCCGCCGTCGATGCTGCGATGTTGCTGCCGGTGATGGTCGCCGAGGCATTGCCAGAGTTGTCAAAGAGGATGCCACCTGTTGCAGTTGCCGAGCCTGAAGTGATCGTCAGCGCACCCGTCAGGGTCAGGGTGGTGTTGCCGGTAATGCGTACCGTATTGGCAGCAGCTGCCGCCACCGAGGTGTTCGCACTGACAAGCGTATTGTTGGCCGCTGCGCCAGGAGCCGTTAGAGCCGTTGAGGAGTTCAAGGCCGCCAAGTTCGTGTTGATATTTCCAGCTCCAGACCAGCCAACAAAGTCAATCGCATTGGTTGTAGGATTTGTGTAATAGGCGCCGCTGATGATGCCGTTCTGAATCGCCGTCGGAGCCACCGCAAACTGGATGCCTGCCAGCGTTGCCGCAGGGGCAAAATTCACCGTGGCTCCAAAAGTGCGCGAGGCGTAGCCGTTGAAGCTCAAAATATTGCTGCTTGTGTTGCCAGAGTCCACCTGCACCTTCCCTGCTCCTGCTGTAAGGTTAAGTGTACCCATCGTCTGAGTCACCGAAGCGACTGAAGGTGTAAGCAGTTCAAACGTTCCGCCAGCCAAGGTATTGCCCGTGGCAACAGTGTCGCTGTTGAAAATCAGGTTGTTAGTTGTTGCAAACAGATTGGCTCCGTTGCCGCTGGCCGCAGTCTGCTTCACTTGCAAGGTGCCGCCCGCCACCGTCACCGTCCCAGTAAAGTTGCTGCTGGCACCGAAGGTCACCGATGCATTCGCCACCAGTGCAGTGCCGATGCCATTGCTGATGGTGATGGTGGTTCCACTGACGCCTGTGACCACTGCATTGGTAAGGCTCGTTCCGGTCACGCTTTCACCAACTGCTATCCCCGTTGCACTGGCCACAACAAATGTGTTGGTACCTAAAGCACCACCGGAGGCAACCGTGGTTGTTCCACCTGCAGCATAGGTCAGGGATGAAGGATCATACAGCCAGGTGCCTGTGCCGATCTTGGCAATGCTGCCATTGCCGTTGATGACACCCGCAATCTCATTGGCTCCAATGCTGACACCACCCAGAAACAAGGTCTTTGCACCCGCAAGTGCTGCTGCTACGGGAGCGGTGAATACAAGGTTTCCACTGGACTGGTTGGCCAGCACGATTGAACTGCCAGTGGTGCCCGGCTGAATGAGAACTGCCGAAACCGTTTCACCTGGTCCACGATAATCGAGCGCACCGATGCCCGTGGTGGTATTGCCAAGCTGCAAGGCCGCTCCAGCGCCCGATCCAATCACCTTGGCAATCGTGGCCGTCCCAGAACCTGCTTGAGTCACCAGCAAAGTGCCTCCTTGAACCTGCACGCCACCCAGATTGTTGCTGGTCGAAGCCGCAGTAGTGTTTGAGCCGTTCATCACCAGGACGCCGGTTCCTGACTTAACCAGGGTGTGCACCGCTGTACTGGCATTGATGTCAAAACCGTTGAAGAGAATATCGCCGTTGCCAGCGCCAAACGTCAGGGCTCGATTGGCACCATCCCCAACAGTGACTGACCCATTGATCGTCAGCAGTCCGTTGCCGGTGTTGGAAAAGGCCAGCCCTTGGCTCATGGTTCCAGAACTCGCGGAGAAACTAAACCCATAGCCATCGCGGCCGCTGACCGTCAAAGTGCTCGAACCCGTTCTGGCCACCGACAGCGCACCCATCTGAATGTTGCCGGACGCGCCGGAATAGCCGAGCAAGCCAGCAGCCGAAAGCGTTTCCGTCCCCAAACCTGCACCGCCGACTGCGCGATCGGCGTAGATATTCATGTTCCCGTTGTTCTGGGACAGTTTGATGTTTGAGAAACTTCCCGGCATGTCCGTCCTGAACTCAAACAAGCCCCCCGTTCCAGTTAGCTGGCTTGAGGATGTGTCCAAACCAAGTTCTCCTCCGTTGGAGATGCGCAGGTCGCCACCGTCAACACGGACGTTGGTAACGAAATTGTTGTTCCAATTGGTCAGCACCGTGGTGCCGGCAAGTGTCGAAGCAGTAAGACGGTACAAGTTCGGCTGACCTGTGACGCCTCCCGTAATGAAGTCGTTGATGAAAAGGTTTCCGTTACCACTCATGATCAGGCCGCCGCCTGCGTTTGGACCTAGATTCACCGTTCCCCCGGAGAAATATGTATTGCCTGCAGCCGCCGCGACTCGCGTCTCAGAATTCTGCGCGGTTGAAATGTTCCCTGAGAAAGTGTTGCCCCCGATGCTGACCAAGGAATAACCCAACCCGCCGTTGTTTGCATTCGGTCCACGGCCGGACAGCGAAAGACCCCGGTTGAATGTCAATCCCCCAAACACCCCAAGCCCTCCTAGTCCCCCAAGCGCCCCAAGCCCCCCTTGCACCACCAAGGTCCCCGCAGGGAAACCATTGGCAGACGCGAGCCCGTTCACCGCGACGAGCGGTGAGGAACCCAGCTGCAACATGTTGCTGATCGTCAGGAAACCGTCGTTCACGTTCACCATTCCCGAGAAAGAGTTGCTGTTGTTCGTCAGCGCCAGATTGTAGCCAGCATTGACGGCCAGCGATCCCGAGCCTGACACCACACCGGCCAGGATGCCGCGGCCGTTCACGTTGCCCAGATTCACAAAGCTGGTGGCCGAGCCGCCAATGTTCAGGTTGCCGTTGAGGATGACATTGCCACCAGTAGTGCCGCCACCAGTGAGTCCTGACACCGTCTGGTTGAAGCCATTGAGGTCCAGCGTCGTTCCCGCCACATTCGCCAAAGTGAAGGCGGAATTGGCGCTGAAGGCGTTGGCTGAGCCTGCCTTCAACGTGCCGCCATTAACGAGGGTGGAGCCACTGTACACATTGCCCGTGCCAAACGTCAGGGTCGTTCCAGTCAGTGAAGACACCGTCGCTGTCGAAATCGTGATTGTGGTGCCGTCCACGATGGACGCCACCGTGGCTCCCGCCGGGATGCCATTGCCTGTGATGGCCTGCCCCACCGAGAGGTTGGTGGTGCTGGTGAGGCCGGAGATCGTTGTGCTGCCATTCGTGTTGCCAGTCTGTTTGATGACAGGCGCAAGCGTCAGCAGACCACTTCCCATTTTAACCAGGCTGCCCGTGCCGCTGCTGATCGGGCTGATGAGGGTAAGGCCGCCCGTGCCATTCTGCTGCACGATGACTTCCGAGTTGTTCGCTCCGAGCTGACCGCCGGACAGGGTGCTGGAGAATGAACCCACCGCTTGAATCGCACCACTGTTGAGGGTGAGGATATTACCCACCGCTCCCATTTTCACCACCTGATTGGCAGCAGAGGCATCGAAGGTGAGAGAATCCACCGTACGGGTGGTGATGCTGTTGCTCCAAAACAGCGGGTTGCTGGCCATCCCTGCCGTCGTGTAGTCATTGAACGGACCTGCTCCGTCATTGCTGTTGTTCGCCAAGGTGGTGAATGAGGTGAGACGCACAATGCTGCCACCGCTGATCTGGGCCAGGCCCGTCGCGGTTCCATCGTTGACGGATGCATAACCGAGCACGCTGTTGGCAGCCGAGGTGGTGATGGTGCTTCCCGCACCCGAAATATCAAAGGCCACGGTGCCACCCGCGCTCCGGGTGAATGTGGTGCCAATGGCAAGCGCGGCACCCGCTGTCACAATGACGCTGTTTGCCGTGTTGGCGACGATGGTGAGATTGCCGATGCTCTGGCCGCTACTGGTGAGGTCCAAGGTGCCACCGCCCAAAGTGGTGCCACTCAGGGAGCCAAAAGCACCGCCTGCAAAATTAAGGGTGCCTCCTGTGATGTTGAGCGCACCCGTGTTGGTGCCACCCGTCCCTGTCAGCGTCCAGGTGCCGGTGCCGGTCTTGTTCACACCAGCGGAACCGCCGGTCATAATTGCTCCCGCGAGGGTGCCGCTGCCAGAACCCGCCAGCGTCAGGTCTCCGCTACCCGTCACAGCAGTGGAACTGCTCAAGTTCAAAGAAACACCCCCAGCCGAGATGGTCGAGCTGGACCCGAGAACCAAGGCACCACCATAGATGTTCGCACCTGTAGCATTGACAAAGGCTCCGCTCTGGCCTGCCTGAGCGCCGGTGCCGTTCAAGGTCAGCGTGCTGGTGCCAAAATTAATTCCTCCTACCGACAGGACAAGAGCCGCACCCGGCTGGACAGTCACCCCTGCCGTACCCGTCCCCAGCGCCTGGGCATTCGCCAGCACAAGTGTACCATCCTGAACGTTCGTGGCACCCGTGTAGGTGTTTGCTCCGCCGAGCACCAGCATACCGTTGCCCGCCTTGGTCAGGCCACCCGTACCGTTGTTTCCGATGGCATTGGCGAAAACGATCTGATTGTTGTTGGTGTCGATCGTGGCACCACCGGTGAAGGTCAGCGTCCTGGCGGAGAGATCCACACCAGACGTAGCAAACTGCACACCGCCAACATTGAAGGTGACACCTCCCGTTCCAAGGTTGGCCAGGGTGGTGATGTTGAGCAAACCACCATTAATGTTGGTGCCGCCCGTATAGAGATTGGTGCCGGTGAGTGTCAAAATGCCGGTCCCCACCTTGGTGAGAACACCTGCGGTGCCGCCCACGCCGATGACACCTGCGTAGGTTGTGTTTTCGTTGTTGCTGCCCACCGACAAGGTGTTCGTACCCATGGTGACATTACCACCCGTCGCACCGCCCCCGGAAAGGGAGCCGATGGAAATGTTGAAACCCGTGATCGTCATGCCCGAACTTGCGATGTTGTTCAGGGTCACGGCCGCACCATTGCCAAATGCAGTGGAAGACCCTGCAATGAGCTGCGCAGCTCCCGTCACACCGCCCGCATTGAGCGGCCCGGTAAAGTTGTTCGTTCCTGAGAGGGTGACGTTGCCAGTCGAAGCAGTCAGAATCAGGCCGCCTGTCCCGGTGATATTTCCTTGAATATTTGTGGCGAAAGCGGCATTCGAAATCGTGGCCAAGGCCCCATTGTTCAGCGTGATTGTACGCGCAGCAGCCGGATTGAAGGCCGCGCCAATGGTCAGCGTACCACTGTTGTTGAAGGTGATGCCGTTGCCTGCCCCCCCCAAATTGGCATCGGCACTGACACTCAAAGTACCACTGTCGATGACGATGCCGCCCGTGAAGGAGTTGGTCGTTCCAGCAAGGGTCACGATGTTTGTTCCAGACACTACCAGCGTCAATGCACCGGTGTTGTTGGTGATGTTGGCATTGACCACGATGCCAAGGCCACCGCCTGTAGTAATGTAGAGATTCCCTGCGGTCGTCGTAGGCAGCGTGAGAGTGCCCGTGCCTGCCGTGTTGCCGATGGTGAAAGTTCCGGTGCTGGAACTGGAATTAAGGATACCGAATGTGCCAATCGACTGGGCGCTTGTCATCGTAATCGTGCCCGCCGCACCTTGATAGCGCAGCGTGTTGATATTGTGAGCGGTACCAGAAGCGGTGTAGCCAGCCGAGACAGTGTAGTTGCTGGTGTTCGCATAAGTCGTGGTGAAAGTAGTATCAACGGCGACACTTGCGATGTTGGCCGCCTGCACTCCAAGCGCGTTGGCCACACCACCTGTCATGTTGTAGGCCGCATAATCCGTCTGGGCATTCGCCGCCGTTCCCACAGTCGCCCAGGGCCCGATGACCGTGTTTGCCGCGCTGCTGGACTGACCAACAATGTTGATCTGGTTGGTCGCAGCACCCAAGGCCGTACCACCCGAAAAAGCCACCACTGCTGTACCAGTCTGCGTGAGGCCCGCACCGCTGGTACCGATGGTGAGCAGTTCCGTACCACCCGTATTGGCGGCTGTTGATGTGATGTTCAACCGCCCGGAGTTCAGTGTGATGTTACCCAAAGTCTGCGTGTAACCCATGTTCACGTTCACCGGGTTCGTAACCGTAATCGTGCCGCCATTGGACGCAATCGCCGCCGCGCTGTTGACGCGCGTGATTGGCGCATCGGTAAACGTCAGCGTGCCGCCATTGGTGATCGACTGAGCACTGCTGAGAGTGATCGTGCTCCCGCTGATGGCTGTGACAACTGGGCTGCCGCTAACCCCGGCGGCCGTGCCAACCAGAACCTGCCCGATCGCAATGCCGGTGGCGCTTGCGACAGTGACGGTTGTACTATTACTAGTGCCAGCTGCAGCAGTTGTGCTGTTGGCCACATTGGTCAGCGTGATGCCGCCTCCATTGAGTGTGATGCCGCTGGTGCTGGACAGAGCCGCACTGCTCTGGCTCAAGATCATCGTCATGCCGTTGTTGATCGTCGTTGATCCGCTCCAGCCAGCCAGAGCGGCACCTGTGGTGCCGGTTCCTGACAAGGTCAAAGTGCCCGCCGTGTTGCCGTTGAAAACTCCGCCCGAAAGCACAACCGCATTCCCTGCCCCGCCGGCAAAACCAGTGTTGATCGTCGCAGCAGCAACATTGTCCAAAATGATGCTGTTCGTGCTTCCCCCAAAAGTGATCGCATTCGTATTCGCAGTGGCCGCCGCACCGATGACAAAGCTTGTGGTGTTAAACTGCAGACCACCGAGGGTGATAGGCGCCCCAAGTGAAACCGTGCCCGCTGTGCCTGTGAACACTGCGGTGTCACCGTTGGTGCTGGCATTATTCCACGCAACCAATGCGTTTGCGCCCAGGTTGCTGCCATTCCACCATTGCAAAGACGTCGTGTTCCATGTGCCAAGACCCCCCAGCCCGCCACCCGTGGTCACATCGTTAAGTGTGGTGTTGTCCTGATCCCAATACAGCGTCGCCGCCTGCAAGGGCTGGCCGATCTGCCAGGAGAACATCAACAGGAACATCGATAAGCCAACAGGCTGTCGATAGGTGCGGATAAGCTTCAACATAATGCTTAAATTTTAGACGGGGGGAGCCTGTTAATTAAAGAATTTTAGAACAGATTGCCAAACATTTGTTTGATATAAAATCAAATAGTTGGTTGTCCCCGAGCGCTTTGTAGGGATTTCAAGTGCAATGTTTTGCATCAGCAGCGTCACTCCTTCTTTTTAGCCGGCACAACCCACCCTGACGGCCCACGTTTCAACCGTGATACGCCGCGCTGTCTGATTCCTGACCTACCTCACTCCTGACCACCAATTTCGCGAGGATTTATAATCAAATTTTCTGTCACATCCCAAAACCATGCCTGATGCTGTAAACAAAAGGTTTATTCGGACGTCATGCCCATAGCCTCAACGGGTGTCACGGCGGGCATGACCCCAAAAGTCGCCATTGTTGGCTCTTTTAAATTTAAAGTTTTTCACCAACCAAATCTAAGAAAGGCGTCTGTAGGAATCATCCGCTACCTGTTCCGATGGCATGGCGAACGCTGATTATCGCGCCACTTTGCAGTACGGTTCCGCAGTTCAAGGCTGCGGTTTCGGCGCAGGCAGCTGCGCGGCCTCTGGCTCAAAATCGAGCACGTCCTGATGGGTCCGCAGGGCTTTGCGCGCCTTGTCAAAAAACGCGGAGAGGTCATCCGCATTCATCTGTTTCTTGTCATCGATGTAGGCTTGCAGCTTCTGGATCTGGCCGTCTGCATCGAGATTGACTGAACCCATGACCTTTTGGGCCTGCTTGTACGTGCCGGAAAACTTGCTCTGCGCCTGCTCAAAAGCCTCCTTGGCACCTTCCTGCCGCAGGTACTGCTTTTCGGCATCGCGAAAGTCACTGCTGAAGAGTCGCTTGAAGAAGCCGCCCTTGGGTTTTTCGATGTGCTTGGAGGCCTGGGTGTCAAAGTAGTTCGCCAGCTCCTGAAACTCCTGCATCGGCTTCTGATACTGCTTTTTCAAGTAGCCGAGCCCCGTGGTGATGATGGACAATTTTTCCACTTCCGCCTTCGACAGCGTCTGCCCGGCCTTAACCTTGTCCTCCAGCAGGTCGATGTATTGCAGCGTGGTCTTGTTGCCCTCAAAAATGTTTTCAAACTCCTTCGCGGCGATGGCCAGGCGCTTGCGCTCTCCTTTGCGCAGTTCATCGATTTTCCTCTCGTGCTCATCATTGAGCGCGGTGATCATCTTCTGGTGCTGCGCCGCCTGGTTGTCAAAGGTGCGCTGAAATTCAGCCTCCTTGGCCTTCATTTCATCGGCATGTTCAGCTTTGATCCGTACAAGCTCCACATTCGCAGCCACGAGATCCGTATGCGCCTGAAACAGGAACCAGCCAAGCACCCCTGAAGCAAGAAAGCTGAGCACGAGCAGTGCGGTAAGATTTTTGATGGCGGTCATGGTGGGAAAGGATTGGTGAGACTACGAGGCGCGCAAGTATATTCAAGACATGGATCTTGTGCCCTAATCCACGGCTCATGCACGCCTTCCTCCGCTTCATCAAGTTGGAATCCTGCTAGGGCTGGCTGAATAACTGCGTCTTGTCTCTTCGATGTCTTCCACCACCCGCCCCACGATCGTCCGCCATCAAATCCTTGCCACGGCGACCATGGTGGCATTCCTGATGTATCTGGACCGCATTTGCCTGGCACAGATCGTGACCTCGGACTCCTTTCAAAAAAGTGTCGCCTTGGAAGGCTGGCAGATTGACTGGGTGAAGGGAGCCTTCTTCTGGGCCTATGCCCTGGCTCAAGTCCCTGCCGGGTGGCTGAGTGATCGCTTCGGCACCCGGGCGCTCATCACCATCTACATTGCCACCTGGTCCGTCTTCACCGCCGCCACCAGCTTTTCACTGGGTTTCACCACTCTGCTCATCGCCCGGCTCTGCTGTGGGCTCGCTGAGGCAGGCTACTATCCGGCCAGCAGCGGCCTGCTCACCCGCTGGGCCCACATTGAAGCGCGTGGATTTGCCAGCAGCATGATTTCCTGGGGCGGGCGTGTCGGTGGCGCTGTCGCGCCGGGTCTGACCGCGTTTGTGATTTTGCGGGCTGGCGACTGGCGCTGGGCGGGATGGCTGTATGGATTGATCGGCGTAGTCGTGGCCGCATCTTACTGGCGCGTCTTTCGTGAGCACCCGCGTCAGCATCCCTACTGCAATGCAGCGGAGGTCGCCCTGCTGGCCGAAGGCCGGGGTGACTTCCTTCCCATCAAAGATCCGCCCAAGCGCTTTCCGCTCAAGATCGCCTGCCAGAGCCTCAATCTTTGGATGGCCAACGGCGTGCAGTTCTTCACCAACATTGGCTGGGCCTTTCTGATCCTTTCCCTGCCCGAGTATCTCAAGAAGGTCATGCACCTGGAAGAAGGCATGACCGGGCTCATTACAACCGGCGCGCTCACCATTGGCATCGCGGCACTGCCCTTGGGTGGCTTGATCACCGACTACATCACCCGTCATCATGGCAAACGCCTGGGACGCATGCTCCCCATGTGTGTGACCAAATTTGCCGCTGCTGGCTGCTACGTACTGGCCTTGTGGACCGACTCCCCCTGGGGCATGGCAGCAGCTTTCGGCCTCGTTGCTTTTTTTGGCGACATCGGCCTCCCGGCCATGTGGACCACCATGCAGGACATCAGCGGCAGACATCAGGCCCAGCTCTTTGGCTGGTCAAACATGTGGGGAAACTTCGGCGCTGCCATCATGCCCATGCTCTTCACCCTGGTGCTCAAGTCCTATGACACCAATCACGACTACCACGAAGGCGTTTGGATGTGCGCTGCGGCCTTTGTGCTGGCCGGCGTTTTTGCCCTCTTCGTGAACGCAGAAAAGCCCGTGATTCAGGAGGGCGCATAGACGCTCTCACCGGATCACGGGCGTAAAATCAATTCTGCGGGCAGGTATTACCAGCCGTCGCCGCCGCCGTCGCCACCGCGATTGCCACGGTCGAAACCGCCGCCACCGCGTTTGCCACCGCCGCCGCCACCACCACCGTAGCCGCCACGGCCACCGCCGCCGCCGCCACCACCGTAGCCGCCACGGCCACCGCCGCCACCACCACCACCGCCGCCGCCGTAGCCGCCGCGTCCACCGCCGCCGCCACCACCACCTGCCGGACGCTCTTCACGTGGGCGGGCTTCATTGATGGCCAGCTTGCGACCGAGGAACTCCTGGCCGTTTTGTGCATTGATCGCAGCATTCATGGCTTCTGCGGAGTCCATGGTCACGAAGGCAAAGCCACGCGGACGGCCGCTTTCGCGATCCATCGGGAGGAACACTTCGGTGACACCACCGTATTGGGAGAACAGCTCACGAACATCTTGTTCTTGAGCGGCGAAGGGCAGGTTGCCCACGTACATCTTGGTATTCATATCGTTGTTGGGTGCGGTCATCTGCCTCGTGTCAGAACCAGCCCCGATCATCGGTATAAGAACACCAACGGATTCAAAATCACCTGATGAACGACTGAGCCTGACCCTTAACAGGTGACTTACGGCGTTTTATCGCCGGAAACGGGCCAAAGGCAAACGAAACTTTTTTACGG
>CAILZI010000046.1 GCA_903838675.1 uncultured Verrucomicrobiota bacterium
AGGCATTTCACCGCTAGCGACATTCGGATTGACTCCGACTCGAACACAAAAGCTGAGCTCACATCCCGCGCTCATTTTCTCTTGATTATAGAACCTGTTTGTGCTAATTCATCACATTAGGCCGTGAATCCTTTATCTATAATAGGCATTTGACCGCTTATGGTAGATTCACGACTACAGGCACATCCCGATAGCAACCTAACCCCACACCACCAAACGCTGAAATGAAGACCCTGCTCAAGACGCTTGGAGTTCTGTCGCTCACCACCTGCCCACTGATGGCAGGAACGACGACACCCGCACCAAAGAACCCGAAAAATCCGGTCGCGATCAATGACGATCTCGGCATCAGCACTGACATCGGCTATGACAGCAACTTCGTCTGGCGTGGCTTGAACTATGGCCGCGACTGGGCACGCGCCAGCATCAGGGGCGTGGTTCCGCTCATCGGCGGTAGAGGTGAAGACGGCGCAGGCAGCACCGCCCTGATGTGGGATGTGGGGTACGGCACCCTGCTGGGAGACAGCGACAGCTTCACCCCCAATCTGAGCAAGCAGCCCACCTCGTGGCAGCAGGACAACAAGCAGTCCTACCAGCGTGTGGAGGCAGGCCTCTCTCTGACCCATGATTTCGGCGCGTTCACCGGCTCTTTCGGCTATCGCTACATTCATAACTCCGGCGCGCTGGCCGGCGGCACGCTCGCGAACTCGATCAACGGCGGTGGCTTCCAGGGCATGCACGACATTCACCAGCTCAGCACGGGTCTCAGCACCTCGCTTGGCCCGATCATTCTCGCCACCAGCGCGAACTACGACATGGCCAATGGCGGTTGGTACTTTGATGCAAACGCCAGCTCAAAATTCGTGGTGACGGAAAGCATCAGCATCGTGCCTCATGTCAACCTCGGTTACGGCATCAACTACAAGTACGGCTTCTCCCAGGGGATGCGCAACTATGTCTCCAACATCCCCGGCCCCTCCGGTGTGAATGGTTTCACCGCCGTCACCGCCGGGATCGACTTCCCCATCAGGCTGACGCGCAACGCCACACTGACACCCTACGTGGCGATCAATGTCCCGATGAACGGGCTGCGCAACTTCAGCGGACGGGGCGCACCACCAAATACCGCCCTCGCTTT
Source organism: uncultured Verrucomicrobiota bacterium (assembly GCA_903838675.1). GTDB lineage: Bacteria > Verrucomicrobiota > Verrucomicrobiia > Verrucomicrobiales > Verrucomicrobiaceae > Prosthecobacter. The sequence continues at coordinate 1,139 of CAILZI010000046.1, forward strand.
CCCCTTCACGCTCCCCAACACTCCGTTCCAAACCATCGTTTACGGCGGGGTGACGCTGAGCATCAAGTGGGGCACCAATGACAACGACACGACCCCGGTTTTGATTCACAAGGACCTCGGCATCACCGCCGACGTCGGCTATGACAGCAACTACGTCTGGCGCGGCCTGAACTACGGTCGCAACTGGGCTCGCACCGCCTTCAAGGGAGCCATCCCTCTGACCGAGAGCTCGGCTGAAAACAAGGCCGGTGAAACTTCCATCCTTTGGGACGCCAACTACGGCACGCTGATCGGCGACAGTGACAGCTTCAGCCCCAACATGAGCACGCTGGGCACCACCTACCCGCAGCACAACAAGCAGTCCTATCAGCGCATGGAAGCAGGTGCAAATCTGGCTCACGACTTCGGCCCCATCACCGCTTCGTTCGGCTACCGCTACATTCACAACACCGGTGCGCTCTCCAGCGGCTCGCTCCTCACCTCGCTCAACGGTCTCGGCGGCATGGGCATCCATGACATTCACCAGCTGAGCACCGGACTGGGTGCCTCTATTGGCATCATCGATCTCGCTTCCAGCGCGAACTTTGACATGGCCAACGGCGGCTGGTACTTCGACCTGAACGCCAGCTCCAATTTCCGCGTGACTGATGCCATCAGCATCGTGCCAAGCGCCAACATTGGCTACGGGCTGAATTACAACTACGGCTTCTCCCAAGGCTTCCGTGCCGCGCTGGCCAACCCCGCCTCCTCCAACGTCGGCCCACGTGGAGTTTCCGGTTTCACTGCCACCACCTTCGCCGTCAACTTCCCGATCAAGCTGACCCGCCGCACCACCTTCACTCCTTACATTGCCGTGAACGTGCCCATGAGCGGGCTGACGAATTTTGGCCGCAACAACGCCCCTGTGGGCGGCTTCACCAACTTCCTGCAGCCCCGGACCCCCTTCAACACCGTGCTGTACGGCGGTGTGTCTGTGAGCGTCTCTTTCTAAGCGCCCACCTTCGTTTTAGGTTGAGGTTGAAACCTCCCAGGGAAACCTGGGAGGTTTTTTTCGTTGGGCTCTGGCACGCACAACGAATCTTGATCCCCGCCCTCACCTCTTCGGCGTTCCTAGCTCTGCGGTGCAAGGTTGGCTTTCTTGCCCAAGGCGGCGGCGAGGAAGTTACTCTAGGTTCCACCATCTAGCTGCCTTGAGGTCAGATGCTCTGCATTGTAAAATCCGGGCCGCTCTTTTTCACCACAGAAAACACCACACCCTCAGTCCAACTCAGATTCCGTGTATTCAGTGTATTCCGTGGTTCACCTTCTGCCCGCTCTTCGCCAGGCACAACCCCACCTCCTATCATCCTCATCTCTGCGGCGTTCCAATCTCTGCGTTGTAAAATACGGGCCGCCCTTATTCACCACAGAAAACACCGCACCCGGAATCCTCTTCGGGTTGACTGCGCTACGCTTGCCCTACGGGCAGCCTTCGGCTGTCTGTCTCACTTCGTTCGGCTCCGTGTATTCAGTGCATTCCGTGGTCAATTTCAGGCAGTCAACGCCCCCCCTACTTCAGCTTCGCCGCAATCTCCCGAAACGCCTTCGACGACGCCGACTTCTCCACATCTTCCAGCGCAATCGGGTGCCCCTCGTCGCCGCATTCACGCACGTGCATCTCGATCGGGATCTGCCCCAGCAGCGGCACCCCCAGGCGCTTCGCCTCATGCTCACCGCCGCCCTTGCCAAAGATGTGATACACCACTCCGTCGCTCGGGCACAGGAAGTAGCTCATGTTCTCGATGATCCCCAGGATCGGCACATTCACCTTCTGAAACATCCCCACCGCCTTGCGCGCATCAATCAGCGCCACCTCTTGCGGCGTCGTCACGATCACCGCACCATCCAGCGACACCGTCTGCACGATCGTCAGCTGAATGTCTCCCGTGCCAGGCGGCAGATCGAGCACCAGCACATCAAGATTGTCCCACGCCACCTGCCGCAGAAATTGCTGAGTGTACCGCGTCGCAATAGGGCCGCGCACGATCACCGGCGAGCCATCATCCAGCAGGAAGCCCATCGAGATGAGTTGCACGCCATACTTTTCAATCGGCACGATCTGCTGCTCCTCGTTCTGGTACGGACGCTCGTCCGTGCCAAACATGTGCGGAATGCTCGGCCCGTACAAATCGCAGTCACACAGGCCCACGCGCAGCCCGCTCTGGCTCATCGCGATCGCCAGATTCGACGCCACTGTGCTCTTGCCCACACCGCCTTTGCCAGACGCCACGGCGATGACTTTCTTCACACCAGGGATGCTCGACTTGCCCAGCTTCTCAGACGCCGTCACACCGGCTCCCGGCGGATCTTTGATGTCAAAATTCAGCTTCACCTCGCCGATCCCCGCCACCTTGTTCAGCACATCCATCGCCTGCTCATGAATCAGCCGCGGGATGTTCGAGTCACGCGTCGCCACCGAGATGTCGATGGTCACATTCTTCCCTTCAATCTGAATGCCTTTCACGAGGCCAAACGAAATGATGTCCCGGCTGAAGCCAGGGTAGCGGACGTTGCCAAGGGCGGTGCGGATGTCTTGTTCGGTGGGCATGGGGGTTGGGGGATACGCCTTCACCTAGCCCGATGACGCAGCTTTGCAAACACCGCCTCCAAAACAAAAAAACGCCGCCTGTTTCCAGGCGGCGTTCGTGGAGAAATGTCTCGGCAAGCCAATTAAGGCTTCGGCACTTCGCCGATCGTCTTGAGCACGCGGCTGGAGATCGCATAGGGATCTCCCTGGCTGTTCGGACGACGGTCTTCGAGGTAGCCCTTCCAGCCGTTTTTCTTGAAGCTGTGCGGCACGCGGATGGATGCGCCACGGTCAGCAATGCCCCAGGAGAACTGGTCGATGGACTGAGTCTCATGCAGACCGGTCAGGCGCAGATGATTGTCAGGGCCATACACGGCGATGTGCTCAGCGCAGTTCTTCTCAAACTGGGCCATGAGGGCGAGGAAATAAGGCTCGCCGCCGACTTCACGCATGTACTTCGTGGAGAAGTTGCAGTGCATGCCGGAGCCGTTCCAGTCGGTGTCACCGAGAGGCTTGCAATGATACTCAACGTCCACGCAATACTTTTCACACAGGCGGTTCAGGAAGTAGCGGGCCACCCACATTTCGTCAGCGGCCTTCTTGGAGCCCTTGCCGAAGATCTGGAATTCCCACTGGCCTTTGGCCACTTCGGCGTTGATGCCTTCGTGGTTGATGCCTGCGTCAAGGCAGATGTCGAGATGCTCTTCGACGATCTGACGCGCGATGTCGCCGACGTTCTTGTAACCCACACCCGTGTAGTAAGGGCCCTGGGGAGCTGGGAAGCCGTTCTCAGGGAAGCCAAGAGGGCGGCCGTCCTGATACAGGAAGTACTCCTGCTCATAGCCAAACCATGTGTCCGGATCGTCAAGGATCGTGGCACGGTCATTGGACTCATGCGCGGTACCATCAGCTTTGTAAACTTCGCACATGACAACGACGCCATTCTTGCGGGTGCTGTCCGGGTACACGGCCACAGGCTTCAGCACGCAGTCGGAACTGCCACCAGGAGCCTGACGTGTCGAGGAGCCGTCAAAGCCCCAATCGGGAAGCTCTTCCAGCTTGGGGAAACTGGCAAACTCCTTGATTTGAGTTTTGCCACGAAGGTTGCGGACAGGCTGATAACCGTCCAGCCAGAGATATTCGAGTTTGTATTTGGTCATGGTTGAATGTGTGTTGAGTCTTGCCTAAGGCCTTCGGAAACCTTTCCTCCACCAGCAGCAAGAGTGACATCAGCATGTTCCATGCCACACGCGAGATGTTTTTTCAACTTTTTGCACACCTTAAGTCCCTCAAGACGCCCGTAAGATTAAGTAATCTTCACTAAGCCTCACCTCTCAATTCTTGACCTCTCGCCCGTCTCAGTCGCGCCTTGCGCATCCCCGCCAAAAGCAGGAAGGTGCCACCGCAAAAAAAAACACCATGAAAGAAGCCAAAAACACCGCCCGCGCCATCGTGCACATCGGCTATGACGGCAAGGTGTACAAGCAGTTCAAAGGGCACAATGCCCAGGGCCGCTTCGAAAACGAGGTCCGCGTCCTCAAGCTCCTCGAAGAACGCGGCTGCAACTACGTCCCCCGCCTCCTGGAGTCCTACCCCGCAGAGCTCAAAATCGTCACCTCCAACTGCGGCTCCATCGTCACCCACATCAGTGACGCCCGCATCAAGGAACTCTTCGGCGACCTCGAGCGCGACTACGGCGTACGCCATGACGACGCCTTCGCCCGCAACATCACCTACCGTGGCACTGACGGCAGGTTCTGCCTCATCGATTTCGAGCTCGCAACCATCCTCGACGAGCCGCCGAAGCCTGCTGCATGAGCGACCCCAACCCGACCCAACCATCCAACCTCCTCCGCTGGTCCGGCATGACCCATCCCGGACGCGTACGCACCAACAACGAAGACACCTTCCTGTGCCTCAATTTTGACGCACACGAAGTCCGCTACCTCGGCAAAGTCGGCGAGTCCGGCCTCGACAGCGGCGACTTCGTCTTCGCCGTCAGCGATGGCATGGGCGGAGCCAAGTCCGGCGAATTTGCCAGCAAGATCGCCGCCGAAAAAATCACCCAGCTCCTCCCCCGCAGCTTCAAGCAGTCCGCCCAGCACTTCTCCATCGGCCACAGCGATGTCTTGCAGGAGCTCATCAGCCGCATCCACGCCGAGCTCATCAAACTCGGCCGCTACTACGAAGAATGCCGTGGCATGGGCGCCACGCTCAGCCTCGGCTGGTTCACCCCCGGCTGGCTCCACTTCGCCCACGTGGGAGACAGCCGCATCTACTACCTCCCCAAGGCAGGCCCCATGAAGCAGCTCACGCATGATCACAGCTACGTCGGCTGGCTCCGCCGCAAAGGCGAGCTCAATGAGCGCCAGGCACGCACCCACCCTCGCAAAAGCGTCCTCATGCAAGTCCTCGGCGCCGGACGTCAGAACATCGATCCCCACATCGGCTCCGTCAGCTGTGAGGCCGGCGACCGCTTCCTCTTCTGCACCGACGGCGTCATCGACGGCATCTGGGACCACCGCCTCGCCGACATGCTCGCCAAAGACGACGCCAAAACCATCGTCGAATACGCCGTCGCCGAATCCGGCCGGGACAATGCCAGCGCCGTTGTTGTCGAGATGCTCTGACCGGGTTGAGCGCATCGCCGAAGCAACCGCTAGCACCAATAGGTCCCATACGACCTATCCGTCCTCTACTCCGCCCACGCTCCCACCCATCGCACAACATCCGCCCACGCATCCCCAAACCGCGCAGAGCAGCCCCCGGTCGCCACCGCCATGTTTCATCACCAACCATGAAACGCAACGACCCCATCTCCCACCTCATGTCCCGCAGTGTGATCACCGCCCACCACGGCGATCCCATCTCAAAACTCCGCGCCTTGGTCCGCGAGCACGGCGTCCATCACATCCCTGTCGTCAATGGCGACCAGCTCGTCGGCATCATCTCCTGGAGCGACATCCTCCGCATCAGCTTTGGCGATGCCTTCCACACCGATGAGCGCACCGTGGACGCACCCCTTGACCACACTCTCACCCTCGAGCAGGTCATGCAAAAGAACCCCGTCACACTGACCGAAACCGGCACCGTGCGTGAGGCCGCAGAACTCCTCGCAGGCGGCACCTTCCACGCCCTCCCCATCGTTTCCGGCACCAAGCTCGTCGGCATCGTCACCACGACCGACATCATCAAATATCTGCTCGCTCAGTTCTAACAGGCCATTGGCAGCATCATTCCTCTTTGCCCCGCGCCGATTGCTGCGATAGGCTGCTGCAGCATGCCCAAGACCCGGAGCCTACTTTTCGCCGCAGCCCTACTCGCCTTTCCCACCGCCTTTTTTGCGGCGGGGCTGGAGGATGCGGCGGAGTATGTCTCCGCACAGCAGGCCCTGGCAGACGGGCTGCCCAGTGTCGCTGCGGTCAAAGCCGAGCGCCTGCTCAAGCAAAAAGGCTGGACCCGCGTGGAGACACGCCAGCTCGCCACCTTTGCCGCAGAGGCATGGACGCGCGCCGCCGATGGCTCACATGTCCTCGCCCTGACCGATGCCTACGATCTCGATGACGAAGCTTTTTGGCGCGGGCAGGGTCTTGCATTGACCGGAGACCTCACCGCCGCACGCCTGGTCCTCACAGAGGAAACTCCGGCCACGCAACATCCCCGCACCCCGCTGCTTCTGGCCCAGATCCTGGCCGCTCTGGGGGAAAATGCAGCCGCACGTGATGCCCTCGACCCGCTGCTCACCTCCTCCGATGCCGCTCTGCAAACCCATGCGCGGCTCCTGCAAAGCGAGATCAACATCAACGAAGGCAAACCCGCCCCCGGCCTCCCTGCCAGGACGGACAAGGATGACGCCGCCACTCTTTTTCTCCGCGCACGATCCCTGCTGCAAAGCAGCCAGCTCGTGCCCGCGCAGGAAATCCTCCAGTCCGTGCTCGCCTCCGCCCAGGGTGGGGAGCGCATCCACCAGGCTGCGCAGCTTCTCCAGGTGGAAATCCTCCTGCAGCAGCACCAGGCCACTCAGGCGCAGGAGCAGCTGATGAAGTTTATCGATGCCTCGGCAGAAAGCTCCCTGTGGGTGGAAGCCTTTGAGCTTCTCAACCGCGTCCATCAGCAGATCCCCACATCCGGCTCCATCCCAGAAGGCGTACTGCGCTGGATCTCCGCCGGAAACACAGCCCAGCAGCTGCCAGACCCGCCCCCCGCACTTGTCAAAGCCACCTCAGAGTTTCGCGGCCACGCCATCTACCTCACCGCACAGTGGCTGACCGCGCAGAAACGCGATGACGAAGCCGTCGGCCTGCTGGAGGCCTTCATCCAGCTTCACCCTGGCCACCCACGCCTCAGCGATGCCATGCAGCTCGCCATGGAAATCTATGCCAGCCACAACATCGACGAGCGCGTGAAAATGCTCGCCGAGGCCTGGCACCAGCTGTTCAGCACCTCCTCCGTGCCGGTGGACTTTGCCGTCGGTGGCTTGCACTTCCGTCGTGGCGAGGCGCGCGAGGCGCTCCAAATGTTTCAAAACGCCGCCAACGTCGCCACCACGCTCACCGACCGCCGCCGCGCCCTCTTTAACGCCGCCGTGTCCGCCATCTCCGCCAGCGATTTCCCCCTCTACCGCAGCCTCCTTGGGCAGCTCGAGCTCATCTCCAACGCCGCCGCCGTCGGCCCGGAAAGCGCCGACTCCGCCGCCACCCTCGAGCTTGAAAAAGCCCTCTTCCTCGCCGCCGGTCACAAGCCCGAAGCCGAGGCCGCTCTGCGCTCCTTCATCCGCACCTATCCCAAACACCCGCGCTTCGCAGACGCCTGCATCGCTCTCGCCGAATGGTTTCTCCTCGCCACACCGCCGCGCATTGAAGATGCCATCAAGGCTCTGGACAACGCCAACACCGCACCCGGCGAGCTCGCCCCCCCTCAGCAGCAGCGCATCCTCTACACCCGTCTCTGGCTGAACGATGCCGCCGGAGATTTGAAAACCCTCATCTCCGAAGGCGCTGAATTCATCAAGCTCTGGCCTAAAAGCACGCTCATCCCCGAAGTACGCATGAAGGTCGCCGGCGCCTATTACCGGCTGGAAGACTTCGCCAACGCCCGCACCGAATTCGAAATCATCGCCAAGGACAATCCCGACACCGAGCAGGCGGACACCGCCCTCTACTTTGCCGCCATGTCCGCATCCTCCGTCATGAGCGAAGACGGCCGCAAACGCGCCATCGCCATCTGGGAGGAACTCGCCCAGAAAAACGGCCCGCTCGCCGTCGCCTCACGCCGCCAGCAGGCCCTCTCAGAGCGCCTCCAAGGAAACCACGCCGCCGCCCTCGCTGTGCTCGACAAGGTGCTCGCCATGAAAACGCTCGATCCCACCCAGCGTCTCACCACCCTCTGTGAAAAAGCCGAGCTCCTCCTCCTTCTCGGCAAGACCGAAGCCGCGCGGCTCGACGCCGCCGCCGATCTCCTCGACGCCTTCCTCACCGACAACACCCTGCCCTTCATGTGGAAAGCCCGAGCCGGCTTCACCCTCGCCTCCGTGCACCACGACGCCAGGCACGACACCGAAGCCCTCGAAGCCTGCTACAACGTCCTCCGCGCCGCAGACCTGACCCCGCCCACGAGTCCCGCAGACTACGTCTGGTTTTCCAAAGCCGGCTTCTTCGGTGTCGATCTCCTCGAAGCCTCACGCCAGTGGGAGGCCGCCGCCCGCCTCGCCGAGCAAATCGCCCAGCGCCCCGGAAACCGCGCCATCGAAGCCCGCGAACGCGCCACCAAGATCCGCCTCGAACACTTCCTCTGGGACGGCCCCGCCCCCAAGCTCCCCACCGTCCTCAAGTTCCAGGACTCCCCCGCCCCCGACAAAGCCCCCTCCAAAAGCTCCAAGAAGAAGGCAAAGTAAGCCCTCCATTCGCACCTCCTTAGCCCCTCAAAATGGGGTCAGGATGCAAATTCTTGACAAAATAATCGCACTGCTTCTCCAGGCGCGGCCGTGCCACGCACCATTCGCCCCCAGTCCGCTGGCGCTTCTTCCTGCACTCCTCAGCCCGGGCCTGCAATCCCCCCCACCGCCCCCCCCAAATGAGGAGGGTGAAGGCAGGAAAGGGCTGCACCAAAGTTCATAAAGGTTCAATATCAAATCCCCCCTTCCAGCCATTCCATGTACGGACTCGTCAACAAAGCCATCGAAGAACTCATCGTCACCAGCTTCGGGGAGGATCAATGGCTGCTCATCAAGCAAAAAGCCGGCGTCGATATCGACGTCTTCATCAGCAATGAGGGCTATTCCGATGACATCACCTACCAGCTCGTCAGCGCCGCTTCTGAAGTGCTCGGCATGCCAGTCCGTGACGTCTTGATCGCTTTCGGTGAGCATTGGGTTCTCAACACCGCAACGCACGGCTATGGCGCCATGATGCGTTCCGGCGGCACCTCCTTGAAAGCGTTCCTGATCAATCTGCCCAACCTCCACACTCGCGTGCAGATGATCTACCCCAATCTGGAACCCCCGCGCTTTGAGTGCCAGGACGTCAAGGACACCTCCATGAGCCTCCACTATTTCACCCACCGCCCAGGCCTTACGGACTTCGTCGTCGGCATCGTACAGGGCCTTGGCAAGCTCTATAAAACACCCGCCACCACCAGGATCACGGCGCTCAAATCAGCGGGGGATGACCATGACATATTTGAAGTCACCTGGACTCTCCCCGATCCATGAGCATCCCCGGCACCAGCATCATTGGCAGCATTCCCAACAGGGAGTTCCTGCGTGCCTTTCCATTCTACTTCGCCTGGGATGAAAACGACTGCATCATCGAAGCTGGTCCGTCATTGATGAAAGTTTGCCCCCTGGCTGCTCCCGGGGCGCGGTTGCAGGATCTGTTCATGGCCATCCGCCCTGCGGGCGAGTTTAGCGATGCCATGGCCAGATCCATGCCGGACAATTTGCTGCTGCTCAGGAGCCGCCAGAATCAATGCCTGCTGCGTGGACAGGTGATCATCCTCAATCAGCCGCATCTGGGCATCATGCTCGCCACCCCCTGGCTCACAGAGCCAGATCAAGTGGAACGACTCGGCCTGACCATGGGAGATTTTGCCGTGCATGATCAGACGCTCGACCTTCTGCAAGTCCTGCAGGCCCAGCGCATGACTTCGGCGGATTTGATCAAGCTTAACAACCGCCTCAAAGAGCAGCAAACTCAGCTGCGCGAGCAGGAGTCAAACTCGCGCAAGCTCGCCCTCGTCGCCTCACGCACGGACAACGCCGTCATCGTCACGGATGCCCGGGGCCGCATTGAATGGGCCAATGAAGGCTTCACCCGCATGACCGGCTGGCAGCTGTCCGAGGTCATTGGGCGCACCCCCGGCTCCTTTCTCCAGGGCCCGGGGTCAGACCCCGCCACCGTCAGCCTGATGAGCCAGTCGCTGAAGGAGTGCAAAAGCGTCAGGACAGAAATCCTCAACTATCACCGCTCCGGCCGCAGTTATTGGACCTCGCTCGAGATTCAACCCATCCGCAATGACGCCGGAGAAGTGGTCAATTTCATGGCCATCGAAAGCGACGTCACCCAGCGCAAACAGGATGACAAACGCCGCAGGCTCGAGTTCTCCGCCAGCCGCATCCTCGCGGAGCCTGGCACCATGCGCCAAGTTTCCTCCAAGGTCATTCAAATGATCTGCCAGCAGCTCGGCTGGACCGCCGGATTACTCTGGATGCTTGAGGTGGATGTAAAAGCTCTGCGCCTCGCCGAACTCTGGCATGACCCATTGAGGGACATCGCCCCCTTCATCGCGCTGAGCAACAAGCTGCGCTTTAACACAGGCATGTGCACGCCCGGTCGCGTCCTGGAAACAGAGCAAAGCCAGTGGTGTCGTGATTTCGAGCAAAGTCTGGACAATCCGCGTGTGGCTTGCGCCCTCAGCTGTCAGCTGCGCGCATCCCTCGCTTTTCCCATCATCGCTGACGGAGAGATCCTGGGCGTTGTGGAGCTGTTTGCAAGTGAGGTCGTAGACCCGGACGAACCGCTGCTGCAAGCCCTCGCCGGCATCGGCAATCAGATGGGCCAGTTCATGGTGCGCAAAAGCTCCGAAGACCAGCTCTGGCGTTCCAATGCATTGCAGAAGGCGGTGCTCGATGGCGCCGCCCATATCATCATTTCCACCACGCCTAATGGCACCATCGTCACCTTCAATCATGCCGCCGAGCAGCACCTGGGCTACACCGCCGCAGAAGTCATCGGTTTGCAGACCCCTGCCCCCTTCCATCTTCCTGAAGAAATCGCTGCACGCGCTGCCGCCCTCACCCTCGAGCTGGGGCGTCCCATCGAAGTGGGCTTCGAGACCTTCGTTGCCAAATCGCGGCTCGGCAAACCTGATGAGTGTGAGTGGACCTACGTCCGCAAAGATGGCACACACTTTCCCGTGCTGCTCTGCGTCACCACACTCTTTGACAAGCAAGGCCAGGTCATCGGCTATCTTGGCATCGGCTCGGACATCACCGTGCAGAAGCGCGCCGCTCAGGAGCTCCTCAAGGCCAAGGAAATCGCCGAGGCCGCCAACCAGGCCAAGAGTGATTTCCTCGCCACCATGAGCCATGAGATCCGCACTCCCATGAATGGCATCATCGGCATGTCTTGCCTGCTCCTCGACACCGAGCTCGCGCCCAAGCAGCGCGAAATGGTCGATGCCGTACGTCATAGCGGTGATTCACTCATGACCATCATTGAGGACATCCTCGACTTCTCCAAAATCGAGGCCCGCAAGCTCGATCTCGTCGAAGAAGCCTTCCGTCTCGACTCCGTCATCAGTGGTGTCGTCGATCTCTTGCAGCACAAGGCCGCCTCACGTTCCATCGACCTGATAGTGCGGGTCGCCCCCAACGTGCCGGCCTCCTTCATGGGAGATCCCGGCAGACTTCGGCAGATCCTCATGAACCTTGTCGGCAATGGCATCAAGTTCACCGATGAAGGCAGCATCCGCATCCAGGTGAGAACTTTGAACTGCGTCGCGCCCGGCACCATCAACCTTGAAATCAGCGTCACAGACACCGGCATCGGCATGACGGAGGCGCAGCAGAGCCAGCTCTTCCAGGCCTTCACGCAGGTGGACAGCTCCAGCAAACGCCGCTTCGGCGGTACCGGCCTCGGCCTCACCATCAGCAAGCGCCTCATCGAGCTGATGGGCGGCAGCATCGGCGTCGAAAGCAAACGCCATGAAGGATCGCGCTTCTGGGTGCGCCTGCCCCTGCGTGTCGTCGAAAGCCAGAGGATGCCCCTGAAGGACGATGCGCGCGCCCTCGAAGAAACCGCCTCTCATTCAACAGCAGGCCGCATCAAGCCCCGCATTCTCCTCGTCGAGGACAATGAGGTCAATTCACGCATGGCCATGATGATGCTCGAAAAAATCGGCTACCCGGGCGAAGTCGCCCGCGATGGCGAAGAAGCCGTGGAGCGCTTCGCCAGCGGCGTCTACGACGGCATCCTCATGGACTGCCACATGCCCAACATGGACGGCTACGAAGCCACACGCGCCATTCGCGAACTCGAATCCAGCCCCCTCTGGAAACGACCACGCTGCCGCATCATCGCCATGACCGCCAATGTCATGGCAGGCGAGCGCGAGCGCTGCCTCGCTGCCGGCATGGACGACTACGTCTCCAAACCGCTCCGCACCAAGACGCTCATCGACGCACTGAACCGCACCCATGTTCTCGCTGAAACCAAGGCAGACACCAAAGCTCCCCAGTGGTCCGCTGATCACACCACCTCCGCTCTAGAGGCCGTCCAGCAGCTTGCAGATGAACTCAGTCCCCAGGACACCATTGAGCTCATCGAAAACTGGTTCAAAGACACCCCTGAGCGCATCCTCGAACTCGAAAAACTCGCAGGCACCGACGATCAATCCACACTGCGCCGCACCGCCCACTCCTTGAAAGGCAGCAGCTCACTCTTCGGGCTCACCGCAATCCACACACTCTGCCGCGAGCTGGAGCAAACCGCCGAAAACAATCTCCGCACCAGCCAGCACAGTCTCATCGCCCAGTTGAAGCAATCCTTCGAATCCGCCCGGCCGGAACTCAGGAAGCTCATGCAAAGCCTGAATTAGCACAGGCATTCCACCGCACAAAAGCCCCCCTCAACTGCGGAGGATGATGCCGTATGGCTGGCAGCGATGAATGAGCGCGCTTCAACGTGCGCAACTCAGAACCCGCACAAACCAACAATCAATCATTCACTCCGTATGCTGGAAATCGAATCAACCGCACTCATTCTCGTAGGCTATCAAAACGACTACTTTGCCGAAAATGGCATCCTTCGTGGTGTGGTGGAAGAAGCGCACCGGGTGGACCGCACGCTCGATCACACCCTTGATCTCGTGAAGCATTATGCATCTTCGAAGCTGACCATCATCTCCACGCCGATCATCCTCAAACCCGATTATCGGGCCCTGGCAAACTCCGTGGGCATCCTGGACACCATCAAGCAGGTCGGTGCCTTCAAAGAGGGCTCCGTGGGTGCCGACACCATCCCCGAACTCCTCGCCTTTGGCGACCGCATCACCTATGTCTCCGGCAAGGTCGGTTTTAACGCCTTTTCAGCGACTAACTTGGAAGACGTTCTCAAAGAGCGCAAGATCAAGAACATCCTGGTGGCAGGCATGGTCACCTCCCTTTGCATTGACTCCACCGGCCGCGCCGGATACGAGCGCGGCTACAAGGTGACCATCCTCTCCGACTGCACTTCAGCGCGCACCCCGGTGGAGCAGGACTTCTTCTGCAGCCATGTCTTTCCGCTATACGGCGAAGTGGCGACCAACGAAAAGCTCAAGGCAGAGATGCCGGCTGCCGGACTCATGGCCGCAGCACTGGCAGCCTAGGGAGACCCACGTTTCGCTCTGCCCTGACAGCGACTCGTCCATGAACGACCATTCCACATTGCTAACAGACATCCACGTTGAGGCCACGTATCGCCTCACCGAGGCTCTGATCGAATCCGAGAAACGGATGAGGAGGCGTGTGGAGTGCCTATCTGAAGTCGTGTTCGAAACGGATGGAGATGGAAAACTCGTCTTCATGAACAAAGCTTGGACGGCCACCCTGGGCTACCCCCTCTCAGCATCTGCAGAGACCTGCCTGAGTGACTATGTGGTGGAGGAGGACCAGCCATTGCTCGAAATGATCATCCATGGCGGCACCGCCTCCGGCCCGGCCCGCCCCGCCATCCACATGCGCCGCTCCGATGGCGAAATCGTCTGCATGGAAATCGCCATCTCCTCATTGAGCGGCTCCGGAATAGTGGGTTCAATGTATGACGTCACCAAGCAGAGGCGAAACCAGCAGGAATTGGAGAAGCTCTCCGTGGTGGCAAGTTTCACGGACAACCTCGTCGTCATCACCGATGGCTCCGGCTGCATTGAATGGGTGAACGATGCCTTTGTTAAACGCACGGGCTACACACTGAAAGAGATTGCCGGACTCAAGCCCGGCAGGGTCTTGCAGGGCCCGGAGACAGACCGGGAGATGGCGGCCCTCATCGGCCAAAAACTGCGCCAGGGAGAATCATTTCAGGCGCAGCTCCTTAACTACACCAAGGCAGGCGACTCCTACTGGGTGGAGTTTCATGTGACCCCCATCAAGAACAAAGATGGCGTCATCGAGCGCTTCATCGCCGTGCAGTCAGACATCACTGAACTCAAGCGCACCCAGAGTGAGCTCAAGATCGCGAAGGAAAAAGCCGAGGCCGCCAGCCAGGCCAAGAGTGACTTCCTCGCCACCATGAGCCATGAGATACGCACGCCCATGAACGGCATCATTGGCATGTCATCTCTCCTGCTCGACACCGAGCTCGCGCCCAAACAGCGCGAAATGGTCGACGCCGTGCGCCACAGCGGAGACTCCCTCATGACCATCATCGAGGACATCCTCGACTTCTCCAAGATCGAGGCGCGCAAGCTCGTGCTCGTGGAAGAAGCCTTCCGGCTGGATTCCGTCATCAGCGGTGTTGTCGATCTTCTCCAGCACAAGGCGGCTTCACGTCACATCGGCGTCATCGTCCGGATCGCACCCCACACACCGGACTCATTCTTGGGAGATCCCGGCAGACTTCGGCAGATCCTCATGAACCTCGTCGGCAATGGCATCAAGTTCACCGATGAAGGCAGCATACGCATCGAAGTAAGCTGCCTGAACTCCACCTCAGCAGGGCACGTAAACCTTGAAATCAGCGTCACAGACACCGGCATCGGCATGACGGCTGCCCAGCAAAGCCAGCTCTTCCAGCCCTTCACCCAGGTGGACAGCTCCACCACGCGCCGCTTCGGTGGCACAGGCCTCGGCCTCGCCATCAGCAAACGTCTCGTCGAGCTCATGGGCGGTAGCATCGGCGTCGAAAGCAAACGCTTCAGCGGATCGCGCTTCTGGGTGCGCCTGCCTCTACGCATCGTCGAAAGCCAGAAGCTGCAGCCAGGCGAAAACCACGATGCGCGTGCTGAAGCCGCACCCCACCCGACCCCCGGCGGCATCAAGCCCCGACTCCTTCTGGTCGAAGACAACGAGGTCAACGCACGCATGGCCATGATGATGATCGAAAAGCACGGCTACCCAGGCGAAGTCGCCCGCGATGGCGAAATCGCTGTGGAGCGCTTTGCCAGCGGCGTCTATGACGGCATCCTCATGGACTGCCACATGCCCAACATGGACGGCTATGAAGCCACGCGCGCCATCCGCCAGCTTGAAGCCAGCCCGCATTGGAAGCGCCCGCGCTGCCGCATCATTGCCATGACCGCCAACGTCCAGGCAGGCGAACGTGAGCGCTGCCTCGCCGCAGGCATGGACGACTACCTCTCAAAACCCCTGCGGTCCAAGCCCCTCTTTGAAGCACTGAACCATGTCCATGTCCTCGCTGATAATGAGCAGCCCCCCCGGCCACAGCCATGGTCTGCGGATGACTCCTCCACTGCACGTGAAGCCATCCAGCAGCTCGCCGAAGAACTCAGTACCGAAAACACCCGCGAACTCATCGACAACTGGTTCAAAGACACCCCCGAGCGCCTCCTCGAACTCGAAAAGCTCGCAGGCACCGACGATCAATCCACCCTGCGCCGCACCGCCCACTCCTTGAAAGGCAGCAGCTCACTCTTCGGGCTCACCTCCATCCACACACTCTGCCGCGAGCTGGAGCAAACCGCCGAAAACAACCACCGCACCGGCCAGCCACGCCTCATCGCGCAGTTGAAGCAATCTTTCGAGTCCGCCAGTCCGGAGCTCAGCAAGCTCAGGGTATGCCTGAAGTAGCCCGGCTCCTGCCACCGCAGAGATTGCACCTACCAACAGAACCCACAATTCAGGGAAACCACCCACCAATAGCCGCGTAGAAAATCGCCTTGTCCTTGCCGGGTTCTCAGCCGTTAGTATTCGCAATGTCCGAATCTATCAGCGACGTCCCTCCACTGAAGCCCCTTCGTGTCGCCGTCGTCGAAGACGACGCCACGCTGCGGCTCTTCATGCAAAAGCTCATTCAAAAGCCAGCGCATGGCTTTGAGTTCGCCGGAGCCTGGGAAACCGCAGAGCAGTCCGTCAAGCCCATCATCGAAAGCCGCCCACACGTCGTAGTCGTCGATCTCGAACTGCCAAAAATATCCGGCATCGAACTCATCCGTGAGCTCTCCCCCCGCCTGATTGAGACCGCCTTCGTCGTGCTCACCATCCACGACGATCCGGAGCAAGTCTTCAACGCCCTCCGTGCCGGTGCAAACGGCTACCTCCTCAAGAACTCCAAGCCCGCCGAGATCGCCGCCGGCATCCGCCAGGCCAGCGAAGGCGGCGCCCCCCTCAGCCAGGACATCGCGCGCTTGCTCATCAAATCCTTTCAGGCGCCCCCAAAAAAGAAGGACATCCCCTGTCTCACCCCGCGCGAAAGCCAGGTCATCGAAGGCCTCGCCCAGGGCATGGTCCCCAAAGAACTCGCCCACGAACTCGGCATCAGCTACGAAACCGTGCGCGAATACACCAAGTCCGTCTACGCCAAGCTCCACGTCCGCTCCCGCACCGAAGCCGTCCTCAAGTACCTCGAGCACCAAGCCTAGCCCAAAAGGGGGTCAGGATGCAAATTCTTGACAAATTTGTCGCATCAAAACTGCGCCCACCACGCCGCCCCCAAAGGGGGTCAGGATGCAAATTCTTGACAAAATCACCGCTCCACCCCTAGACTCCCGCCATGCCACGCAGCATCCGCATCCAGTCCGCCGGCGCCTACTACCACGTCATGGCCCGGGGAAACCGTCGCGAAGCCATCTTCCATGACGACGCCGACCGCCGCTTCTTCCTCCACACCCTCGGCCAGGCCTGCGCCATGACCGGCTGGCGCGTCCACGCCTGGGTGCTCATGGGCAATCACTACCACCTCTTCCTCCAGACGCCCGAGCCCAACCTCGTCGCTGGCATGTCTTGGCTGCAAAACACCCTCACACGCCGATACAACGTCCGGCACAGCCAGTGGGGCCGCCTCTTTGGAGATCGCTACAAAGCCGTCGTCGTCGAAGGCACCGACCCCTACCACTACCAGACCCTCCTCGACTACATCCACCTCAACCCCGTACGCGCCAAGCTCATCCGCCCCAAGGCCGGCAAGAGCGTGCTCGACTATCGCTGGAGCAGCATCGCCGGTGGCTACGCACTCCCACTCAAGGAACGCGCCCCCTGGTTCGACGCCGCCAGCGGATTGAAAGCCTTCAATCTCGAAGACAATGCCGCAGGCCGCCGCCAGATGATCAAGCGCCTCGACCGCCGCGCCCTCACCGAAGAACTCGCCAATTGCGGCGTCCCCCCGCTTCCCGAGGAAGCCGACGCCCGCAGCAGCCACCTCCGCCGCGGCTGGTACTGGGGCACCCCGGCTTTTGGCAACGCCATGCGCAAGCTCGCCGACGCCTCCATCACCAATCGCGCGCCCAAATCCCGCAGCTACCGCGCCGAACCCCACGTCGCATCGCACGGCCAGCAGCAGGCCGAAGCCTGGCTCAAGCAAGGCCTCAAAGCCGCCGGTATGAAGCCCGCCGAAGTCGCCAAACTCAAAGGCTCCGATCCCCGCAAGCTCCTCCTCGCCGACCTCCTCTGGCGCCGCACCACCGTCTCCCAGGAATGGCTCGCCGAAAAGCTCGCCATGAAATCCGCCGCCAATGTCAGCCAGCAGCTCCGCCGCCTCGACCACAAAAAGACCCGCGCCAAAGCCCCCAAGGAACTCATCAAGTTTCTGGATGAGGCCGGATCACCCGAATGATGCCCCCCATCATTCGCCAATGATTCGTACACTACCTCCAGTTCAGCTGGCAGCCATACACCACTAGCGATGGGTGATCACCTACCAATCAACGTTGCTGATGGCCACATCACAGAATGCCGTTTGGCCGGAGACAAGCTCACAGTTTCAATTACTGACTGGCAGGAGAAGCCATTGGCATTGTGCTTCGTTGGCGTCGCAGCCATCTTGACGACATCACCAACTGATGTCGAACTTAGCCACATTGAGCGAAGCGCCGATGATCCGATGCTTTTGAACGCTCGGGGCCTTGGTGAGGAAAAAAAGCAATGGACTCATCGCTTTTCGATTCGTCTCGGCATGGGAAAATATATCCGTGCTAACCGTAATAGCTAACTCGGTCAAAATAGAATAAATGAAAGCAGAGAGACAAGGGACAGCCTACAAATCATTGACAAACCATTCCTTTCCCATCTTCTCAATCCGCCAGACTTCCATCCCTTAAGTCTTCGAATCACCCACCGACCAAGCATCCGTCCCAGACTCAGCCCCCGCTACTCAATCGCCCCCGGCGCACTCAGATCAAACACCACCTCATTCACCCGGATCAGCGTCGGCTCCTCCTGCTTGTCCAGATCGCCCAGGCTCGCCTCGATCCAAGGCCTGAGTTCACCGGGTTTCAAAGTCGCAACGAAGGAACGGCTCAGCCGCAGCAGGCAGGCCTCACGCTTCTCCAGGCGGTGCACGGACATCTGCAGAAGATCAATCGTCATCGACTGATTCGCCGCATGATACACGGCAAACGCCAGCGCTGCCAGCAGCACCACCACGACTGAACCGATAAATTTCATCACCCAAAAAGACGCCATCCGGTCTTCATGTCCATAAAGAAACCTCCGCAGCCGTTGTCAAAAACGGCGCATTTCGTGCGCCCACACACCAGCACAAATGGGGTCAGGATGCAAATTCTTGACAAAATCCCCCCCGCAACAGCCTCATGCTCGCTCTGCGCACCTCAGGCTCCGCGCCAGCTTCCAGCCAGACTTCAGGCGGCATTCTTGCCATGCACAGGCACTCATCCCCGCTTTGGGGTTTTGACCCCATGGTGAAGGCGCGGCGCGTGTTCTAGCCTTCAACACATGCAGCCACACGGCTCCATGCAACAAACCAAACACCCCGCCCGTCAAACTCATGAAATACATCCCCAGCACCCTCCTGCCTTCCTTCGCCCTCGCCATCTGCGGCATGCTTCTCCTCACCTCAACCAGCCAGGCCGAAGACAAGAAAAGCCTGCTTTCCGACGGCGAATCCAAGTTCATCCAAACGGCCGCCATCGACAGCCATGCTGAAACCGAGTTCGCTCAGCTCGCCGTCAAGAAAGCCGAGAACCCGAAGATCAAGTCCTTCGCAGAATCACTCGTCACCGACCACAAGGCGCTGAACAAGGAGCTCAAGAAGCTGGCCGCAGACCAGAATGTGGTGCTCACCAAGGAAATCACCCCTGCCGAAACCGCCACGCTTCAGAAGCTTGAAAAGGCCACCGGCCTGGAATTCGACAAAGAGTTCCTCGCCACCGTCGCAGACAGCCATAAGACACACATTGGCAGCTACGAGCAGGCCTCCAAGGACCACAATGACAAGGAGCTCAAAGTGATCGTGGACAAGACCATCCCCGTGCTCAAGGCCCATCACGCCACAGCCGTCGCACTCAGCGCAAAGTAATCTGCCTTCATTTCATGGCGGATGCTCTACCAAAAAGCATCCGCTTTTTTGTGCCCTGCCCTCTTCCTCAGCCTGTCCGTGGTCCTATCACTGCATTTCCTGCTTCAGCGGTGGCTCCCTCAGCACGTTGGGTTCATTCGAAATGCCCAGGCTGAACAGGCACGCCCCCAGCACACTCAGGCCACCGAGCAAGATCGAGCCTTCCATCGCGCCCACGATCCAGCACCCCAGAGGCCCCGCCTCCATCAGCAGGCATCCCCCTTCGTCTTTGAAAAACGTGGAACCAAACAACCAGCCCCACGTGCCGCCCCAGAATGCACCCTGAGTCCCCCAGCACTTCACCCGGCACGCCATGTTGCCACGGCTCACCGGCTTGCAGCAGCCCGCCACAGGTTCATCCATCAGGTCATCGCGCCCCACAAAGTCCAGTTGCTTCAAGGCATGGCCGCAGCATTGAAGTTCCCGCGCGCAGGCTTCGACTTCCTCAGGGGGCTTGGAGTCTGTCAGGACAGTCTCCGTACTTGGGCATGGCTTCATCAGTGTTGCAGGGTGCTTGAGGGCCTGACCAGACCACACCTTGCAAAGCATGCGCGTGGATTGCGATGGGGTGTTCTCCCCATGGTCAATCACTTATAATAGCCTCATTGTCACAACCGATTGGCAGCGCGCAGCGCGACTGGCTGAACGGCCTCACTATGAAGCAGCCCACTCCAGCCCCCCCTGAGCCTCAGGCGTCAGTCACCTCCGGACTGTGGCAAAAAAAATCCTCGCTCATCGCCGCGCTGTCCATCGTCGGCATCGCTTCTCATCTGGTGCTGCGCTTCGGCTTCGCTGCCACGCCGGGCACTCAGCGCCTTCCCTTGCTTGTCACTCTCGTGCTCGGCGGCCTGCCGCTGCTCTATGATCTGCTTGGCAAACTGTGGCGGCGCGAGTTTGGGTCAGACCTTCTCGGCGGCGTCTCCATCATCACCTCGCTCCTGCTGGGCGAGTTCCTCGCCGGGGCCATCATCGTGCTCATGCTCGCGGGTGGCGAGGCGCTGGAGAGCTACGCCCTCCGCAGCGCTTCTTCCGTGCTCGCTGCTCTGGCCAAGCGCATGCCCTCCGTCGCGCATCGAAAAAGCAGCGCCCTCATCACCGATGTCGCGCTCTTGGACATCGCCGTGGACGACACCCTCGTCATCTATCCGCATGAGATCTGTCCGGCCGATGGCGTCGTCATTGAAGGCCACGGCCTCATGGATGAGTCCTACCTCACCGGCGAGCCCTTCCAGATCTCCAAAACCACCGGGTCCAAGGTGATCTCCGGCGCCATCAATGGCGAGATCGCGCTGACAATTCGCACCACCGCGCTCGCCGCAGATTCACGCTACGCCAAAATCATGGAAGTCATGCGCGAGTCCGAGAGCAAGCGACCGCAGCTCCAGCGTCTTGGCGATCAGCTCGGCTCCATCTACACCCCCGTCGCGCTCGCCGTCGCATTGCTCGCATGGTATTTCAGCGGCGACTCGCTGCGCTTTCTCGCCGTGCTCGTCATCGCCACGCCGTGCCCGCTGCTCCTTGGCATTCCCATTGCCATCATCGGCTCCATCTCCCTCTGCGCGCGTCGCGCCATCATTGTCAAAAGCCCCGTCGTCCTTGAGCAGATCGCCGGATGCCGCACCGCCATCTTTGACAAAACCGGCACCCTTACCTACGGCGAGCCCAAGCTCACCGAGCAGACCACCGCCACCGGCCTTGATCCCAAAACCGTGCTCACCCTCGTGGCCAGTCTTGAGCGCTACTCCAAGCACCCGCTCTCGCGCGCCATCATCGCCGCCGCCAAAGAGCAGGCCCTCACGCTGCCCGAAGCCATCGAGGTGGGAGAGCAGCCGGGGCGTGGGCTGCAAGGCACCGTTTCCGGTCATGCCATGCAGGTCACCAGCCGCAGCAAACTCATCGCGCAAAATCTCCCTTGTGCCGATCAGCTTCCTGAGATCGCCGGGGGTCTCGAATGCGTCGTCGTCATGGATGGCCGCTACGCCGCCACGCTGCGCTTCCGCGATGCACCACGCGCTGAGAGCCTCTCCTTTGTGAAGCATCTCGGCCCGCAGCACCACTTCGCGCATGTCATGATCGTCTCCGGAGACCGCGAGTCCGAGGTGCGCTATCTCGCCGATCAGGTCGGCATCACCGAGATCTACGCCCAGCAGAGCCCGGAGCAAAAGCTTGCCATCGTGCGCAAGGAAACCACCGCCGCCAAGACGCTCTATGTGGGCGATGGCATCAATGACGCCCCCGCCATGATGGCCGCCACCGTCGGCATGGCCATCGGCCAAAACAGCGACGTCACCGCCGAAGCCGCCGGTGTCGTCATCATGGACAATTCGCTGAAAAAAGTCGACGAGTTCATGCACATCAGCCGCCGCATGCGCGGCATTGCCTTGCAGAGCGCCGTGGGTAGCATGGCTCTCAGCCTCATCGGCATGGCCTTCGCCGCCACCGGTCACCTCTCTCCCTTCAGTGGCGCCATTGCCCAGGAGATCATCGATGTCCTCGCCGTGCTCAATGCACTGCGCGCCGCATTCCCGCCAAAAACCATCCATGATCTTTAACAGCACACACCTCCTCCTCGCCGCCGCGCTGCTCGCTCTCGCCGCATGCGTCGGCAAAGGCCCGCACGAGCTCGCGGAGGATTCCGTGCCCGTTCCCGGAAAGTGGCAGCATGGCTCCGCCATCGTCAAGCCCCTCGACACCGCCGCACTCCCCACCTGGTGGCGGCGCTTTCATGATCCCGTGCTCGATGACCTCATCGCCGATGCCCTGCGCTCCAGTCCCACGGTGCGCTCCGCGATGGAAAAAATCACCGAGTACCGCTCACGGCGGAATGTGGAGATGGCCAATCTCTTTCCCACCATCGCCACCAATCAATCCGGTGCAGGCACGCGCACGGACAGCCGCCTCACCGGCACCACCTTCAACACGGAGTCCTATAAGGCCTCGCTCAACATGAGCTGGCAGGTCGATCTTTTTGGCAAGCAATTCCAAAACCTCAAAGCAGCCGGCGCAGATTTGGAAAAAACGCGCGAGGCCTACTACGGCGCGCAGGTCACACTTGCCTCGGACATAGCCACCGCCTACGTGGCTCTGCGCTCTGCAGAGGGTCAGCTCGCCGTGGTGGAAAACAGCCTCATCACCCGCCGCGAGACCGTGCAGCTCACCGAATGGCTGGAGCAGGCCGGCACCGGCGATGCGCTCGATACTCAGCGCTCTGTCACCACGCTGGAACAGGCGCGCTCCACCATGCCCGCGCTGAAGCTCGCCATTGAGCAGGGGCGCAATCAGCTCGCGCTGCTCTCCGGCCGCACCCCCGGCTCGTTGGATGCCCAGCTTTCCCGCCCACGCAGCGTGCCGGAGATGCCCGCAGGCATGGCCACCGGCATCCCCGCAGACACCCTGCGCCAGCGGCCGGATGTTCGTGCCGCAGAGCGCGCGCTGGAGGCCGCCTTTTTCCGCACCCAGAACGCACGGCTGCAGCGCCTGCCATCGCTCACACTCACCGGCTCCATCGGCATGGAGGCATTGAAGCAGGGCCACATCTTCTCTCCCGAGTCCATGCTCGCCAGCATCCTCGCCGGATTCACCACGCCCGTCATCGATGCCGGCCGCCTCCGCCAAAACGTCCGCATCCTCACCTCCCAGCAGCGGCAGACCCTCATCGCCTATGAGGCCACCGTGCTCAATGCCTATGCCGAGGTGGAAAACGCCCTCGCCGCCGTGCAGCGCTACAATGAGCAGCTCCACATCCTCAATCACGCCCTCAGCGCCGCGCGCGAGGCCGCGAAGCTCTCCGCCCTGCAATACAAAGCCGGGCAGATGGACCTCCTCGTCTCGCTCGATGCGCAGCGCACCCTGCTCACCTTTGAGCAGCAGCAGGTCACCACCACCGCGCAGCGCGC
Organism: uncultured Verrucomicrobiota bacterium; assembly: GCA_903838675.1. Classification (GTDB taxonomy): domain Bacteria; phylum Verrucomicrobiota; class Verrucomicrobiia; order Verrucomicrobiales; family Verrucomicrobiaceae; genus Prosthecobacter. The sequence continues at coordinate 24,604 of CAILZI010000046.1, forward strand.
CACCGCCAGCATCCAGCTCTACACGGCCCTCGGCGGCGGCTGGGCGCACCTCTGACATGAAGACTTCCTCTCAACTGGCCCCCGCAGATCTCGCCGCCACCATCCAGGCCGGCGCATCCGGCGGCCATTTCAAACGCTACGCCATCCTCCTCCTCATCTGCGCCATTCTCGGTGGGGCTGCCTGGTTCTGGTATGACAGCATACAAAAAGCCAGAAACGCCCTGCCAGCCTTCATCACCGAGCCCCTCGTGCGCGGAGACATCAGCCTCACCATCACCGCAACGGGAAATCTGCAGCCCACCAATTCCGTCACCGTCGGCAGCGAGCTCTCCGGCATCACGCTCGAAGTCCTGGTGGACATCAACAGCCGCGTCACCAAAGGCCAGCCCCTCGTCAAGCTGGACACCAGCAAGCTCCTGCAGCAGACCGAAAGCAACCGCGCCGCCGTCAAAGCCGCGCAGGCCAATGTCGTCCTCGCCGAGGCCACCGTCACCGAGACCGAGGCCCTCCTCGCGCGTCAGATCGAGCTCAAGCGCATCAGCGGCGGCAAGGTACCCTCCGGCTCAGTCATCGACAGCGCCTACGCCACCGCCCAGCGCGCCCGCGCCAATCTCGCCGCCACCCAGGCCGCCGTCGACACCGCCGAGGCGCAGGTCCGCATCAATGAAAGCGATCTCAACAAAGCCGTCATCAAATCCCCCATTGACGGCATCGTCCTGACGCGCAGCATCGAGCCCGGCCAGACCGTCGCCGCCAGCTTCACCGCGCCGCAGTTGTTCATCATCGCGGAAAAGCTCGAGCGCATGCTCCTGAAAGTCACCATCGCCGAGGCCGACATCGGCCGCGTCGCCAAAGGCCAGCAGGCCACCTTCACCGTCGATGCCTGGCCGGACCGCTCCTACACCGCCACCGTCTCCGTCGTTTCCTTCGGCTCCGCCGTCACCCAAAACGTCGTCACTTACGAGGCCGATCTCGATGTCACCAATGACGATCTCAGCCTCCGCCCCGGCATGACGGCCACCGCAGACATCCGCGTGGCGGAAAGCAAAGCCGTCTTCCTCGTGCCCACCACCGCGCTGCGCTTCAATCCTGATGCCGTCGTCAAGTCCGCCGGCACCGCCAAGAAATCCTTCGTGCAGAGCCTCATCCCCATGCCCACACGCAATCGCTCCCGCCCTGAGTCTGGCGATGCCAAAGACAAGACCAAACCCTCCGCCCACATCTTCATCCTGCGCGATGGCAAAGCCGTGCCCATCGCCATCAAGACCGGCATCACCGACGGCCGCCGCACCGAGGTCTCCGGCCCCGGTCTCACCGAAGGCATGCTCGTCATCACCCGCAGCAGCACCCCCGCCTCATGAGTGCCGCGCCGCTCATCACACTCAGCGGCCTGACCAAAACCTATGGTCAGGGAGACGCCGCATTTCAGGCGCTGAAGGGCATCGATCTCACCATTCAAAAAGGCGAGTTCGTCGCCATCATGGGCCCCAGCGGCTCCGGCAAGTCCACCCTCATGAACGTGCTAGGCTGCCTCGACACCCTCACCACCGGCAGCTATCAGTACGAAGGCATCGCCGTGGAAAAGCTCAGCACCGACCAGCGCTCCCTCCTCCGCCGTTACGCCCTCGGCTTCATCTTCCAGGGCTTCAATCTCCTCGCCCGCACCAGCTCCCTTGAAAATGTCGAGCTGCCGCTGCTGTATCGTGGTATGTCACGCAAGGACCGCCGTGAAAAAGCCGTCGCCGCGCTCAATTCCGTCGGCCTCACCACCAAGCATAACCGCACCCCCGGCGAGCTCTCCGGCGGCCAGCAGCAGCGCGTCGCCATAGCACGCGCCATCGTCACCGAGCCCAGCACCCTCTTCGCCGATGAGCCCACCGGCAATCTCGACTCCGTCACCACCGGCGACATCATGGAGCTTCTCAAGCGCCTCAATGAAGACCGCGGCATCACCGTCCTCATGGTCACGCATGACGACCACGTCGCCACCGTGGCCAAACGCAAAGTCGTCATCAAAGACGGCCTCGTGGAATCCGACATCACCGCGCCGCCGCCATGATCTGGAACGCCTTCGCCATCGCCGTGCGCGAGATCAGCCGCAACCTCACGCGCGCCTTCCTCACCGTGCTCGGCATCTTCATCGGTGTCGCCGCCATCATCACCATGGTCACCCTCGGCCAGGGAGCCACGCTCGCTGTGAAGGCGCAGATCTCCAGCCTCGGCAGCAATCTCCTCACCCTCCGCCCCGGCGCCGGCTTCGGCTCTCGCAGTTCCTCCGCCGGTGTCTCCAATTTCACCGAAAAGGACGCCGAGATCCTCGGCGAGCAGATCGCCGGCATCGCCGCCATCGCCCCCGTGCGCACCGCCGGGCTCAGCACCATCTACCGCAGCAATGCCCGCATCAGCACCATCACCGGCTCCACCCCCGTGTACTTCCAGATCAACAAATGGAACATCGCCGATGGCCGCTTCTTCACCGCTGCAGACGTGCGTGCTGGCAGCGCCGTCTGCGTCATCGGCAACACCGTTCGTGTCGAGCTCTTCGGCACGGAGAACCCCGTCGGCGCCAGCATCCGCATCGGCTGCGCCTCCTGCGAAGTCATCGGCCTCCTCGCCACCAAAGGCCAGGCCGGCATGGGAGACCAGGACGACACCATCATCATGCCCCTCTCCTCCCTGCAGCGCCGCCTCATCGGCAAAACCTCAGAGCACAGCATCAATCAAATCTCCATCTCCGCAGAGGAAGGCACCGAAAGCCTCGGCCTCATCAGCGACATCACCGAAGTCATGCGCATCCGCCGCAATCTCCACAGCAATCAGGACAACGACTTCAACATCTTCGACACCCGCCAGATCGCAGAGACCCTCGGCTCCACCACGCAGCTCATGACCATGCTCCTCGCCGCCGTTGCGGGAGTATCACTCCTCGTCGGCGGCATCGGCATCATGAACATCATGCTCGTCTCCGTCACCGAGCGCACCCGCGAGATCGGCATCCGCCTCGCCATCGGTGCCACCGCTGGCGAAGTGCTCCTACAGTTCCTCATCGAAGCCGTCACCCTCTCCTGCATCGGCGGCCTCCTCGGCATCCTCCTCGCCTTTGCCCTCTGCTACTCCCTCGCCCAGGTCATCCAGGTCCCCTTCAACTTCAACACCCAGATCAACCTCATCTCCTTCATGTTCTCCGCAGCGGTGGGTGTGTTGTTTGGGTACACGCCTGCGCGACGAGCCGCGCGGTTGAATCCTATTGATGCGCTGAGGCATGAGTAGGCAAGTGGGATGATGAAAGATATATGACGAGCGGGACTGGCTACAGCCGGGACTAAAGAGCAGCGCTGGGTGGCTCACAAATCTCGCCGCTGAACTCGGAGTTCTCTGATGCTCTGCGTTACTCGCAATCGTCTGCCGCTGCGCATGGAATGCGTACGTGTTGTAGTTCCGCTTTAGCCGGTCTGATCTGGGAAACCTTACGCGTGTGACGAATCACAAAATGACAAAATGACGAAGCGCCTCAATCATGACCACCGCCACTCACCCTTGCGCCCCCCTTGACACCCACTGCATGAAAGCCGCCTTCACCTTCCTCGCGCTCGTCGCGCTGGCGCTCATGCTCACGGCCTGCAGCCTCTCCCCCAAGTACCGCGCGCAGCAGGCCTGGAAGCGCACGTATCGTACCTTCGTGCGGATCAAACTGGCCCACTGGGGCACCCAAGGCGACAAGATGAGCGCAGACGCCGTCACGCAGGAGGTGCGTCAGCGCTATCCCGAAGTCCCCTTCATCAACGGCAGGATCGTTGATGACTGGGGCCATCCCATCCGCATCACCATCACCCACACCGTCAATGATGCTTGGGGCCGCCCCATCCGCCCCAGCACCCCGCGAGCCTACCGCGGCATCAACTTGCACCTCCGCTCCGCAGGCCCCGATGGCATCGAGCAAACCGCCGACGACATCATCAGCGAAGTCCAAAGCTACACCCACGGCCCCTGTCCGCCCATGCCTGCGCCAGCCAATGCGCACGCCTTTTGATTTTTGGATCACTTCACCTCAAAACAAATGCCGGGCATGAAAGGCACTCGGTTAAGGCCGGTTATCGTGGATTTCGAGCTCGCCACACGGACGCGGTCTTGCAGCGTCTTAGAATGAGTGAGGTGCAAAGGCGTGCCTTCCGTAATGGGAGCGCCGACATTTTGTCGGCTCCGGGCGAGTGTCCGTGGCGCATCGTAATGGAATGAACTCCCCTGAAAATGCGGCGTGCGCTCACCTCGCGTAGCGCACTCCAGAGCCGACAAAATGTCGGCGCTCCCAGACATGCGCTGCTCCAAGCATGAACGGATCTCTGGCATGCGACAGCCGAGCGACGACCACGATACCCGCCCTTAACCGAGTGCCTTTCATGCCGGGCCTAATTCCCTGCCAGCCCCCATCACACAAGCACCCTCCCCCCTCACTTCCCCGCTCCCCCACCAATCATCTCAATCGCCTTCAAAATCACCTGCCCCTCCGCATTCGCCTGCTCCGCCGGCCACAGCGTCAGTTGAGTGATGAGCCCATCGTACCCCGGAACAGACGCCAGATCGACCTCGATGGTCGTTTCTTTGTCCGCAATAACAGGAAGTAGGAACGTGGCCGAGTTCGCCTTGTTCGTCTGATCCCCACCCTGCTTCTTCCAGCTGATGCGCCCCGTACCAGCGATCCCGCTCCACATGCCAGTGATGCGCACCTTCGGTGCCGAAGCCGCCGGGAAAGGCTGCACCGGACCATCGATCACGGCTTTCTTATCCTTCACGAGGGTGAGCTTCAGCCCGTCTTGAATCGGCCAGCCCGCATCCGTGCAGCCGCGCGGCACCCAGTGCTGCCGGTCCTTGGCAAACTTCCACACCGGCGGCGTCCGCTGGCTCATGATGCCGCTGAAGTACTCCCGCATCTCAGCCAATTTTCCCGCACGGATCATCACCTCAAACTCAAACACAATGTTCGGATCCAGCACATCCGTCGACACCGGGCTGATGTACATCGTGGGCGAGGCATCCGAAGACCAGCTCTTCACCGGGGAGCTCGTGCCACCGAGGTAATTGTAGACCGTCGGATTGCACACACCCAGGCCCCAGTCGTCATCACCCACCGCAGCCACCCAGCCTTCGGTGGCGATAAAATGCGCCCACGGAAACTTCTGCCCCTCAGGCTTGAAGATGCGCGTCAGGCTGTCACCCGTGAAAGGCTTGTCCCCCGTGTAGGACATCAGATGATCCAGCGCGCTGACCGTATACACCGCCGGCAGTTCCTGATTGTGCCCGCCGTACCATGTCTTGTCGGCGCGTTGATTCGTCAGGCGGTAATGCACCCGCAGCATCGGCCCTTCAAGTTTCAGGTCCGCTTCAAAGCGGCAGTCCCCCGGCACATCATCCAGCGCCCACTGCATCGGAATGCTCGCCAGATGAATCGATGTCCCGCTGTTCGTCAGCTCCACCTTCTTCGCCCGATGCCCAAACACATCGCCCGACTGAATGGGATTCCACGCCCAGTTCTTCCAGTTCTTGTGCGTCTTCTTTCCATCCGGCTCAAAGGGCCTCGGCCCCGAATAAAACGACAGTTGAATCTGCCGCCCCCAGTCATTGTTGTTGATCAGATTGTCATGCCCCGGCGTGGAGATCCACGTGATCGCCCCGCCCAGATCCTGATTCACCCCCACCTTGATCTCCCCATTGTCGATGAAGCTCATCCGGTCGCCATGCACATTGAACTGCGGTGCAGGCTTCGTCTCAGCAGCCTCAGCCACACTCAGGCCGATCAGCGCGGCAAGCATCAGGCACGGCGGCACTCGATTCATTAAATTGGAGCGAAAGCAGGTCATAATATAATCAGCAGGTGCGCAGCGTGGTGTTACATGGATCAAATGCCAGCAAAAACGCCAGACATCATCGCAGACAAAGCTCGTTTCAAATCCCGGATTTCCAGATGCAGCCGTATCTTGCAGTGCTCCGACACGCAGAGATCAATCGTCAGGCAGGCCAGGCAACTTCCCACGCCAGCTGCGTGGCGGCCTGATTAAAATTCGGTTGACGCACCCGACGGCTTTCGTTCTCATCGGTTCGTCAGGTTTCCTCTCACGCTCCAACCCGGCCGGCTTATGTTTGGATTCTTCAAGAAACGCAAATCAGAACCCCTGGCGTTATCTGACGCTGTTCACGACGAGATCAAGCGTCTCAGCGCCCTTGGCGATGAGCACGCCAACAAAGAAGCTTACTCCGATGCCCTCGCGAGCTACTGGGCCGCCTGGGATTTGCTGCCTGACCCAAAGACAGACTGGAGCGCGGCCACATGGATTTTGATCGCGATAGGCGATGCCAATTATCTCAGTGGCGATTATGCGGCTGGACGCGAGAACCTGTCCAACGCCATGAATTGTCCTGGAGCAGTTGGCAATCCCTTCATTCACTTCCGGCTCGGCCAGTGTCAGTTTGAGCTTGGCCACCTGGACCGCGCCGCCGATGAATTGATGCGAGCTTACATGGGATCAGGTCGCGACCTCTTCGATCAGCACGACCCAAAGTACTTCCAGTTTCTCGCCAGCCGGGCAAAGGACATACAATAAAAAGGCACCATGGCCCATGCAGCATGCCATTCATGCATTTCACTTGGTTAAGGCAGTTGAACGTGCCATTGAGCGCTGAGGAGGGCCGGTGCAAATTGTAGTTCGGACAATCTTGCTCGTAAGTAGCGCTCCCTTCGCCTGCTCATTACCAGCCATCATCACGGAAACACCTCGGTCCAAATTTTGGATCTCCCATGGAAATGAGCAGGCGTGTTTCGCGGCTTATTGGTGTGAGGTGATCATAGGTCCGGCATGCATTTCATTTCATCGGTCATCCTTGATCGCGACAGATACAAATCCGTCCACAGGCATCCCATGGACGGTTGAAGTTTTGAAGTGAAGTGTGCTGACTGAGGGCGGGAAGCGGCTTGATTTGGAGTGCGATGTCTAAAACAAAACACACACCAGCCACTCAGCCAGCACGTCACCACATCAATGTTC
>CAILZI010000047.1 GCA_903838675.1 uncultured Verrucomicrobiota bacterium
AACCGCCGGGGCTGCGAAAACATCGTCGTCTGCGACCGCCTGAGCACCGACGAGAAATGGAAAAACCTCGTCCCTCTCAAATTTGCCGACTACATCGACGGCAACGACCTCCTGCAGGCCGTGCAGCACAGCCCCGCCAAGCTGGGTCACTTTGACCACGTCCTCCATCTGGGTGCCTGCTCTGCCACCACGGAACGCGATGCCGACTACCTGATGCGGAACAATTACGAGTTCACCAAGCAACTCTGCCAGTGGTCGCTCGCCAATCAGACGCGCTTTGTTTATGCCTCCTCCGCCGCGACCTACGGGGACGGTGCCCACGGCATGGACGACCAGATGCCCGACATCCACGCTCTGCGCCCGCTGAACATGTACGGCTACTCCAAGCATCTCTTCGATATCCACGCCCGGCGCGAAGGCTGGCTGCCCAGCATCGTCGGCCTCAAGTACTTCAACGTCTACGGCCCCAACGAAGACCACAAGGCCGACATGCGCAGCCTCGTGCACAAAGCCTGCGGCCAGATCCTTGCCACTGGAAAAGTCCAGCTCTTCAAATCCCACCGCCCCGACTACAAGCACGGCGAGCAGATGCGCGACTTCCTCTACGTGAAGGACGCCATCCGCATGACCATCCACCTTGCCGAAACCCCGAGCGCCGGCGGCCTCTTCAACCTCGGCTCCGGCGCCGCCCACACCTGGATCGAACTCGCCACCGCCATCTTCACCGCCCTCGGCAAACAGCCCAACATCGAGTTCATCGACATGCCCGAGCACCTCCAGTCCAAGTACCAGTACTACACCTGCGCCGACATCACCAAACTGCGCGGCTCAGGGTTCAGTACCGTGATCACCCCGCTGGCCGAGGCGGTCAGGGATTATGTGCAGGGGTACCTCGTGCCGGACAAGAGGCTGGGGGATGAGGTGGTGGGTGACTAACTGTTTCGATAACGCGAGTAGCTACCAGAAAGACTGACCTGGAGGTTTCAGGATCGGGCGACGATGCACATCGCACCATGCCAACACCTGCTCGACCATTTGGTCGCATTCCTCATAGGCGAACCTTCCGTTGTCTGCACCCGTCCGTCCTGCTTCACGGATAGCCTCCAACTTAGTTCGCACCTCACTGCGGTTGGCTGGTGGTAATGCCTCTGCCCCTTCGCAGAGATACTTGATGAGGAGATCGACACACTCCTCGTAGTTCTCGCCCCAGTTCTGCCATCCATTGCGGTTGGCTTCGGAACGCAGGCTTAGGATTGAGCCGGCAAGAACGCATTGGAGCGTGTCTGATTCCCCACCACGCTCGTCGTTACGGGCAGCGACGCGACGCAAACGATTCAATAGCGACTCTGGCGCTCGGAAAAGTCTCGCAAGACGGGAGAACTTGCGAGAACAATCAATGCATATGGAAGACCATATCATGGATGCTATACGCAAGTGAAACGAAAAGTGTCAAGGCAGCCAGTGGCCAGCACCTTAGAATCCACAATCTTCTTCGCTGATGTTCAATCGTCGAAAGAAACCAAAACGGCATCGTGATCAATGATGCCCAAAGAATAAATCCAATACACAGCCATCCCATAGGCCGTGCCGAATGAGGGGCAAGCGTTGAAGTAACGAGGGAGAGAGGCTCGAAAGTGGCGGAGGGCGAGTTGCGGTTTGGGCGTGTTTGCTGGTCAAATCAGGCGGATGCTGTCCCATGCGATG
>CAILZI010000048.1 GCA_903838675.1 uncultured Verrucomicrobiota bacterium
CGTCTCCTGCATGTCCTGAGCAACCTCACCCGCCTGCCCGGCTTGCGGAAGCGTGTCCTCATGCTCATGCACAATGACGCCATGGCGTCAGCTCGCAGCGAGATACGCTCCTGCGGCTGGCTGGCTCAGGTGGACGAAAACGGCGGCAGCATATTCCATTACCGACCGCTTTCCAAAGGAGCGCAGGACATGGCCGCCCTCGTCGAAGAGGTACGCGAATTATTCACTAACGGGCAACCCGCCCACCCGGAGATCGCAGACACAGTGAGTTCAGTCGATGAACCCCAGCTCGACGCGATCACCGCTTCAACAGCATGAAATTACCCGAAGGCAAAAGCCGCCTCGATCTCGTCAAATCCGGCCTTACTGGTGGATTGCCCAAGCGAGGCCGCTTCATCGTCTCCATTGACCGACTTCTCGAAGACCCCGACAACGAACGCAAAACCTTCAGCAACATGGACGATATGATCGAGTCCGTGCGGCGCCACGGCATCATCGAGCCGATCACTGTCACCCCTGATGGCGAACACTACCGCATTCTCACCGGCCATCGCCGCTTTCGTGCCGCCAAGGCAGTCGGTCTCCCCGAGATCGAAGTCCTTGTGCGTGAACCGGATGACAGCATCAACCGCCGTTTCAAAAGTTTGATCTCCAACATTCAGCGTGAAAACATTGGAGCTGTTGAACTGGCCGAGACCCTGCGAGCCTTGCTCGACTCAGGAGCCGTCGCGACCCAGCGTGAACTCGCCCGTCAGGTAGGGAAGAGCGAACAGTGGATGAGCGGCATGCTGCGCGTTCTGGAACTGCCAGCACGCGTTCAGGAAGAATTACGCACCACATCCGCCATCGGTTACGAAATGGCTCAGCGTATCGCTCAGGTGAATAATACCCAGCTTCAGGACGAGCTGGTCACCGCTGCGAAAGCAGGGGAGAGCACCCGTAGCATCCGACACCGCATCGACTCACACCTTGCCCAGCAGGGCGGCAGCCAGTCCAAACGGCAGCGCACTGCGCTGGTCATTCACCTGACTCACAAAGAGGGGACATGCATCGCCACCGTCAAGGCCCGACGCGAGCCGCAGGCGAGGGAAGCCATGCTCACCGCGCTACGCCACCTGGAGCAGCAGGTCAGAGACGACGATTCGCTTCGTTGATTCAAGCCCTCGACAAACCGGGCCTGATTTGATACAATCCAACCATCATGACCCAAGTAGCCATTCAACTTCCTGATGAACTGAACCAGTTCGTCCAGAAATCGGTCGATTCCGGTGCCTACCACAACGCCGACGAATTTTTCGTCAGTGTGGTTGCGACGTTCAAGGAGCAGGTCGAGTCGCGCCTCACGGCTGAGGATGAATCCAAACTCGCGGCGCTGCGGGCAGATGTTCAGCACGCTGCTGATCAGCTCGACCGTGGTGAAGGCATCCGTGACTTTGATTGGGATGCTTTCCTTGCTGATCGCCATCGCGCTCATGCGGCTCGGAAATCAGCTTGATGCCTTCCATGCCGCAGATCGTTTACTCATCAGACTCACTCACCGACATCCGGGAAATTTGGGAATACATCGCTGAAGACAGCGAACTGCAAGCCGACCGGATCATTCAGCGGTTTCGGGAAAAACTCAAATACCTCGCCGAGTGGAACACACTTGGCCGCCCGCGACCTGAATTGACCCATCACTGCCGCAGCTATCCTTTCGACAAATACTGCTTCTACTACCGTCCCATCGACGATGGAATCGAACTGCTCAGGCTCCTGCACTCCGCCCGCGACCTCGATCAAATCCAGTTCCACCACTGACCACCGAGTCACACCACACGACAACGAATCCGTCAAGGGCTTCGACCTTAGAGGGCTGCTGCGAAGCAGCTCTTTTGCTTGTCACGGCAGCGTCAAAGACACGACGCAGAAACTACGGGCGACTGATGTTTTCATCAAAGACACGACATGTCTGAAATCCAGATTTAAAGCCGCATTTTTTTGCCCTTGTCGTAAAAATAATATTGAACTAAACCGCTTCGCGGAGAGCCTGGAGCCTTCGCCACGCGGAGCGCTGGTGGATGCGAGTGTCGTATAATGTCGCAGAGGTTATCTTGTGCGACATGCGGGTGATGGTGTCTCCCCATGACACCACTACGCCAACGCCTCATTGATGAACTCGACCTGCGCGGTTATGCCGTGAAGACCCGCGACAACTATGTCTCCGCTGTGATCCGCCTGGCCGGTCACTGGCGCAAGCCGCCGGATCAGCTCACCGACGACGAGATCAAGCAGTATTTGCTGCACCTGATTCGCGTCCGCAAGCTCGCACGCCCCACGGTCAACGTGGCCGTCAGTGCGCTGCGGTTCTTCTACCAGCATGTGCTGGGACGCTCCTTGAGCGTGATTGAAGACGCGCTGCCACGCATGCGTTCCTCCATCAAGCGTCCGCAGGTTTACAGCATTGAGGAGATCGAACGTCTGTTCAGCGCCCCTGGACTCAACCCAAAGCATCGTGTGCTGCTGATGACCGCTTACGCAGCCGGACTGCGGGTCAGCGAAGTATGCCGTTTGCGCGCCGAGGACATTCTCAGCCAGCGGATGCAGATTCGCGTGGTTCAGAGCAAGGGGCGCAAAGATCGCTACACTGTTCTCTCCCATCGTCTGCTTGCTGAGCTGCGTGCCTACTGGCTCACTTTTCGACCAAAGGGCTGCCTGTTTCCCTCGCCTTCAACTGAGCAGCCGGTCACCACGCGCACGGCGGAGCGGGTGTTCCGCAAGGCGGTGAAGCATGCATGCCTGCCTGATCGAGGCGGCATCCACTGCCTGCGCCACAGCTTCGCCACTCATATGCTGGAAAACGGTGTTGATCTGGTCGTGCTGCAGCGGCTGCTGGGGCATCGAAGCCTGAGCGCCACCTCCATCTACCTGCATGTGAGCCAGATGCGGCTGCAAAATGTGTGCAGCCCGCTGGATTTGGTGGACGTGACACAGCTCAAAACTCAGGCGTAGGCGGCCATGCATTTCCCGCCCGCTTCAAAGGTGGCGGCAACGAAGGATGAGCGGCTGACCATGGCGGAAGTTCTTCGTGCCTGCATGCCCGCGCATGTTCGCGACCACAAGATGCCGATGCACCACTGGCGCACGTTGCGTGCACTGATGGCATGCCGCACACCCGCCCTCGGTGCGCACGTGTATCGCTGTGCAGAGTGTGGGCGCGAGCATTTCGTGCCGCATTCCTGCCGTAACCGCCACTGCCCGACCTGCCAGCCCGCGCGCGGCGCAGAGTGGATGAGCAGGCAGTGTGAACTGCTCCTGCCCATTCCTTACTTCCACATCGTCTTCACGCTGCCGCACCAGCTCAACGCGCTCATCGCCCAGAACCAGGCCGCCCTCTACAAACTGCTCTTCGATGCCGCCAGCGCGACGCTGCTGGAGTTTGGACGCAACAGGTTCAAAGCCGTGCTCGGTATCACCAGCGTGCTGCACACCTGGGGCCAGACGCTCAACGATCACTACCACTTGCATTGCATCGTGACCGGCGGTGGCCTGAGCAGCGAAGGCAGTCAATGGATTTCCGCCGCAAAGCACTGGCTCTTCCCCGTGCGCGCTCTCTCCAAGGTGTATCGCGGCAAGTTCTGCTCAGGACTGCGGGCTCTCCATGAGCGGCACAAACTGGAGTTCCACGGCCACCTGCAAGGTTGTGCCAGCAACAGCAAGTTCGACGCCCTGCTGCGAGATTCCTGCCGCCGCAAATGGGTCGTGCATGCCAAACGCCCGTTCAACGGCCCCGAGACCGTGCTCGCCTATCTGGCGCGCTACACGCACCGGGTGGGATTGAGCGATGCACGTCTGGCGGCCTTCGATGAGCGGAAGCAAACCGTGAGCTTCCGCTACAAGGACTACGCCCATGCTTCGGAGCACAAGACCATGACCCTGGGGATGAGCGAGTTTGTGCGCAGGTTCCGGCTGCACATTCTGCCGCCGAAGTTCACCAAGATCAGGCACTACGGCCTGCTTGCCAATCGCGGGCGCACCCAACGCATCGAACAAGCCAGAGTACTGCTGGACACACGAGCAGCGAACACTTCGTCAACGATGACTGCCACCCATGTACCGCTCCGGCGGCAGCCCGAGCCGATGAAGTGCCCGTTCTGCCAGGACATCCGGCTTGTCCTGATCCGGGTCATCACAGCACCTGGCAGCCGGGCACCAGCGATTCTGGACAGCTCATGAACACTTTGCGCCGCCATCCAGCGTCATCACTCACACAAAAGCCTTCGTTGCAACAACCGGCAGCGCATGGGCATGAGGCGTTGTTGTCTCAATCCATCAGCAGGCATCGCTTTCACTCGCATGGAGCCATCTCCACGCCGCTGAGCCGCCGAAAACGACAAGCTCAGCTCATGCTTTGTCGCCTCAGCACCGATGGTCAGCGCCTGGCATCAACCTCGGAGCTGTGGCAAGCCCCACCCCGGCGTGTTACTTTCCCCCGTATCGGACAACAGGCCTGCAAAGCGGTGGGCCGAAGCGGCTTCGTTCAATAGCGCAGTATCCGGCATGACCGATAACGCCTGTGCGACTTTAACGCTCAAGGACATGGCCACGCCGGATACTGCGCTCTGAAATGTGCGACGTGCCTGAGCCCCTCCCTTCACCCCTATTTACATGGTATGTAGGGGTGCGCGAAAAAATCGCGGCGGATCGCTATGGCTTGAAATGACGATTACGCGGCCTCACTGAACGGCGAAAATGCCGCCTGGGCCGTGAGACGGGTGCCCCCACGTGTTCGGGCTCAACGCCCGACTTCACGCGTTTTCCTCCAGCGACAAGGACTTGATCGACTTACGGACAAAGGTCATGCCGGAACCGGGCTAACCGCCCTCGGACAATGACCAAACGCGTGAAGTCGGCCGCTGCGGCCAGCCGGCTAAAAGCCGGACTGTCCTTCGCCCTCACACGTGGGGGCACTACTTGGATCACGAGTCACACTGGTCATAAACACGACTTGGCTATCGCTAAAAGCCAAGTCAGTTGCGCCACCGCTATCGCTCGCACTTAACAGATCGTGCTATACTAAACCACACACAATCAGCCGCCGAAGCCAGTCGCTGATTACCCGCCGGGTTCGCCCACAACGCGTTTGCCCGGTGCCATTGCCGGGCAAGCACCAACACACGAGGGGTGACCTTCCGTCCGGTGGATCAATTCATGGAGCGGCGGCTGGCTTGAGCGGCATGAGTATGGACAATCACCTTCACATCGGCATGAGGCAGACGTGGGGCGGCAGTGAAGCGCCGTTCGATTTTGAAGTGTCGGATGCACGCTACCACACCTATATCATCGGCAAAACGGGTTCGGGAAAGACCACGCTGCTGCGTAATCTCATCCTACAGCTCATCCTGCAAGGCCACGGCGTGGGCCTCATCGACCCGCATGGCGATCTGGCGGAGGAGTTGCTCGATCACATTCCGCCCAACCGGGCAGAGCAGACCGTCTATTTTCACCCTGGCGACCGCGATTTCCCTATCGGGCTAAATTTGCTCACCCAGACCTCCCCGGAGGATCGGCATCTCGTGGCCTCCGGCATCGTGGGTGCCTTCAAGAACCTCTGGCCCGACTCTTGGGGGCCACGCATGGAATACATCCTGCACAACGCCGTGGCCGCGCTGGCGCATTGCCCCAACACATCCCTGCTTGGCGTGAACCGCCTGCTCACCGATCCCATCTACCGCCGCTGGGTGATCCAGCAGGTAGACGATCCCTTCCTGCGCGACTTCTGGGAGAACGAATACGAAAGCTGGGATGCCCGCTTCCAGCGCGAGGCCATCGCCCCGATCCAGAACAAAGTCGGTCAACTGCTGCTCTCCCCCATCCTGCGCAACATCGTCGGCCAGGTGCGGAGCAAGGTGAGCATCCCCTTTGTCATGGATGAGCGGCGCATCTTCATCGCCAACCTCGCTAAAGGCCAGATCGGCCACGACAAAGCCAACCTCATCGGCTCCCTGCTCATCACCCAGTTCCAGCTCGCCGCCATGGCCCGCAACCGCCAGCCCGAACACGAACGGCGCGATTTTTATCTCTTTGTCGATGAGTTCCAAAACTTCGCCACCGAGTCCTTCACCGCCATCCTCGCCGAGGCCCGCAAATACCGGCTCAACCTTACCCTGAGCCATCAATACATCGCCCAGCTCTCCCCCACCGTGCGGGAGGCCGTCTTTGGCAACGTCGGCACCGTGATCGCCTTCCGCGTCGGCTTCAACGACGCCGAGCACCTGCACGGCGAGTTCGGTCAAGAGTTCCAGCCCCGCCAGTTCGTGGACTTGCCCCGCTACGAAACCCTCATCCGCAACCAATCCACCGACGGCGACATGCACTTCCAACGCACCCGCCTTCAGATGGATGAAGAACTCGTCCGGCTCCAATCAGAGATTGACGTTCTCAAAATTGATAACCTCTCAAGTGAACAGATGGTCACTGAGGCTCTCGACCTTCATGCTCGGTGGCCTGAGATGAGCTTGGAAGAAAAGCGCCGAGTGGCCGAGCTAATGGTCAGAACCATTGTCGTCGGAGACGGCGAGATCGAATTCAATCTCGTCCAGCTTCCCTCCTATCAAGAAATCACAAATTGGCAAAATACGTATCACCCTATTTTGCCATTTTGCTTTTTCACTCTCCGGGTGAGCCAGGAAGCGTTTAAATCATTCATTCTCAAAAAGAAAGGTGTCATTCCCCTTCCCCAATCTCTTGGCGAACACCTTCGCAATCGGAGATTGGTGCTGGATTTGCGGCAGGAGGATGTAGCGAGACAACTTGGCACTCTGCGTGAGGTTTACGAACGCTGGGAGCGCGATGAACGACAGCCTGTCGTCTCTGAGTGGCCGGGCATCCTTTCCTTCCTCGATTACTATCCTTTCGGTCAAGAAACCACTGCCGATCTTGTGATGAAGGCACGGCGGTGCCAAGGTATGGATCAGAAGGAATTGGCCAAAGTAGTTGGCGTGATTCATCAACAACTCCGCCGATGGGAACATGGGAACGAAATGCCCGCATCCGACAAGTTGGAAGCCCTTCACGTCCTCGCATCCAACTAGATCGTGGTGGAAACACCAACCCCTGATGCCGCATGCGAAACTGCTTGGGCGTCATTCCGATGCGTTTGCGGAAGTGCTGGGTGAAGGCGATTTGATCGCAGAAGCAGCCCGCAATGAGTCCTGGTTCGACTGCCAAGGCGCTTGCAGGAACTCCGGGAAGCGATGCGTTTGAGCAACGTCCACCCCAGCTCGTGAGCGTGGCATCCGCCGGGCTTTTTCACCCTCTGAAAACGTTTTCCGGCAAATGAAGCGGGCACTGGTCATGTTTGTTTCGTGACCGACTCCGAACAGCAACGCCATGACCTCTTCCTCCGACTATATGCGGAGCATGAGGAATCGTTGCGTGGCTTTGTGCGCTCGTTGGTGACCAAGTTGGAGGATGCGCGCGAGGTGATGCAGGATGTGGCGGCGGTGCTGTGGCGAATGATCGCGCAGATTGTTGATTTCATTTGTGGCTGGGTCATGCGGGCGCGAGTCTTTCGCAGGCAATCATCAACGGCAAGAGGCTTTTGGTGTGTGTGTATCGAACTCAGTCTTTCGCCGCAGCGAGCACTTTTCTGGCTTCACGCAAACCACTCAGATAAGCGCCATGCACGGTACCGAAGTAGGCTTTGCTCGTCGCCTCTCCGGCAAAGAACAGTCGATCGCTCACGGCTTCCCCCAAAACCTTGATGTCGCTGATCGGAGAACCTGTTCGAGGATAAAAGTAACTGCCGCGTGAGAATGGATCCTTGGACCAGCGTGTGATCGCACTGGCGCTAGGTGCAGGAACGTCAATGTCTTGAAATATTTGCCGCAGATGACCCATCACCAGCTCAATCAATTCCGCATCAGGCATCGCTTCATGAGCGACCGCATGCGAACCGAAATGCCAGAACACCAGAATGTTTGAGCCTGGGTGCGTGGCTTCCATGCTGGAGAACGAAATGCCGTAAGGCGCGGTGCGTTCCAAATTCAGGAACCAGTTTCCCGCAGGCCAGAAGCGCACGGGGAATTGCAGGATCACCTTGTCCAGCACACCCATGCCCATGCGCAAGATGGCTTTAATCTTCGCTCCCGGCAGCTCCGGCGTAAATATCAGACTTTTTGCCTTCAACACCCCGAGGGGAACAGACACAACAACGTGCTCCGCTTCAAAATCGCCATCACTACTGGAGATCTTGATCTTGCGCTTGGTGTAATCGATCTCGCTCACGATGCAGCCGAAGCGCACATCTAGTTCTTGAGCGAGCAGCGCGGGAAGTTGGTCGTAACCTTCGATCAGGCATTGATCCTCGCCCTGAGCGTAGTCTTCATCCTCATCGTAGCCAGCGACCGAAAGCCTGCGCGCATTCCCGCCCTTATCCTCCTCAAGGTCGGATGCAATGATGCCACGCAGATCCAACAACTGCTGACTGCTGAGTTCGTTCTCATTGGCATAAGCCGCGATTGCCCGCTCCACAGACATGCCAATATCATCTTCATGTTCATCCTTGAAATCGTCGATCAGCCAGGTTTCAAAGTCATCGAAGAGCTCCACGAGAGCCTTATCCTCTGCATTGCTCAAAGGCTTGCCAACACGATAGGTTTCCCCGCTGTCCTTCACGAACCTCTTCGTCTTCCAGCCTGACTCCTGCGCGATACGGTAGATCGGATTAACCTCATCCTTGCCGTTGCGAATGCCATGAATGAACTGGGCCCCGAATTCAACCGGCAGGCCGCCGAATTCTGTGCGGTCAGTGCAAACACGTCCACCTAGGCGCTTGCGTGCCTCCAGCACGGTCACGCGACAGCCTGCAACATGCAATTCTCGTGCCGCCGCCAGCCCGGACACACCGGCACCGATCACTATAACACGCGTGCCGGGTCGAATCGCTGCTTGCGAGACAGTGGTAACAAGTGGCAGTGCCGCAGACTTTAAAACAATACGCAGAAAGTGGCGACGTGAGTGTCTCAAAGTGCGGATAGGGCTCATGATGGATTAAAGCTGAACATTCTCATCATGCACGCTTGCTCAGTCAATTCCAAGAGGATTCACCGGCTCTTCGACAGCTTATTGCACTTATCGACCAAATCGTTGAACTGAATAGTAAGTGCGTTGAGCTTGTAGATTGCGGCGTTGCGTTTCTTCATCACGCTGCTGCCATTGCCGGGGGCGGACTGGGCAGCGGCAAATCGGTCCTGTGTTTGCATAAGCTCGTGCATGTAAACGGCGATGGCAATGTCACGCGAAACGAAAACGGCATGGAGGTAATGGTTCTCTCGGGTTATTTCGACCAGCTTCGCCCCGAGCTCGGCGTACAGTTTGGTGAGGCGTGCGATTTCCTTCCCATACTCGCGCACTTTGCCCATCGGCCTCGATGCGAAGGGCATTGTTCAGCCTCCAGACGTTTCATCAAGTCGGTAATATCTGCGCGAGGCGGCCATGCGCGCAGACTCGCGGATCAAAAGTTTGAAAGCGTTCCAAAATGCAGAAACTTAAGTGGACACAGCCGTTGATTCGACCGATTTAGAGGGACTATGACGAAACTCATATTGTCGATGATTGCGCTGACTTTGATCTGCCTGCCATGGAGCGAAGCGAGCGCCCAGACCCAGCGGGACATGAACGAGGATGCAGCCGCCAGTTTTAAAGCTGCGGACAAAAAGCTCAATTCCCT
Organism: uncultured Verrucomicrobiota bacterium; assembly: GCA_903838675.1. Taxonomy (GTDB): domain Bacteria; phylum Verrucomicrobiota; class Verrucomicrobiia; order Verrucomicrobiales; family Verrucomicrobiaceae; genus Prosthecobacter. The sequence goes on from CAILZI010000048.1 coordinate 9,713, forward strand.
GTACCAAAAGATCCTCAAGGACTACGCGGACGATCCGGTGTTCATCGCAAGCTTCAAGGCAGCGCAGCGCTGCTGGATCACTTTCCGCGACGCACAACTGAAGATGAAATACCCCGACCGGGAACCGGGTTATTACGGGAGTATCCAGCCCATGCTCGAAACCATGTATCTCACCGAACTGACCAAGGATCGCATCAAGGCGCTCCAACCATGGATCGACGGAGTGCAGGAAGGCGATCTCAGCGGGGGGACGGTGAGGGTGAAGCAATAACCCTGCTACGCGCGACACTGCTGTTGTGGTGCAGTTGACTCCTCTCGCAGGCCATGCCCCGCCTGCGCTATCGTGCCCCACAATCCCCCTCTCGACTCGAAGACCGCTTACAGATGCTCTGGGAAGCCGCCGAAAGACCGCCGCTGCAACGCGAGTTCTGATTCCATGAGAAACGCAAGTGGAGGGCAGACTTCGCTTCTTTACCCGTTCGCGTGTTGATCGAGATCGAGGGCGGCATCTGGGTGAACGGCCCCACAACCTTA
>CAILZI010000049.1 GCA_903838675.1 uncultured Verrucomicrobiota bacterium
CACCATGCAAAAGAGAAGCAAACGTTACAAGAAAGCAGCCGAGATGGTTCCGGCAGGCAAGGCATTCACGCTCGAAGAAGCGGCCGAACTCCTGCGCAAACTTCCAGGCACCAAGTTCAACCAGACCGTCACCCTGTCGTTCCGCATGGGTGTGGACCCCAAGAAGAGCGACCAGATGGTGCGTGGTACCTGCCCATTGCCCCATGGCTCTGGTAAGACCGTGCGCGTCGCCGTCTTCGCCCAAGGCGCTGCTGCTGAAGCCGCCAAAGCCGCCGGTGCTGACATCGTCGGCAACGAAGACCTCATCGCCAAGATCAAGGAAGGCTTCCTCGACTTCGATGTCGCCATTGCCACCCCGTCTGCGATGAATGAAGTGCGTAAACTCGGTAAACAACTCGGACCTCGTGGCTTGATGCCCAATCCGCGTACTGGTACCGTCACGGAAGACACTGCTGGCGCCGTCAAGGCCGTCAAAGCAGGCCGTGCTGACTTCAAGCTCGACAAGAACGGCAACATCGCCTCCTCCGTCGGCAAGGCCTCCTTCGAAGTGGCCCAGCTCACTGAAAACGCCACTTCGCTGATCGAAGCTGTGGTGCGCGCCAAGCCCGCCTCCGCCCGTGGTCGCTACGTCGAAACCATCACTCTCGCCGCCACTATGTCGCCTGCGCTCCGCATCGACGTGTCGAAGTACGTCAAACTCTAATCCTCGTAGCACAGACACATGAAAGCTCTCAAAACATTGCTCATCGATGACCTGCTGCAACGGGTCAACGCCTCCCCGTTTCTGTTCGTTGTCGATTACACCGGCCTCAAGGTCGCAAAATTTGCCGAATTGCGTAAGCGCCTCAGCGCCGTCGGAGCAGAAATCCACGTCTTCAAGAACAACCTGGTGAAGAAGGCCGCTGAAAAGGCCGGCTATCCTGGTGAACTTGGTGAACACCTCACGGGCCAGAGTGCCTACGTGACCGGTGCCAAGGACGTTTTCGGCGCAGCCAAGATCCTCAAAAATTTCCACGCCGAGTTCGAAAAGCCGGTGATGAAAGTCGGAGTGCTCGACGGCAACCTGCTGGACACCAAGGCCATCAAAGTCCTTGCCGATCTGCCCTCCCGTGAAGCGCTGCTCTCCCAACTCCTCGGCGTGCTCCAGGCTCCGGCTTCGGCCCTTGCCCGCGTGCTCAAGGCCAAGAGCGAGCTTGGTGCCGCACCCGCTGCTGAAGAAGCTGCCCCCGCTGCTGAAGAAGCTGCCCCCGCTGTTGAACAAGCTGCACTTGCCGCTGAAGCTGCACCTGCCGCTGAAGCTGCACCTGCCGCTGAAGCTGCACCCGCTGAACAACCCGCGTAACCCCATTTGATTAGATGGCCCGTCACACGGCCTGAATACCCCAACACCCAATGGTTCCTCGCCGGAGCAAAAGCTTTTGCTCTTAATTTATCCGCAGCTGCGGAACGCGGCGACACCGACAAAATACTATGGCTGACCTGAATAAAATCGTTGAAGAACTGAGCACGCTTACCGTCCTGGAAGTTGCCGAACTTGTGAAATCCCTCGAAACGAAGTGGGGCGTTAGCGCCGCTGCTCCTGTCGCCGCCGCCGGCGCTGGTGGTGCTGCTCCTGCAGCCGCTGTGGAAGAGAAGACCGAGTTCGACGTCATCCTGACCGAAGCTGGCACCAACAAGATTGGCGTCATCAAAGAAGTCCGTGGCGTTGTTCCTGGCCTTGGCCTTGCAGAAGCGAAGAAGCTTGTCGAAAGCGCTCCGCAGACCCTCAAGGAAGGCTGCAAAAAGGAAGAAGCCGAAGAGATCAAGAAGAAATTGGAAGCCGCTGGCGCCAAGATCACGATCAAGTAGTCTCACGTTCCTGCTCTTTTCCGCGTGGCGTCTGCCATCAACCGCAGCGCCGCGCGGTCAGGAGCCTTCAGTTGTTAGTGTTAGTTTCAATCCCCCGTTTGTTTCGTTTCATCGCATGCCCGCAACCGCCCGTGATCCCCGCCTGAACCTCCGCAGCCAGTGCTACGGTTCCGGGACACCACGCGAATTGCCGCCTGCTTCTGACAATTTTCATGGCCTGAATTCGGGTTCACCCCTGGATTCCGGCTGCTTCGTTTTCGCGACAATCGTAAGTAATGCCGGGCTGGCCGCCTGACATTACTCTTTTGTTGCTTCGCGGGATTCACCCTTCCGCATCCCGTGCCACCGCCCATCGCCCATCGCCCCCTAACCGCCTCATCACTGCCTTATGTCCCAGCGCACCAACTTTGGCAAAATCCACGAAGTCGCAGAGCCCCCAAATCTCATCGAGATCCAGCTCCGCTCATACGAGGAATTTCTCCAGAAAAACATCCTGCCCTCGAAGCGCAAGGACCTTGGCCTCCAGGCCGTGTTCCGGGAAGTCTTCCCGATCACCAGCTATGATGAGAAGATGACGCTCGATTTCGTCATGTACGAAATCGGCGAGCCCAAGCTCAGCTCCCTCGAAGCCATTCATGAGGCCGAGACCTTCAGCGCCCCGCTGTACGTGACCTATGAGCTCAAAGACGAGCAGGGTGCGAAGCAGGAACGCGTTTACATGGGTGAAATCCCCCTCATGACCGTGCGCGGCACGTTCGTCATCAATGGCGCTGAGCGTGTGGTCGTCTCCCAGCTCCATCGTTCCCCGGGTATCTGTTTCGAAACCAGCCAGCATCTCAATGGCCGCTGGCTCCACGGCTTCCGCATCATTCCTGACCGCGGCACCTGGCTGGAAGTGCAGTTCGACACGAACGACCTCCTCTACGTCTATCTCGACCGCCGCCGCCGCCGTCGTAAGTTCCTTGCCACCACGCTCCTGCGCGTGATCGGCTTCCCGGGTGATGAGGACATCCTCAAGCTCTTCTACGAGATCCAGGACCTCAAGCTCAAGGACAGCCTGTCCGAAGAAGAAGTCGCCACCAAGATCCTCTTCAAGGACATCCTCGACGGCGAACTCATCGTGGCACGTGCCTACGAGCCGCTGACCTCCGGCGTCATCCGCCAGCTCATTCAGCTTGGCCACAAGTCCGTCAAAGTCGTCACCGCCTCCCCGGATGACCTCCTCATCACCTCCCTGCGCAAAGACACTGCGAAGGATGAAGATGAAGCCCTCAAGGAAATCTACCGCCGTCTGCGTCCGGGCGATCCGCCCACCACGCCGAATGCACGCGCCCTTGTGAAGCGCCTGTTCTTCGATCCGAAGCGTTATGACCTCACCCGCGTCGGCCGTTACAAGATCAATCAGAAGCTCTCGCTGAAGATCGACACCGAAACGCGCATCCTCACCGCTGAGGACGTGATTTCCGCACTGCGCTACCTCTTCCACCTGCGTGAAGGCCAGGGCATCCTTGATGATATTGACCATCTCGGCAGCCGCCGTGTGCGTGCCGTGGGTGAATTGCTTGCCAACCAGTGCCGCGTGGGCTTGTCCCGTACCGAGCGTCTGGTGAAAGAGCGTATGACCCTGTTCGACGTGAACATGGACACCATGACTCCCGCCAAGCTCGTCAATCCGAAGGCGCTCTCCGCCGTCGTGCGTGACTTCTTTGGTCGCAGCCAGTTGAGCCAGTTCATGGATCAGATCAATCCTCTGGCTGAGCTGACCCACAAGCGCCGTCTCTCCGCACTCGGGCCTGGCGGTCTGAATCGTGACCGCGCTGGTTTCGAAGTGCGTGACGTTCATCCGTCCCACTATGGCCGTATTTGCCCGATTGAGACTCCTGAAGGTCCGAACATCGGTCTGATTAACTCCCTCGGCAGCTATGCCCGCATCAACGAATTCGGCTTCATCGAGACGCCGTATCGTCCGGTGAAGGACAGCGTCGTCTCGGAAAAGATCGAGTATCTCACCGCCGACCAGGAAGAGAAGCATTACATCGCCCAGTCGAACAATCCGATCGACGAAAAAGGCCGCTACAAAGGCACCAAGATCACCGTCCGCTATCGCGGCGAGTTCATCGAAGTCGAGCCTGCGCTGGTGACCCTCATGGACGTGTCGCCAAAGCAGCTCGTCTCCGTGGCTGCCGCGCTCATCCCGTTCCTTGAGCATGATGACGCCAACCGCGCTCTGATGGGTTCGAACATGCAACGCCAGGGCGTGCCTCTCCTCGAAGGTGAGTCCCCGCTCGTCGGCACCGGCATGGAAGGCAAGGCTGCCCGTGACTCACGCTCCGTGATCGTCGCAGACGCCAACGGCACCGTCGCCGCTGCCACCGCTGACGTGATCATCGTCACCAAGGACGGCAACCTGCCCGTCAAGGACGACAAGTTCCTCGAAAACCCGATCAAGTCCTGCGTGACTGACGAAGACAAGGGCACCCACGTGTACCCTCTCCGCAAGTTTGGCCGCAGCAACGCCGGCACCTGCATCAACCAGAAGCCTCTGGTGAAGCGTGGTCAGAAGATCAAGAAGGGCGATGTCATCGCCGACGGTCCTTGCACCGACCAGGGTGAGCTTGCCATCGGCAAGAACATGCTCGTCGCGTTCATGCCTTGGAACGGTTACAACTTCGAAGATGCCATCACCATCAGCCGCCGCGTGGTCAAGGAGGACATCTACACCTCCATTCACATCGAAGACTTTGAAGTCATCGCTCGTGACACCAAGCTCGGGCCTGAAGAAATCACGCGTGACATTCCGAACGTCGGTGATGAAGCGCTGAAGAATCTCGACGCCCAGGGCGTAGTGCGCATCGGTGCTGAAGTGAAGCCTGGCGACATCCTCGTCGGCAAGATCACGCCGAAGTCCGAAACCGAACTCGCCCCTGAAGAGCGCCTCCTGCGCGCCATCTTCGGTGAGAAGGCTGCTGACGTGAAGGACACCTCCCTGCGTGTTCCCTCCGGCTGCACCGGCATCATCATGGATGTCCGCATCGCCCAGCGCGGCATGGGTGCTGACTCTGAGAAGGAGAAGCTTTCTCCTTCCGAGTACAAGAAGCACATCAAGCAGATCGAAGAAGACTACCGCGCCAAGAAGGAAGACCTCACCGAGCAGCTCACCGAGCGCTTGTCTGACATCCTTCTCAACGAGAAGATCCCTCTCGACATCGTGAACGGTCAGACCGGCGAGCCCCTCGTCGGCGCGAACAAGAAGATCACCAAGACGATGCTGCGTCACGTGGCTGAAAGCTACGACACCATCGAAATCGACCCGAGCCCGATCCGTAACAAGATCTTCGACATCATCCAGACCTTCGAACAGAAGTTCTCCGACGCCGACATGGAACGTGAGCGCAACCTCGACAAGATCGAGTCCAGCGAAGACACCGCCGACAGCGGCGTGGTCAAGCAGGTGCGTGTCTTCCTCGCCAGCAAGCGCAAGCTTTCGGTGGGTGACAAGATGGCCGGCCGCCACGGCAACAAGGGCATCGTCGCCAACATCGTCCCTGAAGAAGACATGCCGTTCCTCGAAAACGGAACGCCAGTGGACATCGTGCTGAACCCCCTCGGCGTGCCATCACGCATGAACGTGGGTCAGGTGCTTGAAACCCACCTCGGCCTTGCCGCCAAGGCTCTGGGCATGAAGATCGCCACTCCGGTGTTCGACGGTATCCCTGAGACCAAGATCATGGAATACATCAAGGAAGCCAAGAAGGTTCCTGGGTATGAATGGATGGGCCTCAACGGCAAGTCGAAGCTCTTCGACGGCCGCACAGGTGACGCCTTCAGCCTCGATGTCGTCGTCGGCTACATCTACATGCTGAAGCTGAACCACCTTGTCGCCGACAAGATCCACGCCCGTGCGGTCGGACCTTACTCGCTCGTCACGCAGCAGCCTCTGGGCGGTAAAGCCCAATACGGCGGCCAGCGCTTCGGGGAAATGGAAGTGTGGGCGCTCGAAGCCTACGGTGCCGCATTCACGCTGCAGGAACTCCTCACCGTCAAGTCTGACGATGTTCAGGGCCGCACGCGCATCTATGAGCAGATCGTCAAAGGCGACCACGCTCTTGAAGCCGGCACGCCTGAATCCTTCAACGTGCTTATCAAGGAAATGCAGTCCCTCGGTCTCGACGTCAAGGTGCACAAGCGCGCCAACGCCAATGCCGACGCGGAAGCCCTCGAAAGCTTTGCCTCCACGGCGGGTGCCTAACCCGTCTTCCCCCAGAAACCCAGCGCAAAAACCTGCCACCCATCTCCACACATCATGAATGCTGACGCGAGCTTGAAAGAAATCTTCGGGGAACCACAACACGGCGAGGAGTTCGACTATGTGTCGATCTGCATCGCCTCCGCGGACCGTACCCGCTCCTGGTCCTCGGGCGAAGTTAAGAATCCAGAAACCATCAACTACCGCACCTTCAAGCCTGAAAAAGGCGGCTTGTCCTGCGAAGGTATCTTCGGACCACCCGTGACTGGGAGTGCGCCTGCGGCAAGTACAAGCGCATCAAGCACAAGGGTGTCGTTTGCGATCGCTGCGGCGTCGAAGTGACCCTCTCCCGCGTTCGTCGCGAGCGCATGGGCCACATCGAGCTCGCCGTGCCGGTGACGCACATCTGGTTCTACAAGTGCATGCCTTCCCGCATCGGCCTCATGCTCGACATGACCGCCCGTTCGCTGGAGCGCGTGATCTACTATGAAGACTACATGGTCATCGATCCGGGCAGCACCCCGCTGCAGCGCGGCCAGCTCCTCACCGAAGTCGACCTTCGCGAAGCCGAAGAGCAGTACGGTGCAGACGCCTTCCGCGTCGGCATGGGTGCCCAGGCCATTCGTGACATCTTCGCCCAGCTCAATCTGGCGGATGTGACGAAGGAACTCGAAGAGGCGATGACCAAGACGCGCTCCAAGCAGATCCGCAAGAAGCTCGCCAAGCGCCTCAAGCTCTGCCAGGGCTTCGCCGAAAGCCACAGCCGTCCTGAGTGGATGATCCTTGAAGTGCTGCCGGTCATCCCGCCAGACCTTCGCCCTCTCGTTCCTCTCGAAGGCGGCCGCTTTGCGACCTCCGACTTGAACGACCTCTATCGTCGCGTCATCAACCGCAACAACCGTCTCAAGAACCTCCTCCAGCTCCGCACGCCGGATGTCATCATCCGCAACGAAAAGCGCATGCTGCAGGAAGCTGTGGACGCCTTGTTTGACAACGGTCGCCATGGCCGCCCAGTGACTGGCGCAGGCAATCGTCCGCTGAAGTCCATGTCCGACATGCTCAAGGGCAAGTCTGGCCGCTTCCGTCAGAACCTTCTCGGCAAGCGCGTCGATTACTCTGG
>CAILZI010000050.1 GCA_903838675.1 uncultured Verrucomicrobiota bacterium
ACCTTCCAAGGCGCGCTCAATCCCAAAGCCATTGCAAACAGGTCGTTCTGATCCATCTCCGAATCTGACATCTCCCGCCCTCCTGTGCCACCAGCTACCCACTCAATTCAGCGAGGCGGCATAAGACAACGAATCTATGAATGAGGTGAATGAGAAGTTGAAGGACGTGCTGCAGTTGATCCTTGAGGAGCAACTGCGACCAGTGGTCTTTCTCAGCGTCACAGCCAAAGAAAGCGGGGCGAGGGGGCAGCATCCCGCAGCGAAACTGCTCACTTCTTCGGCTTCTTGGGCGATTTCTTCTGGGCTGCTTCGTCCAAGTAGTCAGCCCACCATTGCATCATCTTCCGGCGTTCCGGCAAGTATTGGGCGTGATTGTAGGCGGCGCGAACCTTGTTCCGTTCGCAGTGTGCGAGCTGGCGCTCGATCAAGTCCGGCAGAAAGCCATTCTCATTGAGAATCGTGCTGGCCGTAGCTCTGAAGCCGTGACCTGTGGTCCGGCTGTGATAGCCCATCCGATAGAGGGCATAGAGCATCGTGTTCTCAGACATGAAGGTCTTGGGATTGTTCTGATTGGGGAAGACATGCTCCCGGTGTCCCGTGAGCTTTTGCAGTTCCTTCAGGACCGCGATTGCCTGCCGCGAGAGCGGCACAATATGCGGGTCTTTCATTTTCATGCGCTCCGCTGGAATACGCCAATCAGCATTTTCAAAGCTGATTTCCTTCCAAAGGGCACCGCGCAGCTCCGTGGTGCGAACAAAGGTGAGCAGAAGAAAGCGGAGGGCTAGGATGGTCTGTGGCTCGCCTTGGTAGGCGGCCAGCTTCTCCAAATACTCCGGCAGTTGGTTGGCATCCAGGTAGGCGTGATGTTTTCTGACGGGTGCCTTCAGCGCTCCGCGCAAGTCCGTCACCGGATTTCGCTCCACCCGCCCTGTGGTCACGGCGTAGCGGAAGACTTGTGCGCAGGTTTGCATCATGCGTTGAGCCATATCCAAAGCCCCGGCCTTCTCGATGACTCGAAGGGCGTCCAAAACATCCAGAGAGGTGATGTCGGCGATGGGCTTCTTGCCAAACTTCGGGAAGAGATGCGTTTCGAGGCGATTAATCACGTCGCGGGCATAGCGGGGGTTCCACTCATGAAGATGCTGTTCGTGATACTCACGAGCCACCGACTCGAAATCGCTCTCCACCTTGGAGCGGAGGCGCTGCTTGGCTTCCTTCTTCTTCTCGGCGGGATCTATGCCAGCAGCCAAGGATTTCCGCGCCTTGTAGTGCAGTTCCCGGACCTCGGCGAGGCTCACCTCCGGGTAAGAACCCAGCGCGAGGAGCTTTTCTTTACCCCCAAACCGGTACTTGTATCGCCACCATTTGCTGCCGTTTGGCTGAACAAGCAGAAACAGCCCTCCGCCATCTGACAGTTTGAAAGGCTTGCTCTGCGGCTTTGCACTGCGAATTGCAGTGTTTGTGAGAGGCATGGGGGTAACTCCTGCGCAAGTGGGGGTAACTGCATAAAATGTTACCCCCAATCGCACGCGAATGTCAACGATTCGGTGCGGACGCCAGCGAACCGTTCGCTGCGTCTGGGTGGCTGATTTGCTTGTTTTTTCGGATGTAAACGGACCC
>CAILZI010000051.1 GCA_903838675.1 uncultured Verrucomicrobiota bacterium
AGCATGGGCTTTAATGGTCAGAGCGGAGCACGCACGCTGACTCTGACGGGCAGCAATGCGAATGATAACACGCTGGCGGCGGTGATCGGCGACAACGGTGGTGCGACATCTGTCACTAAAGCGGGCGGCGGCATCTGGGTGCTGAGCGGGGCGAACACCTACACTGGGGTGACCACCGTCAGTGGTACCGCTGTGCTAAAAGTCAGTTCCCTGGCGAATGGTGGAGTGGCGAGCAACATCGGTGCATCCACCAACGCCGCGAGCAATCTGGTGCTCAATGGCGGCACCTTCACCTACACAGGCGGCACGGTGAGTACGGACCGCTTGTTCAGCCTGGGCACCTCCGGCATCACGCTGAACGTGTTTGGCACCGGCGGGGTGACTTTCACCAACACCGGAAGCATGGGATTCAATGGGCAGACAGGGGGGCGTACACTCTCGCTGGCCAATTCGAATGGTGGCACCAGCACCATTGCGGCCATCATTGGTGACAATGGCGGGGCGACATCCGTTACGCATACTGTGGTTTCCGCCACCTGGGCCTTGACGGGAGCAAATACTTACACGGGAGCCACCACGCTCAATGGTGGAGTGCTCAGTGTGACGAGCCTGGCCAATGGAGGCAGCGCCAGCGGCATCGGCGCTGCGACCAACGCCGCCACGAACCTGGTCCTCAGCAGTGGAACGCTGCAATACACTGGGGCAGGAGACAGCACGGACCGTTTGTTCAGTGTGGGAACCAGTGGAGGCAATCTCAATGCCTCTGGCACGGGAGCGGTGAATTTTACCAACACGGGCAGCATTGGGTTCAATAGTCAGACGGGGGCACGCACCTTGATACTGACAGGCACGAACACGGGAACCAACACCCTCGCCGCAGCGATTGGCGACAATAGCGGAGCCACTGCATTGTCGAAAACTAGCACCGGCACATGGGTGCTCACCGGGACCAACAGCTACACGGGAACGACGAACATCAGCGGCGGTGTGCTGCAGGTCGGTAATGCAGGCACCAGTGGCACGCTGGGCAGCGGGGCCGTCACCGACAATGCCAATCTGACATTCAATCGCTCAGACAGCATGACTGTGGCCAATACCATCAGCGGCAGCGGGGGGCTTTCCCAGATTGGTGCTGGCACCACCACGCTCAGCGGTACGAACAGCTATCTGGGGGGAACGACGATCAGCGGCGGCGTACTCAGCGTGGCTACGTTGGCCAATGGCAACAGCGCCAGCAACATCGGCGCCTCAAGCAGTGCAGCCACCAATCTCGTGCTCAACGGTGGCGCACTTCAATACACGGGTGCGGGAGTCAACACGGACCGGCTCTTCAGTGTGGGCACCAGCGGGGGCACCGTGGACTCATCGGGCACTGGCACGCTGGTCTTGACCAATTCGGGCAGCATGGCGTTCAATGGCCAGAGCGGTGCGCGTTTGCTGACTGTCACGGGCACCAACACAGGCAACAACATCATTGCCGCAGTGATTGGTGACAATGGCGGTGCTACAGCGCTGACAAAGACAGGTGCCGGCTTTTGGACTCTGACAGGAACCAACAGTTACTCCGGCGTTACAACCATCAATGGCGGCGTGCTTAATGTGCTCACTCTGGCCAACGGCGGCAGCAGCAGCGGTATCGGAGCTTCAAGCAATGCTGCATCAAACGTCGTGCTCAACGGAGGCACACTCAAATATTCCTCGGTGGTGGCTTCAGCAGTCAGCACGGACCGCCTGTTCAGCGTGGGCACCAGTGGTGGCACCATCGATGCCTCAGGTGGTTTCAACATCCTCTTCACCAACACCGGCAGCATGGGATTCAACGGCCAAAGCGGAGCACGCACGCTGACTCTGACGGGCAGCAATGCGAACGACAACACGCTGGCGGCGGTGATCGGCGACAGTGGTGGCGCGACCTCGGTGACCAAAGCGGGCGGCGGCGTCTGGGTGCTGAGCGGGGCGAACACCTATACAGGAGCCACCACCCTAACTGGCACCGGTGTGCTCAAGGTGAGTTCCCTGGCGAATGGAGGCAGCGCCAGCAGCATTGGCGGCTCGACCAATGCGGCGAGCAATCTGGTGCTCAACGGAGGCACGTTCACCTACACCGGTGGAACAGTGAGCACGGACCGGCTGTTTAGCCTGGGAACTGCCGGCATCACCTTGAACATGTTTGGGAGCGGTGGGGTGACCTTTACCAATACCGGCACCATGGGATTCAACGGGCAGACAGGTGCGCGAACACTCACCCTGGCAAATTCGAATGGTGGCACCAGCACCATTGCGGCCATCATTGGCGACAATGGCGGGGCGACATCGATCACGCGTAGCAATTCAGGCACCTGGGCCTTGACGGGAGTGAACACTTACACGGGAGCCACCACGATCAATGGTGGAGTGCTCAGTGTGACGAGCTTGGCCGATGGCGGCAGCGCCAGCAGCATCGGTGCTGCAACCAACGTCGCCACCAACCTGGTTCTCAACGGCGGCACATTGCAATACACTGGGGCAGCTACTAGCACAGACCGTTTGTTCAGCGTGGGACTCAGTGACGGCACGTTGGATGCCTCGGGCACGGGCGCGGTGAATTTTACCAACACTGGCATCATGGGCTTCAATAATCAGACGGGTGCGCGCACCTTGATACTGACCGGCACAAACACGGGAAACAACACCCTCGCCGCAGCCATTGGCGACAACAACTCAGGAACGGCATTGTTGAAATCAGGGACGGGGACCTGGGTGCTCACCGGACTCAACAGCTACACAGGTGCGACGATCATCGCTGCAGGTTCGTTGCAGATTGGCAATGGCGGCACTAGCGGATTTCTGGGCATCGGGGGAGTGTCCAACAGTGCCAACCTGACGTTCAACCACTCTGACTCTCTCAGCATTGCAAACACCATCAGCGGCACCGGGTCAGTGACTCAGGCGGGCGCGGGCACCACCATTCTCAGTGGTGCAAGCAGCTATACAGGTGTGACAACGATCAACAGCGGCGTACTCAATGTGACCTCACTGGCCGGAGGTGGCAGCAACAGTAATATCGGGGCTTCGAGCAATGCCGCCACCAACCTCGTGCTGAACGGAGGTACATTGCAATACACCGGGACGGGCGCCAGCACTGACCGGCTCTTCAGCGTGGGAACCAGTGGCGGCACGCTGGATGGCTCGGGCACCAACACATTGACTTTCACCAACACGGGCAGCATGGGCTTCAATGGTCAGACTGGTGCGCGCACGCTGACCCTCACTGGCACAAATACAGCCGGCAACACACTGGACGCAGTGATCGGTGACAACGGCGGAGCCACTTCGCTGAACAGTGTTGGCACCGGCACCTGGATATTGATGGGCGCAAGCACGTACACGGGAGTCACCACGATCAGCGGTGGCGGTATACTCAATGTGACGACACTGGCCAATGGCGGCAGCGCCAGCAGCCTCGGCGCATCAAGCAGTGCCGCGAGCAATCTGGTGATCAATGGTGGGGTGCTTGCCTACATCGGCCTTCCTGGGGTTAGCAGCACAGACAGGCTGTTTAGTCTGGGAACGAGTGGAGGCAGCTTGAATGCGTCAGGCAGTTCGATAATCAATTTCACCAACACCGGCAGCATGGGTTTCAACGGCCAAAGCGGCGCGCGCACCCTGACATTGGGTGGGACGGATATCGGTGACAACTCTCTCGCTGCAAGCATTGGCGACAATGGTGGAGCCACTTCACTTACCAAGTCGGGCACCGGCACCTGGGTATTGTCTGGAACGAGCACCTACACCGGCGTCACCACCCTGGCTGCTGGTGTGTTGAAAGTGACCAGTCTCGCCAACGGTGGCAGCAACAGCAACATCGGGGCTTCAACCAATGCGGCAACCAACCTCGTCTTCAACGGTGGCACACTGAGGTATACGGGGGGGAGCGCTGTGAGCACCGACCGGTTGTTCAGTGTGGGCACGGCAGGTGGCACGCTCGACTCGTCCGGAACAGTGATGAGTTTCACGAACACGGGCAGCATGGGTTTCAACGGGCAGTCTGGCGCACGCACCCTGACTTTGACGGGGACCAATGGTGCGGGCAATGTCCTCGCCGCAGTGATTGGTGACAGCGGCGGTGCCACATCACTGATCAAATCTGGCACAGGTACGTGGATGCTGACCGGAAACAATACTTACACGGGCACCACCACCATCAGCGGAGGCACACTGGCTCTTGGGAACTTTGGCACCACCGGCTCCATCAGCGGAGACATTGTTGATAACGGCACCCTCATGCTGAACAACACGGGAGGCCTCACGCTGACACAAACCATCAGCGGCACGGGCGGAGTCACGGTGAATGCCGGTTCGCACACTCTGAGCGGAACCAACACATACACAGGCGTGACCTCCATTGCGGGCGGCTTGACTCTTTCTATTGCGACGCTTGCTGACGGTGGTGTGGCCAGCAATCTGGGTGCGGCCAGCAATGCCGCAACCAACATCGTCTTAAACAATGGCATCCTCAAATACACCGGCTCCGGTTCCTCATCGGATCGTTTGTTTGGAATCGGCACTTTAGGCGGCACGCTGAATGCCTCCGGCACGGGGGCGGTGAACTTCACCAACACCGGCAGCATGGGGTTCAACAGTCTGTCAGGCGCACGTACGCTGACGCTGACAGGCACGAACACGGGAGCCAACACCCTCGCTGCTGTGATTGGTGACAATGGTGGGGCCACTGCATTGTCGAAAACGGGTGCCGGAACGTGGGTGATCACTGGAACCAACAGCTACACGGGAACGACCACCATCAGCGGAGGTGTCCTGCAAGTCGGCAGCGGCGGCACCTCCGGCATGCTTGGCAGCGGGTCGGTGACTGACAGTTCGAATCTGACCTTCAATCGTTCAGACAGTCTGACTGTAGCCAATACCATTTCCTCCACTGGCAGCCTTTCCCAGATAGGTGCGGGTACCACCACGCTGACCGGTACGAACAGCTACTCGGGGGTGACGACGATCAGCGGAGGCGTGCTCAGTGTGACGACTCTCGCCAACGGTGGCAGCAACAGCAATATAGGCACCTCAAGCAATGCCGCGACCAATCTCGTGCTGAACGGCGGCGCACTTCAATACACGGGTGTGGGAGTCAATACGGACCGGCTCTTCAGTGTGGGCACTAGCGGCGGCACCGTGGACTCATCGGGCACTGGCACGCTGGTCTTTACCAATGCGGGCAGCATGGCGTTCAACGGCCAGAGCGGTGCACGTGCGCTGACTCTCACGGGAACCAACACAGGCAACAACGTCATTGCCGCATTGATTGGTGACAATGGCGGTGCTACAGCCCTGACAAAGACAGGGGCCGGCTTTTGGACTCTGACAGGAACCAACAGTTACTCCGGCGTCACAACCATCAATGGCGGCGTGCTTAATGTGCTCACTCTGGCCAACGGCGGAAGCAACAGCAACATCGGGGATTCAAGCAATGCTGCATCCAACCTCGTGCTCAACGGCGGCACACTCAAATATTCCTCCGTGGTGGCTTCAGCAGTCAGCACGGACCGCCTGTTCAGCGTGGGCACCAGCGGTGGTACGATCGATGCCTCAGGCGGTTTCAACATCCTCTTCACCAACACGGGCAGCATGGGATTCAACGGCCAGAGCGGAGCACGCACGCTGACTCTGACGGGCAGCAATGCGAACGACAACACGCTGGCGGCGGTGATCGGCGACAACGGTGGCGCGACCTCGGTGACCAAAGCGGGCAGCGGCGTCTGGGTGCTGAGCGGGGCGAACACCTATACAGGAGCCACCACTCTAACTGGCAGCGGTGTGCTCAAGGTCAGCTCCCTGGCGAATGGAGGCAGTGCCAGCGGTATTGGGGCCGCAACCAATGCGGCGAGCAATCTGGTGCTCAACGGTGGCACGCTGCAATACACGGGAACTGGGGCAACTACTGACCGGTTGTTCAGCGTGGGAACCAGTGGCATAACGCTGGATGCAGAAGGCACAGGGGCGGTGGTTTTTTCAAATACGGGAGCGATGGGATTCAACGGCCAGAGCGGGGCGCGCACGCTGACGCTCACGGGTGGACTCAACTACAATCTCCAAAACACAATTGCAGCAGTTATTGCCGATAATGGCGGCGCAACTTCAGTCACGAAGACAGGAGACAATCAAACATGGGTTCTCAGTGGTTTGAATACCTACACGGGAGTGACCACGGTCACCGGGGGAGGGAGCAGGTTGAGTGTTTCAACGCTGACCAACGGTGGTCTGGCCAGTGGCATTGGGGCTGCTTCCAGCGCTGCCTCAAACATCATCCTCGATGGTGGCGGCACTCTCGAATATAGGGGGTCGGGTGCCAGCACGGATCGTCTGTTCAGCATCGGCACTGGCGGTGGCGGCATCCTTTCAGCAGGTACAGGCGCCATTAACTACACGAACACGGGAGCTATGGGTTTCGTCGGTTCCGGAGCACGAACACTGCAGCTATCTGGAGGCAGCTCCAGTGACAATACTCTGGCCGCTTTGATCGGTGACCATGGCGGCGCCACCTCCGTTTTCGAGACCCTTATTGGCAGCAGATGGCTGCTGACAAATGCGAACACCTATACTGGCGTCACCAGTATCGCAGGAACAACACTCAGTGTCTCATCCCTTGCCAACGGCGGAGTGGCCAGCAATATTGGCTCCTCGACCAATGCTGCAGCCAATTTGCTTCTTAATTCTGGCGGCACATTGCAATACACAGGAGCAGCAAACAGTACGGACAGATTGTTCACCATTGGAAGTGTGACGGGAGGCACCCTTGATGCTTCAGGAACAGGGGCCATCAATTTTAACAACACGGGAGCCATCAGTATTTTGGGCCCCAATGCATTGACTCTTACCCTCAGCGGAACAAACACGGGGGCCAATACTCTTGCCGCAGTCTTTGGCAATGGCACCAGCGCAAGTTCACTCACGAAATCAGGAGCGGGCACCTGGGTGCTGACCGGAACGAATACCTACACAGGTGTCACCACCATCAATGGTGGTGTGCTGTCTGTGGCCAGTCTTACCAACGGCGGTTCTTCCAGCGGCATCGGCGCCGCGACCAACGCAGCAGCCAATCTGGTGCTCAACGGCGGTACATTGAAGTACACAGGAACTGCTGCAGTGAGCACAGACAGGCTCTTCAGCGTGGGAACCAGCGGCGGAGCGCTGGATGTCTCAGGCACGGGAGCGGTCAATTATGCCAATGCAGGC
Organism: uncultured Verrucomicrobiota bacterium; assembly: GCA_903838675.1. GTDB lineage: Bacteria > Verrucomicrobiota > Verrucomicrobiia > Verrucomicrobiales > Verrucomicrobiaceae > Prosthecobacter. The sequence goes on from CAILZI010000051.1 coordinate 7,225, forward strand.
AGCATGGGGTTCAATGGCCAGACGGGTGCGCGTACGCTGACCCTCACTGGAACCAATGCTGGCAGCAACACCATCGCCACATTGATCGGTGATAATGGCGGTGCCACGTCGCTGACTAAAACCGGCACAGGCTTCTGGACATTGACGGGAGCAAACACGTACACGGGAGCCACCACGATCAGTGGCGGTGGCGGCATCCTCACGCTGACAACGCTGGCCAATGGCGGCAGCGCCAGCAGCATCGGTGCATCCAGCAATGCCGCGAGCAATCTGGTGCTCGATGGAGCCGGCCTCGTCTATACGAGCACCGGAAGCAGCACTGACAGGTTGTTCAGTCTGGGAACAAGCAGCGCCACCATCAACTCGTCAGGCACTGGTCTGCTGGCCTTCACCAATGCCGGCAGCATGGGTTTCAACGGGCAGAGCGGCGCGCGCACCCTGACGCTGCTGGGGGCAAACGCCAATGACAATTCCCTGGCCGCAGTCATTGGCGACAATGGCGGAGCAACGGCACTGACCAAGTCGGGCATCGGCACCTGGGTGCTCTCCGGAGCCAGCACTTACACCGGAGTCACCACCCTCAGCAGTGGTGTGTTGAAGGTTTCCAGTCTCGCGGATGGCGGTGTGGCCAGCAACATCGGTGCTGCGTCCAATGCGGCCTCAAACCTGGTGTTCGGCTCCGGAATCTTGATTTATACAGGAACAGGCTCAAACACGGACCGGCTTTTCACCATGGACACGACAGGTGCCACACTGCAGGCCAGTGGCACCGGGGCGGTCAACTTCACCAATACAGGCAGCATCGCACTTTCGGGCTCAGGCATACGAAGTTTGACTCTTACAGGCACGAGCACCGCCGCCAACAATCTGGCGGCTTCAATCGCCGACAATGGAGGAGCCACTTCATTGACCAAAAGCGGCGTCGGCACCTGGGGGCTTTCAGGTTCCAGTTCCTACACAGGGGTGACGAGTGTTTTTGGCGGTGTTTTAACGGTCACCAATCTTGCCAACGGGGGACAAAACAGCAGCATCGGTGCCTCCTCGAGCGCGGCAGCCAATCTGGTGTTGGGTACAACGCTTCAATACATCGGTGCGGCCACCAGCACAGACCGGCTGTTTACTGTGGGTCTTGGAACGCCGACTTTGGATGCCTCCGGCACCGGAGCGTTGAATTTTACCAACACCGGCAGTCTGGCGTACAGTGGCACCGGAGCCCGCACTCTGACTCTTGCGGGTACAAACACAGGGAACAACACCCTCTCCGCCGTGCTGAGTGACAATGGCGGCGCCTCTTCATTGGCGAAGTCAGGAACCGGCACCTGGTTGCTGACAGGAGCGAACAATTACACGGGCTCCACCATTATCAACGCAGGGGTGCTGCAGGTGGGCAATGGCGGCACCTCCGGTGCGCTTGGCAGCGGGGCAGTGATTAACAGCGGCGCCCTTGTCATCAACCGTTCCGATGCGCTCACCCTTGCCAACAGCATCAGTGGGGCTGGCACGTTCACGCAGGCGGGCACCGGCACCACGACGTTCACTGGGAGCAGCGGCTACAATGGCGCTACGTTTGTCAACGCTGGAAAACTACAGGCCGGCGCGGCATTTACATTCAGCTCCGTGTCAGCAGTCACGCTTGCGAGCGGCAGCATTCTTGAACTCAATGGCTTTAACAACGCCATTGGCAGCCTGGCTGGATCAGGCACGGTGCAAAACGGCACGGCGACAAACGCCACCTTGAATGCCGGTGGTACGACGAGCACCACTTTTTCCGGACTCATTCAGGATGGTGGCAGTGGTTTGCTGAGCTTCAACAAAGCGGGGTCGGGCACGCTCACACTGACGGGCAGCAATACGTATACGGGAGGCACGGTCGTCAGTGCCGGAACGCTCAGCATCTCCAGTCTGGCGAATGGAGGTGTGGCCAGCAACATCGGCGCTTCCAGCAATGCCTTTTTCAATCTGCTGCTCAATGGTGGTACGCTTAGCTACACCGGCGCTGCGACGTCCACGGACAGATTGTTCTCAGTCACCACAAATGGCGGCACGCTGGATGCATCTGGCACCGGGGCGGTGAATTTCACCAACACCGGCAGCATGGGCTTCAACTTCCAGAGCGGCGCGCGCACGCTCACACTTACCGGCACAAACGCTGGCGCTAACACCATCGCCGCGGTCATCGGTGACAACGGTGGGGCTACCTCGCTGACCAAGTCAGGAACAGGGCAGTGGACTCTCACAGGGGCCAATGGATATACGGGGCCTACCACGATCACCGGGGGGCAGTTGGTGATTTCCAGACTGGCCAACGGTGGCAGCGCCAGCAGCATCGGCGCAGCAACGAATGCCGCCACCAATCTGGTGCTCAACGGTGGTGCTTTGCAATACACGGGAGCAGCGGCCAGCACGGACCGGTTGTTTAGCGTGGGAACGAGTGGCGGCACACTGGATGCGTCCGGTACGGGGGCGGTGAACTTCACCAACACTGGGAGCATGGGCTTCAACGGCCAGAGCGGCGCCCGCACCTTGACCCTCACCGGCACCAACACCGGCAGCAACACGCTTGCTGCTGGGATCGGTGACAGTGGTGGCGCCACTTCATTGGTGAAATCCGGCGTCGGCACCTGGGTGCTCACCGGAACGAACACCTACACTGGCACGACAACCATCAATACAGGGGTGCTGCAGGTCGGCAGTGGCGGCACCACCGGATCTTTGGGCAGCGGTGCAGTGACAAACAACGCCAGCCTGGGGATCAATCGTTCTGATGCCATCACGCTCGCCAACACCATCAGTGGCAGTGGCACATTGATTCAGGCAGGCACTGGCACGACGACTCTCTCCGGCACCAACTCCTATACCGGGGCAACGACGATTAACTCAGGCGTGCTCAACGTGACCACCCTCGCCAACGGTGGTATCAACAGCAACATCGGCGCTTCATCGAGTGCCGCTGCTAATCTGGTGATCAACGGCGGCACTCTTCAGTATTCGGGCGCGACGGATGCCACCACCGACCGGTTGTTCAGCGTGGGCATCGGGGGTGCGGTGATCAATGTCACTGGCAGCGGTGCGCTGAATTTCACCAACACCGGCAGCATGGGCTTCAACGGACAGAGCGGCGCGCGTAACTTGCATCTCACCGGTACGAACTCGGGGTTGAACATCATCGCCGCAGCCATTGGTGACTTTGGCGGGGCCACCTCAGTGACGATCGATGGTGCAGCCACCTGGCTGCTTACCGGAGCCAACAACTATACGGGAGCCACAACCGTCAGTTCCGGGGTGCTCAAAATCGGCGGCAGCAGCCTGGATTCAGCGATCATCCTTGGCTCGAGCGCCACGGTGGAGCTGAATGGATTGAACACGCGCATCGGTTCACTGGCTGGTTCAGGAACTGTGCAGAATAATTCCAACTCTGCGGCAACCCTGACGACAGGGGGAGACAACACCAGCACCACTTTCGGTGTCATCATTCAAGACGGTGGTTCAGGCGCGCTGTCACTTGTCAAAACAGGTTCGGGCACGTTCACGCTCACCGGCACAAACACTTACACGGGAACCACCACCATCAGTGCCGGGGTGCTGCAGGTGGGTTCGGGCGGCACGACGGGTACCCTCGGCACAGGTGCGGTGACCAACAACGCCAGCCTCATCATCAATCGATCGGACACCACGACCATTGCCAACGCCATCAGTGGCAGTGGCTCGCTTACACAGGCCGGCTCAGGCACCACCACGCTGACGGGAGCCAGCACATACACGGGTAGCACGACGATCAACGCCGGAGTGCTCAGTGTGGCTGCCATGGCGAATGGTGGCGGCACGAGCAATCTGGGGGCATCTACCAATGACGCCACCAATCTGGTGCTCAACGGTGGCACCTTGCAATACACTGGCGGGGCAACTAGCACGGACCGGCTCTTCAGTGTGGGAACCAACGGCGGCACTCTTGACGCCTCTGGCACGGGAGCGGTGAACTTTTCCAACACCGGCACGATGGGCTTTAACGGCCAGAGTGGTGCACGCAGCCTGCTGCTAACGGGCACGAACACCGGAAGCAACACGCTTGCTGCTGTGATCGGCGACAACGGTGGCTCCACTTCGCTCACGAAATCTGGTGCCGGCACCTGGGTGCTGACGGGAACCAGCAGTTACACGGGCAGCACGACGATCAACACCGGAGTGCTCAGTGTGGCTGTCCTCGCAGATGGCGGCAGCAGCAGCAATCTGGGGGCATCCACCAATGTGGCGACGAACCTGGTGCTCAACGGTGGCACCTTGCAATACACTGGCGGGGCAACTAGCACGGACCGGCTCTTCAGCGTGGGAACCAACGGCGGCACTCTTGACGCCTCTGGCACGGGGGCGGTGAACTTCACCAACACCGGCACGATGGGCTTCAATGGCCAGAGCGGCATACGCACCTTGACCCTCACGGGCACGAATACCGGAAGCAACACACTTGCTGCTGTGATCGGCGACAACGGTGGCTCCACATCGCTGACGAAATCCGGCGCCGGCACCTGGGTGCTGACCGGAACGAACACCTACACTGGCACCACGACGATCAGCGCCGGGGTGCTGCAGATCGGCAGTGGCAGCACGACTGGCTCTCTGGGCAGCGGTGCGGTGACCGACAACGGCAGTCTTGTTATCAATCGTTCGGATGCTGTCACCATTGCCAACACCATCAGTGGCAGCGGCACTTTGACTCAGGCGGGCGCTGGCACGACCACGCTGACGGGAGCGAACACCTATTCCGGCAGCACGACGATCAATGCAGGTGTACTCAAGGTGACCACCCTTGGCAATGGTGGCAGCAGCAGCAACATCGGCGCTTCATCGAGTGCCGCTGCTAATCTGGTGCTCAATGGCGGCACCTTGCAATACACTGGAGCTTTAGCCAGCACGGACCGGTTGTTCAGCGTGGGGACAAGCGGTGGCACGCTGGATGCCTCCGGCACAGGAGCTGTGAGCTTTACGAACACAGGCAGCATGGGCTTCAATGGCCAGAACGGTGCACGTTCCTTGAACCTTGCTGGTACGAACACCGGTAGCAACACACTTGCTGCGGTGATTGGAGACAATGGTGGCGCCACTTCGCTGATTAAATCTGGCGTCGGCACCTGGGTGCTGACCGGAGCGAACACTTATACTGGCACCACGACGATCAGCGGCGGAGTGCTGCAGATCGGGAATGGGGGGACATCGGGCACGCTCGGAAGCGGAGCGGTGACGGATAACGGCAATCTTACGATCAATCGTTCGGATGCCCTCACCATCGCCAATGCCATCAGCGGCAGTGGCACGCTTGCACAAGTGGGCTCAGGCACGACCACGCTGACGGGAGCCAGCACTTACACCGGCAGCACGACGATCAATGCCGGAGTGCTCAGTGTGGCCTCCATAGCGAATGGTGGCAGCACGAGCAATGTGGGAGCATCCACGAGTGCCGCAACCAATCTGGTGCTCAACGGCGGCACCCTGCAATACACGGGAGCTGCAGCCAGCACGGACCGGCTCTTCAGCGTGGGAACGAGTGGTGGCACGCTGGATGCATCCGGCACAGGAGCTGTGAGCTTTACCAACACGGGCAGCCTGGGCTTCAACAGCCAGAGTGGTACACGCACCTTGACCCTCACTGGCAACAACACCGGCAGCAACACCCTTGCTGCTGGGATCGGTGACAGTGGTGGAGCCACTTCGCTGGTGAAATCTGGCGCGGGCACCTGGGTGCTGACCGGAGCGAATACCTACACTGGCACCACGACGATCAACGCCGGGGTGCTGAAAATTGGCAGTGGCGGCACGACGGGCACGCTTGGCAGTGGTGCGGTGACCAACAACGGCAGCCTGGTGATCAACCGTTCGGACGCCATCACGCTCGCTAACACCATCAGTGGCAGCGGCACATTTACTCAGGCGGGTGCCGGTACGACCACGCTCAGCGGCACTAACTTGTACACTGGCGTGACGACGATTAACGCAGGCGTACTCAATGTGACCCTCCTTGCCAATGGCGGTAGCAGCAGCAACATCGGCGCTGCGGCGAGTGCCGCTGCTAATCTGGTGCTCAATGGCGGCACCTTGCAATACAGCGGGGCTGCAGCCAGCACCGACCGGTTGTTCAGCGTGGGAACGAGTGGTGGCACGCTGGATGCCTCCGGTACGGGAGCTGTGAACTTCACCAATACTGGAAGCATGGGGTTCAACAGCCAGAGCGGCGCGCGCAATCTGCATCTCACCGGCACGAACACCGGGGTGAACACCATCGCCGCAGCCATCGGTGACTTTGGCGGAGCCACTTCGCTGTCTGTCGATGGCAGTGCCACCTGGTTGCTCACCGGAGCCAACACTTTCACGGGCACCACGACCGTCAGTTCCGGGGTGCTCAAAATCGGCGGTAACAGCCTGGATTCAGCTTTCACCCTTGGGGCGAATGCCATGGTGGAGCTGAATGGACTGAACACTCGCATCGGATCACTGGCTGGATCAGGCATCGTGCAGAACAATTCCGCAACTGCGGCGACCCTGACAACAGGAGGGAATAACACCAGCACCACCTTCAGTGGCGTCATGCAAGACGGTGGTGCAGGCGCGCTGTCATTGGTCAAAACGGGTTCGGGCACGTTCACGCTCACCGGCGCAAACAGTTACACCGGAACCACCACCATCAGTTCCGGGGTGCTGCAGGTGGGCTCGGGCGGCACGACAGGCACGCTCGGCACAGGTGCGGTGACCAACAACGCCAGCCTCATCCTCAATCGATCGGACGCCACGACCATTGCCAACGCCATCAGTGGCAGTGGTTCTCTCACTCAGGCCGGCTCAGGCACCACCACGCTGACGGGAGCCAATACATATACGGGCAGCACGACGATTAACGCCGGAGTGCTCAGTGTGGCTGTCATAGCCAATGGTGGCAGCAGCAGCAATGTGGGGGCATCCACCAGTGCATCGACCAACCTGGTGCTCAACGGTGGCACCTTGCAATACACCGGGGCGGATGTCAGTACGGACCGGCTCTTCAGCGTGGGAACCAACGGCGGCACTCTTGACGCCTCTGGCACCGGGACAGTGAACTTCACCAACACCGGCAGCATGGGCTTCAATGGCCAGAGCGGTATCCGAACGTTGACCCTCACCGGCACGAACACCGGCGGCAATACTCTCGCCGCAGCGATTGGCGACAATGGTAGTGCAACGGCACTGACGAAATCCGGCCTCGGAACGTGGGTGATCACAGGATCCAACAGCTACAGCGGCATCACAAGCATCAGCGCCGGAGTGCTGCAGGTCGGCAACGGTGGCATCGCAGGCACGCTCGGAAGCGGTGCGGTGACCGACAACGGCAGTCTTGTCATCAACCGTTCGGATGCCATCACCATCGCCAACACCATCAGCGGTGCCGGTTCTTTCACGCAGGCGGGCGCTGGCACCATCACGCTGAGTGGAATCAGCAGTTTCACCGGCAGCACAACGATCAACTCCGGCGTGCTCAGTGTGGCTGTCCTCGCAGATGGTGGCAGCAACAGCAACCTGGGGGCATCCACCAGTGCGGCGGCCAACCTGGTGCTCAACGGCGGCAATTTGCAATACACCGGCGCGGATGTCAGCACGGATCATCTTTTCAGCGTAGGAACCAACGGTGGCACTCTTGACGCCTCTGGCACGGGAGCGGTGAATTTCACCAACACCGGCAGCATGGGCTTCAACGGTCAGAGCGGCACCCGCATACTCACCCTCACCGGAACTAATTCCGGCAGCAACATCCTTGCCGCAGTGATTGCTGACAACAGCGGTGCCACGAATCTTTCGAAATCCGGCACGGGTTTCTGGGTGCTCACTGGCACCAACACCTACGCCGGAACCACCACAATCAGTGCCGGGGTGCTGCAGGTGGGTTCGGGTGGTACGACTGGCACGCTCGGCACCGGAGCTGTGACCAACAATGGCAGCCTCATTATCAACCGTTCGGATGCCATCACCCTTGCCAATGCTATCAGTGGCAGCGGCTCGCTCACAAACGCAGGCTCAGGCACCACGACACTGAGTGGAAACAGCATTTACACCGGCAGCACGACGATCAATGCTGGAGTGCTCAGCGTGGCTGTTATCGCCAATGGTGGCAGCAGCAGCAATCTGGGGGCATCGACGAATGTGGCGCCCAACCTGGTCATCAACGGCGGCACCTTGCAATACACCGGCGGTGCAGTCAGCACGGACCGGTTGTTCAGCGTTGGCACCAACGGTGGCACCCTGGACGCTTCCGGCACCGGAGCCGTGAACTTCACCAACACCGGCAGCATGGACTTCAACAGCCAGAGTGGTGCACGCAGCCTGCTGCTCACCGGAACTAATTCCGGCAGCAACACCCTTGCCGCAGTGATCACTGACAACGGCGGTGCCACTTCGCTGACAAAGTCTGGCCCTGGCACCTGGGTGCTGAGTGGGGCCAACAGTTACACCGGTGCTACAACCATCAGTGCAGGCACATTGCAGATCGGCGATGGTGGCACCACGGGTTCGCTCTCCAGCAGCAGTGTGCTTAACAACAATGGCACGCTGGCCTTCAATCGCACGGATACGCTGACTCAGGGAACTGACTTTGCCGGTGTGATCAGCGGCAGCGGTGGGGTGACCCAGGCCGGGAGCGGCACCCTGATACTCAATGGCGCCAACACGTATGCAGGTGCGACGAATGTCCGCTCCGGCACACTGGAAGTGACCAGCAACAATGCGCTGGGCACAGCAGCCGCAGGCACCAGTGTGAGCAATGGCGCGACACTGCTGCTCAACAACGTGAACTACAGCACTGCAGAAGCACTCACTCTCAATGGCAAGGGTGTGGGCAATGGCGGTGCATTGCGCAACAGCGGCACGAGCACCTACACAGGAGCAATCACTGCTGCCACGGATGCCAGCATCAATGCGGGTGGCGGCATCTTGAACCTCACCGGCGGTCTGGTGAAAGACGGCACCGTTCTCACCATCACGGGGGGAGGGACAGTTTATGTGAGCGGCACGGGCATCAGCGGCTCCAGCGCCAACTCCGATCTTGTGGTGGATGCCACCAACGTCGTTGTCAGTGCGGACAGCAATTACAACGGCCCCACCACGGTGCAAAACAATGCGGTTCTGGTGGCCAATGCGGCGGTGACCACGACGCAGTTGGATCTCAGCAGCGACAGCATGCTGGCTGGAACCGGTGGCATCACCACGGCGGTGAACCAGTCCATACTGATCAATGGCACGCTTAGTGTCGGCGATCCTGGAGTTCCTGCAACGGCTTCGACCTTTGCGCTCACCACATCCGGCGCAGGTGCCGTTGTTCTTGGCACTGGCAGCCTGATTCGATTGGATTTGTTCACTGGCGCAGGTTTGGGCAACAACCTCAGCAACACCACGTCCTCGGATTCCATCAATCTGCATGGAAAGATTGACGCCACAGCCGGCGCCACTGTCGTCATTGGTAATCCCAATGGCATGACGAACTTCCATGGGGGAGACCAATGGCAGCTTGTCCATCTCAATGCAGGCGATGCCAATGCAGGTGGCTTCGTTTCGACGCTGGCCTTGAATGACAGCAGCCTTCATCTCGCGAGAGGGGTCACCAGTTTTCTCGATCAAAGCAATGGGGTGTTCTCCATCATCGACACGAACGGTGGCCTGGCTCTGGCCGCCGTCGAAGGGCAGGCGCTGATCTCAGGCGGCAACACCGTCACATCTGACCTCAACGGCCACCTCTTCAACCTCCGGTCTGGCGGTGGTGAAGAAGATCCTGGCTCCATCTCGGCCTCACTCGATGAAGGTGTTGTTGTCAGTCAGGGAGATGGCGATCCGAAGAAGGCCTCGCCCATCGCCAAACGCGTGCTCCGTTCCCGCCAGTGGGAAGTTTTCGCCACCGTGAACTACGGCAATGTCAAACTCAACCCCATCCGCAGTCAGTCAGGCGTGCAGGTGGACTCCTGGGCCTCCGGCGCTGGTGTCGAGCGTCATTTGTCACGTGGTCTGACGCTCGGTTTTGCCGCGTCCTTCCTGGAGAGCACCCAGGGGTACACGGGCAATGCAGGCAGTTTGCATCTCGAAGGTCCGGCGCTCTCAGCTTACATCTCCTATGTGCGTGGCAGCTCCTGGAACAGCTTGCTCTACAGCTTTGGAACCTATCAAATGGATTCCATCCGCAATCCAGGGCTGCCATTCCCGACGGCCTTTGGCTCGACGCGCACTTATACACATTCGGTGCAGTACAACACTGGCTGGAACTTCCGCTTCCAGAACAACACGCTGGTCACCGGTCCCTTTGCCGGGGTGGACTATCTGCATGGCTCAGTGGACGCTTACAGCGAAACAGGAGGGGGACTGGCGGCGCTGCATTACAGCGCCCAGAGCTACCAGTCTCTGGTCAGCCGTGTGGGCTGGTCCGCCTCCAAGCAGATCAAGACCAACTTTGCGACCATCACACCGCAGTTGCGCCTGAGCTATGAGCGGCAGAACATCAAAAATAACAACGGCACGAGCGTGTCACTGATCAATGTGCCGTTCTCGTCCTCGGGAGGCAATCAGACTCCCGGCCAGGATTATCTGGTGGCGGGCCTGGGGCTGAGCCTGGCTTTCAGCGAGCAGTTCAGCCTCATGTTGTCCTACCAGGGGCAGTTCTTCCGTCATGATCTGCAGGCACACTTTGGCAGCATCCGCTTCAGCTACCAGTTCTAGAAAGTCCTTCGGAGAGAGGCCTGAGCAGGAGCCTGCATATTGGACTTGCCGGGGCACTGATTTCCATGACATAAACGGGCATGTCCATGCTTCAAACTGTGGAGGTCACCTGTCCTCAATGTGCCGTCACTCAGAAGGTTAACCTGTGGGCTTCCGTCAATGTGAAGGTTGACCCGCATCTCAAGGATGAGGTCCTGGAGCAACGGCTCAATGTTTTCACCTGCGGCGAGGATGGCTGTGACTACCGCTGCCCGGTGGACATCTCGGTTTTATACAATGATATGGATGGCAAGTTTTGCGTGCAGTATGTCGCGAAAGATGACATGAAAAATCCAGGTTACTACCGGCATCTCAGCAAGCAGGGCGCCGTCATGATCCCCCAGATGGCATTAAAAATGGCGGAGAAAACGGGCGGGGATTATATTGCGAGGCCTCATCATGTTTTCTCCATGAAGGAGATGGTGTTGTACATTCTCTTCCGTCAGTTTTGCGATGCGTATGGCCAGGATGTGGACCAAGCACCCGATGATGAGGCCGATGGGGCGTGATCAACTGACTGCAAGAGAAAGTGCGGCCCGCTTCAGAGCAGCCGCTTGCGCTTGAAGTAGACGATGGGCAGGATCGCCGAGAGGACGATCATGAGCATGACGAGGACGAAGGCCCAGCCATTTTCGGCGGCGGGGAGGCCGACGTTCATGCCGTAGATGCTGGCGATGAGGGTCGGTGGCATGAAGAGCACGCTGGCGACGGTGAAGATCTTGATGATCTGGTTCTGCTGGATGTTGATGAGGCCCAGGGTGGACTCCAGCAGGAAGGTCATCTCCTGTGTCTGCTGGTTGGTGTAGTCGTCCATGCTCTTGATGTCGCGCATGACGCTGCGGAACTGCGCGGCGAGGTCACCACGCATCCAGGTGGCGGCGTTGTTGAGGAAATATTGCAGCATGCGGCTGATGCTGAGCAGGCTTTCGCGCACGTTGGCGACGAGGGCGCTGCGGCGGCCCAGCAGCTTGACGACATCACTGAGGTCTTTTTCCACAGATGCTTGCGCTTTGTTCGGGTCGAGACTGAAGATGTCACGGCAAATTTTTTTCATGTCGCCCTCGACTCCCTGCAGCGCATCGGCGATGCGGGCGACGATGAGCTCCAGCAGCAGCAGAAAGACCGCATCGCTGGTCAGGGGCGTGCTGCACTGGCGTTTCGCCTGATCCACGAGGATGCGGAAGGACAGCGGATCGGCATAGCGCACGGTGGTGAGGCAGTCTGGAGCGATGACGAAGGAAATGGAGGTGTTGTCAGGGTCCGGAGTGTCCAGCCCGACGGGCAGCCACGCGGTCATGTAGAGCGTGCCCTTTTCGGTGTAGAGTCGGCTGGATTCCTCGATCTCCTGCATTTCTTCACGCGTCGGGAGCTGGTACTCGAGCCATTTTTCCGCCTCAATCTCCTCGGCGCGGCCGGGGTTCAGCAGATCAAGAAAAACGAGATTGTCCGGGAACGGATGTGTCTTTTCGTCGTTCCAGTCGATGAGCTGTCCTTGCTGTGTGAGAAGTCGAACCATGCGTGCGGGGGGGGCGTGGAGGATAGCTGCGCAGCCTTCATGTGCCACAGCAAACTCAGCCGGGATGTGTGTCAGTAACGTGGCGTGGCGGGGTCGACCATGTCCGACCAGGCGTCAATGCCGCCGTGCATGCTCTGGGCGTGGACGAAGCCATGCTGCCGCAGAAACTGTGTTGCGCGCAGGCTGCGCATGCCGTGGTGGCAGTAAATGATGAGGTGTTCCTGCGTATCGGTAAAGACCTGCGGCACCAGTTCGCCGAAGCGGGAGAGGGGAACGAGCTGCGCGCCAGGCAGGTGGCAGATCTGCCATTCGCTTTCTTCACGGCAGTCGATGAGCCTGAAGGTGCGCGCACCGGGACGCTTCAGCAGACTGCTGACATCGGTAGGGCCGATTTCGAGCGGTGTTTCCGGTGTCATGCTTTCGGCAGCAGCAAATCATCAAGGACGAACCGTGACGGGGGTGCCTTTGGTGACGTTGTTATAAAAAATGGCCGCCATGTGCGGCGGCATACGCACGCAGCCATGAGAAGCGGCGTAGCCGGGGAGGAACCCTTCGTGCATGCCGATGCCGCCGACGAAGCGCATGAAGTGGTGCATTTTGGAGCCTTCAAAGCGTGTGCCGGGAGGTGCCTTGTCCTTGGTGACGTCCACATTGGCCACGACGACATTGCCTGCGCTGTCCACAAAGTCTCCGTAGAGGTTGGATTTGTGCCACTGGTCTTTCTCGAAGACCTTGAAGTTGCCGGTTTTGGTCGCATGGCGTTCGTCGCCGGTGGAGAGAGCAGAGACGCCGGCGAGCGTGCCGCCCTTGTAGAAGTAGGCCTTCTGATCGCTGATATCAATGATGATGCTGGGCGCACCGGACATGCCATCGCCATCCCAGTAGGAGTCCTGATCGGCGTTGTACAACGCGGAATGCGGTACGCTGCCTGTCGAGAAGGCTTCGAGATATTGCGTCTGTCCGCGTGAACCCGAACTCTGACAGGATGCCAGCAGGGCGAGGGCGGAAAGAAGGGTAAGGCGGAGGACTTGGGGGATTACCAATTGACTCATGCGTAGGGTTTACGTGTGCGCGGCTTGGAAAGCCGCGATCATATGCCTTGCCACGGCGCGTCTGTCCAGCCTCAATCAAGGCGTGGCGTGCCGAATCAGGGGCGGGAGAACCGGTCAGAACTGGCACTGTGCGTGACTAAATGGAAGCATTCATTGAAGCGAAAAACCCCGATTCCATGCGTTTGATGACCATGCTCCGCATTTTTCTGCCACTTGCCTTTGTCACCCTTACCTTCGCTGAATCGCCCTCCAAAGGTCCTTCGGCCCAGCAACTGCCTGGCAACGGGACGTTGTTCAACGGCTGGAAGCTCTCACCGGCCGGCAGCCAGGTGGCGCTGCCCGGCGACATGCCGCTGAAGATGATCATGGCCCCCGATGGCAAGGCGGTGATCGCAGTATGCGCGGGTTACAACAGTCCGGGCATCGCGGTGCTCAGTGTGGCGGAGCAGAAGCAAACGCAGTTCATTCCCATTCCGCACACCTGGAGTGGAATGGCGTTTGACCGGGAGGGCCGGCGGTTGTTTGTCAGCGGCGGAGCCTCGGGCGAGGTGCATGTATTCAAATACGAAGATGGCGTGCTCGCTCCTTTGAATTCAGTCAAGATCGCTAAGGAGGGGGCGCCCAAATTTGTGGCAGGCATCGCGGTGCATCCAGGGGACGGCAGGCTGTATGTCTGCAACGAGGCGAATCATGAGCTGTGGGTTTTGAATGCCGAGACGCTGGCGGTGGAGCAGACCTTGGCCGTGGGCCAGCATCCGCACTCATGCCAGTTCGGGGCGGACAAACGCCATCTGTATGTGAGCAACTGGGGCGCGCGCAGCGTGTCTGTGGTGGACACGACCAGCGGAAAAAAACTGCGCGATCTGAGCGTGGGGGTGCGCCCGAATGACCTGGCGCTGGCTCCGGACGGGCGGCTGTTCGTCGCCTGTGCGGGAGACAACACGGTGCATGTGATCCAAACACGCGCGCTGGAAAAGAAAGGCGAAGACGCGGACTCCTCGCGCCGGCTGTGGGACGGTACGCGGGAGATCATCTCGGCATCCCTGTACCCCCAGTCGCCAGAAGGCAGCACACCAGACGCCTTGGCGGTGTCTCCTGATGGCAGGACGTTGTTTGTCGCCAATGCGGACAACAATTGCGTGATGGTGGTGAACATCGGCGACTCCCTCAATGAACCCGGTGAGAAGTATGCGGAAAAAATCAGCACGGTGGAAGGCTTCATCCCTGTGGGCTGGTATCCCACCTCGCTCGCGGTAAGCCCTGACGGCGGGACGCTGCTTGTCGGCAATGGCAAGGGGGTCAGTGCAAATCCAGACCCCAGCAGAGACGGCGAGCTCAAGCCAGGAGCAAAGCAGAAGGCGATCCATCCAGGACGCACCCTGGACGGCAGCGTCAGCTTCATCGCCAAACCCGATGACAAACAGATGACCAGCTTCACCGCTCAGGTGAGGAAGAACTCGCCCTACACCCCGGAGATGCTGCGTGCGGCGCAGAAGCCGAACGACTGCGTCATTCCGGACAAAGTGGGCGCTCCATGCCCCATCAAGTATGTGCTATACATCATCAAGGAAAACCGCACCTATGACCAGGTGCTCGGAGACATGAAGGATGCCAAGGGCAAGCCGATCGGCAATGGCGACCCCAGCATCACGCTCTACGGCGAGGACGTCACACCGAACCAGCATCAGCTCTCGCGTGACTATGTGCTGCTCGACAATCTCTACTGCAACGGCGAGGTCAGCGTGGACGGTCACAGCTGGTGTGATGCTGCCATGGCCACAGACTGGAACCAGCGCTCATGGACGCTGAGCTACTCCTCCCGCAAAGACAAACTCCCCGGCAATGACGAACTCGAAACACCCACGGCGGGCTACCTGTGGGACCAGTGCAAACGCGCCGGCGTCAGCTTCAAAACCTATGGCGAAGGCGCGCAGCGGGTGCCCAGCATCAACCGCGGCAAGTGGAGCGAGCCGCGCGACATGGACAAGTGCCAGCACTGGATTGATGACCTGCACGAGGCTGAGAAGACCGGTGAGCTGCCGCGCTTCACCATCATGGCGCTCGGCGAGAACCACACCAAAGGGACCACTCCCGGCGCCCACACGCCCGCTGCCTGTGTTGGCAGCAATGATCTGGCCTTTGGCAAGATCATCGCTGCAGCCACGCGGTCCAAGTTCTGGAAGCAGATGGCCATCTTTGTCATCGAAGACGATGCGCAGAACGGCCCCGACCATGTGGATGCGCACCGCACCATTGGCTCCGTGATCAGTCCGTGGGTGAAACAGCACAGCATCGACCACACGCTCTACACCACCGCCAGCATGATCCGCACCATGGAGCTCATCCTCGGCCTGCCGCCCATGACGCAGTACGATGCCGGAGCCACACCGATGTTCCGGTGCTTCACCAATGAACCCAGCCTCAGCCAATACACTGAGAAGCAGCCCAAGGTGGACCTGCTGGCGAAAAACACCGCCGCTTCTCCTGGTGCCAAAGCCAGTGCGATGATGGACTTTGACGAATACGTCGAGGCCCCCGAGGACGCCCTGAACCGCATCCTCTGGACCGAGGCCAAAGGCCCGAATGTACCGTATCCAGCGCCGATTCACCGCGTGCTCTTCACCGAGTGAGGAGGCGCGGTGTCTGGCGCAGAGATTAGTGCACGCCGTGGTCGGCGAGGTAGCGCTCGGCTTCGAGAGCTGCGGCGCAGCCCTGGCCGGCGGCGGTGA
The DNA here is from genome assembly GCA_903838675.1 of uncultured Verrucomicrobiota bacterium. Classification (GTDB taxonomy): domain Bacteria; phylum Verrucomicrobiota; class Verrucomicrobiia; order Verrucomicrobiales; family Verrucomicrobiaceae; genus Prosthecobacter. The sequence continues at coordinate 23,277 of CAILZI010000051.1, forward strand.
TGGCCTGACGATAGACGTGATCGGCCACGTCACCGGCGGCGAAGAGGCCCTCGGTCTTGGTGCGGGTGCCTTCAGTCTGCAGGATGTAGCCGCCTTCGTCGGTGTCGACAAGGTCGCCGAGGAACTGGCCGTTCGGCACGTGGCCGATGGCGACGAAGACGCACTTCAGCTCCAGCTCGCTCTTTTCGCCGGTGACGAGGTTTTCGAGAGTCACGGCGCGCATTTCGCCTTTCTCGTCGGTGAGGTATTCAGCGACGGTCGAATTCCAGACCGGCTTGATCTTCGGATTGGCCAGAGCGCGGTCGGCCATGATCTTGGAGGCACGCAGGGAGTCGCGGCGATGGATCAAATAAACGGTGCTGGCGAATTTGGTGAGGAATCCGGCCTCTTCACAGGCGCTGTCGCCACCGCCGATGACGCAGACGGGGACGTTGCGGTAGAAAGCGCCGTCGCAGGTGGCGCAGCTCGTCAAACCACGGCCGATGAGGCTTTTTTCATTGGGCAGGCCGAGATGCTTGGGGGAGGCACCCGTGGCAACGATCACCGTGTGGGATTCATAGATGGTACCACCCTCAGTGTGCACTTCGAAGTGGCCGGCGGCGGTCTTTTTGACGCTGCTGACGAGGGAGTACTCGATGCGTGCGCCAAACTTTTCCGCCTGCGTCTGCATGTTCATCATCAGCTCGGGGCCCATGATGCCATTGGGGAAACCGGGGAAGTTCTCGACTTCCGTGGTCGTGGTGAGCTGGCCGCCGGGCATGTTGCCGGAAAGGATCAGAGGCTTCAGGTTGGCGCGGCCGGTGTAGATGGCTGCGGTGTAGCCGGCGCAGCCGGTGCCGATGATGATGACGTTTTCCATGAGAAAGAGAGGTTGGTAGGGGAGGGAGAAAGGTCGCGGAAGATGGAAAGGTGGGCCCGGGGTGCAACCTTCGCTTTTTGCAGACTCGTTGTTGGAGTTTCCCGCCTCCCGGCTTAGACCTGATCTCAAAAACCTTGTCACATTGCCCGGCGGCGGAGCGTCCCCATTGGCGGCGTTGGTCGCTTGCCTGTTGTTTTCAAACAGCAGGCGGCGCTCCCGCCTTGCCACTGGGGACGCTGCGCTCGCCGGATCAAAATGACAATCTTTTTGAGAGCAGGTCTATTTCAAAAATAAACAACGATGTCCAACCCCGCCCCGGATGCCAAAGCCAGCCGCAAATCGCTGGCGACGCTGTTTTTCTGCACGGCGATGCCCATGGGGATGTGGAGTGTGCCGCTGGCGAACGTGTTCAATGCGCATGGTCGCGGGCACCTCGTGCCGTGGGTGTTTGCCACCACCGCCATTGCAGCGTTCATTTCGCCTTTGTTCGTGGGAGCACTGGCGGATCAGAAGCACTCGCCGGTGCTGCTGCTGCGCTGGCTGGCGGCGGCGACGAGCATTGCCCTGTTCATCACCTGCGGGTCCCTGGAGTGGGGCTGGAGTGATGTGATGGTCTTGATCTGTGCGCAGGTGCACACCCTGGTGGCCACGCCGGTGTGGAGCCTGACGAGCAGCATTGTTTTCTCCCAGTTGCATGACACCAAGCAGCAGTTTGGACCGCTGCGTGCCTGCGCCACGGCGGGCTGGATGGTCGGCTGCTGGATCGTGAGTTTTGTGCTGCGGGCTGATGCCTCGCTGGTGGCGGGTATCACGGCTGCGGGCTTGTGGCTGGTGGTGATGACCCTGACCTGGCGGCTGCCGATGATTCCGCCCGGCGAAATCGTGCAGCACCGCACCTGGAAACAGATCCTCGGCCTGGATGCCCTCGGACTGCTGATCCACCGCGATCATCGTGTCGTCTTCCTGACGGCGGCCTTGTACTGCATCCCGCTGGCGGCGTTCTACCCGTACACCTCGCGTCAGTTGCACGATCTCGGGGTGCAGCACATCTCCGCGGTCATATCGCTTGGTCAGACGACTGAGGTGCTGGTCATGCTCTTGCTGGCGGGAGTGATGGCACGTTTTCGGCTGAAATGGGTCTTCCTTTCGGGCATCGCGATATGTGTCGTCCGCTATTCCTTCAACACGTTCAACACGCTGCCCACCGTGATGTTTGGCACCTTCCTGCACGGCTTTGCCTACACGCTCTATTTCATCACCACCCAGATCTACCTGGAAGAACGCATTGATCCGAAATGGCGGGTGCGTGCGCAGGCGCTGCTGGCCATGCTGATGGGAGGGGTGGGCAATCTGATCGGCTATCTCGGTGGCGGCTGGTGGTATGCAGCCTGCACGCAGAACCAAATCACCAACTGGCCCCGCTTCTGGTGGGGAGAGACGGCGCTGACCGCCGCGGTCTGTATGTTCTTCGCCCTCGCGTATCGAGGGCGGGTGAGGAATGAGTGAGGATCAAGCCAGTCCGGCGCGTACGAGCAGCGCCATGGCATCGGGATCGCGGCCCATGAAGTTCTGGAAGAGTTTCGCGGGGTCTTCGGAGTTGCCCTTGCTCAGGATCGTGTCGCGGAACTCGCGGCCCACGGTGGGATTGAGCACGCCTTCCTGCTGGAAGCGGGTGAAGGCATCGGCATCCAGCACTTCGGCCCACTTGTAGCTGTAGTAGCCGGCGGCGTAACCGACGGGGCTGCTGAAGAGGTGGCCGAAGCGACGCGCCATCGTCGGCTGCTCGGTTTTAAGCTCCATGATGTAGCCTTTGAGAATGGAGCGGGCGAGCTTGTCGAGGTCTGCACCTTCATCCGTGGCGTGGTGCATGTGCAGTTCGAGATCGAGCTTGCCGAAAGCGAGCTGACGCATGATGTCGCTGCCGCTGCGGTAGTTCTTGGCGGCCAGCAGTTTTTTGAAGAGACGCGGGGGAATGGTTTCACCGGTTTCATGATGGCGGGCGAAGAGATCGAGGCTCTCACGCTCCCAGCAGAAGTTTTCCATGAGCTGCGAGGGCAGTTCCACGAAGTCCCAGTAAACACTCACCCCATTGAGCGAAGGGATTTCCACGTTGCCGCAGAGCTGGTGCAGCAAATGGCCGAATTCATGGAAGACGGTGGTGACTTCATCATGCGTGAGCAGCGCGGGCTTGCCATCGACGGGCGGCGTCATGTTGCCGCAAATGAGGCCCAGGTGCAGGCGGCGGTCGCGCTCGCCGCTGGGAGGCACGCCCATCCTGAGATAATTCATCCAGGCGCCACCACGCTTGGAGTCGCGCGGATGCCAGTCGGCGTAGAAGGAGCCGATGTGCACGTCTTTTTCATTGCGCACTTCATAGAACTTCACTTCCGGGTGCCAGACCTCCACGGGGCCTGCTTTGCCGGGCAAGGGACTGACGTTGGCCGGTGCTTCTTTGCCGGGCTCGACGTAAACGACCTCGCGGCTGACGATGCTGAGGTCGAAGACCTTCTCCGCCAGCTGGAACATGCCGTTGAGCACTTTGTCGATGGGGAAGAAGGGGCGCAGTTCCTCTTCATCAAAATCGTACTTAGATTTGCGCTGGCGTTCGCTCCAGAAGGCGACTTCCCAAGGCTGGAACAGATCGACGGTCTGGTGGGCGTTGTCGGCGCGGAACTCCTGAAGTTCGATGGTTTCGCGCTGAAAGGCATCGTGCACCCGCCCATAGAGGTCCGTGATGAAGCGGAGGGCGCTCTGGCCGTTCTTGGCCATGCGATGATGCAGCACATGATCGGCGAAGTTTGCCTTGCCCATGATCTGCGCCTTCTCGTGGCGCAGGCGGAGGATGTTCCAGACGAGCTCGGTGTTGTCATGTTCGCCACCGCGTCCGATGCTGCATGAACCTTCCCAGACCTGACGGCGGATGCCTTCGTCTTCGAGGTATTCCATGACCGGAATCATCGAAGGGGCCTTCAGCGTGAAGCGATAGACCGGGTGCTCTGGCGTGCCGAGGTTTTTTGCCAGCGCATCCGCCTTGGCGGCGTCGATGGCGGTCTGCGGGAGCCCCTTGAGACGATCCACGTCTTCGATGAGCAGCACCCATTTGTTCGTCGAATCGAGCACGTTCTCGGAATACTTCTGCGTGAACTTGGAGAGCTCGGCTTCGATTTCCTCGACGCGCTTCTTTTTGTCCGGCGGCAGGTCGGCACCGGCCTCGATGAAGCCTTCCATGGCTTCCTGCAGGGCGCGTTTGCGCACGGGCGTGAGCTGTTTTGCCTCGTCGGTCTTGCTGTAGGTGACAAACAGGTCCCAGAGATGCTCGTTGAGCGGGATCTTGGCGAAGAAGGAGCTGACTTCCGACAGCATCTTGTTGTGCGCCTCACGCAGGGCGGGGGAGTTGCACAGTGAATCGAGGTGCGTCACGAGACCCCAGGCTTCATTCAGTTCACGGGTGCATTCGTCGAGACCGAGCACGACGGAATCAAAGTTCATCAGTTTGCCGCGATCCTGATCAATGACCGCATCCAGATTCGCCTGCGCTTTTTCAAGGGCGGAGCGGATGTCGGCTTCGATGTGTTCGGGGGTCAGTGTGGACCAGCGGATGTGAAAGTCCTGGGTGAGGAAAGGTGCTGCCATGGTTGGGGCTTTTTTTTGGCGGGCGGAAGGGGGGGACGAAAATATGGAACGAATACGGGGGGCTGCAAATGACATTGCCAGCTTGATCTTTGCTCAAAACGCCGTGCGAATTGACAAAGTCCCCGCGCTTCACAACATGCGCGCCGTGTCCGATCCCGCCCCCCTTCGCCGAACTCCCCTCCACGCCGTGCATGTGGAAATGGGCGCACGCATGGTGCCCTTTGCCGGCTGGGACATGCCGGTGCAGTACACCGGGATCGTCGACGAGCACAAAGCTGTGCGGCAGAGCGTGGGTGTGTTCGACATCTCGCACATGGGGCAGTTCATCGTGAGCGGCCCTGGTGCCGAAGCCTTTCTGAACCGGGTGCTGACAAACAACATTACGAAACTGCAGCCAGGCCAGGGGCAGTACACCCTGCTGCTGAACGGACTTGGCGGCGTGATTGACGACCTGATCGCCTACCGCACCAGCGAGCGTGAATTTTACCTCGTCGTGAATGCTTCGCGCATTGATGCAGACTGGGCTCATCTTGAAACCCAGCTCAACAAGGATGATCAGGTTATGATGGCCAACGCGAGTGATTTCACCGCCGGTCTGGCCATCCAGGGCCCCAAGGCACGCGAAGTGGCGGCGGCGGTCTTTGGGAATGGTACATCCTTTCCCGAGCACAACACCATCCTCGTCACCATGACCGACAACGGGCCGATGTGGCTCTGCGGGACCGGCTACACTGGGGAGGAAGGTTTCGAGTTTTTCATGCCCATGGAGTCCGCTGAGGGGTGGTTCCGCAAAATTGTGGATGCCGTGAAGGCTGCCGGTGGCATGCCCTGCGGGCTCGGAGCCCGTGACACGCTGCGTCTAGAGATGGGCTATCCGCTGAATGGCAACGATCTTTCAGAAGGGCGCACACCGCTGCAGGCTGGGCTCGGCTTCTTTGTGGATCTGGACAAAGGAGACTTCACTGGTCGTGAGGCGCTGGTGGCGCAAAAGGCCGCCGGACTGCCCGACAAACTGGCCGCCTTCCGCATGACCGGCGCGGCACCGCCACCACGGCCGCATTACCCCGTGGCATTTGACGGGCTGATCATCGGCGAGGTGTGCAGCGGCACGCAGTCTCCCAGCCTTGGAGCGGGCATCGGCATGGCCTATGTGCCGCTGAGCGCCGCCACGATCGGCAGCACGCTTGAAATCGAAATCCGCGGGCGTCGTTTCCCGGCGGAAGTGGTGAAAAAGCCGTTTTATCGCAAACCCGCAGTCTAATTTCCAACCGACTTCCTCATGAGCAACGTCCCTGAACAACTCCGCTACCGCGATTCTCACGAATGGATCGATCCCACCCAAAGCCCGTCTCCTGCCGGCATCACGGATCATGCGCAAGCGGAGCTGACTGACGTGGTTTTTGTGGACCCTCCCAAAGTGGGCACGCAGGTCAGTGCAGGACAGCAGGTCTGCGTAATCGAGTCGGTCAAAGCAGCGAGTGACATCTACGCACCGGTGGCCGGAGAGATTGTGGCCATCAATGAGGCGCTGACTGGTGATCCGGGTCTCCTCAATCGTGATCCCTATTCCGGCGGCTGGATTTTCAAAATCAATCCCTCGAATCCTGCGGAATTTGAAGCGCTGATGGACGCTGCCGCCTACGGCAAGCACATCGCCTGAGCCAGGTGCAGTTTTGAGCGGTTGACGCGCCTTTTTTGACTGCGAAAAGTGACAGATTCGTTACTCGCACGGACTTTTGACCCATGCCCCCCGAAGCATCCTCATCCATTGCCACAGTTCCGGCTGGCTTTCAGCTCAAGCCGATTGATGCCTATCACCGCCGTCACCGGACATTCCCAGCCAGCGGCTGGATGGAGCGCTTCACCAACCGCGTGCAGGATCTCGTCGAGGCGGTCATTGCACATTGTTCCATTCACGGCGATCCGCCGATCTATGACTCGCGGCACTTCCCCTGGGTCAAGGATGTCGAGGCGGACTGGCGGAAGGTGCGCGCCGAACTCGACGCGGTGATGAAATACCGCGATGCGATGCCCAGCTTTCAGGACATCGTGAAGGAAGTCGGCATGATCCAGGGAGATGACCAATGGAAGACCTTCTTTCTCAAAGGGGTCGGACTGGACTGCGAGGAAAACGCCCGCCACTGCCCGGAAACCATGAATGTGCTGGCCAAGATTCCAGGCTGTACGACCGGCTTCTTCTCCATCCTTTCGCCGAACAAGCACATCCCGGAGCACCGTGGCCCTTTCGCGGGTGTGCTGCGCATGCATCTCGGACTGATGGTGCCGGAGCCGCGCCAGCAGTGCCGCATCCGCATCGCCGACCAGGTCTATTCCTGGCAGGAGGGCAGCGCGGTTATCTTTGACGACACTTATAATCATGAAGTCTGGAACGACACCGATGGCTACCGTGTGGTGCTCTTTGTGGATTTCGAGCGCCCGCTGCGCGCACCGTTTAAGTTCATCAACCACATGCTTTTGAACCTGGCCGCGCTGGCACCTTTTTTGCGCGAGGCCAAGGGCAAGCAAAAGGCTTCCGAGAAAAAGTTCTGGGCGTTGTTTGGCAAGTGACACCGGCCTCTGGCTAGATACCGTGGCGGCCTCCCCAAAACCGCTCTGATTTCGATGCCCACTGATTTCTCCCGCCGCCACATAGGTCCCTCTGCCGCCGAGGCGGAGAGCATGCTGCAAACGCTTGGTTTCAAAACGCTCGATGCACTGATCGACCAGGTGGTGCCGGAAGGCATTCGCGTGCGTGAGCCGCTGAATCTGGCGCCGCCGCTGAGCGAGGAGCAGGCACTGCGCCGCATGCGGCAGATCATGGGGCTCAACCAGGTCATGCGCTCCTTCATCGGGCTCGGCTACCACGACACCTTCACGCCTCCGGTCATCCAGCGGAACATTCTTGAAAATCCCGGCTGGTACACGGCCTACACACCGTATCAGGCGGAGATCGCACAGGGCCGCCTGGAGGCTCTGATCAATTTTCAAACGATGATCCGCGACCTCACGGCGCTCGATGTTGCGAATGCCTCGCTGCTCGATGAAGGCACCGCGTGCGCCGAGGCTCTGGGGCTGGCCGTGGCGCAGGTGTCCGGAGCATCCCGAGTGTTTGTCTCTGATCAGTGCCACCCGTACAATATAGAAGTGGTGCGCACACGCATGGATGCACTGGGCATCCGCGTGGAAGTGGGGGATGTGCTGAAATGGAAGCACGGCGGCACCAAGGGGCTGGCTGCTGTGCTTGTTCAATACCCTGACACGCAGGGCGTGATTCATGATTTTGCCGAACTGGCTGCTGAAACCCATGAGGCGGGAGCCTTGTTTATCGTCAGCGCCGATCTGCTGGCGCTCACGGTGCTGCGTCCGCCGGGTGAATTCGGAGCGGACATCTGCGTGGGCAACAGCCAGCGCTTCGGCGTGCCGCTGGGTTTTGGCGGACCACACGCCGCGTTCATGGCCGTGCGTGATGCGTTGAAGCGCCGTCTTCCCGGGCGTTTGATCGGCGTTTCCAAGGATGCTTCCGGCAGGCCGGCTTATCGCCTCTCGCTGCAAACGCGTGAGCAGCACATCCGCCGTGAGAAGGCCACCAGCAACATCTGCACCGCGCAGGTGCTGCTCGCTGTGATGGCATCCATGTTTGCTGTGTATCACGGGCCGCAGGGGCTCAAGACCATCGCGCACCGGGTGCATGGCGCGGCGGTCTGGCTTGCTGGCGAACTGCTGCGTGCAGGTCTGGACGTGCTGAGCGACGACTTCTTTGACACGATCAGCGTGCGCGTGCCGAACGCTGATGATCTGCTCAAGCGCGCACTCATCTTTGGCATCAATCTGCGGAAGATCGACACCACGACTGTCAGTGTGGCGCTCGATGAACGCATTAGTGAGGAGGAACTGCTCAACCTGGCCACCGCTTTTGGCATTTCCAAGGCGCAGCAGAAGCCGGCGCTCAATGATGCCACTCCGCTGCACTGCTCCGCGCGTCATCACCGCACGTCCGCGATTCTGACGCATCCGGTGTTTAATTCGTACCACTCCGAGACGGAGATGATGCGTTATTTGCATCGTCTGGAGTCGAAGGACATCGCGCTGAACCGCAGCATGATTCCGCTGGGCTCCTGCACGATGAAACTGAACGCTGCGGCGGAAATGATGCCGCTGAGCTGGCCGGAGGTGAACGGCCTGCATCCTTTCGCCCCGCATGATCAGACGGAGGGCTATCGTACGATGTTTGGCGATCTCGAAGGCTGGCTGGCTGAATGCACCGGATTTGATGCCGTGTCATTGCAGCCGAATGCGGGATCTCAGGGCGAGTACGCCGGCTTGCTGGCGATCAGGCGCTTCCATGCAGCGCGTGGCGATGACCACCGCGATGTCTGCCTCATCCCCACCTCTGCGCATGGAACGAACCCTGCCAGCGCGGTCATGTGCGGCTTCAAGGTGGTGCCGGTGACGTGTGACGATCATGGCAACATCGCTGTGGATGATTTGAAGGTGAAGCTGGAGGCCAGCAAAGACAAGGTGGCCGCGCTGATGGTCACGTATCCTTCAACGCATGGCGTATTTGAAGAGTCCATCGTCGAAATCTGTCGTCTGGTGCATGACCACGGCGGCCAGGTGTACATGGATGGTGCCAACATGAATGCGCAGGTGGGGCTGACCTCGCCTGGGCGCATCGGCGCGGATGTCTGCCATCTGAATCTGCACAAGACCTTCTGCATTCCGCATGGTGGTGGCGGGCCGGGCGTGGGGCCTATCGCTGTGGCCGCGCATCTGCGTCCGCATCTGCCGGGGCACCACACGTGGCGACCGGACCGCCGTGAAGGTGCGGTGTGCTCCGCGCCATGGGGCAGCGCCAGCATTTGTACGATCTCATGGATGTACATCGCGATGATGGGGCCGCGCCTCGTTGATGCGACCAAGTACGCCATCCTCAACGCCAACTACATCGCGAAGAAGCTTGAAGCGAATTTCCCCACGCTCTACAAAGGCTCCAAGGGTTTCGTCGCGCACGAGTGCATTCTCGACTTCAGCCATTTCCACAAGGTCACTGTGGAAGATGTGGCGAAGCGGCTGATGGATTTCGGCTATCATGCGCCGACGATGAGCTGGCCCGTTTCTGGCACACTCATGATCGAGCCAACGGAGAGCGAAAGCAAGGCGGAGATCGACCGCTTCTGTGAAGCGATGCAATGCATTCATGCGGAGATGATCGGCGTCGAAAGCAGCCAGTATCATCCGACGGACAACACGCTGAAACAGGCCCCGCACACCGCCGCCGCCGTTACGAAGAGCGAATGGCCGCACGCCTACACGCGTGAAGCCGCCGCCTTCCCGCTGCCGTGGGTGCAGGACTCCAAGTACTGGCCGCCGGTCTCGCGCATCGACAATGTCTATGGCGACCGTCACCTCATCTGCACCTGTGTCAGTGTGGAAGAAGCGGCTGCAAGCTGAGGACCGCAGGAACGTTTCAGCGCGCATGAAAGTGCTCCTGTGACTCGACTTTGGCGCGTTTGCGGCGATAACAGCCGCATGCGCCTCCTGACTCTGCTCCTGCTGTTTGTTTCCTGCGGTCTGACTCTTCACGCTGCTGACAAGGCGGCCACGCCTGATTCGCTGGTCGCTGAACTCTACAAGTCGGAGAAGAAAAAGGCGTCGCCATTTTTCCAGGACAAGAACCGGGCACTGGTGGACCATTACTTCACGAAGGAGCTTGGCGATCTTATTTGGAAAGACACCCTCAACTCCAAAGGCGAAGTCGGTGCGATCGATGGCGATCCGCTCTACGACGCCCAGGACATGGAGATCAAGGAATTCGTCATCCACCCGGCGAAGACGGAAGAGGGGAAGTCCACCGTGCTGGTGACCTTTGTGAATTTCAAAGAGAAGAAAAGCATCACCTTCCACTGCGCGCAGGAGGGCGGTGCGTGGAAGATCAACGACATCCAGTATGCCGACTACACACTTCTGAAGCTGCTCAAGGACAGCGCAAAGTAGCCCTGTTCCTGTGGAACAGTTGAGCGCGTCACAACGGCAAGCCGCATGAGGCCACCGTGTGATGTGGGCGATGCGGAACTGTAAATTGTTGCACAGCAACAAAGCTACTATTTTTCTTTGGGCGCTTCTGGCGGACGGCGGAACTTGCTGCCGCCCTCCGAGTTGGTGCCGCCTGGGGCTGGGGCTCCCGTACCGGGGGCACCGCCAGCTTTGCCCCTGCGCTCCTGCATGGCCTTCTTCGCCGCTTCTTTTTCTTCGGGATCAAGGACGCCGTTCTTGTTCGCATCAAATTTTTGCAGGAGCATTTCCTGTATCTGGCCGCCGCCTTTTGCGGGTCCCCCTTTGGCACCGGGGGCTCCACCTTTCGGGCCAGGTGCTCCGCCCTTCGGACCGCCACCCTTGCGCTCCTGGATGGCCTTCATCATGGTTTCTTTTTCGTTGGGGTCCAGGACGCCGTTTTTGTTGGCGTCAAACTTCTGCAGCATAGGTCCAGCAGCCGCACCTCCGGCACCAGGGCGTTGTTTGGGGGCGTCTGCGGCATGGGTCAGAGAAATACTGACCGTGAGGGCAAGCAGGAGGGTTGGCAGGAGTTTCATGGCATTGGCGGGGTCAGCCGGTTTAACACTCGCGGTGGGGACAAAGTTGCAGGCATTCTTTCCGCGCAGCCTTGGCTTGCCCTTTTGGCTGATGCCCGTTACTCTCTTGGCGGGTCGGCCGGAGTGATCGCTGGTGTTGCTGCTGCAAGGCGGGGATGCCAGAGGAAAGTCCGGACACCACAAGGCAGCATGCCACGTGAAAGCGTGGGGGCTGCGGTGCAAGCCGCAGTCACAGACAGTATCACAGAAAACAAACCGCCTGCGCGCAAGCGTGGGTAAGGGTGAAACGGCGGGGTAAGAGCCCACCGCCCCAACCGCGAGGAAGGGGGCACGACAAACCTCATGCGGTGCAAGACAGAACAGGAGAAAGGCCCGCCTGGCCGCAAGTCCCGCAAGGGATGGATACCTCCGGGTAATAGTCGCTCCACTGCGAAAGCAGGGGCAGGCTGAGTGATCAGCCTGACAGATAAATGATCACAGCCAGGTGCCGAAGGGCATCGGGGACACAGAATCCGGCTTATGAGGGTCGATCCACAATGAAGGCGTCGGGAGAAATCCCGGCGCCTTCGCCACCCCTGGTAAACTGGCTGTGCTTACTCATCAGGCAGCATATTCTCGGGCTTGCTCAGGGGTGTGCGGCGCTGTGGCCAGCTTGTTATTTAGGGCAGGTGGCAAGGAAGGATCTCAAATGATCAAGGCTGACATGTCGAGTTTTTGGCGCGCTCTGCGTAGTCTTGGAAAGATCATGCTGCCGCCAGAAAAAATCGCCTCCATCCTGCTCGCAGAGCGTTTGCCGCTCACGGCATTCATCGCCAGCGTGACACGGGATTTCCACCTCGCGGAAGACGTGTTTCAGGAAGTCTGTGTCAAGGCCGTGGGCCGCGCGGCGGAGTTTGAAACGGAGACTCATGTGGTGAACTGGGCACGACTGGCCGGGAAGAACCGCGCCATCGACATCCTGCGCGCACGCGATGGCAGGTATGTGGGACTGAGCGATGAAATGCTGGAGGTTCTCGCCCAGGAGTGGCCGCAGCCCTCCCATGCCGACGCGATGCAGGAGGCGCTGGGGCACTGCATCGATCAGATGACTCCCAACAACCGCGAACTGCTCCGCCTGCGTTACTTTGAGCGGCGCAACTGCACCGACGTGGCCGCCATCATGGGGCGCAAGATCGAGGCCGTCTATCAAGCCCTCGCGCGTCTGCACAAGAGCCTCGGTGACTGCGTTCGCGCACGCCTGCAAAACACTGCCATCTCATGAACGACACTGATTTTCTCGAACTGGCCATGCGGCATCAGGACGGCACACTCTCCGCCGCTGAGATCTCCGCGTTCGAAGCCGCGATGCAGGCTGATCCCACGAAGCGCAAGCTTTTCACCGAGGCGCAGTTGCGCTCGATGGCGCTGCATGAGCGCTTTCGCCAGGAGGCTTTCCATCGTCATCTGCCTGAAAAGCAGCGAAGGGCATGGCACACAAACCCGGCTGCCGCCATGGCGGCAGGGCTGGTAAGCGGCCTCTTCTGCGCTTCCTTGGTTTGGGCCGTTGCAGCACCGATAGTGACCTCGGAGCGGCTGCATGCCCTGGTGGATGGCGGTTTTGAATACAGCCAAGTGGAGGCAGGCTTCCCGGCAAGAATCGGCGTGTGGAGCGGTGACGCGGTGGAAATCTCCGCCGGAGATGCTGGACATGGGGGGCGGCAACTGCGCTTCATCAGCCCGCAGCCAGATGCCGCCAATCCCAACGGCAGAGCGATCTCGTGTGATGTGTTCCAGCTTGTAGATCTGCGTCCGCTGCAAGCTGCACAGAGCAAGGATGGAGATGCTGTGCTGGAACTTTCTGCCAGCTTTCTGGATGCGCGGCCACTGAACACCCGCCCTTCTGTGACGTGTTTCTGCAAAATCTATGTCTTCAAAGGAGACCCCACCAAGCTGCGCGAGACCTGGCCGCTCAATATTACCGACGCAGTGGCCAGCGGGATTGCGGAAGTGACCACCCTTGGCGGCCACACGGCGGCGTGGAAAAGAGTCACGGCAAAGTGCCTGGTCAGTGCGGAGGCAGATTTTGCCGTCATCCAGCTCGCGGCACTGCCAAACCTGCGTCCGTCAAAACTTACATCCATCTATGCGGATGACGTCCAACTCACGCTTCGCACCCCGCCGAGCCTGCCCGTGCGCATCGTCGTCCGTTGATTTTCACAACCTATGAAAAAACTACACATCCTACTACTTGCTGCCACATTTGTCGCATTCTCGGGTCAAGCACTCGATTATCCGCACATCACGGTAGAACCTCAAAAGTCAGGCTGGCCGCTGACGGTGGAAGAGAGATCGTATGTATTAAAGCCAGAGTTTGAGCGTCGTCCGGGATCGGAATCCATGAAGCATTTGCCGCCGATGTGGCCCGTCGTGCCAAGCGCGGGCTTCTTCGGCGGCGATGCGTGGCTGAAGCTGCATGAGGCCCATGTAAAGACTGTGCAGGCCAGCCAGGGGGCGGTCGATGTGCTGCTCGTCGGTGATAGCATCACCATCCAGTGGGGTGATTCCTGGAAGAAGCACTTCCCCGATCTCAAGGCCGTCAACATCGGCATCGGTGGTGACAAGACGCAGAACGTACTCTGGCGGCTCGATCACGGCGGTGTCGAAGGTTTGCGGCCGACGTCCATCGTGCTCATGATCGGCAACAACAACATGTTCTTCACGCCCGAGACTGGCATTGAGGCTGCCGCCAAAGGCATCGAGATGTGCCTGAAGAACCTGCGCGAAAAATTCCCCGCCGCCGCCATCATCGTGGCAAAGATCCTACCTGCTCACGCTCCGGGCAATCGCTTCTACGAAGACATCAAGAAGACCAACGCCGCGCTCGATCCGCTGAAACTCGACAGCGATCCCAAGGTGAAAGTGCTTGATCTGTGGAGCGATTTCACCCATGCCGACGGCACCTTGAAGCCGGAGCTTTTCACGCCGGACAACGTCCACCTCTCTCCTGCAGGCTACGGCGTCTATGCCGGGCGCTTGCAGCCGTTGCTCGGGGGGCGCTGAAATCCTACGTATCCTTGCGGTCATGACTTTTCGCTTGCTTCTCTGCATGGTCCTCACCTGCGCACCCGAGATGGTGATGGGGGCGGTGGATCAATACCTGCTGCTCAATTACAGCACCAGCATCGACTCCCGGACTCAGGCCGCAGAGATGATGACCTATGTGCATGACAAATTTGGCGCAGCCAGCAAGGTCTCCTCATTGAAGGTCGGCGTGGCAATCATCTACACACCCAAGGAGCGCCTCGCCGAGCATGTGGTTCGCCTCAAGGCCGATCTCGATTTGGCGAAGCAACTCCAGGTGCCGGTGCTCATCCAGGTGGATACCGAGAACTGGTTGCCGGAGACGCTGCTCAACTGGTATGACCCGCAGAAGCCTGGCTATGATCCCGCAAAGGTGGCTGATGTGGAATGGTATGGCTGGACTCCAGACACCGCCGTGAAGCTCTGTTGGCGCAACTGGGGCACCATGGTGCGCGTTGGGCCGCATCCGAACCTGCTGAGTCCGCGTTTTCAAGCCTGGGAGCGCGGCATCTATGAAGCACTCGCACCCATTGTAGTGCAGTGGCTCAAGGATCTGCCCGCAGATCAGCAATGGCTTTTTGTCGGCTGGAAGTGTGGCTGGGAGACCACACCCAACAGCCAGTATGCGTACTTCAAAGACGGTAACAGCTACTACCAGCGCACGGAAAACCCCAAGTGGGTGGAGGCTGACAAACAAATCATCGGCTACAACGCCGCGAAGACCGCCGGCATTCAGACCAGCGGCGTGCTGGACTACCAGCACACGTATGACGTCTTCATGAAAATCATCGGCAGGCATCTCAGTTTCCTGGCATCTACGGCGCGTGCGCTTGGCCTGCCGCGCCAGAAACTCTTTGTGCATACGATCGTGCAGGGCGTGGACCGTTACAACATGGACTCCCAGTTCAACGCAGACAGCAATCCCTCCCCCTCATTCTACGGCAAGCCGACGAATTCGTTGCGCGACAACCCAAGCTTCATGCGCTGCCTCACCAAGGCCCGTGCAGATCTCGGCACCACAGGCTACGGCATCGGCGAGTTCAATCTCGGCACCAAAGACTACGACACCTGGCACGCGTGGTTCACCGAACGCCTTCTCCGCGATCCCGACTGCATCTTTCAGGCGCTCTACAACTATGACACCATGAAGGGCAAAGCATCAGTCGAACAAGCCCTGCATGACGCCATGCTCTCCGCACCAAACAAGCGTTGAGGTGCGAAGCGGTTGATTCTGCTAGCATAGATAATCACGCGCTGCGTTCATTCCGTTCTGTCCGCACTTGCGGCATAAAGATAAGGAAAAACGGGCTGCTTTGTCCCCATTCCTCTGTTCAAACTGTTCCTTGTTCTCCGTATACCTTTCCCCCATGAAAACCCGCCGCCACTTTCTACGCAGCACGTCCGCATTGATCACGCTGCCCGCGCTCGAATCCATCGGCTTCAAAGCTTTTGCGTCTGCAAAGACCGTCACTGCGCCGAAGCGCATGATCTTCCTCGGCTTCGGCTGGGGCGTGACGAATGAGACGTGGTTCCCCGATGTGAAGAAGACCGGCACTGCATGGGAGCTGTCCGAGGGGCTCAAGCCGCTGGCGAGGCACCAGAAAGACATCACCGTGGTGCAGGGCTGCTCCAACAAGTACGCCAACGAAGCGCACTGGGGCAGCACCTTCTGGCTCACCGGCGCAAACCGCTATGCGGAACCGGGGCAGAGCTTTCACAACAGCGTCAGCGCTGATCAGGTTGCGGCGGCGCATCTGGGCAAAGACACGCGCTATGCCTCCCTCCAGCTCAACTCGCCCGACGTGGCAAACTCCGGGCATGGTCCCGGTTTGTCGATGGCGTGGGATGTGCGCGGCAAGCCGATGGCGGGCCTGGAAAATCCCGTCGCGGCATTTCATCGTCTCTTTTCCAATGACACCACGCCGCTGAGCGAGCGCCAGGCCATGCTGGCGCAGAAGCGCAGCGTGCTAGATGCGGTGCGGGAGGATGCCAGGCGCGTGCAGGTGGGCCTCACCAAGACCGACATCGACAAGCTTGACGAATACTACCAAAGCATTCGCGACATCGAGGTGCGCCTCGGCAAAGACGAGCAATGGCTCAGCGTGCCGAAGATCAAGCCCCCGATCACTGAGCCAAAGGAAGGCCTCGCGGGTAAAGAAGAAATTCAGGTGATGTATGACCTCATCGTCGCCGCACTGCAGACGGACAGCACGCGCGTGCTCACGTATCGTCAGCCCGTGGGCACGCTGTTGCAGAGCCTCGCCATCAAAGTCGCGCCCCACGATATGAGCCACTACACCACCGGCGACCGCATGGCCGCCTCACAGAAGCGCGACACAACGCAGAGCGAGTTGCTCGCAGGGCTGATCGACAAGCTGAAGGCCACGAAGGAAGCCGATGGCCACAGCCTCTTTGACCACACCTGCCTCGCCTATGGCAGTAACATCCGCTCTGTCCACTTCCTGGACAACTGTCCCACGCTACTCACTGGCGGCGCGGCGAACATCAAGCTCGGCCACCACCTCGTGCTGCCGAAGGATACCCCGCTCGCCAACGTGTGGCTCACGCTGCTGAATGGAATGGGTGTCGATGCGGAGCGCCATGGCGACAGCTCGGGCGTGGTGAAGCCACTCATCGCTTAACTCATCACTGCTGCCCTGATGAAGCGATCCTTCGCCACACTCGTGTTGTCATTGCTTGGTGCGCTGCCGTCTCACGCCGCCGAAGCACCCCACGCTGAGCTTGACTCCAAACACCGCGCCTTCTTCAAAGACAACTGCCTCACCTGCCACAATGCCGAAAAGCAGAAAGGCAAGGTCCGGCTCGATAACATCTCCTTCACCGTGGATTCGGTTGAGCGGGCTGATCTCTGGCAGAAGGTGCTCAACTCCATCAACTCGGGAGACATGCCGCCCGAGGACGAGAAGCAACCGGAGCCCGGCGCAAAGACCGACTTCCTTGACGATCTCTCCCGCACGCTGGTGACCGCGCGCGGGCGCTTGAGCGACTCCGGCGGAAACATCGCCATGCGCCGCCTGAACCGGCGGGAGTACAAAAACACCATCCGCGACCTGCTCGGTGTGGACATCAATGTGCATGAGCTGCCGGCAGATGGCGGCGCGGGAACATTTGATACGGTGGGTTCGTCGCTCTTCATGTCATCCGACCAGTTCGAGCAGTACCTCGCGCTCGGGCGTCAGGCGCTGGACGAGCATTTCGCGCGGTACGTTGCACCCTCCGCTGCAAAGCCACGACGCATGCATGTGGAGGCCGAGGAGAAGAATGCCAAAATCGCCAAGTCGTTCGCGGATCGCACGGACGCACATGATCGCTATGTGAAGTGGACTGCCGCAGTGGAGGCAGCTGCGCAGAAGCCCGAAAATGCAGCCATCGTCACGCAGATCCGTGCGGAGAAGAAGGGGGATGAACGACATTTTTATTCACAATGGCAGCGCATTAGAGGCGCGCCTGCGCCAAAGGACTTTGGTTTTGTGGATGAGATCAATGCCGATGAACAAGGCCGCAGGAACTGGGTGCACTGCGTGCCGTATCAGAAGGCCTACCTGGACCATCCTGCGACGAAGACCGGCACCTTTCTCACCATCGAGGATGTGTTTGTGAACCCCTACCAGCCCTTCCGCATCTCCGGCGACTGGCCTGCGGGAGACTACGTCGTGCGTGTGCGCATCGCCGCCACGGGCAACACACCCGCAACTCGGCACTTCGTTGAGTTTGGCTCGCAGCACGACTCCGGTGTGCGCGCGGTGGCCAGTAGTCATCAGATCACCGGCACGATGGAAAAGCCGCAGGTGCTGGAGATTCCGCTGAAGTTCTCGCCCGCGAAAGGCCACGGCTTTTTCTTCCAGGAAAAGGGCAGCTATGAGTCGGAAGATCTCGCGCACCGAATCTTTGCCGAGGCCAAACAGCGCAACGGCATCGGCCCGGAGTTCGCACTGTGGATAGACTGGATCGAAGTCGTCAGTGCAGCGGATGCAAGACCGGCAGCCCAACCGCAGATCTTCAAAACACGAACGGAGGCCGAGGTGATGGCCAATCGCCAGATGGACGGCTTGTTTAAAAAGACCCTGGAGCAGCACCAAAACCATGCGCGCTGGGCTGCGGCCGTGGATGCAGCCGCAGCACGCCCCGAGAATGTGAAGATCGCCGCCGAGCTGCACGAGAAAGCGAAGAAGCCGCGTCCCGCATCGGGAGTGCCGTTTGCATCACCGCTGTTCTTTTACCTGGACTGGGAGCAGATCCAAGGCGCGCCTTCGCCGGTGGGCTTTGGTTTCAAAGATGCGCAGCAGGCCTTTGTCGAAGAGAACCTCTACAACCATTTCTTTCCCTACTACGAGGACTACCAGAAGCTGCCCGCGCGCGACAAAGGAGCGTGGCTCATGTTTTATCTGGCCTATCGTGAGACCCATGTCGAGGCGGACAAAAAGTGGCCCGCTGGCAGATACACGCTGCGCATGAGGATCGCCGCAAACGAGGCCGCACCGCGCGAGCGCTGCTTCATCGAGATCGGTCAGCGCGGCGAAGATGTGAACCAGTTCACCGTGCTGGGTGCGCATCAGGTCACCGGCACGCTCGCTCAGCCGCAGATCATCGAGACCACGGTGGACGTGAAGCCGGATGGCAAACGCGAGTTTGCCGTGCGTGAACGACGCCCCAACTCGCGGCAGGCGGAGGTTCGTAGCTACCACGATGTATTTGAAAAGACTGGCCACGGTCCAGTGCCGGCGATTTGGATTGACTGGCTTGAGATTGATGGGCCAGTGGCGGATGCGCCAGCAGCGCCCGCTTTGACGAAAACCATCAAGGAGCGCCGCGAGGTGGAGCTGCACGCGAACGCAATGGTCGGCGGCACCTACAACGGCTACTTCAAAGGTGGAAATGAGGCAGCGAAGAAGTTCCTCGAAACGGGCAAGCCGCAGAAAGGCATCCCTGACGCGACTGAGGCAAAGTTTCGCGTGAAGGTCTTCGAGGAGCACGGCCCCTGCTTTGAGCGCTACCTGAACGACCCGCTTACCAAGACCGGGGCCTATCTGACGATCTACAACGTCCACACGGAGGAGGTCATCACGCTGCCGCCAGATCAGCCATCGGGCTGGCTGAAGACGAAGCACGAAGTGGAGAAGGCCGCGCCGGGCGACTACCTGCTGCGTTTCCGCATCGGCGCGGTGCAGGGCACGCCCAAAGAGCGGCACTTTGTCGCGCTCGGCAGCCGCAAGAACGGAGACGAGGACTTCACGCTGATGCAGACTTTCCAGATCAACGCCAGCACGGAGGCACCGCAGATCATCGAAGTGCCCGTCAACATCAGCCCCGATGGCCCGCGCACTTTTGTGCTGCGTGAGAAGCGCGATGTGAAGCTCGATTTTGACACCTACACCGCCGCGCGCAAGGAGACCAAAGTTGGCCCGCCATCCGCGCTGTGGATCGACTGGGTGGAATGGGAAGGCCCGCTGCACAAAGCGGAGACGAAGAATGCCATTGAGCCCGTGCTTTTCGCCAAAACCGCCGGCCTCAACGACCACGATCATGCACGCGCTGTATTGCAGGCATTTGCCCAGCGCGCCTTCCGTGCCAAGCAGCCCTCTGCTGCTTATCTGGACAAACTCACCGCACTCTATGACACGCGCCTCAAAGCGGGAGATGCGCATGAAGCCGCGCTCAAGGAGCCGCTCAGTGTCGTGCTCGCCTCACCGGGCTTCCTCTACTTGCAGGAGACTGGGGGACAGGCGGACAAGGCTAAGGCTCCCCTGTCTTTGTCTCCGGCGGAGCTCGCCTCCCGCCTCTCCTACTTCCTCTGGAGCGCCCCGCCGGATGCACAGCTCCTTCATGCGAATCTCTCTCAGCCTGACGTGATCGCCCGCGAGGTGGATCGCATGATCGCCAGCGACAAGTCCGACGAATTCGTCAGCGGCTTTGTACATCAGTGGCTCGGCATGGACCGCCTCGAATTCTTCCAGTTTGACACCAAACAGTTCCGCGACTTCGACGAGAGCGCCAAGGCCGCCGCACGCCGCGAAGTGTATGAAACCTTTGCCTATCTCCTGCGCCAGCGCGGCAGTCTTTCCAGGCTGCTCAAGAGTGATGAGATCCACATCAACGGCCTCCTCGCCACCTACTACGGCATCGATGGCGTGAGCGGCGATGCGTTTCAAAAGGTCACGCTGCCGAAAGACTCACCCCGTGGAGGATTGCTCGGCATGGCCGCCATCCTCGCCATGGGCAGCAATGGTGAACGCACCAGCCCCGTCGAGCGCGGTGCCTGGGTGCTGCGCAAGCTGCTGCACAATCCGCCACCGCCCGCACCGCCCAATGTGCCGCAGCTCGACCGCCTCGCCACCAAGCCCATCAGCCCACATGACCGCCTCATTGCGCACCAGGAGCAGCCGCAGTGCCTGCAGTGCCATCGCAAGATTGATCCCATCGGTTTTGGCCTCGAAAACTTCAGTGCTGCCGGCAAATGGCGTGAGATCGATCATGACTCCAAAACCAACAAAGACTGGCCCATCGAGCCCGCTGGCCAGCTTTACAACGGCCCCGCCTTCAAGAGTTACCTAGAGCTCCGAGACCTCATTGCCGCCCGCAGCGAACACTTTGCCCAAGGCTTCACCGAAGCCCTCATCGAATACGCCATCGGACGTCCCTACGGCTTCACCGACGAAGAGCTGGCCGCCACCATCGTGAAGCAGGCCAAGGCGAAGGAATTTATCCTCCGCGAGTTTATCTTGGCCCTGGTCCAAAGCCCGCAGTTTCAGCGGAAGTAAAGTTGAGAAGGTTGTCATATCAAAGCCCGTGCGGAATCACTTAGCGGCCAACATTCTCTTCATGAAATCATCGCACCTGCTGCTGGCCGTCTCATTGTCCCTGGTCTCCTGCCATGCCTCGGCGGATGAGGTGCTGGCGGCGAAGCTGCGCGCCTTGTTTCCGCAAGCGGATGTGGATCATAACAACACGCTCTCCACGGAGGAGCAGGCGCAGGCGGTTGAGTTTGTGAAGAAGAACCACGGCGAGCAATGGTCGCGGCAGATTGCGGCAATGTTTTCTCATGCTGCTGCGGCGGACAAATCGGTGTCATCCGAAAGCTGGCTGAAGCAGGTCGCGGAATTCACGCGGCCGATCGAAAAGAAGACCGAGAAGATCGCGATGCGAGACGGCATCAAGCTGGCGACCGACATCTACATGCCGCGTGGCAAGGGGCCGTTTCCCGTCATCCTGGCACGCACACCTTACAACCGGGTGAAGCACAATGAGAGCGCGCCAAACTACGCCGAAGGCGGTTACGTCTTCGTCAATCAGGACATGCGCGGGCGCTTTGAGTCCGAAGGCGAGAACATCCCCTTCATCGGCTGCGGCTGGGGCGAGCATCAGGATGGCGTGGATACGGTTGCGTGGATCAAGCAGCAGCCCTGGTGCAATGGCAGCATTGGTACGGTCGGCGGTTCGGCGGGCGGCATCACGCAGAACCTGCTGGCGGGCGCGGCACCCGGTGCCTTGAAGGCGCAGTACATCAGCGTGGCCCCGGCGGACATGTACACGGACGTGAGCTACATCGGCAGCGCCTTCCGCAAGGCCGACGTGGAGAACTGGGCCCAGGGGAACAAGTATGATCCGAAGGCGCTCACGATCATGCACGAGCACCCGAGCTATGACGCCTACTGGCGCGGGAACGACACGAACACGAAGTTTGCAGTGATGGATGTGCCGGCGGTGAATGTCGGCGGCTGGTTTGACATGTTTGCACAGGGTACTCTCAATCAGTTTATGGGCCGGCAGCATCGGGGTGCGCCGGGCTCCCAGGGCACGCAGAAGCTCATCATGGGGCCCTGGCATCACGGCATCGGCCACATGCCCGCCGGTCAGCTCACCTTTCCGAATGCGAAGCCTCCGCAGCAGTACGGCGCGGGCCGCTGGTTTGATCACTACCTCAAAGGCATCGACAACGGCATCGAGAAAGAACCCGCCGTGGCCTACTACGTTATGGGAGACATCAGCACTCCTGGCGCTCCGGGCAACGAATGGCGCTATGCCAATGACTGGCCCATCCCGGCCAAGGAAACGCCGGTGTATCTCACCGCAGACAAAAAGCTGGCACTTGAAGCACCCGAGTCAGGAGCGGCGCACCGCGAGTACACCTTTGATCCCGCCAATCCATGCCCCACCATCGGCGGCAACAATCTCTCCATCGAGCGCGGTCCCATGGATCAACGCAAGGTCGAGAGCCGCGAGGACGCCGTGGTCTTCACCAGCGAGGCACTCGACAAGCCGGTGGAAGTCACCGGTCGTCTGTGGGCCAAAATCTTCATCTCCTCCAGCACGGCGGACACTGACCTCTCCGTGCGCATTTGTGACGTGTATCCCGACGGCCGCAGCATGCTCATGGCCGAAGGCATCCAGCGCCTGCGCTACCGCAAATCCCGCGAGAAACCCGAGCCGCTGACGCCCGGGCAGATCGAGGAAGCCACCGTCGATTGCTGGTCCACCAGCCTTATCATCAATACCGGCCACCGCGTCCGCGTCATGATCACCTCCAGCAACTTCCCCCGCTTCGATGTGAACCCCGGCACTGGCAAGTCCTGGAGTGGTGATGGGGAGAAGGTGAAGCAGACCAATCGCATTTATTGCGATTCTGTGCATCCGTCGCGGTTGCTTGTGCCGGTGGTTGGGGGTGGGGCAGGGAAGGGAGAGTGAATCGACCGCCATGAAGCAAACGTTAGCTGGTGCTCGAACAAGCCTCAGGTCAAACTGTGGTTGACATACCCATTGGATTTGACTTTTTACAGGCAGTTAGGAAGTTTACATTCACCTCGGGCAATCGCTTCAGAGGTTAGACAGTATAACTGCAACCCAGATCATACCGATGAATACTGCAACACATCAACTGCTTATATGGGAGTTGCGTTGGATTCCCGTTGAACTCGCACTGACTGGACTTGGCTTGTATCTGCTTCTCGGCTTGCAACTTCCTGAGGCGGGAGCTCTCTTTCTGTTCGTAGCTCTTGTCATCAGTGGTCTTGTTCGATTCTCACATTACCGAAACATTGGGCGGCAGCAGGCAGATAACGCTGCCTGACCTTTGGCTATGGCGTAACTGGCTGATAGTCGCAGTTGAAATTGGACTGTCAGGTCGTGCTCGCTTCTCATGAAATCAGGCTGTCAGCAATCCTATTGATAGGCTTTTTTCATTTCTTCATGCCGGGAAATGATGCGGTAACTTTTGCGTCTAAAGTGAGCGTCTTGGTGGCTAATGTTGAGGGCAAGAATGAACGCGCTTCTCCAGACCCCTCACAATCCCAGATCTCCCTCTGCCATAATCGTGTGCTTGCGGGCCTGACGCAGGGCTTCGGGCAGGAGAAAGAAGTGGCAGACGCGCTGGTTGCGGCAGAGGAAGGCGGGGGGCGGATCCCAGGTGAGGTCGTCTGGGAAGGCGGCGGCGGAGACGAGGATGGCACCGCCGGGGATCAGGCCGGGTTCTTTGACGAGGAGGCCGATCAGGGCGTACAGTTCGGACCTGTCCTCGTTGGTCGTGAAGCTTTCCAGCACATCCCAACTGAGCAGGCTGCGAACGAGCCGGGGGGTGACAAGGAGGTAGGAGCTGAGGGTGCCTGCGGCATCCACGAGGCCGAGGAAATGATGCGTGCGCGTGGTGGAGCGGCAGAACCAGCGCAGATAGTCCGGAGTGATCCATTTCTCGATGCGGTCCGCCTGCTGGTAGGGGCGGGCGATGGAGGTGACCTCGGCGGGATCTGTCACCACACGTTTGTCCGCGGGCAGGGAGGGCCACCAGGAATGGCCGTGCAGGCGCGAGGCGATGCCGGCTGGGAAAAAGTAGCGGGTTACGGTCTGCTCCGCGCGTGCACCCATCTTGAGCAGGGCTTCCTGGACACGGGGGCTGGGGGTGGAGTGGATGATCATGCGCTGCTCAGCCACCTCGCGCTGTTGCAGAAAGACGAGTGCCGCCGCTTTGGGGAAGTGCTCGTCCACGCAGAAGGTGGTGGCGTACAGCGCCTGGCAGGGCTGCCCCTGCCAGGCATGCAGGGCGGGGATGATGCCACCGTAGGCGACCACACGGCCTTCCGCATGTGCCCAGCGGCCGCGTTCCTGGTTGTCTGTGGCGGCGGGATTTTCATCCCACCAGTGGCGCAGGCGTTGCTCCCAGTCGTGGCCCTTTTGCGGCGGGAGGTGCCGGTTCAGAAACACCACCAGCTCTGCCCGTGCCGTGGGGGTGTCGGGGTAGGGGCTGAGGTCGAGTTTGGGCATGAGTGTTCGCTGGCAACCCCTAAGATTCACCAGTAGGACCAAGCTTCAAGTGATGCGGCTCGTTATGGTCTTTATATATTGTGTAATGTTAGGCGCTACAATACTGTGTAGCTCGAAGCGAATCCCCGTGCGCACCTCGCACGAATCATTCATGGAATGAGAAAACTGCAGGAGTTAGTGGCTGGTTTTTTACAATGCTTCAGTCCACATACACAAACTCGTTCGAGTTCAGCAGGGCAAGGCAGTAGTCTGCCAACGCATCGCGGAAGCCGGGAGTAAGGGCGGTTTGTTTTTGCAGGAACTTCTGCCCGATATCGAGCTCCTGCGGTGTGGGCTGGCGGGAGAGGCACCGCAAGGTGGCCGCGGTGATGAGGGCGGCGGCATCGGAGCCGTGCTGCTCATTCAATTGCGCGGCGATCTTTGCGGCGATGCTGTGGGCGAAGTCGGAATTGAGCAGCATGAGGGCCTGCGGTGCGGTGGTGGAGGCATTGCGCCGGGCGCAGGAGATCTGGGCATCCGGGCGGTCAAAGAGCTCGAAAAGCGGGTTGCGCAGATTGCGCCGGGCGAAGGCGTAAATGCTGCGGCGGGTGTGCTCGTTCACGTCCTTGGTGATTTCGGCCTGGTTCTTGAGCAGCGTGCTGCTGATCTCCTTGGGCAGCGGCAGTTTCACGCCGGGGCCGCCGGTTTTGAGATTGAGCTGGCCGCTGATGCTGAGCATGGCATCGCGCAGCATCTCGCCGGTGAGGCGCGTTGGGGTGGAGCTTTTTTGCAGATAGGTCTGCGACATGACGATGACCTTGTGCATCCGCTTGAGGCTCCACTTTTGGCGTGGCAGTTCGGCGGCCAGCCAGTCGAGCAGGGCGGGATTGGTGGGGGCTTCGCCCTGATGACCGAGATCGCCGGGAATGGCGGCGAGTGGTTTGCCAAAGTGCTGCTGCCAGAGGCGATTTGCCATGGTGCGGAGGAAGAGCGCATTGTCTTTGCTGGCGAGCCATTGCGCGAGTGCGATGCGGTCGGCCTTGGGCGGAGTCGCGCCAAAAACGCGGGGAAAGGCGGGCTGAATCTCGGGGCCGGGGCGCTTGAAGTCGCCACGCACAAAGACGGTGCTGACGGGGATGCCTTCAGTGTAGATGCGGACGGCAGGGCCGAGCGGCTTGCTGTTTTTTGTCAGCACGGTGTTGTCAAAGAAGGCGCGCAGGCGGTAGAAGTCGGCCTGGCTGATGGGATCGTAGGGATGGTCGTGACACTGCGCGCAGCCGACGGTGAGGCCCAAGCCCACCGCGCCGACGGTGGTGGCGATGTCATTGAGCAGGACGTGGCGGCGTTCGTCTTGATTGTTGAGGTCCGGCATGTCCGGGCAGGAGAACAGGAAGCCGGTGGCGGTTTCATCCCCCATCAAATCTCCCGCGATCTGATGCTGCACGAAGGCATCGAACGGCATGTCGCGATTGAGCGCGTCGATGACCCAGTCGCGGTATTGCCAAGAGTGTTTGCGTTCGGTGTCGTACTCAAAGCCGTCGGTGTCTGCGTAGCGCGCGAGATCCAGCCACCATTGTGCCCAGTGCTCGCCGTAGCGCGGAGAGGCGAGGAGGCGGTCGGCCAGTGCATCCAATGAGGAATGGCGAATGACGAATTTCGAACCGGAGCGGCACTCGTTGACGAAGGCTGTCACTTCTTCGGGAGTGGGCGGCAGGCCGATGAGATCGAAGGTGATGCGCCGGATGAGCGTGGCGAGATCTGCGGGAGGCGATGAGTTCTCGACTAGATCGTCGATGCCTTTTTTGCCTGGCGTGGTTTGCAGCGGTTTAAAAGCCCAGTGTTCTTTGTCCTCGGGCTTGATGGGCCGCTCGTCCTTCACCGGATCGGCAGAGGCGTGGATGGAGACGGCAGGGGCCTCATGAACTCCGAATACCAAGCAGACAAGCGCGCAAAGAACCACGCCAGCACGCGCCAGCGGACCTTTCGTCATTCTGCATTCTGCATTCGTCATTTAGGCGAGAATTCCCTTCACGACGCCGCTGCCTTCCACACCGGTCAGGCGTTGATCGAGACCATTGAGGCGGAAGGTGAGGCGCTCATGATCGATGCCGAGGAGGTGCAGGATGGTGGCGTGGAGATCGTGGATGTGTACTTTGTCCTGAGCGGCACGCAGGCCGAATTCATCCGTGGCACCGTGGATGTGGCCGTGCTTCACGCCGGCACCCATGAGCACGGTGGTGAAGCCCCAGGGATTGTGATCGCGGCCCACGCCTTTTTCGCTCATGGGCATGCGGCCAAATTCGCCGCCCCAGATGACGAGGGTGTCCTCCAGCAGGCCGCGTTGTTTGAGGTCGAGCAGCAGGCCAGCCACGGGCTTGTCGGTGCGGGCGCAGTAGTCGGTGTGGTTTTTAAGCACGTCCTCGTGCGCGTCCCAGCCGTTGGTGTCGCCGGAGTAGAGCTGCACAAAGCGTACACCGCGCTCAATCATGCGCCGTGCCAGCAGGCAGCGGGTGCCGAATTCACGCGTGGTGCTGTTGTCGATGCCGTAGAGTTTTTTCGTGGCCTCCGTCTCGCGCGAGATGTCCACCGCTTCCGGTGCGGCGCTCTGCATGCGGAAGGCGAGCTCGTAGCTGCGGATGCGCGCATCGAGCTCGCTGTCCGCCGCGTGCTGCGCGAGATGCTGCGCATTCATCTGCTGGATGAGATCCAGCGTGGCGCGCTGGCGTGCGCTGCTCTGCGGCCCTTTCAGGTCCAGGATGGGGCTGCCGCCCTCGCGCATGGTGGTGCCTTGATAGGTGGCCGGCAGGTAGCCGCTGCCCCAGGCGGGTGGCCCGCCCTTCAATCCACCACCGGGATCCGGCATGACGACGAAGGCAGGCATATCGGCATTTTCAGAACCAAGTCCATAAGACACCCAACTGCCCATGCTCGGCTTGCCCATCTGGATGGAGCCGGTGTTCATCTGATAGACCGACTGCGGATGATTCACACTGTCGCCATGGCAGCTGCGGATGACGCACATCTCATCCGCCAACTCCGCCATGTGCGGCAGGAAGTCGCTCACCTCAATGCCGCTCTGCCCGTACTTGCGGAAGGGTTTGACCGGCGCGAGCAGCGGATTCTGCGCGACCTTGCGCCGTGTCTCGACGGCACCGTAACTGTCTGGAAGCGGCTTGCCCGCATGGCGAATGAGTTCGGGCTTGGGATCAAAGAGATCCACATGGCTCGGCCCACCGTGCATGAATAGCCAGATCACCCGCTTCGCCTTCGCCTGAAAATGCGGGCGCGAATCCGCCATCAGATCCGACAGCGCCACGCTGGACAAGCCCATGGCCGTGCTGCCGAGAAAGCGGCGGCGGGAGAGGGGAGCGAGGGCGCTGGTCATGGGGTGAAGACGTTGGGACAAGGGCGGTTCTAGCGGGAGGGATGGAAAACGTCAAGAGTGCCGGGCGGTCATCCGTGCTGATTCGAGAGCCTACAGCATTTTCTGCATCCACAGCACATCGAGCCAGCGGCCGTGCTTGTGGCCGACTTCCTTGAGGTGGGAAACTTTGATGAAGCCGAATTTGGCATGCAGAGCGATGCTCCCCGCCTGATCGGCATCGATGCCGCCGAGGACGGTGTGATGGCCGATTTTCTTGGCGAGTGCGAGGAGCTCGCCAAGCAGCAGGGTGCCGAGGCCTTTGCCCTGATGCTCGTGGTGCAGATACACCGAATCCTCCACGCTGTGGCAGTAGGCCTGGCGGGGATGAAAGCGGCTGAGTGAGCCCCAGCCGATGACCTGCCCATCCTCCTCGGCCACGATCACGGGATGCTCCGGTCCGTGCGCATCAAACCAGTCGCGGCGTTCTTGCGCGGTGCTGGGCACAGTTTGATAGGTGCAGGTGCTGTGCTCGACGTAGTGATTGTAAATGGCGTTGATGGCCGAGAGGTCGTCGATTGTGGCGGGGCGGAGAGTGGCGGGCATGAGGCAGGAGGCGGGTGGTGAGGGACGAATGAAAGCGTCCAAATGACGAATGTCGAAATCAGAATGACGAACGGGGAGAAGTGGCTGTTCGGCCCGCGCTGTTTTCAAATCTTGACTCGGTGGCGGGGAATCTCCATTCTCGCGGCCCTCAGGTAAAAATTCACCAACCACTTAACGAACACATTTATTATGGCCATCAAAGTCGGAGTCATCGGAGCAGGCGGCATGTTGCAGTATCACGCGGCGGGGTTCCGCCAGGCGGGCGCGGAGATCGTGGCCGTGGCCGATGCGGCCCCCGGCGCAGCAGCCAAGGCGGCGGAGAAATATGGCATCGCCAAGGCGTATGAATCCGTGGAAGCCATGCTGAAGGGCAGCCCGGAGATCAAAGCAGTGAGCGTCATCGTGCCGAACAAATTTCACAAGCCGCTCACGATTCAGTGCCTGAAGGCCGGCAAGCACGTCTTCTCTGAGAAACCGCCGGCGTTGAACGCGAAGGAGGTGAAGGAAATCATCGTCGCTGCCAAGAAGGCCGGCAAGAAGGTGCTCTTCAACTTCAACAACCGCGCGCGCCCTGAGTCCCAGGCAATGATGAAGTACATCAACGACGGCGTCGTGGGAAAGATCAATTCCGCGCAGGCCAAGTGGATCCGCCGCACCGGTATACCTGGCTTTGGCGGCTGGTTCACCACCAAGGCGCTGTCCGGTGGCGGCCCGCTCATCGACTTGCTGCACATGGTCGATCTGGCCATGTACTTCATGGGGTATCCGGAGCCCGCACACGTGCTCGGCCAGACCTTCTCCGACTTCATCCAGGACAAGCAGTTCAAAGGCCCATGGGGCATCCCCGACCGCGTGGGCGGCACCACCGATGTGGAAAACGCCGCGCACGGTTTTGTGACCTTCAAGACCGGCCAGGTGCTCAGCCTCCAGGTTTCCTGGGCGGAAATGATCAAGCGCGAGGAAGTTTCCGTGGTCTTCCAAGGCACCAAGGCAGGGGGCAAGGTGGAGCGCCTTTTCGGTATCGATGGTCTGGACAACACCGCCATCGACACCTGCGAGCTCTATGTGCAGGAAAACGGCAACAGCGTGAACCGCAGCATCGTCACTCCCGCATGTGAAGACATGGGCCGCATCGGCTCCGCCGCGAACTTTATCGAAGCCATCGAAGGCAAGGCCACCGCCCTGAACACACCTGAGCAGGCCCTGCGCCTGATGCAGGTGATTGACGCGATCTATGCCTCCGCCAAGACGCGCAAGCCGGTGTCAATTTGATCCAGCAAATGATTCATGATGATGGGGAGAATGAGCTCTATGTTCGTTCTCCCCATTTTTTATCCGTTCCAATGAACGGGCTGTACGGCAACACTTTTGGTTTTGGCACCTTGCCAGTACGTTGCTCAATGAAGGGAGATCAAGTCACCGTCGAGGTGGTCAACATGCTGGGTGAGTCCGCGCACAGGAAAGGCGCGCTTTTTCCCGGTGGCATCAACTTTTATCGTGACCATTTCAGGGGCGAGCAATATATGTCCGCACTCAGTTCCCACGGGGAGCCATGTCAAAACAACCTGACTGGTAAAACTCTCATGTGCCACGAACACTCGCCAAACTCTCCGATCATTCTCCCGCTGCTCATGAGCTTCTGCGGTCGCCTCGCCCTGCTCTCATGCAAGGTGGCCTGTGCCGGCGCGTTGTTATTCGTGGCGGGTTGTTCGGACAACCGGGTGCCTGTGACGGTGCCGATTTCGCTGCAGGAAGTGGCAGGTCGCTATGAGCTGTCGCTGAGCGACTTTGGCACGGCTTTGGACAAGCGCATCGCACTGATTTCTCCGCGGCCAAGCATTGAGTTCAGGGCAGATGGTACCGTGAGTCTTTCGAACCTGCCGGTCATTGCCGATGACCTGCTGCAAAATTTTGTCTGCTCGGAATTTCGCACGGGAACGGGCACCTTTCAGATCGAGAAGCATGGTTATGAAAAGCACTCCGGCGTCGTGACGCACTTCTATGGGGTGAAGCTGTCGTGCGGGACTCTTCCGGGGCCGGTGGACCGCCCAAGCCTCTGCCGACAGGGCACTGTGCTGGCCCTTTCCTGGCGTGACTATTTTGATGGAGATTTCTCAGAGCGAATGGTTTTTGTGAGAGTCGCACCTGCGGAAAAATGATCGATTTCACAGGGGCGTGACGCGATACTTCTACTGCTGCATGAACTCACCCGAGTTTGAGTCGGAGTTGACTTTTGGGCGCTGGATCACCCGCTGTCTCGATGCTGCCGCGGCAGGAAAACCAGTGCCCTTCTGAACCGAGCATTCTCATGAACACACTCCTGCCACGTTTTCGGAAGCCTGCGGGCTTTGCTCCGTACGGATGCATGGAGCTGGCGATCCTGAGTTACATCGCGATGGCGGTTTTGAACTATGCTTTGGGAAACTGGATCTTCGCGATTGCAATGCTCACACCGCTGGCCGGGCTTCTTGTCTGGACCCAGTACACGGTCTGGCGGGACTGCTGCAGGATGGGCGATCACATCCGGGTGAGCCTGGGGCCACATTCAGGAATGGAAGGCGTCGTCGTAGGAGCGACCAAAGATGGAACACGACTGACGGTGCAATTGTCCTCCGCAGAGCATCCTGAGCCCATGGAATTTTTCGACTATCAGATCAGGAAAGTGAAACCGATGTCTGACCCATCCCCTCCGGTGAATGGATGATGTGAGCTGCCTCACGTTGCGATGAGGGGGCAAAAAAAGAGCGATGCCAGCATGTGCCGGCATCGCTCCAGGAATCTGCTGCTGCTTTTAAGCCAGCCCGCCGCGATCGCTCGTCAGCGTGGCATCACCATACTTCGCGCGGGTTGTGGGTGTGTAGTCCAGCGGGGTCCAGGCGGCGTTGTTGGCGGAGGAGGCGACGACGGCTTCGATGAAGGCCATGCCGGCCACGCCTTCTTCGATGGTCGGGTAGTCCATGTCCAGCGGGTTGGGGGTGGTGCCGTTGTTCACGGCGCGGACGTGGTTGGCGAAGTTGCGGTAGATGTTCGCGAAGCCTTCGAGGTAGCCTTCGGGATGACCTGAAGGCGTGCGCGTGGCAGCGGCTGCTGCGCTGCCGAGGTAGCCCAGGCCGGTGCGGTAGATCTGCTTCGGCTTGTCCAGGGAGGTGACGATCATCGTGTTCGGATCCAGCTGGGACCACTCGATGCCGCCCAGGGAGCCATAGACGCGGAGGCTGAGGTTGTTTTCACAGCCGATGCTGATCTGGCTGGAGTGCAGCACGCCCTTGGCGCCGTTGGTGAAGCGCAGCAGCACGTTGCCATCGTCTTCAAGACGGCGGCCTTCCTTGGCCAGGAAGATGGTGAGGTCGGCGGCCAGTTCCTTGATGTGCAACCCGGTCACGTATTCCGCGAGGTTGATCGCGTGCGTGCCGATGTCTCCCATGCAGCCCGCAGCGCCGCAGATGGCGGGGTCCACGCGCCAGGCGGCCTGCTTCTGCCCGGTGTTTTCCAGCATGGTGGCCAGCCAGCCCTGTGGGTATTCCACGACGACTTTGCGGATCTCGCCGAGCTTGCCTTCCTCGATCATTTGCCGGGCCTGACGCATTAGCGGGTAGCCGGTGTAGTTGTAGGTCACTCCGTAGAGCTTGCCGGTGGTCTTCACGATTTCCGCCAGTTCCTTGGCCTGCGCGAGGTTGAAGGTGGCGGGCTTGTCAGAAAGCACATGGAAGCCAGCCTCCAGCGCTGCTTTGGCGGCGGGGAAATGCAGGTGGTTTGGCGTGACGATGGAGACGAAGTCCATGCGTTTGTCCGCAGGCAGCGCGGATTCCGTGCGAATCATCTCTTCAAAGTTGCCGTAGCAGCGCTCGGCTGGCAGGAAGAAGTCGGCACCGCTGTCCTTGGAGCGCTGGGGGTCGGAGGAAAAAGCGCCGCAGACGAGTTCAATCTGCTGATCGATCGATGCTGCGATGCGATGAACGCCGCCAATGAAGGCGCCGCGTCCGCCGCCGATCATGCCATAACGAATTTTCCGGCTCATAAAAAGTAGCTGTGCTGAAGTTTGGGGTGGGTGAGAAAAGGGAAGGCGAGTGTGCGCAGAGGGTGCGGGGGGTCAAGTGCATCAGCACCGGGATGCGAACCGGCTGGCGATTCCGGGGCGCGGCATCCGGGCACAAAAAACCCCGGAGAGGGTGGCCCAACGCGCTCAGGCGGCCTCTCCGGGGCTATGTCGTCGAAACACCGCAGAGCGGTGCGCATGGCGACAAATTTTATGCGGCCATCAGGGCCGGACCGCCGTGCTTCATGCGGCTGCGGAATTCCGTGGGGGATTCATCGGCGATGCGGCGGAAGCTGCGGTTGAAATGGGACAGGCTCTGGAAGCCGACGTCGTAGGCCACTTCGGTGATGCGGGCGGCGGGCTTCATGAGCATGCGCTTGGCCTTTTCCACGCGGGCACGGTTTACGAAGTCAGTGAAGGTCAGGCCGGTGGCGCGCTTGAAGAGCTTGCAGAAGTGGAAGGGGCTCACGTTCACCGCGCTGGCCACGGCTTCCAGAGACATCGGCTCGGCCAGATGGGCGTGGATGAAGGTCTTGGCATTGCGCACGGCTTCTGGCTCATGGGTTGCGGTGGCAAACAGCAGGCGGTGTGCGCTGTCTCCCAGCTGGAGGGCAAAGGACTGCAGGATGGCCACGGCGGCCTCATAGCGGGCGGGTTCCATCACGGGCACGTGTTCGAAGTGAACCTTGGCACCACGGATTTCTGCGGCGGTGCGGTTATCATCCAGCAGTGCTTTGGCCACCGGAGCGAAGTTTTCAGCGCTGGCAGGCTGGAGGCGCACGGCACCGGTCAGCATGAGGGCGATGGTGTTTTTGCCAACGCGCACAGGCACCTTGGTTTCCACCACACCGGCGACGCCCTGACGGGTCACAACATCGTTGATGGGGGAGTCATCCTGAGTGGCTTCCAAGCTCAGCGGCAGGCTGGTCAGCGTGTGGAAGGCCTTCTGGTAGTGCTGGAACAGTTCGCTCTCAGCAAGATTCAGAATGAAACGTTGGCGGGGGCTGGTGTGGGAGGTGGAGGTGTTCATAGCGCGTTCGTGGTTTGTGTTCACGAGAGCTATGATGCCCTGCTGCGGAATTTACGATATTGTCGTCCGATACGGTATGTGGCCTCGTGTACCACCGCAATTTTGGCATAGTGGTTTCCAGTAGAACTGGCTGTTCCTTGCGCAGGGTGTGTGGTTCTTGCTGCGTAGGGGCATGCTCTCAGCCCTCTAGCCTTGCTCTTTTCCCCACACCTGCAGTGCGTATCCGTATGACCATCGCATGGACGAAGCCCAACCGTGAGATCAATCCTGACTTGCAGCTCGTGCAAACTACCTCTTGGCAGGCAGCACCACGTTTCCTACCATCTACTTTTCGCAACGTAACATCAGGGGAGGTGGTCGATTAGTTTATGGCCCCAGTTTTGAAAACTGGCGTGGCTTTATCCCCACAGTAAGTTCGAATCCCATCCTCCTTGCGCTGGTCCACAGTCGAAAACTTTCATCCTCATGTCCCTCAGATCCTCTCTCCTTGCAACTCTAGCCCTTTTCCTTCCCGTCAGCCTTCATGCAACCGAGCCCTTGTCTGGAGTGTTTGGTGAAAACTCCATGCAGCGTGTGCTGGATTATGAGGCCTGGCTGGGACGCAAGGTGGATGTTATTTTGTGCACGGTGGACTTTCAGAAGTGGGAGAACTACCGCTATGCCAACTGGCTGAGCCAGACAGTGTATGGTCAACGAAGCGACCGCAGGCTGGTCTATGATGTGCCGATCATCATCAAAGACGCCAGCTATGCGGAGGCAAAGACAGGAGCGTATGATGAGCACTGGAAATGCCTGGCAGGGTCTATTTTGGAAAACAATCCGGGCACGTATGAGATCGTGCTCCGGCCCAGCCACGAAATGAATGGCGAATGGTTCGCGTGGGGTGTGGGCGGGGCGAAGCAGGCGCAGATCCCGGACTTCATCGCCTCATGGCAGCGGTTCCACGGAGTGTTTCGCGGGGTGCCGGGAGGAGAGCGTTTTCGCTTCAGCTTTTCCACCACCGAAGGTGCCAGTGATCCGCGGCCGATGTGGCCGGGGGATGAGTATGTGGACATCGTGGGCCAGGACGTGTATTGGAAGCCCAAGGTGATGGGCGGCGAGGGCTGGGAGACGAATGATCCAACGGAAGCGTGGGAGAAGCGCGTGAGCCTCTACGGCTACACTGAATGGAATCTGGGTGGCATGCTGGCCTTCGCCAAAGCCCATGGGAAACCGTTTCAGATTGATGAATGGGGCGTGTGGGGCCCGGACGCAGCTCCCTTTGTGGAGGCGATGGCGGCTTTCCTGAAGACGAACGGGGCGCGGTCGCACACGTATTGGAACTCAAACGGCGGCTATCCCGGCGAACTGACTCCGCGCGACAAGGAATGGCCAAAGACGACGCAGGCGTTCAAAGCGGCGTTTGGGAAGAGTGAGGCTAAGTAGAAAATCAGAATTGCCGAATGGATTGCGGGTGTTCAGACTGCAGCGGCCAGCGAGGCAGATTTCAACTCATCCATTCTCGTTATGACAGACACGATTCATCGCCTGCTTACGGTGCTCATGATCATAGCACTGACTTTCACGAGCAGCTGTGTCTCAACTAAAGACCCCGTGGCGCTGCGCCAAAAAAGCTATGAAAAGCTGGTGGCATTGATTCAGCCCGGCATGACGCGACGGCAGTTGTATGCCTTGCTGCCACCGAAGGAGGTTCCGAGGGCCTCGCCCCAATCGTTGTTTCCTGTTGATTCGCGCTCTAACCAGAACCTCCACGAAAATCACCGGTTGGATTGGGACTTTCAAGTGAGGGTTGAATACAAGCTGGCGAGCCATAAAGAACTACGCTTGTACGAGAGTGAGGTGCGAACACGCATGAAGGAGATTGATAAGGCAATGGCAACTTTGAAACGGAAGCTCAAAGACAATTACAACAAGCACTTTGGGTGGGGCTATTTGATTGTCGATGTTCCATCTCGACAAAACTTGGATGACGAAATCGTAGAGCCTCCTCAGATCATAAGATCCTCTATTACTCCAGCCGGC
The DNA here is from genome assembly GCA_903838675.1 of uncultured Verrucomicrobiota bacterium. Lineage (GTDB taxonomy): Bacteria > Verrucomicrobiota > Verrucomicrobiia > Verrucomicrobiales > Verrucomicrobiaceae > Prosthecobacter. The sequence continues at coordinate 58,725 of CAILZI010000051.1, forward strand.
AAATCAGACGAGCCGCAAAACCATCTGGTGAAAGTGCTCCAGCATGCAACTTTATTTGATGAAAAGCTTCCTGCAATCATCAATGGAGACAAGTGTCCTTGAAGTTGAGTGGAGCTCACTTCTTCGCCAGCCCATTCCACACATGCATCACCGCATAGCTCCGCCACGGACGCCATGCCTGAGACATCTCTTCGGCTTGCTTTGCGGTGACGCCGCCGAGGTTGTTGCGCACGGCGATGTCTTCTTTGGGGAAGGCATCCGGCCAGCGCAGAGCACGCATGGCGATGTAGTGGGCGGTCCAGGGGCCGATGCCGGGCAGCGTCACCAGTTGCGCGATGGCAGCCTCGGGATGCGCGCCGGGGTCAAGCTGCAAGCGGCCTGAGCGGAAGCCATCTGCTAGGGCGAGGATGCACGCGGCGCGGGTGCGGATGATGCCGAGGCGGGCGATGTCTTCGACGGTGGCGCAGGTGAATTTCTGCGCCTGAGGTGTCAGGCGTGTGAGTTCAGGAAACGGCGTTTCGATTTTTTCGCCAAAGGCTTCAGCGTATCGGCAGGCGATTTTGGTCGCGGCCTGCACGGTGATCTGCTGGCCCAGAATGGCGCGAACGGCCAGTTCAAAACCATCGAACGCACCCGGCACGCGCAAGCCGGGATTTTGCGAGACTCTTTTTTTGAGCGTGGTATCTTGCATCAGATGCGCGGCGATGATGTCGGGACGCGCGGCGAGATCAAACATGTGGCGCAGCCGGCCCAGCAATGCGGGCAGGACGGGAGTCAGCGAATGCGTGAACTCGACCAGCAGCGCATTCTTCTCCGGCGCATCGGACACTTTGATCCAGCCGGTGTGATCGCCCAGTCGCACGGTGCGGGAGTAGGTATCGTCCGAGACAAACTCCACCTCGCGGATCGTGCGTGCGGCGAGAAACTTGAGCATTGCCTGCCAGTCATAGGGCGGGCGGTAGCCGAGCTGCAAGGTGGAGATGTCCGTGGCGAGAATCCTGCCCGGATGTGCGGCGGCCTCTTTGCGCAGGCGTGTGGGTGGCATGCGGTAATGACGGCTGAAGGCGTCATTGAAACGGCGCAGGCTGGAGAATCCGCTGGCATAGGCGATCTCGATGACCGGCAGTTTAGTGTCTGTCAGAAGTTGCTTTGCCAAAAGCAGGCGTCGAGTTTGAATCAGCTCGATGGGCGAGACGCCGAGCTCCTGCTGCACGATGCGGCGCAACTGACGGGAGCTGAGATCAAACTGCGTGGCGATTTCTTCCAGACCTGCCCCTTCATCTGCCAGTCCCTCGTCCATGCGGAGCATGATCAAATCTGCCAGTCTATGTGCGTGATCCACCGGCGCATGCCCCGGAGCCAGCTCCGGGCGGCAGCGTAGGCAGGGGCGGAAGGCAGCCTTCTCTGCAGCACCGGCGTTTTCAAAGAAGCGGCAGTTCTCCCGCTTTGGCAGCTTCACGGGGCAGATGGGGCGGCAGTAGATGCCCGTGGAGGTGACGCCCACGAAAAACACGCCGTCAAAGCGCGGGTCGCGGGATTTCAGCGCGGTGTAGGCGGCATTGTCATCGATCAGATTCATGGAGTTCAGCAGGCTAGTCGATGCAGCCCTTCCAGACTGGCCGTTTTCGGACATGGGGCTATTTTAGCTATATGTCCGAAAATGGCCAGCAGCAGTCGACAGAGCGCGCCATGATCTGACCTCACTCACATGTCATCCAGCAGTTACTATTACAAAACCATGCCCTCGCCGGTGGGCCTGCTCACGCTCGTGGCGAATGATCTCGGACTTGCTGCAGTGCTGTGGGAAAACGATGACCCGAAACGGGTGCGGCTGAGTCCAATGCATGAAGACATTAAGCATCCGGTGCTGCTCGAAGCTGAGCGGCAGCTGCAGGATTACTTCGCGGGAAATCGCGAGAAGTTTTCACTGAAGCTCGATTTCACGGGCACGGAGTTTCAAAAGAAGGTCTGGGAGGCGTTGCTGACCATTCCCTTTGGCGAGACACGCAGCTATTCACAAATCGCGGAGCAGATCGGCAACCCCAGCGCGGTGCGTGCGGTGGGGGCGGCCAATGGTAAAAACCCCATCTCTATCATTGCGCCATGCCACCGTGTGATCGGCTCAAATGGCAAGCTCACGGGGTTTGCGGGAGGCATGGAGGCCAAGGCTTTGTTGCTTAAGCTGGAAGCGAAAGATTTTGCGCTGCGATAGCTGCGCACTTCACGGCACCATCTCCACACGTACCTCTACCGCAGCGCTGCGCCCCTGATCATCGAGCACATGCACGCGCCATTTGCCGGCGGCAGCGGCCCACATGACGGGGGTGGCGGGATCGCTGGCTCCGAGAAAGCGGGGGCCGGCAAACCAGAAGACGCGGTTCACACCTGGGGCGGTGTCCGCACGCAGGGGGATCTTCTGCCGTGCCGCATCGGAGGCTTGCAGGGTGTACACCAAGGCGGCACGCGGAGAGACAATCTTCGGCACCGCGCCTGCATCGGCCGCGACGAGTGATTCAGCGTTTGCCTCCAGCGGCGGCGGTGTTTTGCGAGGCACTCCTGCCAGTTTGAACATCTCCAGCAGATCCGGCGGCCAGAACTCGAAGACTTCGTGTTTCAGCACACGCTTGCCATCATCACGCGCCACACGCAGTCCGCTGCTGGCATCGATCAGCACATCACGATGGATGTCGCAGGGCGTGATGGGGGACACGCCGGGAATGAAGCCTCCCTGCACGCGGTGCTGGCAGTACGGTGTGGGCAGCTGGCCTGACACAGCGCACAATTCCACCTGAGATACACCTGCGGGCGGCTTTTCACGCTTCATGGGCAGGCGCAGATGCCGGAACGTTTCAAACAGCAGCGGCGCAGCGCACTCGCGCGCGATGAAGGCCGGATTTGCCTTGCCATTGAAATTACCGATCCACACCACCAGCACATACTCGCCGCGCATGCCCGCCGCCCAGGCATCGCGGAAACCGTGCGAGGTTCCCGTCTTCCACGTCACAGCCGGGTCATCCATCACCGGCTCGCCTTCACGTGTGCGCAGCATCTCGCGTGTCAGATAGCGGGCCTCATCGGTGAGCAGCGGCTTGGCCTCCATGCTTTGCTCTGTTTTGAAGTAATTCAGCCGCCGCGCAGTGCCATCGTTTGACAGCAGTGCATACATTTCCGCCAGCTCCTCCATCGAAACTTCACCACCACCAAGCGGTAATGACAACCCGTAAAACTCAGCGGGTTGCGGCAGAGCCACGCCTGCCTCTTTCAGAAAGCCGTACAAGCCGGGTGCATCGAGCCGCTGCGCCAGAGCCACGGCCGGAATGTTGCGACTGTGATACAGCGCATCTCCGGCGGAAATCGGCCCGGCAAAGTTGCGGTCAAAATTCTCCGGGTTGTAGCTGCCGAAGAACATGCGCCCGTCGCGCAGCAGCGTGTGGGGATGGATCAGTCCCTGCTGCATGGCCAGCGCATAGATGAAGGGCTTTAGCGCCGATCCCGGCGAACGCCGCGCCAGCACACCATCCACCTGGCCTTGAATCTTGCTGTCGAGAAAGCGGCTGGAACCCACATAGGCCAGCACCTCGCGCGAAGGCGCATGCACCAGCAAAGCGGATGCATTGGTGATGCCCACCTCGCGTTTGCGCTCCACGTAATCATTCACCGCCTGCTCCACACCTTGCTGCCGGTTCGAATCCAGCGTGCAGCGCAGCGGCACCCCGGAACTGGCGCGGTCTTCCGCCGGCTTTCCAGCAAACAAGCGCCGTGCCAGATGCGGTGCTTCACGCGGCACGGGCTGCAACTGCCGCAGCGTGAAGGCCGCATCCAAAGGATCGGCAGGCAAATGACGCTCCTCACGCAAACGATCCCACAGCCGAAGCTGTGCGGAGGCCAGGCTCGCATTGTCACCCGTTACACGCGGCCTGCGTGTTGTCGGGCTTTGCGGCAGCACGGAGAGCGCCACGGCTTCGCGGAGGGTCAGCTCCCTCGCGGGTTTGCCGCACCAGAGCAGGCCCGCCGCGCCCACGCCTTCCACATTCCCGCCATACGGCGCTTGATTGAGATAAGCCTCCAGTATGGCGTCCTTGGAGTAATGCTTCTCCATCTGCAACGCACGCAGCATCTGCCACCCCTTGCCCCATGGCGTGCGGGTGTGCAGTTCGTAGCGCAGCCGTGCGAGCTGCATCGTGATGGTGGAGCCTCCTCCGCGTGCCGAGCTTGAAACCACACCCCAGGCCGCACGCAGCATCGAGAGCGGATTCACTCCCGGGTGATCGTAAAAATGCCGGTCTTCCAGCGTGAGCGTCGCCTCGATCAAAGCCGGACTGATCTCCGCCAGCGGCGTGTAGCGGCGATACTTGCCATCCGGTGTCAGCGCGAAATGCAGCAGCCTGCCGTTGCGATCTTCCAGCGTGCGCGAGAAACGAAACTCCGGCGGATACAACTCCGGTTGCGGCAGCAGCAGCCAGACCGCAGCCGTCAGGAGAAGCACCGCGCCGGACCAGCGCAGGAAACGCATTCGCAGCAGACGGTGAAGCATGCGCATGACTGTTACTCCACGTTCACCTTGCCGCCGCCATCGCGCCCCTTGATGCCGCGGTCATACATGCTCTCGGCAAACGCCGGTGGGATGACATAACTGCCTGCGGCGATGGGTTTGATGCGATAGCTGAAGGTCTTCACTTCACCCTTGCCCAGGCCGCAGAAGAACACATTGCGGTCCTCGCGCACATCCACGTAATCCGCGCCAGGAATCGTGCCGCGTCCGGGTTTGAGACCGTTGGGCTCCAGCTCAAAGCTGCCGGGCATCAAATCGAGCACGGCGATGTTGCTGAGCGCATCGGGAGACACATTGCGCACGGTCAGGCGCACCAGCGCACCTTCACCGACCTTGAGCTTCGACACCGCCTTGCCGTCCGGTCCGAGGATTTCGCGGAACACTTCGAGGCCATCCGCGATGCGCTGGGTCGGCACCCCCGTGTCAAAACCGGCCTCCGTCACCTGATAAAACGCGCCCAGATCGCGGCCACCGCCTTGTGCGAGACCGAAGCGCAAGCCGCCTGCCTGTGCACTGAAGTTGCTTTGGATCAATCCGGTGGTTTCCGGCACCAGCACGTTTGGCGTGCCGCCTGCACGTGCCAGTTCAGTCAGTGAGACACGCACACCCGACTGCTTCGCGAGATCCGAGTAGGCCTTGAGCGCGAGGATTGTCGTGGCGGCACTGATGGTGTTGAAGCGATTGTGTGCCAGCGGCTCAGTGACGATGGCGAGATCTTCATAGCCAAAGTTTCCGGCGAGTTCCGGGAAGTGCTTGCAGGCCACGGCAAAGCCCTCGGCCTGGCTCACCTGCGGATCGAGGTAGTACCAGCCACGCCATGCTCCCAGTGCTTTGCCTTTGCGCACCGCCGCCCAGTAGTCCTGCATCAGCACCACGGCTTCCGGACGCTTCTGCAGCAGCGCATAAGTGCCGGCAAGATACGCAGCGGTGAGATGGCCGCGCCAGGTCTCCTGAAATTTCTGCCGCAGGTTGTCGCGCAGGTTCAGCACATAGGTGGAGGTGTTTTCGCCCTGTCGTGTGAGGAGATAAATCGCCGCCGCCTGGATGGCCGCTTCATCGAGGCTGCTCACCTGAAGTCGTGTCATCTGCCGCATGCGATTGCGTGCGCCTTCGAGCAGCGCCGACGGTACAGCATTGCCTGCATCACGCGCTTCCGTGAGGAACCGTGTCACATAGACCGAGAGATAATCCAGACCCGCATAGGCGTCGGCATCCCAGTAGCCAAAGCCGCCGTTTGAATGCTGGCGGCTGCGCAGCAGGGCAAAGGCTGCATCGAGCTGCTGCGCGGACTCTGCTGCATCGAATCCAAAATCTACTTCCTTGGCCAGCAGCAAACGTGAAACGGCACGGCTGGTGATCTGCTCGGAGCAGCCATACGGATACTCATGAAGATACGACTCCAATCCGCGCGCAAGACCCAGCGGGAGGGCTGAGACGTTCGCATTCAGTTTGCGATACTGGGGGAACATGTCTCGCGAGACCTTCACTTCCTGGGTTTTCTCACGGAAGTAGCCGCTTTGCACATTGGTGAGATACGGTGCGGCCGGCCGCACGCTGAGCGTGGCACGCCGCAGCACTACCTGTCCGGCAGCTTCGGCTTTGAAGGTGATTTCAGCGCCACCGAGTTCGTCTTTTACCCGAACACGGAAGCGCACGGTGTCCTCCTTGCCGGCGGCCACATTGACCGCGCCCGGCGGTGATTCGATCACTTCCAAATGCGGCGTTACCTGCGCCACAATGCTGATCGGCGCATTCGCCTCCGCGCCTTCGAGGTTGTTCGCCACTGTTAGCGACGCGGTGAACTCATCTCCAGGTGCGGCAAAGAACGGCACATTCGGCGTCAGCACCAGCGGCCCGCGCACGATGCTGCTTGTTTCAGCGCGGCCCACCGCATCGTCAGCTACGGCCACTGCCATGACGTTGAGTTTGCCGGAAAAGTAATCAGGCACCGTGTAGCTGACTTCCTTGCGTTCGGGACCTGCGGCAATCAATCCTGACCAGAACACCACCGGCGGTTCCTTGCGGCGCTTGAAGGGATTCAGGTTCAAGCGCAGCGGTTTGTCAGCATCGCCCCCAAAGGCCTTGTTCTGCGCGATGAGCGAGAACTCTGGCAGGATCAAGTCCATGAGCTGTTCCGTGTCGACTTCGAGTGCGCGCTTGCGGTTCAGATATGCAAGCGGGTCAGGCAGCTTGTAGTCCGTGATCTGGTGAATGCCTGCATCCAAGGCATAGATCACGATCCGGCAGGGCTTCGCGGCCTGAAAGCCGATCTTCATGACATCCCCCGGCTTCACTTTCTCCGGTGCATCGATCTTCACCTCGACGCGGCGTTTGTCCGGATTCGCGACGAAGTGATCCACCGCATAGCTCAGCGGCGAAGTGAAGATCTCTTTTGAATCAAGCGCCCGCACAAAGGACGCATTCACATAGGCGGATCCTTCGATGTCATTCGGCACCGTGATGTGTTGAATACTCGCCATCGTGCCCGCCTTGAACCACTGCCAGCCAAGAACACGCTCACGCTCGATGGTGATGAGGCCAGCGCCGGTGTAGGTGGCGCTCAGACTTGCTTCCAATGATTCACCGCTGTTCCAGGTGCCGCGCGCCAGCTTGATTCCCAGCTCCGCGTCGCGTTCCATGCTGCGCTCCATGTCTCCCTTGCCCACCACAGTGAACGGGGTGGCGCAGACGACGTTGTTGTCCGTGTCGCGCAATTCGAGGCGAAATTCGCCTGCGGCATTCGTCGGCAGGGCATAACTGGCTCCTTCAACGGGGAGCGCGAAACGCGACTCTGAGACCATGGATTCACGCTGTGTCGAGACATAGGCGTAGCTGCCGCTATCCTGTTTCGTGAGCACGGACACGTGTTTGATCTGAATCAGTCGCGCCATGAGATCCTTGGGCGCGAGGGGTTTCAAATCCGGGCCCACCGCCATGAAGCGGACGTTGGCCGCCGTGTCTTTGCCGAGGTAGTCGAGCTTCGCATCCGCCTTGTAGCCGACGACATAGGGGAGCGCGGCGACGAGGAAATTCTTGCCACTGCGCACGCTGCGTCCGCCATCGGCCTCAAAGCCTTCGATCAGCAGGCTCACCTGGAAGCAGCTCTTGTCGAAACGCTCCAGCGCCAGATCGAACTGCGCAGCACCGGTGTCATCCGTCGTCTGCTCGCCGAGATTGATCTTCTGACCGGCTTCGGTCTCTTCGTTGTCCTCCGCCTCCGGCAGTTGATTGTGGAAGATGAAATCGGGGAACTGAGCAAACGCGAAAGCACCCGGACTCAATTCCATCCGCGCCTTCAACAGGCGCTTCGCGGCCGGAAAGCCAAACAAGGTTTGCAACGAGACATCGGCTTTGATCTTGCTCGGCTGCAGCCATCCGGCGAGTTCGTTGCCGGTGAGCATCACCTCGATCTTCATGCGATCCGGCTGGAAGTCCTCCACCTTGAAAGTGGTCTGGCCAAGGCGGGTGCGCTTGTCCTCGTCGTCCTTCTTTACCAGATAAAGCCGTGCGATGTAGCGCCCCGTGGGGTCAGACTCATCGGTCTTCATCTTCACATCCATGAAGCCGTCTGCGGACAGCACGATCTTCTGGGTGTCGATCACCTCGTCCTTGGCGTTGACCAGATCCATTTCCAGCGGCAGGCCGGCAAGACCTGCGGCCCAGTCGCGGCGCTTCAGCACCGCACCCACATGAATGTCATCTCCTGGACGATACACGCCGCGCTCGGTGAACACGAAGGCCTCAAGAGCCTCCTTCTCCGAAGCCAGCACACCGCCAATGTCGAAACGTGAAAAGTCGAGCAGGCGGTCGGGGCGATTAAAGGGCAGGAAGGAGAGATCATTGCCCAATGTGGCGGTGATGGCGACGGGGCGCTTTTCCCGTAGGAAATTGCTCACGTCCGGCAGCAGCACGTGGCCATCGGCAGTGGTTTGCTGCAGCAGATACTCGCCGTTCTTGGCCAAGACCGTGATGGTGGCGCCGTTCACGGGATCACCGTTCTTGATGCTCTGTACGAATACATCGCGTGAGCCGTCTGCGTTCTTCTTCACCATCAGTCCTAGATCGGTGACGAGCACAAAGCGTTTCGTTGTCGCCTGATCCATCACCTGCCAGTCATCCTCCACGGCATCGCCTTCCATGCGCTTCTTCGAGTCTTCCACGGGCTCCACCCCATCCGCGGTGAGAAAGAACAGGCCGCGTGATGCATCTGCATCCGAAGAGTCCTGCGATTGCAGTGCGCTGGCAAAGTCGATCATTGAGTAGCAGGCCTGGTACTCATTCTTCATCGCAACCGGCTGCACGTGGCGCAGGAAATGGGCGATGTTGGATTCATCAAAGTTGTCGCCCATGGTGAAGTTGGGGTTGGCGAAGTCGCCTTCTGACATCACGACGAGGTGGTTCACTTGCCGTGCAGGCACGCGTGCCATCTCCACGCGCAGAAATGGCACCCCGCGTGATTGCATCGAGAGCTTGCGCTCGCCATTGAGTGCGAGAATGCCGCCCTTGCCGAGCAGTTGCACCTCCTTTGGAAAGTCCGGTGTGGCTTCAAAGGCACGGAACTCATTGGCAAGCCGGAAGCCACCCAGGGCCTCGACACCTTTGGTGATACGCATAAACAGACGCCCCTGGCTTTCTGCGAGAAACTTGAACGCATGCCGGGTTGTCGCCGGATGATCATCGCTAACTTCCAGTTCGACCGGCTTCAACGTTACGGGCGCATACTTTTTGAGTAAGTCGGTTGTCACATCATTCACACCGGGAGCCACGTCGTTGCCGTTCGCATCCTTGATCGTGAATTCCTCCGGCTCCTGCCAGACACTGAGGTGCTTGAGCAGATTTTCGGTTGTGACGTAGCCCTCCGTGCCGATGAACAAAAACTGCTCCGGCTCGCCATCCTCCGTCTTCAGGATTTCCGTGTTCGAACCGGCGATCTTGAAGCCGCTGTTCACGTCTGGCACACGAACTTTAGAAACGACATCCGCCGCCAGCGATTCGCCGCCGAGCATGCTGACGAGTTCCTTGTGCAGCGTGACCTTCACATAGTCCTCCTTTTCCGGCACCTGAATTCGTGTGGTGCGAATCCAAAATTCACGCTGGAATTTTCCTTCTGTGATCGTGAACAGCGTGTCCGGTTTCTGGCCTTTCCAGTCGAAGATTTTGGAGCCTCCCAAGACCTCCAGTGAGACCAGGCGTTCGATCTGCGCCTTGTCGAGCGGATGGGTCGAAGTGAAACCCACGACGATGTTTTGCAGAGATGGATCACGCGGATCGATCTCGAACTCCGAACCCGTCAATGAAAGCCCCAGCGACGGCGTCCGCCCCTTCCAGCTTGCTTCCTTCAACTCCACTTCCTTTGGCAATTGCGCCGGATCAAGCTGCACCGTGAACGCTTGCCCCGCAGGCCAGTCTTTGGCTGGCGTGAAGACCAGCAGTTTGTCCGTGTTCCATTTCCACACACCTGCGTACGCTGGTGAGAGCGTGACACCAGCCGCTGCCTTGCCCACGGCATCCAGCTTGGCCACCGAAACATTGAACTGCACCGTGATCGGCTGAGGTTGGGGCTTGTCTTTGATGATCGGCGTGACACCCGGCATCAGGAGCGTCCCTTTGGCCTGCCGCACTTCAGTCCGCACCTGCGGCCGCGGCCGGTGCGCCTCCATATACTGACGAATCTGCGGCACGATGAGGAACATCGCCCCGGTCAATACGATGGCGAAAGCATAGCAACCCGGATGTTTGGTCACATGATTATCTGCCGCCCGGGCAAAGCGCGGCATCCAGGCGGGCGGTTGGTAGTGAAATTGCCCAAACAAAGCACGCATCAAGCGCACTACCCACGAACCAGAAGAGTCGGACATAGATGTATAAATTGGTGACTGAGAGTAATCGAGCGGCCTTGACGTGCGCGGGGAATCTTATTGCGAAAATTGAAATTAATTCCCTTGATTCTGTCTGGGGAGCCAGAAAGCAAGCCCCCCGATAGTTCGGGGGTGGTGCAGGATCTCCTGCTCTGAGCCGTATGATTGGCCAATGCCCAACCGCGCCCTGCTCCCATGCCTTGTCACCACCCTGGTAGCCGCTTTCTGCGGAGCCGGAAAGGCCGCGCCTGCAGCAGTCCTCGACCCCAAGGTGCAGACCTATTTCGAGGAGCATTGCCTGAAGTGCCACGATGCCGATGTGCAGAAGGGAGACTTCCGCATGGACACGCTGTCCGCCAGGGTCGGCTTTGAAAACACGCCGCAGTGGCTGGAGATCATGGAGCGCATCAATTCGGGAGAGATGCCGCCGAAGAAGGAGAAAAGGCGTCCTGAAGCCACGTCGACCGCCCAGGTGGTGGAATGGATCGCGCACAAGATGAAGGAAGGCGAATCGGCGCGCATGGCCTCCCGGGCCAAGGTGAACTACAACCGCCTCACGCGGGATGAGTATGTGAACACGGTGCGCGACCTCCTCGGCGTGGAGTATGACGCGAAAGACCCGGGCGCCTTTCTGGAAGACCCGGAGTGGCACGGCTTTGAGCGCATCGGCTCGGTGCTGACGCTCTCGCCTTCGAACATTGAAAAGTATCTCGGCGCGGCGGAAACGATACTGAACGAGGCCTATCCCGACATCATTTCTCCAGCGAAGAACGCGAAACCGGTGGTGCCCTTTGGTGGCTCAAAGCCCGTGCTCTATGAGGAGCAGATCAGTGAACGACACCGCGAACGGCTGCGCGAGCTGGGCCTGCTGAACAAGGTGCGCTACGACATGTGGCCCGGAGACATCTTCCGCTATTCCTTGCTCAAGGACCCGCTGCCGGAGGCGGGGGTGTATGAGATCAGCTACACGCTCAGCGGCCTGAAGCCGGAGAAAGGACGCGCACCGCGCATCAAGGTCTATGAGGCGAAGCTGGACCGTGTGCTGTTCGAGCAGGACATCATCGCCCCCGAGGACAAGCCGATCACAGTGACCTTCCGTGCGCATTTGCCCAAAGGCCGCCCGAACATTGAGGTGTACAACGATGTGCCCGGGCCATCGAATCTGCCGCGCTCAGGCCGGCATGGAGACACGCCGTTCATCAGCACCAAAATGGGACGCATCCCGTGGCAGATGAAGCTCACGGATGAACAGGGGAAGCCGCGTTATCCTTTCCTCATCATGGACTCCATCTCGTGGCGTGGCCCGCTGCTGAGCGATGCAGAGAAGAAGCTGCGGGACGACTACATGCCCAAGGAAGAGGGCAACATGGAGCAGGTTCGCACCTGTCTCGCCACGCTGGCGCAGCGTGCTTTCCGCCGCCCAGTCACCAATGAGGAACTGGATGGCTACATCGGCATCGTAAAAGCGGAACTCGCGGCCAAGGAAAAATTCCGCGATGCGGTGAAGGCGGGCATGCTTTCGATCCTTTGCTCAAAGAGCTTTGTCTTCATGGCAGAGGGAGATGAGAATGTGAGCCGCCAGACGCTGAACGATTGGGAAATCGCCTCACGCCTTTCCTACCTGCTCTGGAACACCATGCCGGATGCGGAGCTCTCCGCGCTGGCAGGGCAGGGCAAGCTGCGCGACAAGGCCGAGCTGTCAAAACAGGTGACCCGCATGCTTGCGGATGCGCGCTCGACACGCTTCACCGACTCCTTTGCCACGCAGTGGTTGCGCCTGCGCAAGGTGGGCATGTTTCAGCCCGACAAGAAGCTCTATCCCGACTACGACAAGGCGCTGGAAGCCAGCATGACCGGGGAAACAAAGGCTTTCTTCCGTGAGGTGCTGCAGAGCGGCCTCACGCTTCGCGAGTTGATTCACTCCGACTGGAGCATGATGAACGGGTTGCTCGCGCAATTCTACGGCCTGCCGGAGGCCAAAGGCACGAGTGACGAATATCAGCGCGTGTCGCTGCCCGCAGAAAGTCATCGCGGTGGGCTGCTCACGCAGGCCTCCATTCTTTCCCTGACGTCCGATGGCGTGCGGCATCGTCCCGTGCATCGCGGGGTGTGGGTGATGGAGTCCATCTTTGGCAAATCGCCGCCGCCACCGCCGGCGAACGTCGATCCCATCGCCACCAACCCGGCGGCACCGAAGGCGACACTGCGTGAAAAGCTGGAAGCGCACATCCACGATGCCAACTGCGCCTCCTGCCATGCGAAGATCGATCCGCTCGGCCTCGCCTTTGAAAACTACGACGCCATCGGCCGCTGGCGCACCGAGGAGGTCACGGATGGCATTGGTGCCAACCCGAAGGTCAAAGCGTCAGGCAAGCTGCCGGATGGTCGCGAATACCAAACCGCTGATGACTTCAAAAAGCTCCTCCTCGCAGACATGGACGCCTTCAACGCCACCTTCATCGAAAAACTCGCCACCTACGGCCTGCGCCGCAGCATGTCCTTTGACGACCGCGATGATCTCAAAGCCATCGCCGCAGAGAGCAAGGCGAAGGATTACCGCCTGAGAGACATCGTCGAGGCGTTCGTATGTTCTCACCTGTTCCAGAAACGCTGATCGCACATTCCCCACACCCTTATGAGCAATCTTATCCTGAACCGCTGGCGCATGAGCCGCCGCCAGATGCTGCGCGGCCTTGGTGCTTCGATTTCCCTGCCCTGGCTCAACTCGATGGGTGTGCTGCCAGCGCCGTCGCAGCCAAAGCGCAGTGTGTTTCTCTACATCCCGAACGGGGTGAACACGCTCACCTGGCAGATTGACAAGGCAGGTGAGGATTACGAGTTCACCAAGCCGCTGCAGTCGCTGGAAAAACATCGTGCCGACATCACGCCCATCAGCGGCCTGCATCATCCGATGGTGATTGGCAAGCATCACAACTGCGAAAAGGTCTGGCTCACAGGGGCAAACGTCCCCGGCGATGGTGGTGCCTTCCGCAACACTGTCTCCGCTGATCAGCTCATCGCCGAAGTGCAGGGCACAGCGACACGTTTTTCCTCACTGGAAATGGCCATCGAGGGCACCTCGCTCGCGTGGTCAAAGGACGGCATCCAGATTCCTGCTGAGCGCAACACGCAGCAAATTTTCAACGTGCTCTTTGGCGTCGAAAAAGACAGCAAAGAGACCATTCGCCGCCGCCTCAGCCGCCGCGGCAGCATCCTCGATCTCGTAGCCGACGACGCAAAGCGCGTGAACAACAAACTCGGCAGCGAAGACCGCAGCAAGCTCGACGAATACCTCACCGCCGTGCGTCAGGTGGAAGAGCGCACCCGCCGCGCCGATGAGTGGCTGAACGTGCCCAAACCCGCGGTGCCCGCCGCCGAAGCCGCGCGTCTCCAGCGCAAGCTCAGCATGGCCGAAGCCGGCGAGTACTACCGCCTTTTCTACGACCTCATGGTCATGGCCATTCGCACCGACTCCACCCGCGTCATCACCTGCGGCATCGGCGGTGAAGGCAGCGCCAGCGGCATTCCTGAGATTGGCATCCTGCAAACACGCCACGGCCTTTCCCATCACAACGGCGACCCCGAGCAGCTTCGCCGGCTGACCGAGACCGACACCTTCCTCATCGGCCAGCTCAGCTACTTCCTCGACCAGCTCAAGGAGCACAAGGAAGAGAGCACCCCCTTGCTCGACACCACGCAGGTCCTCTGGGGCAGCGGCATGGCCTACGGTCACAGCCACGGAAACGCCAATCTGCCAACCATCCTCGCCGGCGGCAAAGCCCTCGGCTACAAGCACGGTACGCATGTGGATTTCAACCTGCCCAAGATCGGCAAATACGACGTCAGCAATGCCACAGAGCACTACAAAATCTGCTCCCGCCCCGTGGACAGCGATGCCCGTGTCAGCAACCTGCTGCTCACCATGCTCCAGCGCGTCGATGTGAAGGCCGACTCGTTCCAGGACAGCGTCGGGCCGATCTCGCAGATTGTGGCGTAGCCCCGGTCTGTTCCATCAATCTGCTTTCAGACCTTCTCGATGCGCTTCCTTGTTCTCTTTTTCGCCATCTCACTAGTCCACGCCGAGGACACACCGAAATTCCGTACCGACGCTGATGGCCCAGTGAAAGCGGGTGAAAAGCGGAAGGCACCCAAAGACCGGAAGCCGGAAGATCCACCGGAGTGGTTTCAGCTCGTCGAAGGTCAGTTTCCACCAGAAGGCTCTGCCCATGCGGTCACTGGAGAGCTGATGCACGTCGAGCACCTGGACCGCCAGTTTCAGATTCGCGTGGATCGCAATGACAGCCAGGAGCGCGGGATCTGGGATTTGCCGCTGGATGCTACGCTGCTGCCATACGGCTCGGTCTGGTATCTGGGCGCTCCTGCGGCCCTGCAGGACATCCCGCTGGGAACTCATTTGCACGGCCTGTTTTATCTGACCGATCCCGAGGACAAGACGCCGCTGCCGGACACCTGGTACAAGCGCAAGACGCCCGAGTGGGAATTCCGCCGCTGCCTCCGCATTGAAGATGAGTACTCCTTTCATGCCCGGCAGAAGCAGCTTTGGAAAATCGACAGTGTGGACCTCAGCACGAAGAAGCTGACCGCAACGCTGCAGGACAAGGGCAAACCCAGCGGCCAGCCCAAGCTCTTCGATCTGCTCAGCAGCACGCGCGTTTTCAAAGGCCAGGGCATCGCCGATCTCAAGGCTCTGCAACCCGGTCAGATGATTCTCTTCAATCTCACCTGGGTCACACTCTACGGACCCGGCCGCATCACCGATGTCTGGCTGGATGAGCCTGCACGCGCGCTCGTCACTGCGAACCAGCTTGAACGCCATCGCAACTACATCCGCGAGCGCGGCCTGCCCGGATGGGTGAAGGATGTCGATGACGAGCAGCAGTTCGTCACCGTCATGTTCTTTGGCAGTGTCGATCCGAAGCTCTTCGACGAACTGAAAATCAAAGATCCCAATCTCCCGCCGCCGAAAGATGGCAGCCCGCCGCCTGTCGAGCCGCGCGGTGGTCTCGCCGTCGCACGCGACACCCTCATGGCTTATGATCCAGTGAACGATCGTAAAACCGGCAGTGTCCTCGAAGTGACAAAGGTTACCGTCGAACCCGGCAGCAGCGGTGTGCAGATGAAGATCAAGATGGATATGATGCTCGAAGGCTACCGTCCGAAACGCATCGTCCGCTTTTATCCCGAAACGTGGAAAGTCATCGCCATTCCCAAGGAGGAAGAATACTTCGGGAAAGAGTAATCCACGCTCATTCACTCCACTGCTTTGATCTCATCATGAAAACGCTCCTCACGGCGCTCGCCGTACTGTCTCTCGCCAGCTTCGCTGCCGAAACACCTCCTGCCAAGCCCATCCCTGTGGTCACCCCGGGCCAGGTGATCATCCCGTTTGAAAAAATGCGCCGCATCTGGGGCGAGCTCATCAGCATTGATCTCGCCACGCGCACGGGAAAGTTCCGCAATGAGAGCAACGACGAAGTGATGAGCTTCACCGTCATGCCGTATGCCGAGCTGCTGCACCATGCCACGCTAGGCGATCTTCAGGATTTTAAAGTGGGCGAGCGCGCCATCTTCCGCATGCATGTGAACGAAAAAGAGCAGTGGGTGTGGCTGACCTACATCCAGGACGAGATGAACATGATGAACGGCCACAAGGAGTACTTCTATGTGGAGCAGATCGACGCCGCAGCGGGGAAGCTCACCTGCACGTGGGCAAATTTCGACAAGAGCTTCGTGCGTGAAAAGAACGTCGTCATCGAAACAGACAAGGACACGCGCTTCTGGAAAGCCGGACAGCCTGCAAAGTTCAGCGACATCAAGACCGGCGACAAACTCCGCACCAAAACCCACGGCGTCGGCAAGGGCAAAGTCCGCATGGCCTGGGAGGTCTTTCTCGATGACGAAAGCCTGCTCAAATTTCAGACGGAGCAGAAGGCCGTGCACGCCAAACGCATGCTCGAAGAAGGCGCTCCGGGCTATGTCGATGCCTCCAGCGGCACCCAGCTCACGCTGACCCTTTTCAACGAAGGCGAAGAGCAGATCAAGCGTCTCAGGCAAGGCACCACCGTCCAGGTTGATCCTGCAGGTGTGGATCGCAAGCCCACCGCCGCTCCCATCACCGGCAAAGTCACCACCCTCGGGAAAAATGGCCGACAAACCCAGGTCACGCTCGAACTGACCGCCAGTGGCGAAAAGTTTCAGCCGACCGGCATAGCCCGGCTCTGGGTGGCAGACAAGTAAGGTCTGCAGCGATTCAGTTGCTCAGGTGCATTCCATGCGATTGGTCTAAAATGTGTAACTTTGAACTTTATATCTCCAAGGCAATCACAGAGCCCTCATGCAATTCACTCAAGCCTCCGGCAATTTTGTGTCCACGCGCTGGACGCTGGTATTGCGTGCAAATGCAGCATCGCCTGAAGGGAAAGCCGCGTTGAGCGATCTCTGCGCGGCTTATTACCAGCCGGTGTTTGTTTTCCTGCGAAGGATGGGGTTTGATGAAGATGTGGCACGTGACAACGCGCACTCCTTTTTTGCGCATTTACTGCAGCGCGGATTCCCGGGGCCGGATCCTGAGCGTGGGCGCTTTCGCAGCTATTTGCTGGGTGCGGTTAAGCACTTCGTCAGCGGGCTGCAGAATCACGAGCGCAGAGAAAAGCGAGGCGGCGGCAGGGTTCATGAGTCCTTGAATTCTGACGCGGAAAACTCGCCTGCCGGGATGATTGGCGATCCCACGGTCCTTCCAATGGCGGAGGTGTTTGACCGCGAGTGGGCCATCGCTGTGATGAACCGTGCCGTGGCCGCGCTTGCGTCGGAGCACATGAACGGTCGAGAGGCTCAGTTTGAAGCGCTACGTCCATGGTTGATGGGAGATGAGGCCGGCTCCCACGCAGAAACGGGGCGCACGCTGGGCATGAGTGAAGGTGCGGTGAAAGTGGCCGTGCATCGCCTGCGCAAACGATTTCGTGAACTGCTGCGGCGGGAAATCGCCCAGACGCTGGACGACCACGAGAATGTCGAGGATGAGCTGCGCTATCTTTGCTCTGTGCATGGGTAATTCTTTGTAACCATTCAATCCGCATCTCCAAGGAACAGGCATGACTCCCGATGCAACGAACTCCTGCCCTCAATGCGGCCTGCCGATTCCGGCTGACTCCGCCAACGGTCTGTGTCCGCGCTGTGTCTATGCCAGGGTGCTGGCGCCCACGGTGGACGGCATTGCGGGGCCGCATGAGCCGCCGAGTTTGGAAACGGTGCGCGCGGCCTTTCCCCATCTGGAGGTGGCCGGTCTGATCGGCAGCGGTGGAATGGGAGCCGTGTTCAAAGCACGCCAGCCGCAGCTTGACCGATATGTCGCACTGAAGATCCTGCCAGCGGAACTCGCCGGGCAGCCTGGATTCTCCGCACGCTTTCAACGCGAGGCACGGGCGCTGGCGAAGCTGAGCCATCCGCACATAGTGACGGTACATGACTTTGGGCAGGCGGGCGGGTTCTACTTCCTGCTCATGGAGTTCGTGGACGGCGTGAATCTCCGCCAGCTACTGCAATCCAAGCGTCTCACGCCAAAGGAGGCGCTCAGCATTGTGCCCCCGGTGTGCGAGGCGCTGCAATGCGCGCACGATCACGGCATCGTGCATCGTGACATCAAGCCGGAGAACCTTCTCATTAACAAGGCCGGCGTGGTGAAGATCGCGGACTTTCGCATTGCGAAGATCATCAGCAGTGAAGCTGATGCTCGAGCCTGCGAAAAGGAATTGCGGACAGGAATGTCCGCATCGCTCCCTTTCGGCACGCCCGACTACGCAGCGCCTGAGCAGGCAAACGGCAGCGTGGACCATCGTGCAGACATCTACTCGCTGGGAGTGGTGCTGTATGAAATGCTTACAGGGGAGCGGCCCGCTGCCAAACTGGAAGCTCCATCGCGGCGTGTGCAGATGGACATCCGAATCGACGAGATCGTGCTGCGCGCGCTGGAGAAATCTCCAGAGCTGCGTTTCGCCACGGCGGCAGAATTCCGCACGCAGGTGGAGGCGCTTGGGGTGGATGAAGCCGCACCAACCCAAGCAACGAACGTGAAGACCCAAAGTTCCCGAATCGTGAAAGCCGCCTGGTTGTTTGGCCTGCTCTCATTGCTGATCTGGGTGCTTTCGACGATGAAGCACGATCCCAAGCAGCTTCCGCTTCAAATTTCTGCTGAACGCCAGATCTTTCAGCCTGCAAACAGTGTTCCCGGCAGTATCGAAATCCACCCCATTCCGCCCATTGGCGGAGACGTCACTCAAGGCCCCAATGGCGAAATAACCGTGACGATGAACAAGCCGGGAATGGCGATGCTCGGTGAAGCAAAGGTTGAGGCTTTGGGCGCCGAAGGTTCAAAGGAGAGAAATTACCTTATCGTTTTCAGCGCTGAAGGCAAAACGATCCAAATGCAGGGGAATGAAGATGTGTCGCTGGTCATTTACGCGGACAGCGGCCCCTTCAAGACCAACGCGGCCCATAGTGGCACGGGCTTGCTTTCCAGCAGCCGTGATTGGACTCGAGTGAAGACCCATTACCTTGCCAAGTCAGGGCAAAAATTTGAGAGCGTTAAAATTGGCATTCTCTTTGGCGGCACCGGGACACTGCAGCTGAGAAACCTGTCTGTCTTTTCCATGACCGGAACAGCCTTTTCAGAGTGGGTCTCTAGCAAATCCCAACCAGCTCCGGCCAGCATCCCTGACAAATCCTCTGAGAAAATTGAGCAAAGCCGAGCGGTACCCAAAGAGAGCCTCTACGCACTCAGATACATTACTCCCTCGTTCGCGATCGAAAGCATCGGATCGGAGCGTCCCGAACTATTCGACTGTGTGAGGTACACGAAAAAGGCAGGGAATGCGATCGTGCTGGATCCCACCAGTCCTCACTTTGAACCGCTGCAGAAGTATCTGAAAGAGATCGACCGGCGGCCCGAAGCAATCACGCTGAATGGAACGGTGACAGAGACCCTGCCAAACTCACCGACTGGCCCTGGAAAGGTGCTCTTCAAACCCACAGTACAGACGCTTCTGGGAACTGCCGTGAGCATTGTTGCTCCAGCCCGCGATGGCCTGCAGATCGAATTTGAAATTAAAGCGAGCAAGCAAACGAAGCCGCTGGCGAAATCCTCTGCTTCCATTACCTCCAGCGAAGATGCGCGCGAAGAGACGTTCGTGCTGGAGGGGGCGGTCACCGAGTCCGGACCAAACGCGGGTCCGCGGAGCAAGAAGATGTTTCCGTTGCCGAAAAAGAGCGCTCATCGAGGAGGCTCGGTGACCTTCACCCATCGACTGGAGGATGGGCAGGACATCACACTGGCCATCCAACTTTCACATGAACAACTTCCCTCCTTTGACGAATCTGCCGCACCTGCCTCATCCGTCTTGAAACAAAAAATAGAACCGTCTGCAAACGAGGTTCCTTTTGAAGGCAAACCCAAACTGCATTGCATAGCCTGGCTGCCCAAGGATGTGAGCGGCTGGGAACTGCGCGCTCCCAATGGAGAGGTGGTGGAAGGCTCCGGTGGTCTTCCCGTGGAGGCATGGAACTGGTGGAAGAAGAGCCTGCTGAACAACATAGGCGCACCCAAGAACAGCAGCTCGGAAGGCTGGCTGATGTTTTTCTATTCTCATCCGGCCATCAATGATCAAAGCGATGCCAGTCTTGACCTCTTCACGCCAGCGGGCGCAGAGATCCATGCAGCATCAAGAATGTTTGCGCCTCGCGAGCCACAGGCTCAGGTTCGCCATGAGGGGGGATGGATAGCCACAGGTTGTCTCGTGCCATATTCAGTTGCCAAAGAACCGCTGAAAGTTCGCCTTCACCTCACGGCCGGCCCTTGGGAAAACAGCGAACCTATTTTGTCTGAAGAGCACAGCAGCGCGTTGGGTGTAGACCTAAACAAACCCGGCGAAGACGCGAATCATCGGGCGTTTGTCACTGTGCTGGCCCGCAACGATCCCAAGTTTCCGCTGCCGCAGTGGGAAATCATGGGACGCTTGCACGATGGCTCGGAGGTGCGCAACGCAGGAAGCACGATCATAGATCTAGCCATGCATGATTTGCATACCATTTCCTTCGAGCAGCCACTCGCGTCGTTTGAGAGTTTTTACATCCGCAGCCGGGTGAAAAAGCACTTCACTTATGATGCAGTGCCCATGCCGCCACCTCCCTCCGAGGCAAAGTGAGTCTCGGAAGCTTGGCAACGCATGATTTTTTGTCCGGTTTTAGGATCTTCCGAGATAACATTGATCGCTCCCATGCGTTTGTTTTCTCCCCTGATGAACCGCCCGTTTCTGTTTTTCTCCGCCCTGCTGTCAGCCTATGCCCCCTCTCAAGCTGCCGAGCCTCAGGGCCGCGCCGCTATGGATCAACGGCACAAGGCCTTGTTTCAGGAGACCTGTGTTTCCTGCCACGGCCCGGACAAGCAGAAAGGGAAGTTTCGCGTGGACGATCTGTCTTTTGAGATCAAGAACATCGAAACGGCGGAGAAGTGGCAGAAAGTGCTCAACCAGATGAACTCGGGCGACATGCCTCCGGAGGATGAAAAGCAGCCGGCGAATGCCGCAAAGGCGGACTTTCTTGATGATCTGGCCAACGTTATGGTCGCGGCGAGGCGCAGCTTGGGGGACCAGAATGGTGTCATCACCATGCGGCGGCTGAACCGTCGCGAATACAAAAACACACTGAGGGAGCTTCTCGGCGTGGAGATCAATGTCTCCGATTTGCC
Source organism: uncultured Verrucomicrobiota bacterium (assembly GCA_903838675.1). Taxonomy (GTDB): domain Bacteria; phylum Verrucomicrobiota; class Verrucomicrobiia; order Verrucomicrobiales; family Verrucomicrobiaceae; genus Prosthecobacter. The sequence continues at coordinate 79,894 of CAILZI010000051.1, forward strand.
CGCAGATGGCGGTGGGGGTAGTTTTGACACCGTGGGAGCAAACCTCTTCATGTCGGCGAACCAGTTTGAGCAGTACCAGGTGCTGGGGCGCGAGGCGGTGGAGGAGGCATTTGCGTGGCAGGCCGCGGCGGGCGTGGAGAAAAAACTGCACTACGAAGCCGAGACGACGACGCCCATCGTGAAGAAGTTCGTGGAGTATCAAATCGATGCCAAAGCACGGGCTGAGCGCTGGGTCAAAGCGGTGGATGAAGCGGCGGCCAAGCCCGAGAACAAGGACATCGTCGCAAAGATCCGCAAGGAATCGAAGAACGACAGCATCTTCCGCCGTGAGTGGGCACGCATTCCAGGCGCACCGAATCCGCGCACCTTTGGCTTCGACAAGAAAGGCGAAAACGACGCCGATCTAGCCAACGATTCACTGAATGCAGGCTGGCTGAAGTATCACCAATACTACATGGCCCAGCCGGCAGTGGACAAGGGCGCCTATCTCGGCACGCAGACACGGCATCCGGCGGAGCTGAACGTGAACTACATTGAACTGCTCGTGCCCTTTGACTGGCCGGTGGGCGATTACATCGTGCGTGTGAAGGCTGCAGCAACGAAGGATGCGCCGCCGGAACGACGCTTCCTCGACTTCGGCATCTATGCTCGGACGGGTCGTGTCATGGCCACCCATGAAATCACCGGCACCATTAAAGCACCGCAGGTGATCGAGATTCCGCTGACTCTGACCCGCAGCAACATGACGCGCGAGAACCGCTCTCTATTCGTCCGGGAAAAAGGCAGTTGGGACACCAATGACGAAGGCGGGCGCAAACGTGCTGAAGCCGTGAAGCGAAACGGTATCGGTCCCGAGCTGACGCTGTGGGTGGACTGGATCGAAGTCGAACGCGTGCCGAAAGCCGACAAGCCCAAGCCGCCGGGCATTGCGGCGCTGAGCATTCCGCTGGATGACAAATCGCCTGCGCCTGCTGCACCCGAACTGCGCACGGCGTTGGAGCGGTTTGCCACGGAGGCATTTCGTGGTACAACTCCTCCCAAAGACTACATCGACCGCCTGCTCAGCCTGTATGAGGTACGCCGCAAGGCTGGAGACAAGCATAGCGCGGCACTGAAGGAGACGCTGGCTGTGGTGCTGTCATCTCCCATGTATCTCTACCTCGCGGAACCCACGCCAGACGAGAAGCGCCGGCAGCTGACGGGAATGGAACTCGCCACCCGGCTTGCGTATTTCCTTTGGAGCGCGCCGCCGGATGCCCAGCTGCGTGATCTCGCGCAGCACGGAGATTTGCAGAAGCCGGAAGTGCTCGCTGCACAGACGGAGCTTCTGCTCAATGATCCGCGTTCGGCAGATTTTCTCGAAGCCTTCACTCATCAGTGGCTGGGGCTGGATCGGATCGACTTTTTCGAGGTCAATCGTTCACTGTATCCGCGTTTTGACACCGGCACCAAGGTCGCAGCCAAGGGGGAGGTCCATGAAACCATGGCGTACATCATGCGCAACAACGCAAGCCTGCGCGATCTCTTGAAGTCCGACTACGTGATGATCAACCGGGTGCTCGCCCACTACTACGGCATCTCCGGCGTGAAGGGAGATGGCTATGAAAAAGTGTCGCTGCCCAAGGACTCGCCACGTGGTGGTTTGCTCGGCATGGCGGCCATTCACTTCATGGGTGGCAATGGCGAGCGCACCAGCCCCGTCGAACGCGGCGCCTGGGTGCTGCGCAAGCTGCTGCATGATCCACCGCCGCCCGCGCCAGCCAATGTCCCCGCGATCACGCGGCTCGCGGGCAAAGTGCTGACCACACACGAGCGTTTGCTCGCGCATCAGGAAGACCCGCAGTGCGCGAGCTGCCATCGCAAGATCGACCCCGTTGGCTTTGGCTTGGAGAATTTCGATGCCGCCGGCCAGTGGCGCACCGAGGACAGCTACATGGCTATCGACGCGAACGGCAAACCTGATCCGAAGTCCAAGAAAACCTGGACAATCGAAGCTGCTGCAGCCCTCTACAAAGGTCCTGCGTTCAAAGACTTCTTTGGGCTGCGTGACATCATTGCCTCCAAGTCAGACGCCTTTGCCCGCAGTTTCAGCGAAGCCCTCATTGAGTTCGCCCTAGGCCGCCCGCCGGGCTTCCGCGATGAGCCACTCATCGCCGGCATGATCCAACAAGCAGGCAAAAAAAACCTCGCCATCCGCGAGTTCATTCACGCGCTGGTCGCAAGCCAGGAGTTCCACACGAAGTAATCTCTCAACGAAAAAGCATCATGAGCACCACACCCATTCGGCGCCGCCACTTCCTTCAATCCAGCACCGCGCTGATCGCACTGCCAGCGTTGGAATCCCTTGGTTTCCGTCGCTTTGCCTCGGCGGCGGCTCCAGCAGCACCGCCGAAGCGGCTGGTGTTTCTCGGCTTTGGCTGGGGGATCACGACGGAGAGCTGGTTTCCTGACATCAAACAACCCGGGGCCGATTACACCCTGCCCGAGGGGCTCAAGCCACTGGCACGGCACAAGGCGGACTTCTCCGTCGTGCAGGGGCTTTGGAACAAGTACAGCAACGATGGTCATTGGGGCAGCACCATGTGGCTCAGCGGCGCAAACCGTTTCGGAGAGCCGGGGCAGAACTTCCACAACAGCATCTCCGCCGATCAGGTGGCGGCGGCAAAGCTGGGCCTCGACACGCGCTTTGCCTCCCTGCAGCTCAACGGCAGTGAAAACGCCGAAGCCTCAGGCCATGGCCCCGGGCTCTCCATGGCATGGGATGTCAGCGGCAAACCCATCGGCGGGCATAAAGGTCCCGTGGAGGCCTACCATCGTCTCTTTTCCAAAGACACGACTCCTATCGAGCAGCAGAAGGCCATGCTCGCCCAGAAGCGCAGCGTGCTCGATACCGTGATGGAGAATGCGCGTGTCATGCAGCGCGGCCTTGGCAAAACGGACAAGGGCAAGCTCGATGAATACTTCCAGGGCATCCGCGATATCGAAACACGCCTGAGCAAAGACGAGCAGTGGATCGGTGTGCCGCAGCCCAAGGCACCGGTTCCTGAACCCGCCCCCGGTCTCGCCGGAAAAGAGGAGATCAAGATCATGTATGACATCATGCTCGCGGCGATGCAGACGGACAGCACCCGCGTGCTCACCTACCGCCAGCCGGTCAGCACCTTGCTCACCAGCATCGGCATCAAGGTGGCTCCGCATGACATGAGCCATTATCATTCGACCCTGGGCGAAAAGCTTGAGGCCTCCAAGCAGCGCGACCTCACGCAGAGCGATCTGCTCGCCGGACTCATCGACAAACTCAAAGCCACCAAGGAAGCCGACGGCAGTCGTCTCTTTGACCACGTGTCCCTCGCCTATGGCAGCAACATCCGCACCGAGCATAGCCTGGACAACTGTCCCACGCTCCTCACCGGCGGCGGCGCAGGCATCAAGCTCGGCCACAACATCGTCGCCGCGAAAGACACCCCGCTGTGCAATGCCTGGCTCACCCTGCTGCATGGCGTTGGCGTGAATGTCGAGCGTCATGGCGACAGCTCCGGCGTGCTGAAGGAACTGATTGCCTAGTCTCACCGCATCTTAACATGAAGACGTCCATTCTAGTCGCGGTGTTGCTGTTGACGAATCTCCATGCCGCTGACATCGAACTCACCGAGACGCTGCAACTGCCAGAATGCCACAGCCTCGGCTGGGTGCGGGCCAACACGCAGGTGAAGGGCCAGAAGAACTGGGATGGTGTGCTCGATGAAGCCAAATGGGGAACGCCATCACCACAGCAGGCGGTGGAGCGAAGCTGGGACTGGAAGCTCAGCGATGAGCAGTGGCAGCAGGCCGTTAAGGAAAAAGGGGAAGGCAAAAAGGAGGATGTGAAATTTGACCTGTGGCTGCCCGACGAAGTCGGCGTGGCAAATGGCATCATCGTCATGTCCGGTCATGGCAGCGGTGAGAATCTCTACAAGCATCCTGAACTGCGCAAAATCGCCCGCGAGCTGCATCTCGCAATTTTCAAATTCGTGGGCAATCCCATGCAGCGCGGCTTCTGGCCACGCAGCCTGCTCTATGAACGTCTGAAGACCTTCGGTCAAAGGGCCCAGCATGCCGAGCTCGAAAATGCGCCGCTGTTTCTCTACGGTCACTCAAACGGCACCGGCTTCTCCGCCATCTTTTCCGCTGAAAGCACCCGCGTGTGGGGCTGGGTCTCCATGCGCCCCGGTACCACGTATCAAGTCTATCAACCCGGCGCAGCGCAGATCCCCGGCCTCATCATCTTTGGTGAGGTGGATGACTTCTTTGGCCGCCCCTCCAAAGCCGAGAACATGGGTGTCGTGGAAGCGATGCGGAAGAAGCACAACGCGCTGTGGAATTATGCCGTCGAACCGAAAACGGGCCACGGCCCCGGCGACAAAACCTGGCCGTTGGTATTCTCCTTCCTGCGCCATACCTTCGCCGCTCGCGTGCCTGCGGATGCAGATCCGCTCAAAGGCGTGGTGAAGCTCAAGGCGCTGACGCTTGAGAGCGGTTCGCTCGGCAAGAACTGGGATGTTACTCAGGGCGGCTATCAAACCCTGACCACGGCGCCCGTCGCTTCATTCGTTGGGGATAAAGGCACCTCCTCCTGGCTCATCAATGCGGACTATGCGGCGGACTGGCAGATGTTTCAGCGCGACGGCCAGATCACCCGGCCCTGAAGAATAAGAGACATTTCCCGGTGAGTGCGTGCGTTTAGACTGCCTTCTTCCCACCTGCCATGATCTCCCGCTCCCATTTCCTGCTCTCTCTCGCCGCATCAGCCTTGTGCACCAGCTCCTCGTGGGCGGCTGACAGCGTCAAAATTGTCCTCGTCGCCGGCAAGGTTAAGATCGAGGACAAGGTCGGTCATCATGACTACCTCGGTGGCTGCCGCCTGATGCAAGCGCTGCTGAAGCAGACACCGGGAGTGGATGCGGTGCTGGTGAACGAAGAGTGGCCTACCGACGAGAAGGTCTTCGATGGCGCTTCTGCCGTGGTCTTTTACACCGATGGCGGTGGCAAGCAGGCCTATCTGGCGTCACCCGAACACGTGGCCACCGTGCAAAAAATGGCCGATGGCAAAGTGGGCATCGTCAACATCCATCAGGCCGTGGAGTTCACACCGGCTTTTGCGCAGCAGTCGATGAACTGGATCGGTGGCGTTTACAATGCGCTCTCAAGCCGCGGTCATTGGGACAGTGTGCATGATACGTTTCCCAAGCATGCCATCACCAGCGGTGTCACGCCGTGGAAGATCAATGACGGCTGGTTGAACCACTTTCAGTTTCCAGCGGAGATGAAGGGCATCACTCCGTTGGTGTGGTCGGGCAAGGAGAAGCTGGGCTCACCCGAAGGCGGCGACAAGGATGTGGTGGCCTGGACTTATGACCGCCCGAGCGGCGGGCGTTCCTTCAGCTTCAGCGGTCTGGATGCTCACTCAGCCTGGGAGCAGGCAGGCATGCGCCAGCTGGTGATCAATGGCGTGTTGTGGTCGGCAGGCGTGGAGATTCCGGCCACGGGTGCCAAGTTTGAAGCGGACAAGGCGCTGATTGATTCCTTTCAGACTCCACGCATCGCTCCGCCGAAGAAGGTAAAGCCTGAGGCGGCTCCGGCTCCAGCGCCGAAATAAGGCGGCTTGCACAAACGATCAACGCGACCTGAAAATCTCACTGGCGAGCGACTCGACAATGAGAGTGCGCAGACCATAGCCGTCTTTCTTGACGGCCTGGAAGATGTCTTCGATCACGAATTCATCGACAGG
>CAILZI010000052.1 GCA_903838675.1 uncultured Verrucomicrobiota bacterium
GGGATGGATGGCCCTCTTCGGCGCGGTGATTGGACCGGTGGGACTGGTTTGGGGCCTGCAGCACACCAGCGGCACCAGCGCGTCGTTGATGCTGGCCTTGGAGGCCGTCTTCACTGCGCTCCTGGCTCGTGTCCTGTATCGCGAGGTCATGGACATGCGCGTCTGGGCGGCGATGCTGCTGCTGATGGCAGGCGGCATGTTGCTGGTGGTGGACAGGGGCCTGAACGGCGGGGTCGAATTGCTGGGGCTGCTTGCAGTTCTGGCTGCCACGGCTGCCTGGGGCATCGACAACACGCTGTCCCGGGCCCTGGCCGAACGCGATCCTGGGCAAGTGGTGCTGGCCAAGTCGGCGCTGGGCGCGATGGCCACCGCAGCCTTGGCCGTGGCGGCGTCCGAGCGCTTGCCGACCCCCGGCCAGGCCCTGGCCTTGCTGGCGATCGGTGCGAGTGGCTATGGCCTGAGTCTGCGGTTCTATCTGCTGGCGCAGCGCGCGTTCGGCGCGGCACGCACGGGATCGGTGTTCGCCTTCGCGCCCTTCATCGGCGGGCTGCTGGCAATTGCGCTGGGCGATCGCTCGCTGAGCTGGGGCATGGCGATCGGCGGCGGCGTCATGTTGGCGGGCGTCCTGCTGCATCTGGCCGAGACACATGGCCATCTGCATGACTATGAACCGCTGGCGCATGAACACGCCCATACCCACGACGACGGCCACCATCTTCACGTTCATGACCCGATGCCGGAGGGTGCTCACAGTCACCCGCATCAGCACCTCGAACTTCGACACGCTCATTCGCATGTTCCGGATGCGCATCACGGTCACAACCACTGAGCCCGCCTACCCTGCGGTTAAGCGGTGAAACCCCTCAATGACCATCGACGACCGCCGGAGGAACAAGCCCTGCGACGGACGCATCCTGAGTGCAGCCAAGGCCATCCTGAGAACGGCCGCAAGACCTTGTGCGCTTCGTCAGCACAGGCGTGTCCTGGCCGCCATGGGCTCGCACAAGACGCCGGCTGTTACATTTGTCCACACATTGCCTCGCCTTTCAAACTTCTGGCGGTCGGCAGCCAGGCCACCGGCTGCGTTGTAACTGCATGCCACCGGATAACAGGTTCCGCCGCTTTCCGGAATCTGTGCCGCGATGCCCGCTTGAGCCCCCCGTACGCGCCCGAACAGTCACCGGCCTGAACCGACGTGAGTCTCCGAGCAATTTGTCAGGACACCGACATGCCCCGATCTTTCAACGCCCGCCTTGCGTCCGCCGCGACGATCTCCCTGATGCTCTCCGCCTGTGCCGTGCAGGTTGCGGCACCGCCGGCGCGCGTGATTGTTCAGCCACCTCGCGTCGTCTTTGGGCCAGCGCCTGCGGTGAGCGTCTACATCGACCCACCCTTGATGCAGCCTGAGCCCATTGCCGTTGCCTGGGCTCCGCCGCCCATGCTGGTCGAGGCCCCGCCACCACCGCCGTTCGGTGGAGCGATCTGGACCGGCGGTTACTGGACCTGGCATGGCGATTGGGTCTGGGCAGCCGGCCGTTGGGTTGCGCCGCCTCAACCCGGTTACCGGTGGGTGCAGCCCTACTACGAACATCGGAATGAAGCCGTCATCTTCATCGGTGGCCACTGGAGCGCCCCGGGCGTTGTGTTCGCCCCGCCGGCCTTGACGCTGACGATCAATCTCGTCAGCGTGGGCGTCGGCGTGGTGCCTGGGCCTCGCCCCATCGGGCCCGCGGGCGTATTCGTTCCCGCACCACCAGGGTCGAGGCTGGGCATCATCATCCCCGCACCTGTTGGCACTGCGCCAGCCGTCGTGATGAGTGCTCCGCCGGTGACGAATGTCGGTATGCGGGTTCAGGCAACCGTCAACACCACGTCGAACGAGACCCGGATTTCGAACGTCACCAACGTCACGAACATCACCAACGTGACGAACGTCACGAACGTGAACCTCGTCGCTCCTGCCTCTGCGATGGCCTCGGGAAAAGCCTTTGAGGCCAACGTGCCTGCCCAGGCTCATCTGGCCGCAGCACTGCCTGCGGCATCGCACGCATTCACGGCGCCCGTGCCTGTTTCGGGCAAGCCGATCCCGACATTCTCGAATGGGCGTGAAACCGTCGTGTTGCCACCGCCACAGCCACTGCGCAATACGCAGAACTCGGCGAGTGCGATTGCCGCGCCAGCCATTGTTCCGCCCCGGCCTGTAACGACACCTCCTGCAGTAGTGCTTCCTGCAGCTGGGCCCATGGCTGCCCCCCAAGCGACCAACGCGGCCGGAAACCAGAAGCCAGCGCCAGCCCCTGCGACACCGATCGAGCTGAAACAGCCTTCGATAACCAACTCGCCCCCAGCCACTGCCAGTGCCGTGCCAAACGAGCACCAAGGCAAACCACCGGCGCAGCCTGCGATGCAAGGCCCCTCGCGGACAGCGCCGGCTGACCCGCACGAGGCGGGTCATACGGACGCTGCCAAAGCTGAAGCTCAGCATCGCGCAGCCGCCGAAGCCAGGGTCGCGCACGACAGGGAGGAAGCCGCCAAAGCGCATGCGAAAGCCAAGGCGGCGGAAGAGGTCGAGAAGGAAAAGCGACTCAAGGCCGAGCGCAAGGAACGCGATTGACCGCTTTGCCGGCTGGTGAAATCCGGGACCATCAAAGGCCAAGGATGGAAGTTCCCACACCTCGTGGATTCAACAACTCCGGATGCACTTCCAGCTTCTCCGCCGACTTCTCCGGACGCGTGGGTCCACCCTCCACATACCTCAGGTTCTCTCCCAGCTCCTCAGGCTTGCACAGCTCATCCACATTCGCCCGCTTCCCCGCCCAGGCGATGCCACGCAGCAGCAGCGCCCTGAAATTCGGCCGGCTGAAGTTCGCATAGTAGTGGCCGGGAATGCAAACGAAGGACCGGTAGCTGTCCTTCTCATAAGTCCAGACCTGCGGCTGGATGTCATAGATGCTGACTTCCTTGCCCCCCTTCGTGATCTCCTCGGCTCGTTTCGCGGCCTTGTCATTGCGCGCCCCGGCTGGTTTTGGAGTGTATGCCCCGGCCAAAATATGGCACTCAGGAAGTACATCCATGTCGTAGTAAATTTCGTCATCCATTGCGAAATTCGACACATCCTTCGTGATCGGTGTCTCATGATCTGTGAAGTACAAATGCATCGGCCCCTCCCGCCATTTCGTCTGCCCGTGGTGCCATGAGCCGCCGATGATGCCCTTGAACCAGTCGTGATCCTTGGACACCGATGCCGCGTGGATCGTCACGATGCCACCCCCGCGCTGCAGATACTCCATCAGGTCCTTCCGCTCCTGACCTATCTTGATGTCACCACCGCTGTCCAGATGCAGAATGAGCACATCCGTTGCATCCAGCTGCTCCTTGGTGGGAAACGCATCACCACCAGTCGCCTTGGCTCCACGCTCATTCAGCAGCGGCACCCAGTCCCGCAGGAAAGACGGATGATCATGCGCGCCCGGCCCATGGGACTTCGGGCCAGACCGGATGAATACGCGCAGCGGCTCCGCCGCAGACGACGAGTGCGAGATGACGCAGGACAAAGCAAGCGCGAGACAGAAAAGGAAGCGTTTCATGGTTGGAACAATGGTAGGCAGAACCAACGCAGGATGTGAAGCCCGTTTTCGCACGGCACACTATCGGAAATACACATGCACTCCGTCCCTGAAAAGACAAAGGGCACGACTCTCGTCGTGCCCTGAGTGTGAAATTTAAAGCAAGTCGTCGCTTACTTCGGCTGATCGGCGGGAGCAGGAGCAGGTGTCGGAGCTGGCGCTGCCGCAGGAGCAGGTGCTGCTGCAGGCGCAGGAGCGGCCGCTTGGGGTGCTTCTGGAGCCTTGGCAGGCTCTGTCTTTGCGGGAGCAGAAGCAGCTGGAGCGTCTTTCTTCTCGTCAGCCTTGGGGGTTTCGCCTGCTTTGACGGGTTCACCCGTCTTGGCCGCTTCCTTTTTCAAGGCTTCCTGGATTTTTTCCATGATCTTGGCTTTGTCCTGCTCTTCAGCCGAAGGGGCGGCGGCGGCAGCGGCCTCAGGTTTGGCATCGCCAAAGAGCTTCGGTGCCTTGCTGCCGGTCTGGTGGCGGCTCACAAGCACGGCCAGAAGGATGGTCAGGGCAAAGAGAATGATGGCCAGATAGACCGTGAATTTCTGCAGCACGTTGGTCGTTTGTGCACCCCAGACCTGGCTGGCGGCGGCGTCGCCGAAGGAGGCACCAAGGCCTTCCTGACGGGGGCGCTGCATAAGCACGACGAGAATGAGAAGAAGGCAGACGATGACTTCGACTGCGGTGAGAATTCCAATGAAGATGTCCATAAAAGGGGCGAGAATATGGGGGGACTTCCCGGCTTGGCAAGGAGGAGTTCCAGTTTGGCAGGCCAGATTCACCCCCTCTATATAGGGTATCTATGGCCAGTCAGGGCGTTTTGCGGCCCTTTACAGTGCGTTTACAGACGCCACCTGCCTCCCGATTCACCTTGGTGCATGAAGACGACTCTTTATGCCCTTTTCCTCGCCATGCCCCTGCTTGCGCAGGATTCCCGCCCGCCCGCGTGGATCTCGCCCAGTTCGCGGATCATCCATTCACAGCCGGTCCAGGTGACCCAGGTCGATGCCCGGATTGACATCGCCGATCAAATCGCCACGACCACCCTCGACATCGCCCTGCGCAATCCGACCGGCCGCCCGCAGGAATCCGAGCTGCTCGTCCCGGTGCCCAACGGGGCGGTGCTGAAGGCCTTCGCCTTTGAGGGCGGCAATTCCGAAGGCACGGCCAAATTGCTGCCACGTGAGGAAGCACGACGCATCTACGACACCATTGTGGCACAGACGCGCGATCCGGCGCTGCTGGAGTTCGTGGGCAACGCCGTCGTGAAATCGAGCGTGTTCCCTGTCCCGGCCAATGGCACGCAGAAAGTGCGCGTGACCTATGAACAACTGCTCGAAGCCGATGGCGCTCGGCTCGATTACGTCCTGCCGCGTTCAGAAGCAGTGGAGTATTCAGTGCCGTGGAAACTCTCCATGCGCGTCAAATCCACTTCACGCATCGCCTCGCTATACTCTCCGAGCCACGAGATCGCTGCCAAACAGCCCGATGGCAACACCGCCACCCTCTCCTGCGAAACCAAGGACCCGGGTGCATTCCGCGTGTCACTGCTGCGCGAAACGAAGGATGAAATGACCGCCTCGCTGCTGGCCTACCCCGATCCGAAAATCGGCGGGGGCTATTTCCTCGTGATGATCGCGCCGCCTAAGCCGAAGGCAGATGCGAAACCAATCCTGCGTGAGGTCACCCTCGTCATCGACCGCAGCGGCAGCATGGCCGGCCCCAAGCTCGATCAAGTGAAAGCTGCTGCATTACAGGTCATCGAAGGCCTGAACGACGGCGAGGGCTTCAACCTCATCGTTTATAATGAGGCAGTTGAGATGTTCGCCGCTCAGCCGGTGATCAAAAACGCCGAGACTGCGAAGCAGGCCCGCGACTACATCAGCGCCATGCGCGTGAGCGGCGGCACGAACATCCATGACGCTGTCGTCGAGGCGCTGCGTCAGAAGCCGCTCGAAGGCATGCTGCCCCTCGTGCTGTTCCTTACCGACGGCCTGCCCACCATCGGCCAGACCTCGGAGAAGGCGATTCGGGAGACCGTGGCCAAGGGCAATCCACATCAGCGCCGCGTGTTCACCTTCGGCGTCGGGGTGGATGTAAACACGCCGCTGCTCTCCCGCATCGCCCGCGAAACCCGCGCCAACGCCGAGTTTGTACTGCCGAAGGAGGATGTGGAGGTCAAAGTGAGTCGTGTTTTTGAACGCTTGCGCGGTCCGCTGCTCACCAAACCCGCCGTGCGGGTGGATGAGCCGAATCGGGTGAGCGATCTTATCCCCTCTCCCCTGCCCGATGTGTTTGAGGGCGAACAGATTCTCCTGTCTGGCACATACCGAGGTGAAGCCCCCCTGCATTTCCAGCTCACGGGTGCCTCTGCGGCAGGCGAGCGGAAGTTCGACTTCACCTTCAACCTCGACAAGGCCAGCACCGCCAACGCCTTCGTAGCCCGCCTCTGGACCAGCAACAAGATCGCCGTTCTCAGCGAAGCGATTCGTGACTTAGGCGCTGATGGCGCAACAGGAAGCACGACTGAGCTGGTGAATGAAATCGTGCGACTTTCCACGCAGTTCGGCATTCTCACGGAATACACCGCCTTCCTGGCTGAAGAAGGAACCTCGCTGGCCGCCGCCCCCGCCAATGCCAGCAAAGCTGCCTACAATTACAACGACAAAGCGATGAAGGTGCGCAGTGGACCCGCTGCTGTCTCCCAGCAGGACAACTTGAAGAAGGGCGTCGAATCCAAGCAGCTCAATGTCCGCAATCGATTCCTCGATGACAAAATGCAGGCCATCGAGATCACCAGCGTGCAGCAGTGCCAGGCCGGAGCCTTCTTTAACAAGGGCAACCGCTGGACCGATGCCAGCGCCGCCAAGGCCGAACGCGCACCAGACCGCACCATTGAGATCGGCAGCGCAGAATTTGGCATGCTTGTCGATGAGCTCGCCGCTGACAACCGCCAGGGCCTGCTGGCCCTGCGTGGTGAACTGCTGCTGCAGCATCGCGGCCACCTGGTCCTCATCCGCTGAAATTTTTCCGTCAACCCACCCAGTCAAACACATCCATGAAAACACAGTACATCCTCATCGCCACGGCCTTGACCGCGTGCCTCACCATCGCCAAAGATGTCCAACCACCCGCACCAGTGGCGGAAATCGCCAAGGTCGAAACCGCCGCTGACACCCCGCTGGTACAGATTGCCGTGCTGCTGGACACCAGCGGCAGCATGAGCGGCCTCATTGAGCAGGCAAAGACCCAGCTCTGGAAGCTTGTGAATGAATTCATCACAGCGAAACAGGACGGCAAAACGCCGGCCGTTCAGGTGGCGCTGTATGAGTACGGCAAGTCCTCGCTGCGTGCTGATGAGAACTGGATTCGTCAGATTCAGCCTCTCACACGCGATCTCGACAAAGTGTCCGAAGAACTCTTCGCCCTGACGACGAACGGTGGTGAAGAATACTGCGGCGCGGTGATTGAGCGAGCAACGAAAGATCTCGCCTGGGATGCAAATCCCAAAGTGTACAAGGCGATCTTCATCGCTGGCAACGAACCTTTCACCCAAGGGCCGGTGGATTCCAAAAAAAGCTGCCAAAACGCCATCGCCAAGGGAATCATCGTCAACACGATCCATTGTGGCACCGAAGCGCAGGGCATTGCAGAACACTGGAACCAGGGCGCACTGCTCGCGGACGGCAAATACCTCGTGATCGACCAGAACCAGGCCATCGTTCACATCGAAGCGCCGCAGGACAAGGAGATCGTGAAACTCAACAAGCAGCTGAACAGAACCTACATCAACTACGGTAGCGCCGCCCCCGCCGCCAAGGCCCGGCAGATTGAGCAAGACAACAACGCCGCCGCCAACGCCCAGTCCGGCGCCGAGGTGCAACGCGTCATCAGCAAGGTGGGTAAAAGCTACTTCAACATCAGCTGGGATTTGGTGGATGCCTGCCAGCAGAAGGACTTCGACATCACGAAGGTCAAAGAAGCCGACCTCCCTGAGGAGATGAAGAAGATGAACGTCGAGGAACGCAAAGCCTATCTTGAGAAGAAAATCGCCGAACGTGCGGAAATCCAGAAGCAGGTGCTGGCATTGAACAAAGAACGCGAGGCCTACGTTGCAACGAAGCGCAAGGAGTCGAACAAGAACGACACGCTGGACACCGCCATGACCAAGGCTCTGCGGTCTCAGGCGGAGAAAAAAGGCATCGCGTGGGAGAAATGAACCTTTAAACTTCGCCATGCCCGCCACCATTCTTGTTGTTGAAGACGACGCCGCGATTCGTCGCGGCGTTTTGGATGCGCTCAAGTTCGCCGGTCATACAACCCTGGAGGCGGCGGATGGCGAGAAAGGCATGAAGCTGGCCCTGGGTTCAACCTTCGACCTCATGCTGCTCGATCTGGTGCTCCCCCATGCAAGCGGCTTCGACATCCTGAAAGCCCTGCGCCGTGAGCGGCCCGGCACACCGGTGATCATCCTTTCGGCACGCGGGGAAGAAAATGACCGGGTGCGCGGCCTGCGGCTGGGGGCGGATGACTACGTGGTGAAGCCCTTCAGCGTGCGCGAACTCCTTGCCCGCGTCGAGGCAGTGCTACGTCGTGCGCCCGAACGTCAGCCGGTGAGTGAAACCCTCACGCTCACCGCAGCAACGATAGATTTCGGACAAAGCGTGGCCCGTTTTGACAACGGTGAAAACGCGGAGCTTTCCGAGCGCGAGCGCGACGTGCTGCGCTACCTTGCACTGAACCGCGGCAGGCCGGTTTCACGCGAGGAGCTGCTGCAGCGAGTGTGGCACATTGAGAACAAGCAGACAGAAACACGCACGGTGGACATGCACATTGCAAATCTGCGCCATAAGCTGCGAGATGATGCGGAGTCACCGCGTGTCATCGTCACCGTGCGAGGGAAAGGCTACCAGCTCGCCTAATTTTCAAAGCTCATGAACTTGAAATCCAACTTCTACGGCAGCTCCACAACTCTGAGGGTCTTTGCAGCAGCGGCCATCGGAAGCATGGTTGGGGGATGGATCTTCTTCTCATTGGGATGGTTTGGACCGTGGCTGTGCTGTCAGTTCATTGCTTTTGTTCTGGGCATGAGCTCATGTTGTCCGCTCGGAGGAATTGCCACCACATGCTCTGTGCTCTCCCTGGCTGCATGGCTTGTCTGGGGCATGACGAATTCGGCATCTTGAAGAAATTATGCGCAAACCGCTCCATATCTGGATCACCTTCATCGCCTGCCTCGGGCTGTTGCTCGCGGCGATGGCCTGGGTGAGCTGGCACACGCTGGCGCTGGAACGTGAGCGTGAAACGGCGGCGCGTGACGCGGACCAGCAGGAGCGTGTGCGTCTGGCCCTGTGGCGGCTGGATTTCCAGGCGAGCGCGCTCATGATCCGCGAAAACGCGCGACCACCCTATGACTTTCGGCCATTCCATTCCCCAGAGGGGCTGGTCAACAAGGCGTATGACAATGTGGCAAAAGGCGAGGTGCTGGTGCCGTCGCCGCTGCTCTCGGAGGTGCCGGAGCATGTTCTGCTGCATTTTCAGATGGATTCACGCGGTCAGGTCTTGTCCCCGCAGGTGCCGCAAAACAACGAGCGCACCCTGGCGCTGGCGCAGTTCATCAATGCCGATGACCTCACGCGCAGCGAGCAACGCCTGAGCGGTCTGCGCGAACTGCTCGCCAAGCCGATGAATGTCATCACCCCGCTGCCGCAGCGTGAATCCCTGCCCTGGCGCAGCGCGAGAGCGGCCCCCACTGCTCCAGCTCCGGTCACCGTGCTCAATCGCCAGCTCCTTGCTGAAATGGCCTGCGTGGCCCGCTTTGACTTTGACGATTCAAAAACGCCGGAGGCCAATGATGCCAAGCTCCCACGCAACCCAGCCTGGAATGCGCAGCAGGGTCAGGTGGCGGCCCAGCAGATGGCACTGAACAGCACGGAGAACCTTTCGCGCAACCGTGCCGTCAATTTCCAGGCAGAAGAGGCGATCAAGCAGCAGCCACAGATCAAACTGAAGCAAGGTTCCGGCACCCTGGCGCTTTCCAAAGATGACATGGCCGAAGCCAAGCCGATGCCATCGAAGGCACTCAAAAAGGAACCGGCGAAACCTGCAGGCAGCAGCAAGCCAGCCACAGCAGCGGCCTCCTTTGCACAGGCGGACAAACAGATCCCGCCCCGGCTGCAAGCATTGGCCCCGATGACTGCACCCGCACCAGCGGCGGCTCCCGAGCCCATGGCGAAAGATGCTGACCGACCGATAGACAGTGTGTCTACCGCAGCCGCACCGCCGCCCCCAAAAAATACAACGACCGCAAACACTTCGCGCCCATTCCAGGGGGTATGGCTCGGCAGCAATCTCATGCTCACCCGTGAAGCCTTTGTGGATGGTGTGCGCATGGTGCAGGGCGTGTGGCTGGACTGGCCTGCGCTGCGCGAATCCCTGCTGCGCGAGATCACGGATCTGTTTCCTGATGCAAAACTGGTGCCTGCGGCGAATGCCACCGCCGGCACCCGACCGGATGACGATCCGCTGCGCTTCGCCGCACTGCCGGTGCGGCTGGTGCCGGGTGCCATCCAGCTCCCTCCCCTGCCATTCTGGACACCGCTGCGCAGCTCTCTCGGCATTGCGCTCGCATGTGTCCTGCTCGCAGCCGTGGCGGTGGGGCTGGTGCTGTTTGGCACGGTGGCGCTGAGCGAGCGCCGCGCCGACTTCGTTTCCGCCGTGACCCATGAGTTGCGCACCCCGCTAACCACGTTTCGTCTTTACTCAGAAATGCTGGCCGATGGTATGGTGACCGATGAAGCGCAGCGGAAGACCTACCTCGACACCTTGACTGGAGAGGCAAGCCGTTTGAGCCATCTTGTTGAAAATGTGCTCGCCTATGCCCGGCTCGAACGCGGCAGCGCCAAGGCGAGAGCCGAAAACATCACGATTGGGGAGCTGCTGGACCGCATCCTGCCACGGCTGCAGCAGCGCGCGGATGACTGCGGCATGACCGTGAAAGTGCAAGCCACGGAAGCGGACCGCAAAACCCAGCTGCACGTGGATGCTGCGGCCGTGGAGCAGATACTTTTCAACCTCGTGGACAACGCCTGCAAATACGCCGCCCCGCGTGCTGCACAGCCGGTCATTCACCTGGAGGCGGACACGAGCGGCAAGTTTGCCATGCTGCGTGTGCGTGACCACGGTGGCGGCATCTCCCGCAGTGAGCAGCGGCGGATTTTCCACCCTTTTCACAAAAGCGCCGATCAAGCCGCACATTCGGCACCGGGTGTCGGGCTTGGCCTGGCCCTGTGCCGCAGACTGGCCACGGCGCTGGGTGGCGCGATCACGCTGGATGCCACGCACAAGGACGGCGCGTGCTTCATGCTGCGCCTGCCGAAGTAATCAGGGCTCTCCCGCCAATGTGACAGCACCCGTGAGAATGACGTTGCCCGAATCATCGCGGATTTCGCCGCTCACCTGTCCAAGACTACCTAGCATGCCCTGCAGTGAGCAGGTCAGATGAATCGACTGACCCGGCGTGATGCTGCCAAGAATCTTGATCTGGCGCACCGCGGTGAGACGGAGGTTTTTGAGCGGGGCTTCCCCCGGACGGGTTTGAACGAGAATGCCACCCAGCTGGGCCAGCGCCTCGATCATCAGCACACCGGGCATGAGCGGAGCACCGGGAAAATGGCCGCGAAGAAATTCCTCATTCCCCTTGAGCTTCCAGACCGCTTTGGCGGAGACACCCGGAATAAGTTCAACAATTTCATCGATGAAGCGAAACTCCGAACCGTGCGGCAGGGAGGAAAGCGCTTGAACTAGGTCGTCTGAAGATGGCATGTATGGTCTTATTCAAGATTCACCGCCAGAGCAAACACCAAGATGCGCTTCAGCGCCGATGGTCTGTCGTGTGCTCATGAAGTTGTGGCACGCAGCGGTGCTGCTGCTGAGCATGGTTTACTGGGCAGTCGGGGGATTGTTGTTTGTGATCGCTGGAGCGGTGCTGGTGCCGATCCTTCCTGTGGAGAAATCCCGCGCGCTGGGCCAGTGGCTGCTGAGCGCGGCCTTCCGCATCTTCCTCACCTTCCTGTGGGCGTGTGGCGTGTATGAGTGTGAATACATCGGCTTTGAAGCTCTGAAAAATGCCAAGGGCGGGCTGATCATCGCTCCAAATCATCCGGCACTTTGGGATGCGGTCTTCATCCTTTCCAAAATTCATGGTCTGCGCTGCATCCTGAAGGCATCCTTGTTGCACAATCCGTTTTTATGCGGTGGTGCCAAGCTGGCGGGCTTCATCCCGAACAAACCCGCCCATAAAATGCTGCAGCGCTCCATCGAAGCGCTGCGCCAGGGTGACAGGCTGCTGTTTTTCCCGGAAGGCACGCGCACGCGTAAGCTGGAGCAATGCATCAACCCACTTCAGGGCGGCCTCGGCATCATCGCCACGCAGTCTTGTGCGCCGGTGTGGCCGGTGTTCATTGAAACCAACAGCGACTACCTCTCCAAAGGCTGGCCGCTATGGCATCTGCCGGATAAAAAAATCCGCATGCGGATCACGCTGGGCGAGCCGCTTGCAAGCCCTCCGGATGAAAGCGCAGCGGCATTCACCAAGCGCCTGCATGAAGTATTTTCAACAGAGTTGGGAAAGCTCTCCTGAGCCATGCATGAAGCGAGAGGAAATCATTCCTCGATCCATACCGGCGTTCCCACCGGCACGAGATCAAACAGCTCGATGATTTCGCGGTTTCGCATGCGCACGCAGCCATGGCTGGCCGGTCGGGCCATGCTGTTTTCATCGTTGGTGCCATGGATGTAAATGTAGCGCTGAAGGGTGTTCTCATTGCGCGGCTCAGTGCCATGCAGCCAGAGGATGCGTGTGAGCACGAGATCGGATTTCGTCTCCATGCCAGGCTGCCACTGTCCAACGGGCTCCCGTGCTTTGAAAATGGTGCCGCTTTTCATCCCGCTGCCATGTTTTTCCTTCACCACAAAGCGGCCGAGCGGTGTCTTGTTGCTGCCTTCAGTGAACCCGATCCCAAATTTCGACGTGCTGCATGGCCACTCGCGCATCAGGCGCATGTCATCAAACAGCCGCAGCCGCTGAGTGCCGATGCTGACTTCGAGGTGTGGGTGGCTGAGGCTCATGAGACTGAATGATCGACTTCTCGCTGGAACTACGTTTCATAGCATCCGTGGGAAAAATTGCATGAATCAAAAAATGCATTTGACTCATTAGACCGTTCGGTCTATTCATTTCCCATCATGAGCGACCGAACGACCAAAGAACGCATTCTCGACGCAGCTGAAGGGCTGATGCTTGAGAAGAGCTTTCATTCGGTCGGGCTGACTGAGATTCTTGAAGCGGTGAAGGTGCCCAAGGGTTCTTTCTATCATCATTTCAAATCCAAGGAACAGTTTGGCGTGGAAATGCTGAAGCATTATGTGGCTGATGCCACAGTCTATAAAAAGCAGATGCTGCTCTCTCCCACACCTGAGCCGGATCCACTGCGCAGGCTGCTCAGTTTTTGCGAAGGCACAATCTGCCGCGTTCTCGAAACGAAGGGAAAATGCCCATGTCTGGTGCTCAAACTGGCTGCTGAAGTGGCAGACATGAGTGAAGCGATGCGTGAGGTGCTTGCGGCAGGCAATCGCGAGGCGATCGCCATTCTGGAGCAGGTGCTGCAGGAAGGTATCGAGAAAAAGAAGATCTCCAAAACCGTGCACCCTGGCGAAATGGCCGGCATCATTCACGACCTCTGGAATGGAGCCATGCAGCGATCCGCCATTTGTCGCGACGCCACACCTCCGCGTGAGGCGCTGAATTTCATACGCACACTGCTCACCCCATAATTTTCTTTTTAGCTTGCTATAATCCGACCGGTCTAATCTTAACCAACACACTCCTATGAAACCCATCGCCCTCACCACTGAAACCTTCGACACCACCCTCGCCAGCACCGACCAGCCCGTCCTCGTGGACTTCTGGGCGGAGTGGTGCGGCCCCTGCAAAATGATGTCTCCCATCCTCGACCAGCTTGCCACCGAGCAGGCAGGACGTGCCACCATCGCCAAGGTGGATGTCGATGCCTTCCCTGACCTCCAGGCTCGCTTCGGCATCCGCGCCATTCCCACGCTCATCGTCTTCAAAAACGGCCAGCCCGTGAACACCATCACGGGCGTGAAGAGCAAAAGCTTCCTCGAAGCAGCACTCGCCGCCTGATTTCTCTTTCACCCCAAAACCGAACCCAAAACAACCCCACCCTCATGTCCATCGACCTCACCCAACGCCCCCCACGCAGCCCCCGCGTCCGCCTCGGCGGTTACGTCCTGCTGCCACGCATGCTCGACAAATGCCGCGCTGAAATCGCCGGTAAAAATGGCGAGTACCACTACAACTGCCCGCTGGATCAGCGCTTCCTCAGCTTTACCGGCATTGATCATGAGGCCCTGAAAACCGAAGCGGCCAAGGGCCTGGGTGACGCAGACATGTTTGCGTGGATCGAGAAGAGCGCTCTGCACAAACGCAGCGACTACGAGATCGCCCACTGGAGTGAATACCGTGAAAATGCCGTGCCTGCTGACAACGAAAGCCGCGAATACATCAGCGCACAGATCGCCAAGGTAGGCGGGGCCTTACGTGAAGACATCGGCACCTGGTTCGATTTCCTCGATTTCGACGATTACGTCTCCTTCGGCGGCAAAGCTTAACTCAATCCCCCCCACCTCAAACTCTCAAGACCCAAAAACATCATGCAAACCTCATTCCAAAACAAAGTTGTTCTCATCACCGGAGCCACCAGCGGCATCGGCAAAGTCAGTGCTCTCGCCTTCGGCAAAGCCGGAGCCAAAGTCGTCGTCAGCGGTCGCCGTGAAGCAGAAGGCCAGGCCGTCGTGGCTGAAATCAAAGCCGCAGGTGGTGAAGCCACTTTCGTGAAAGCGGACGTGGCCGTGGAGGCGGACGTCGTGGCTCTCGTGGCCAAAACAGTGTCTACGTATGGCCGCATCGACATCGCCTTCAACAATGCCGGCGTCGAACTCACCGGCCCCATTGTGGATGCCACCGAGGCGGACTACCGCCGTGTGTTTGACATCAATGTCTGGGGTGTGCTCACCTCCATGAAGCATGAGATTCCCGTCATGCTCAAGCAAGGGGCAGGCGTCATCATCAACACCAGCAGCGTCGCCGGGCATGTGGGCATGGCAGGTGCGAGCATCTACGTGGCCAGCAAGCATGCCGTCGAGGGGCTGACCAAAGCCGCCGCTATGGAATATGCAAAGCAAGGCATCCGTGTGAACGCCGTGGCACCCGCCGCCATCGAGACCGACATGATGACGCGCTTCACCGGTGGTGGCAATGAAGATGCGCTGAGCTACATGCGCTCACTGCATCCCGTGGGCCGCCTGGGACGCTCGGAGGAGATCGCCAATCCGGTGCTCTTCCTGGCCAGTGATGCTGCTTCCTTCATCACCGGCACCTCGCTGAATGTGGATGGTGGGTTCCTGGCGCAGTAAAAGCCCTGTATCATGACCGCGCTCTGCACCGGCAACTGCCGGGAACAGGGCGCGGTTTTTTTTTGACAACACCGCCAGCGAATGGAGCATTGAGGTGGTCAATAGGGAGGCAGCATTCGACGGAAGCCGTGCAGGATCACGATCACAAGAAAAAGCAGGTTTCGCAGAGGAACGGCGGGCCAAAAATATCGAGGATCACGGCGATGCTCAGATGCCAGCGCATCGGCCACTCGGCGGATGTGATCCACCGAGCGCGGCCAGTCGCAGATGCCGTCAATCCACGCACGCGGAATGCCGGCCTCTCCGGTTTCAGAACCGCAGATGGCTCCTGTGATCGCCGCCACCGTGTCCGTGTCACCGCCGCACTGGATCACCGAGCGCACCGCCGTTTCAAAATCGCCGCGATGTCGCAGCCATGCAAACAGCGCCACTGCAACCGTGTTCGGAGCGAAGCCGCTCACGCCGTATCCGCAGCCAATTGCCACCACATAATCCCGTACGCTCTTCTTTGTGCTCAGAGCTGTCTTTAATTCCGCAAAGCGCACTCTCATCTCTTCGCTGATGATGAGCTTTTCCAAGCCGGGAAGAACCTCATGCATTGGAACGAGACGTGCAGCCATGGAAGCTGCCTCGGCCACCAGAAGCGCGGATTCTTCAGCGCGCGGGTCTCTATGAGTCAGAAGCGCGGATTCTTCAGCGCGCGGGTCTCTATGAGTCAAACGGCATGCGGCGAGGGCAAATGCCTGCCGTTTAGATCCGTCTTCGTCAAACACCACACCGATGATCGCGCTGCGCATGGCTGCACCATTACCTGCCGAATAAACCCCGGCTTTTGCTGCCGGGAATCCGATCCACAGCCGCAGGATGGCCTTTGCTGTGCTCAAACCGACGCCTGCGGGTAAAGCCAGGAGCCACCAGCGCAACTTCCAGCCAAGTGTGCTTTGCATTGCCCCAGGATTGTTACGGTGCTCGCTCAGCGAAGTCGCCAGCATCAGCGTATGCTCCGTGTCATCGCTGAACATGCCGTGCCCTAATATGAAACGATGATGCTCACCGAGCTTCATCGCTGCAACTCGCTTGCGTGACAGTCCTTCAGCTGGCAGCCCAATCGCATCTCCCACCGCTGTGCCAAGCAGGCAGCCCAGGATGGCGTCTTTTTGCGGTGATGAGTTCATGGCAGCTCTGCGTTGAGATACTCCTTTATTCGAGGGTTCAACTGTTCTGCCAGGATGCCGTGATACCATGGCGAACGCATCTGCCATGCAATCACAGCCAGGGTTACCGGAGTCTGCCAGAGCAGTGAAGACCGAGGATCCCATACATCGAGAGAAATATGCGCTGCCACATTGAGCACGAACGCCACCGCCCACAGCAGCTCCAAGCGCCGCCATACCAGGAAGACATTGCAGAAGAGAAAGAAGTGCCCCAGCGCTGCAGGAACGGCCCACCAGAGTGGATATGACAGGCTCTGGAGCCACCAAGACAAAACCACTCCGACCATGAGAATCATCGCGTCGAGCCATGACAAACGGAAACCGTATGTCCGGCTCGTGGGTGGAGTGGCATTCATAGAACGAGCTTAGTTATTGTATAAGCGCTTCATAGCGCTGCCGATCTGCCGCCTCGAAGCAGCAGAAGATGATCTTTTTAAGAGAAGACGGCTGGGTGATGAAATCGCGCACCGTCTCCAAAGCGATCTGCGCCGCCTGATCGGGCGGGAAGCGGTAAACGCCGGTGGAGATGCAGGGGAAGGCGATGCTGGCCAGCTGGTGCGCTGCGGCGATGCGCAGCGAGTTGGCATAGCAGGAGCGCAGTTTCTCGCTCTCTCCGTTTTTGCCGCCGTTCCAGACGGGGCCGACGGTGTGGATGATGTGGCGGGCCTTGAGGTTGTAGCCTCGGGTGATTTTGGCCTCGCCGGTGCGGCAGCCATTAAGCATGCGGCATTCGGCCAGCAGCTCTTTTCCTGCGGCACGATGGATCGCGCCGTCCACCCCGCCACCGCCGAGGAGGGAGGAGTTGGCGGCATTGACGATGGCATCCACATTGAGAGTGGTGAAGTCGGCTTGGAGAGTTTCGAGAATTGTGTTCATGAGAATCGAATGAACTGCACCGGCACGTGTTCCACGAGCCAGACGCCGTTGGCACTGA
The DNA here is from genome assembly GCA_903838675.1 of uncultured Verrucomicrobiota bacterium. Classification (GTDB taxonomy): domain Bacteria; phylum Verrucomicrobiota; class Verrucomicrobiia; order Verrucomicrobiales; family Verrucomicrobiaceae; genus Prosthecobacter. The sequence continues at coordinate 17,256 of CAILZI010000052.1, forward strand.
GGTAAAAGGTGTGGCCAGCCTGATGCATGTCGGCTGCCTGGATAGTGAGGAGAATCGGTTTCCCATGACGCGCTTCGACCTGCATGGTCATTTTTATTTCTGCCGACAGGTGGACGTGGTGGCGCTGCATTTTCAGCAGACCCTGCACTTGAATGCTTTCGAGAAAGCGCGTCGCCGTGCCGTGATAAAGGATAGGAGGCGGTTCCTTTGACTCATAGTTCAAATCAACCACCACGGAATGGCCCTGACTGGCGCGGATGCGTGTGCCATCGGCGCTGAACTCGAAGCGCTTTTTGGCATTGGTGGCGACGATGTGTTCGAGGTCGGCACGGCTCAGTGTGCGCCGGGCCGTGGCGCAGCCGGAAAGCAAATCTTCGACACTCACCCAGCCTGCGGCGTCGAGGATGATGTGGGCGGTTTCGGGTTGATGCCGCAACACCAGACTGAGAAATTTGCTGGTGCGGGTGGTTTGGGCTGGGTTCATTTGAATTTTAAATTGAGGGGTTCACGCGATTCCAGCCAGTCGGCGGGAATGCTGCCGTGGCCTGCAGAGAGGGAAACGAGGCTTCCAACAATGGCGCAGTTGGTATCCATATCGCCATGGACCGAAACTGCTGACCAAATGGCATCTACATAATCGTTGGGATGCCGACATACGCACCACAGGCAGAAGGGTACGGTGTCAGAAGAGATGACCTGGGAGCCATTGCCCAGAATCGAGGCAACGGTTTTCGGCGAAAGCTCCAGCGGGAGCGTCAGCGCTTTCTTGATGCGCCAATAGGTTTCAGTTTGTGGAAGATTGGCGAGGATAAACCTGATCATCTCATGCCCTTGAGGCACGGATGAATCCTGCTGCATGACCATCCATGCGGCAGCAAGCGCAACGGCTATCGCACCTGTCTGACCGTCTTCATGCGCATGTGTCACCTTGGCGGAGTCTCTGGCATTTGAGATCAGAAGCTGAATGTCATCCGCAAAGTATGCACCGATCGGTGCTGCACGCATGGCCCCGCCGTTGCCGCAGGATCCTTCACCATCAAAGACGCGACCAGCCGCCTCCTGCCAAGGGACCCCCTCCCCAATGGCCTGCAAGATTCCACGGGCCGTACCGCCATAGCCTCGGTCTGGCTCCTTTGAATATTGTATCGCAAACTCCCCGGCCAACCAGTCGGGCACGATGCCTCCATGCTCTTGCAGGCTACGTGTAATCGCGATCGCCATCACGGTATCATCCGTGAAGAACCAAGGCGGCGGAGGAATGAAGCGTCCTTCCAACCTCTGGTCGGCGGTGACTGGCGTGACAAAGAAGAAGCTCTGCCCAAACGCATCCCCGACAGAAAGGCCGTCAAGCGAGAGCAAGGCGCGATAAAAACGCTGACCGTGATCGACGTGTGTATTGAGATTCATGAGGGTGAAAATCTTTGTTCAAATCTGGCAAATAGATCTCGCAGATCCTGCTGGCGTGGGAGAGCAAGACGCCATTCGGCCGGGATGCCATCGAGGCCATAGACCACTCCCGCGAGCCCTCCGGCGACACAGCCGGTGGTATCGGTGTCGTCGCCGAGGTTCACCGCTTTGAGAACGCAGTCGGAAAAATTGTCGGTGGTGAGGAGACACCAGAGGGATGCTGTGAGTGTCTCCATGACATAGCCTCCCGAGTGGATGTGAATTTCGGGCTGGGATGCGAGGTCGCCACGCAGCACCTCGCGAAAGGTGCCTAGCTCCTCGTTGTCCGCATAGAGACGCTGGAAGATCTGCTGTGCCTTTTGAAGAGCTTCGAGTGAAGATGCTTCCTGCATCAGTTCCCGAACCATGAGGCCGTGGAAGACGCAGGCCATCTGTGAACGAATGTGTCCATGTGTGATGGCGGAAGCCTGGGCTATGCGGGTTACGAACGTGCTTTCGTCGTGCTGCAGGTGTGCGAGCACCACGGGCAAGATGCGCATGAGCGAGCCATTGCCGTTGTCGTAGGGTTCGCGACCTCCTGCGTCTGAAGCTGGAATGCCATGGCGGATGCGGAGCAAGGCCTGGCGGGTGGCGTTGCCGATATCGAAGACTAGCCCATATGCGGCCCAGTGTCCGAGCTCGAACCATTGCAGAAAGCGTTCGCCCATGTCTTGAAGGTCGAAGCCTTTTTCGACCAGGCTTTCGACGGAGCAAAGGAGCAGAGAACCATCGTCGCTCCAGGTTCCGGCGGGCTGGCCATGCGCTCCGTGGCTGCGCATTCCGATGACGGGATCGAGCTTGCGTTTCTCACGTGATGCAAACTCGACTGGGACGCCGAGGGCGTCTCCGACGAGTGAGCCGTAGAGGCCGCCTAGTATTCTTTTTTCTTGATTCATAAGTCTATGCCAACGGCACGAGCGGCGGTGGTTGAGTGTGGGCGATAGATCTCTTCGCAGGGTGTTTGCAGCCCTCGGAAGCCTTCCTTCAGGTTCTCCCGTTGTTCGATCACGAAGGACGTGATGTCTTCAATGCTGATAAGCTCAGTTTGGCCAAATCGGCGCAGCGTCTCTCCACGCAGGCCGAGTTGGACCGCGCGTCTTTCGAGACAATTGCCGTTCGGGTCGTGATCTGGGTCCCACTGAAGGCGGACGTCGGATTGCGCGACAGCTTCCTGCCACTTTTCGTGACTGTCATAGCGGCCGGCAGAGAAGGATGAAGCGACCGAAGCTTCGAGAACTTCATCAAAGAAGGAGCGCTTCATGCGCACGGCCAAAACGTGCTCCTGCCCATCTTTGGATGCCCAGCCTGAACGGAACATCATCCAGAGGAAATTGGGCTTAATCCAGCTCATGCGCGAAAAGCTGAACTCGCCGCCAAAACGCTGATGTTCGAAAGCAAAGCGAGCAATCGCAGGCCGGTATGCCTGATAGACCACAATCGTATCGGCATCGAACTGTGCCATGATGTGGCGGCCTGATTGTGGCCAGGCCGGTGCCTGCTCCGCATAGGGTGTGATTTTCAAAGTCGTATTCATATCTCGAAAAGGAATCCCTTCTTCTTGAGGCGCTCGTACTTCATGGGATCGAAGCGGAAGAGCTGGGCGGGGCGGTGGGGGCCTTCGCGGTGTTGTTCTTTGAGGGGGATGAGGAGGTCGTAGCTGAGGACTTTTTTGCGGAAGTTGCGCTTGTCGATCTCGGTGCCGAGGACGCTCTCATAGAGGCGCTGGAGCTGGGTGAGGGTGAACTTGGGGGGGAGAAGCTCGAAGCCGACGGGCTGGTAGGTGAGCTTGCCGCGGAGGCGGGCGAGGGCGGTGGCGAAGATCTCGGCGTGGTCGAAGGCGAGCGGGGGGATGTCGGTGACGGGGAACCAGCGGGCCTCGGCGGCGTCTGTGGAGGCGGCGGTGGTGTGGTCGGCGGGTTTGGTGAGTGCGTAGTAGGCGACGCTGACGACGCGCTCGCGGGGGTCGCGGTGCACGGTGCCGAAGGTGTAGAGCTGCTCGAGGAAGAGGTCTTTGAGGCCGGTTTCTTCCTCCAGCTCGCGGCGGGCGGCGTCATCGAGGGTTTCTTCGACGCGGACGAAGCCACCGGGGAGTGCCCAGTGGTCTTTGAAGGGGGCGAGGCCGCGTCGGATGAGGAGGACCTGGAGCTCGGCCTGGCCGCTGTCGAAGCCGAAGACGACGCAGTCCACGGTGAGGGCGGCTCTTGGGTATTCGTAGGTGTGTTTCACACACGAAGTATTGTGTATTATTCACACGAAGTCAAGGCGGGAGTTTGGGGGATAGGGTGAATGGGATCGAAGCCGGCTCGAATCGCCGAGTAACGTTTGTCCGGACCGGCTGAAGCCGGGACTACAATACGAAGAGCCGGAACCTGACGGGCTGCTGCGGAGCCGCGAAGCGAACCCCGAACTACGTACGAGGACGTTGACGCAGGGAGCCTTGAAACTTTATACCTTAAACTTGAAACGGGGCGTTTTGATCGAGAACGAGGGCGATTTTGAGGGGGGACACGAGGGGTGACGCCTGACCCTTTACCGGGCCTTGCATCCGGCGGGTGAGGCCTTACTATCGCAGCCCCTTTGAACCAACCCCCCGTTAGTAGAATACCATGAGCACCCTGAAGAATGTCGCCATCGTCGGAGCCACAGGCGCTGTGGGCGCGGAGATGATCCGCTGCCTGGAAGAGCGCAAGTTTCCCGTCGGCCAGCTTACCCTCCTTGCCTCCGCACGCAGCGCCGGGAAGAAGCTGAAGTTCAAGGGCGAGGACATCACCATTCAGGAGCTGACGCCGGATTCCTTCAAGGGCATCGACATCGCGCTGTTCAGCGCGGGTGGCGGCATCTCGCGTGATTTTGCCCCGCATGCGGTGAAAGCCGGTGCCGTGGTGGTGGACAATTCCTCCTTCTTCCGCCAGGACCCGAACGTCCCGCTGGTGGTGCCGGAGATCAACGCTGCCGATGTGAAGAACCACAAGGGCATCATCGCCAACCCGAACTGCACGACGGCCATCTCGCTGATGGCGCTGTATCCGCTGCATCAGGCGTTTGGTGTGAAGCGCATCTTTGCCTCCAGCTACCAGGCGGTGTCTGGCACGGGAGCGCAGGCGATTGAAGAACTGGCCAGCCAGTCTCGCGAATGGGCCAGTGAAAACCGCGCCTGGGACGCCGCGAAGCTGGACAGCAAGCCGCACGTCTATCCGCATCAGATCGCCTTCAATGCCATCCCACATGTCGATTCCTTCCTCGATTCCGGCTACACCAAGGAGGAGATGAAGATGGAAAACGAGGGGCGCAAGATCATGCACCACGACAAGTTCCGTGCGTCTGTGACCTGCGTACGCATCCCGGTCTTCCGCGCGCACAGCATCGCCATTAGCGCGGAGTTTGAAAAGCCCGTGACCGTGGCCGCCGCACGCGAAGTACTGAGCAAGGCGCCGGGTCTGGATGTGCTGGACGATACAGCAAACAAGGTCTATCCGCTGGCCCTCGACATCGCGGGCCGCGACAACTGCGCCGTGGGACGCCTCCGCATGGACTGCGCGCTGGACAACGGCCTGGCCTTCTGGGTTGTGGGTGACCAGCTCCTCAAAGGCGCGGCGCTGAACGCGGTGCAGATCGCGGAGTGCCTGCTGTAAGCGTGTGAGGATCAGAGGCGGGGTTTGTCCCTGCCACAGGCTGTGGAAAAAGTTGCCTTACAACTTTCTTACAACCTGCTCACAAGCTGCTGACTCATTCCTCTCCACCTGTGGGAAGGTAGCGACAGATCCAAGGAACGCGGCACCTGCCCTGAACCTCACGATCATCCCTTTCTCAAGTGTGGTTATCCTTCTGGCTGTTGGAGACTCTACGAATCACCGGGGCGGACTCAGAAAGTCCGCCCCGGTTCTTTTTATGGTTTTTATAATAATTAGATGACCGGATAAATCGCGAGGCTAAATTATACGCCTCGCGCATGCTCCAACGCCGCTCCACGATCCTGTTCATCATCTTGGTGATCCTGCCACTAGCCCTGCTAGCATGGCTGGGGACTTATCTCATTCGTGATGCAGAAAAGCGCACCGACGCCTCGATGCAGGCCATTCTGGCTGAACGCCTTAGCTCGGCAGATCAGCACCTGCTGCATGACATGCGGCAGCTTACAGACAGGCTCGATGCCTGGGGTGCGCAAAGCATCGGATCCGCCCGTCTGATGTCCCAGCGGCTGGCGACACATCCGTGGATCGCGCAAACTTGGTCGGTGACGGGGGAAGGTGAATCCGTGCCTGTGGAGTCCTTTGAGGGCAAGGCCGGCTACCAGCCTGGGCCAATTTTCAAAGCTGAAGACCGCATCAAAGCCATTCTGGAATCCACGCGGAACCCCGACAGCATGCCACAGTTTGTGTCTGTTTTGGAGGATGGTGGGCCGCCGTTTCAGCGAGTTTTTATTTCCAGGCTCTCATCCATTCAACAACGCTCCTCCCAGTGGATGACCTATCTCAAGATGTTCGGTTACCACATTGACGACCGACCGGTGCAGTCTGAGGCCCCTTTATCCTGGAGTGGATGGCATGTAGGCGATTCGGTATTCATCTACTGGCATCGCTTCGCCGATGGCAGTCTGAGCTGCGCCTTGATGAACCCACAGATGCTGATGCATTCGTTGTTTCAGCGCCTGCCGCAGCCAGGACTGGCCATCCCTCCCGGCCGCATGATGCTGACCACAGTCAAGGGCATCCCCCTGCACGAATGGGGCAAGAGACTGCCTGGATCAGAGCGCCCACCAGCAGCACATCGGGCCTGTTCGGAACCGCTCTCGCAATGGGAGATGGCCTACACACCGGCGAATGAGGAGTTTCCAAAGCCCTACCTTTTCCCGATCCTGCTCGGAGTCAGTTCCGGCATCGTGCTCGTCTTTGTGGTCGGCTGGCTGTATTTCCACGAGAGTGCGAGTGAAATCCGCGTGGCGCAGCAGCGCGTGACTTTCGTCAATCAGATCTCTCATGAGCTGAAGACGCCTCTGACCAACATCCGACTCTACGCTGAAATGGCCGCCCACCGCGCGGAGTCGCAGGGCGACACCATCGCCAAGCGCCAGCTCGGAGTCGTGGAGGCTGAGACCTGCCGACTGGACCGCCTGATCCAAAACGTCCTCAACTACGCGCGTCAGCAGCGTGACAAGCTCACCATCCAGCCGAAGCCGCTGGCGCTGGACCAAAACGTTTCGCGCATTGCCGAATTCTGGAAGCCGCTGCTGGAGAACAAAGGCTTTGAAATCGTCACCTCCCTGAACGGGCCGGAGACCGTGATGGCCGACCCCGACGCCATCGAGCAGATCCTCGGCAATCTGATTTCCAACGTCGATAAATACGCCAACGCCGGCAAATGGATCGCCATCCGCACAGAGCACGATGAGCGCAACACCCGCATCATTGTGGAGGACCACGGCCCCGGCATCCCGTCCGGCAAGCGCCGCACGGTTTTCGAGCCCTTTGAACGCCTCCGCTCGGATCTTGCCGAAGGCGTCAGCGGCACCGGCATAGGATTGACCATCTCGCGAGAACTGGCACAATTGCATGGCGGTTCTCTTACGGTGTGTCCTAATTACCGCGACGGCGCACGTTTCATTCTCACCCTACCCAACCAGTCATGACCAAAATACTCATCGCCGAAGACGACGACCACACGCGCGATGCCTTGCGCGAAGTGCTCACCATGGAAGGCTACGAAGTCATCCCAGCCAGCGACGGCCTGCAGGCTGTGGATTTTTTTCGCGCTGAAAATCCCGACTTTGTGTGCCTGGATGTCATGATGCCCGGCCTCAACGGCTATGAGGTCTGCAAACAGATCCGCCGACAGGATGAAAAAGTACCCATCCTCTTCCTCACCGCCAAAGCCGAGGAAATTGACACCGTCCTCGGGCTTGAACTCGGAGCCGATGATTACATGACCAAGCCCTTCGGTGTGAAGGAGATCATCGCCCGCATTCGCGCCATTCTGCGCCGCACGGCATCGCGTGGCGGTGGCAGGACGGATGATGACTTTACCATGGACGACCTGCGCATTGTCCCCACGGAGTTGCGCGCCTACCGCGACAAGGTGGAGCTGGCCCTCAGCCCGCGTGATGTCAAAGTGCTGCGGCTGCTTTACGACCGCCGGGGCAAAGTCATCGACCGCAACACCCTCGCCGATGAAGTCTGGGGAGTGGATTACTTTCCAGAAAGCCGCGCGCTGGACCAGCACATCTCGCAGCTGCGCAAACGCATCGAAAAAGATCCGGCCCAGCCACGAATTATCCGCACGGTGCATGGCGCAGGCTATCGGTTTGAATGACATGTGATTTGGTCTGCGTAGAATGACGCTCACGTTCGTCATTCTCTCCCATGCTCACCTTCGACGCCCACCTCGACCTCAGTCTCAACGCCCTCGGCGGTTTCAATCGCGACCTCCGCATCCCCGCACATGAGATTCGCCGTCGTGAGGCCGGCATGACTGGCAAAGGCCGCGCTGCTGGAACCACCGCCTTTCCCGACATGCGGCGTGGCAAGGTCGGAATCTGTGTGGCCACCCAGCTCGCGGGTTGCATGCCGGGGCCATCCCCCATCGCCGGATGGATGTCTGCGGAGCAGGCGTGGGCGGAAACTCAGGGCCAGCTTTCATGGTACCGCGCCATGGAAGAAGCCGGCGAGATGCGCCAGATCACCAATCTGCGCGAGCTCGATGAAATGGTCGCGCTCTGGAACAACACCTCCATTCCTGATGACGAAAAAGCCATCGGTTATATCCTCAGCCTCGAAGGTGCCGACTCCATCCGCACCGTGGGCCATCTTGAAAAAGCCTGGGATCAGGGCCTGCGTGCCATGGGCCCCGCACACTACGGAGTTTGCCGTTACGCGTTGGGTCATGACAAGGTCGGTCCCCTGCCCGCAGGCGGCAAAGAACTGATCCAGGAAATGGACCGCCTGGGGATGATCCTGGACGTCACTCATCTCAGTGACGAATGTTTCTGGCAAGCGCTGGACATCCACCAGGGCACCGTGTGGGCCAGCCATAGCAACTGCCGCGCTCTTGTTCCTGATCCGCGCCAGTTTTCTGACGATCAGCTCAAGGCCCTCATTGCACGCGGCGGAGTCGTTGGTGCTGCGCTGGATGCGTGGATGATGGTCCCGGGCTGGATTCGTGGGAAGACGACTCCGAAGGAAGTGGGCCTCAAGCTTGAGGTGATCTGCGACCACATCGACCACGTCTGCCAGCTCGCTGGCAACGCGCTGCACAGCGGCATTGGCACCGATCTCGACGGTGGCTACGGCACTGAGCAGACGCCTGAGGATCTCGACACCATCGCCGATCTCTCCCGCATCCCCGCGATGCTCAAAAAGCGCGGTTACAAGGACGAGGACATCTCCAACATCATGCACGGCAACTATCTGCGCCTGCTGCGTGAAGCGTGGGCGGAGTGATGTCTTACTCCGGCCGCCGTTCCTGCGGCTCGCGTGATTTCAAGACCTCGTACTTTGTCAGTTCACGCCACTGGCCTTTGGGCAGATTCCCCAGCACGAGCATGCCGATCTTCACCCGCACCAGGCGGAGGACTTCGATGTTGAAGGCTTCGAGCAGGCGGCGGATGTGGCGGTTGCGGCCTTCATCGAGGACGACCTCGAGCCACATGTTCTTTTCGCCAGTGCGAAGGATTTTGATGACTTTGGCAGAGAGGTGATCGCCTTGCTCCTCGTCTACAACCCCTTCCTTGATCAGCGCGAGGCGTTTTTCATCGATGGTGCCGCCGATTTGAACGTGGTAGGTTTTGTCGAGGTGTGTGTCGGGATTGGTGATGGTGTCTGCCCAGACGTTGTCATTGGTGAAGAGCAGCATGCCTTCGCTGGCCTTGTCCAGCCGCCCCACAGGAGAGAGATGAGGCAGCTTAGAATGCTCAAAGCAGGAGAACACCGTCTCGCGGCCGAGTTCGTCTGAGGCGCTGGTAACAAGACCACGGGGCTTGTTGAGCATGACGTAGAGACGCGGCGCCTGATTGATGCTGACGTCGTCCATGATGATGACGTCTTTTTTGAGAATCACGGGGAACTCCGGATTTTTGCGCACGACGAGGTTCACCTTCACCTTGCCCATGCGAATCAGCTCGGTGGCACGGCTGCGTGAGCAGAAGCCGAGCTTTGACATGGCGCGGGCGAGGCCGGTGCGGGATGGGGGAGGCTGTGGGGGCATTAGTTGCAGATTACTTGCGGGGCTTCAAATCGCGCTCGATATCCTCGCGATCGACACGATTGCGCGCCTTGATTTTGTGATCGCGTTTGTTGCGGCGTTCGACGGTCATCTGGCGTTTCTTGCGCTGTTTGCGCAGCTTGGCGATCTCGTCTTCCAGCTTTAAATAGCCTTCGTAGCGCTCGGCATCCAGAGTTCCGGATTCCACAGCTGTGCGAATGGCGCACCCGGCATCGGTGCCGTGCTTGCAGTCATGGTATTTGCACTGACCTGCGAGTTCTTCGATGTCGGCAAAGCGTTCGCGCAGTGTGGTCTCGTTCGTCCACATCTGGACCTCTTTGATGCCGGGGTTGTCAATCAGGATGCCACCCTTGTCGAGCACGAGCAGTTCACGTGCAGTGGTGGTGTGGCGGCCTTTGCCGGTGACTTCGTTCACTTCATCGACCCACTGCCAGTCCTCACCGAGCAGCAGATTGACGAGTGCGGACTTGCCGACACCGCTGGAGCCGATGACGGCCACGCTCTGACCGCGCTTGAGGTAGTCCTTCAACACCTTGAGACCCTTGCGCTTTTTCACGCTGGTCACATGAACGTCTGCATCGGCATTCAGCGCACGTATCGCCTCGGCCGCCTCCTGATTCTGCTTGTCTGGATAGAGGTCGGCCTTGTTGACCAGCACGACGGCCTTCGCACCACTGCGGGAGATAAGAGTGAAGTAGCGCTCCATGCGGCGCAGGCTGTAGTCAGGCCCGGAATCGGTGACAACGATCACGGCATCCACATTCGCGGCGATCACCTGCTCTTCTGCGCTGAAGCCGGAAGCTTTGCGTGAGAAGCAGGTCTGGCGCGGCAGGCGGGCACGAATGATGTTGTCGCCGTTTTCGCCACCGACTTCCAGAGCCACCCAGTCGCCCACGGCGGGCAGCTCGGCATCGGTTTCGGCATCGTGATAAACTTTGCCCCCCAGGATGACCTCAAACTCATCGAAGCCGTTTGTGCCATCTTCCAGCAGAGCGCCGTAGCTGATCTTGTTGTCGCGGATCAGGCGCGCAGGTTTCCAGCCCTGTTCGCGAAAAGGCTCAAAGTGCTTCGCGAAGAACTCGTTCCAGCCCAGATCAATGAGACTTAGCGACGCCATTGATACATCCAGCGTTCAGAAATGACCTTCTTCTCGTCTTTCAACTCTATCATGATTTCCAGCAGGTTGGTGGTCTCGGGAATATCGAGCTTGAAGAAGGCACGCCAGCCTCCGGTCTCGCTGTTGCGCATCACGCGCTTGTCCAGAACCTTGCCCTCGCCAGCACTGAGGACCACATCGATGTCAGGTGTCCAGTCCTTGGGCTTGGCTGCGCCGTTCTCCGCACCTTTGCCAAAATCGACCACATAAAGATGATCGTCTGAGTCCATCACAAAGCCACGCCGTGAACTGATGACTCTGCACAGCACACCTGGCAGATGTTGGTCAAGCCAGTGAAGCTTGTACTCCACTTTGAGCGGTTCCGCTGGCTTCTCGGGCAGATGGTCTGGTTTCCACATCGCCACGATGTTGTCCCAGGTTTCTTCACCGCTGGAGAGTTCGACGAGTGTCACCGCGCCTTTGCCAAATCCGCTCACCGGTTCCACCCACACGGCCGGACGACGATGGTAATTGGCTTCGAGATCCTGGAAGTTGTTGAAGTCGCGATCCCGCTCCGCCAGGCCGAAGCCCTTGAGCCTGTCCGTTTCGAAAATACTCAAGCGCATGTCACGGCTGACATCCAGGGGACGCCAGATCGACGGCCCGTCTTTGATCTCGATCTGCAAACCGTCCGAATCATGCACTTCGGGCCGGAAATCGTAAGGTTTCGGATGCGAATTTTCGCCGAACCAAAACATGCTCGAAAAGGGAGCAATGCCTAGCATCTTGACCGCTTTGCGCAGATGCAGCGTGGCCTTGATCCTCATCTCGGTGCTGATTCCAGGCGTGGATTCAAACTCATAGGCGCCGGTGATGCTCGGCCCATTGAGCAACGCGAGAAGCTTGAAAGACTTGTCTCCCACCTTTGACTGCTGGAACCAGAAATGGGTGAAATCTGGAAACTCTTCCGGCTCACCGCCGATAGTGTTGACCGCCACGCCGCGCGCGGAAATGCCATAGCCGAGCTGCGTCGTCACCGCCCGGTAGTAGCTGGCTCCCATGAAGACCATGAATTCGAAGGGTTGCTTCAACATGGCGTCTGGTGCCAGCACGCGGAAACCAGCATAGCCGACGGGATTCTTCGCACCTGCAGGCACCTTGAGCTCACCGTAATCAAAGTGGCTGCTGTCAAAAGGTACACCGACGGTCTGCGGTTCCTTGATATTATAAAAGACGACGGGCTTTTTGAACATCCAGCCTGGATGGAAAAACTCGACACGGAACACATCGCCTTGATCGGCAAACAACGCCTTGTCACGTATGAAGCGAATCTGCCGGTGGCCGTCGTATTTCAGCCCCTCAAAAAACGGATCAAGCTGCTGCGCAGGTGCCTGATAGGGCTGCAGCGCCAGTTGTGAGGCCACTTTTTCGAGATCGGCAAAGCTTTTGACCGACTCAAGGGCGATTTGGGCCAGGCTCGGCGAAGCGGAAAGGACCAGAGCTGCAAACGGGAGGATGAATTTCATGCGAGAGGGGTGCGCTAGGATGCAGCACACAGAGTGCCAGTCAACCGGTGTAGCAGCTCATGCACCACCATCTGCGGCTCACATCGAAATCACGGCAGGCTGCGGACCTTCAGCCCGCGGAACTCCAGCGCGCCCGCCTTTTCACCTTCGGGACCACCCGATTCCCCGCCCAGACCGAAGGTCTGCTTTTCCTCGGCGATGCAGGGATGGCTCGCGGTGATGGTCTTGCCATCGATCGTGGCGGTGATGGTTTCGCCTTTGAATTCTATCTTCACGTGATGCCAATCACCCACGGTCAGGATGTTGGGCTGCTTGAGAAGGTCCACGTGCTCGCCCATCTTTGGATGGGAAATGATGCGCAGCGTCTCCTTACTCATGACGAGGTGGACGATGTGCCCACGTTCCTGTGAACCATTGAAAATGATGCCGGCAAAGGTCGCCTTGCCTTCAAGCCGAAAGTCGCATTCGACGACGGCATCTTTGAGCGGAAATTTGCGAACCTTCACCGGACCATGCCGGCGCGGGCCTGATTCAAAACCGCGCAGCACACCATCCTTTGCCGTCCAGGTGCCGAGCCCCCAGTACCAGTCTTTAGAGAGTTCAGAGGTGAACGTTTCTTCGAGCAGGGTTTGGGGTTCGGCGCTTTGTATGTCACTCCCAAGAAAGCTTAGCAGCGCAAAGAGGGCGACAGTGAAGCTCATGGTGTGCCGGCCACTCATGGCTTCGTCTCACCGCTGATCTTGAGATTGCGCACTTTCACGGACTTACCGGCAGCGAGCCAGCTTCTCACCTTTGGCGTCGCGAAAAAGGGATGCTGTGCCTTCAGTTCCTGACCATCGAGATTGGCGGCCATTTGATCGCCCTGCCATTCGACGCGCAGCTTGTGCCACTCGCCTGCTTTCACGGTCATCGGCAGCTTGGCAATGGTGTGCGAGGGTGTCACGGAATCTTCCGCGATGCTCAGACCTCCTCCCACAACCACCACACGGCCCACATGTTTGTTGGAATCACAGCCCACGAGAAAGCTGCCCGGACCTTCGATCAGAAACTCCACTTCGAACGTGGCGCTGGCCAGCCCCACCTTGTGATGCAGGACCGGGATGTGGTTCTGCTCCGGCAGATCCAGCACGGTCAAAACACCGTCCTGCGGCGTCCATTGACCTTTGCCAATGCTGAAACTGGAGTCCAGCGGCGTCTTGAAATCTGGCGTGGCAAGGACTGGCAGAACATGATCATGCAGCAGTGGCTTGGTTTCCTGGGCCAGCGCGGCTGAGAAGAAGGTCAGAGCAAGAGAAGCAGCAAAAAAGGAGCGAAGATTCATGAGATGGTGAGTGAAGCTCACGACGGAGCCTCTTAGGAGCAAACGCCATTCACCACATTTTCTAGCGGCTCATTGCGCACTGCGGCAAGTGCAATGCGAGCTGAGGTGCTGCGCATTTCGATCTTGCTCTCGACGCTGCAAAACGCGGCGTGGCAGGTGGCGATGAGATTCGGCGTGGCGGCTTCGTCAGCAGTGCGAAGTGGTTCGTCTTCGATGACGTCGAGTCCAGCACCTGCGATGCGATTTTCGCGCAGAGCGGCAAGGATAGCGGTCTTTTTGATAACTCCACCGCGCGCGGTATTCACGACAAATGCACCGAGTTTGAGAAGCGAGATCTCACGCTCGGCAATGAGGTGACGCGTTTCTTCGTTCAACGGACAGTGCAGCGAGAGAACATCGGTCTGCGCGAGGAGTTCGTCGAGGGTGCGAACACGAGTGATGCCGACGGCTTTGTCGGCCCCGTTGGCAAGATAGGGATCGTGGAAGATGACGCGGAAGCCGAGGGCTTTGGCACGGAGCGCTGTCGCAGTGCCGATGCGCCCCAGGCCGACGATGCCAAAGGTGAGGGTGCTGAGGCGGCGGAGTTTGGGAGTGACGCGGATGTTCCAGCCGAGCTGCTTGGCCTCGGCATCCAGTGGCAGGATTTGCCGGCACAGCGCCATGGCGAGTGCAATGGCGTGGTCGGCGACTTCTTCGGTGCCGTAATCCGGCACGTTGCAGACGGCGATGCCCCGCTCACGAGCCGCAGCGACGTCCACGCTGTCGAATCCGACACCGTTGCGAATGATGGCGCGGCAGTTTTGAAGTTTTGCGATGCCTTTGGCCGTGAGTGGCATGTTGTGCCAGATGATGATGGCGTTGGCGCGGCAGATCTCGTCCGTCAAATCGGCGTCTGTTTCGCAGAGTGTACGTGTAACGTGTGCGGCATCGCCGATGATCTGACGTTCGATGGTGGATTCAGGATCACCTTGTGGGGAGGTGGTCCAGTCAATGATGGCGATGTGAGGTTGGGACATGAAAAGAATGATGAAGCGGATTTAAGGAGCATTCGGACCGACTTTGTCCGCAGTCAGAATCGTTCGAACGGCGGTCTCTTGGCTGAATTCTTCGGCACCCATGTCATAGCGGCTCTTCCGTGCATGACCAAAGATGTCATCAGTTATCTTGGCGGAATCTTCGATGGCAGAATTGATCGCGGGGCTTTGGGCTGTAAGCCGCCATAGCGCCATGCCATTCTCCGCCCGCAGTAATAATGGATCTGCAAGAGTGAAACGCCACCCTTTCGCCCAATCCGAAATGGGAACTCGATCAACACCGGCGAATCCTAAATTGTCATGGATCTGTAGATCGTGGACAAGCCCGAGATTGATGAGTGGCACAGAACGGCGCTGAGTATGTACTACCAGATTATTGAAGAAGGCGCAGGCATTCGGCAGCTTAGTCCACTGCTTATCCTCTTTATCAAAGCCAAACTGGAGCGGTGAGCAGTCCACCCAGGTGTTGTGAGCAATCCAACAACGCGACGGGGGCACAGCCGTGTTGTCGTCATATTTTTTTCCGATGTTTTCGGTGGTGGGCGTGTCATACATGCCCGGAACCAGGGCAAACGGTGCCTCGTGGCGTCTGCCAGTCAGTCCGGCAAAGTAGTTGTTAAAGACGCGATGATCGAAGCCGAAGAGCTTGATGCCGCCAAAAGCAGGGCCGTCTTCGGAGGCGATGATGAAGTTACCGGAGGCCACGCTTCGATTCCCCAGACGCATGCAGATCGCGCCGCGACAATTGAGGATGGTGTTGTTGCGGACGATGTTGTCCGAAGACTTCAATGACATGAGTTCATCCTCGCCATTGCAGTGTTCGAGGAGGTTCTCCTCGATGATCGTGAACGAACTCTGGCCGGACGCGCCAAGATCATTGCCGCCGGTGCGGATGGTCTCATGCCCGTTCTCGCCATTGGCAAAGATCACGTCGCGGAAATGATTGCGGTCGATGCGATCATGCTGGGAACAGACCAGTGCAACGTCATCTCCACGAACGAAGAGCGGACTGCCGCGATTGACTTTGCGCTCAAACATATTGTGGTCGATGCGGTTCTCCCCGCTGCTGGCACCGTCCACTGTGACCCAATGCTCCCAGTGGCGAGGCTTGGCCCGCTCGACTGGGCGAAAGATGTTTCGCGTCACGCGAACGTGATGGCAGTTTTCGAGCAGCACGGACTGCTGATCGGCGTCATTTTCAAAGACAAAGCCTTCGAGAACGACGTGCTCACAATCTTTGAGGATGAACCCGGCCACGCCAGCGATCACCGCTTTGCCGCGATGCTGTGCACGAAGCACGATGGGGTTTTCCTCAGAGCCCTTTTTTCCCACAAGCTTGGTCCCGCCTTTGGAGTCGTAGGTGCCATCTGAAAATTCGATGACTGAACCAGGGGCCAATGAGGATAAGACCTTGCTGAAGGAACCAACGGAATCAACGACTTCAGAATTGGCGGTGGCAGCCGTCAGCAGCAGAGATGTCAGGAGTGCAGGGAAATGTGTTATCTTCATTTCGAGAAGGCGACAAACTGAGAAACTCACGCGTGTCTTCCAGAAAAATGCAGCCTCAGGCCAGTATGTCTTTGATGACATGCCCGTGCACATCCGTGAGACGACGCTGGATGCCGTTGTGGTAGAAGCTGAGTTTTTCGTGGTCGATGCCGAGCTGGTGCAGTGCGGTGGCGTGGAGATCGTAGCAGTAGGCGGGATTCTCCGCGGCTTTGGAGCCGAGTTCATCTGTGCTGCCATACGCTGTGCCGCCCTGAACGCCGCCGCCGGCCATCCAGGCGGTGAAGGCACCGGGATTGTGATCGCGTCCCTTGCCTTGTGCCGCAGGCTGGCGGCCAAATTCGCTGGTGCAGATAACGAGGGTACTGTCGAGCATGCCGCGTGATTTCAAATCGCGCAGCAGAGCTGCGGCACCGGTGTCGAGCACCTGGCCCCAGTACCCGTGGTCGCGCACGAGGTCTTCGTGACTGTCCCAGTTGGGGCGGATTTTTTTAGCCGTGGTGTTTTCCGCGCCGCAGTAGATCTGCACATAACGCACGCCACGTTCGACGAGCCGGCGAGCCAGCAGGCACTGCCGGCCAAAGGGACCGATATCTTCGTGATCAAGCTGATAGAGCTGCTTGGTGAGTTCCGTTTCGCCACGCAGGTCGGTGACTTCGGGCGCGCTGAGCTGCAAGCGTGCCGCGAGTTCATACGCGGCGATGCGGGCTTCGAGCTCTGTATTGCCAGCACGATCGGCGGCATGGGCACGATTGAGGGTTTGTAAAAAATCACGGCTCGTCTGTTCGGTGTCCCCGCGCAGTTGAGCGAAGCTTTTGGGTGGAAACAAATCGGCGATGGGCGGCTTTTCGGCATCGGTCTGCAGGGTCGTCCCTTGATGCACGGCGGGAAGAAAGCCCGCGCCCCAGTTGATCACGCCTCCAGGTGGCAGGCCGCGCGAATCTGGCAGCACAACGAATGCTGGCAGGTTCTCGCTCTCGCTGCCGAGGCCATAGGTGACCCATGCGCCCATGCTGGGAAAGCCGGGCAGGATGAAGCCCGTGTTTGCCATGAACATCGCCGGTCCATGCAGTGCGCTCTTGCTCTGCATCGAGTGAATGAAGGCCATGTCATCGACGCAGGTCGCGAGCTGCGGGAAGAGATCGCTGATCCAGCGCCCGCACTGGCCATGCTGGCGAAACGGCCAGTAGCTGCCCTGGCAGTTGCCCGGCTTGGAGGCAAAGAACTGCATCTTGCCATCGGGATCGAAGGGTTTGCCGCTGCGCCTTGCCAGCTCCGGTTTGTAGTCCCACGAATCCACATGGCTGAGGCCGCCAGGGCAAAAAATTTGAATCACCGCACGTGCCTTTGCGGGCAAAGGCGAACGCTTGGCCGCGAGCGGATTCGTCGCGGCCTGCGCCTCGCTCAACATCGTCGAGAGTGCCACACCGCCGAGGCCGCCGCCGAGCTCCCAAAGGAAGTCACGGCGTGAGACGGCTTGCTTGCGGCGGTGGCAGGGGAAAGCGGAGTTCATGGCAAAAGAATTGTTATTTGCGACAGCACATTATTCCGTGCTAATGTTCGCTTATGAATCTGGTTCTTGATCAAGACATCGTCAGTCTCACCGATTTTGCGCGCCGGACGCGTGAGCATACTGCGGAGCTCAAGAAACATGGCAGGCCGCGCGTGCTCACTCACAACGGGAAGGCTGCGGCTGTGGTGCTCTCCGTGGCGGCCTATGAGGAGCTTGCCCATGATGCAGAGGAAAGACGGGCTGATATGGAACTGAAGTCCATCCTCGAAGCCTACGCCAAAGGAAAGCGAGGGACTCCAGGACCTCTTGCTTTCCAGCAAATTCGGCAGCGTGCAGCGAAACGTCGATCCACCAAATGAGCTTTCGCTGGGAACTCTCCGACGAGGCAGAGACCGCTGTCGAAGAACAGCTAGCTTGGTATGAGTCAGATGAAAAGCACGGCGGAGCGCAACTCGGCGACAGGTGGCTTGAAAGCCTGGAGCACGCTTTGTCCAAACTCGCGGGAACTCCATTTCGACATGGTATGGCTCCAGAAAACGAGCGCTGGAATCCGGAGGTGAAGATCCGTCAAATGCTCTTCCGACCATGGAAAACCGGCATCGGCTGGCGCGTGCTCTACACCATCGACGAAGATGACACACTCGTAAGCGTGCTTCAGATCCGACACGAACGCCGCCGTTGGTTGTTCGAAGTGGAAGATGAAGATCAGTCCACATAAACAAACTCGTTCGTGTTGATGAGCATGCGGCAGAGGGCAAA
>CAILZI010000053.1 GCA_903838675.1 uncultured Verrucomicrobiota bacterium
TGCGCCAGGGAAAATCGCCGAATTTAAGGACTGGCTGGATGCCAACGGCTGCTAAGTTTTCACCATCAACGGCTTCCCTTATGGATCGTTCCACGGCACCCGAGTCAAAGAGCAGGTCTTCAAGCCGGACTGGAGCACCACGGAGCGGCTCGAATACACCAATCTGCTGTTCGATATTCTGGCGCAATTGCTGCCTCCGGGCGTGAGCGGCAGCGTGAGCACCCTGCCCGGTTCCCATAAGACCTTCGGCGTCGGTGCCGAGGAGCTTCAGGCCATTTTCACCAATCTGCGTCTTTGCCGCGAGCACATCGAAAAGATCGCCTCAAAGAGCGGGCATGACCTGCATCTCGGCCTGGAACCGGAACCCCTCGGCTTATTTGAAACCAGCGGGGAGACGCTCAAATTTTTCGGCCTCTACCTCGACCGCAATCCACGCGACCTGGACTTTTTCAAATTTGTCGGCCTAAACTACGACACCTGTCACCTCGCCATCGAATTCGAGGATGCCGAGAAAGCCCTGTCTCGCATCACCGGGGCCGGCATCCGACTGAGCAAGCTGCACTTCAGCTCCGCCCTCAAACTCAAACCCACGCCGGAAAATGTGGCCAAACTGCCAGACTTCGATGAGCCGGTGTATTTCCATCAGGTCATCGCCAGCTATGGCAAGGACGAACCGCTGCGCCGCTTCAAGGACCTGCCCGACGCCCTACAGTTCGCCCAGGCCAATCCGGGCAGCCTCGGGGAAGAATGGCGCGTGCATTTCCACATCCCCATCCATGCCCAGCCCGGTGGCGGTTTTGACAGCACGCGGGATCATTTGATCGGCGCGATGGATTGGCTGGCCAAAAACCCCACGAAGTGTCAGCACATCGAGATGGAAACCTACACCTGGGAAGTCCTGCCACAGGAGATGCGCAGCGGGGATGTGGTGGATCAGCTCGTGCGGGAATATGAATGGACGCTTGGGGAGATGCGAAACCGGACGCTCGCCCCCAGTTGAGAGGGAAAATCCCCTTGCACCGGGACGCATCCATCGGAAGTCTGGCATTCCCAATTTCCCCACATGCAATCCCTCTGGAACGACCAAGAAGCCGCCACTTTCGGCACCGATCTGCTCGGACAACGCGTTTACACCTCACGCCTGCTCGGCCGGAACCCCGCCCTCGTCCTGCACGGTGGCGGAAATACCTCAGTCAAGGTCACGGAGCAGGACTTCTTCGGTGATCCGGTCAATCTCTGCTACGTCAAAGGCAGCGGCTGGGACCTCGCCACGATAGAACGCGCCGGCTTCTCCCCCGTGCGCATGGAGGCTCTGCTCAAGATGTCCAAACTCGCCACCATGAGCGATGAGGACATGGTGCTGCAGCAGCGTGCCGCCATGACCAACCCCAACGCGCCTGCCGCCAGCATTGAGGCGATCCTGCACGCCATCCTGCCCTTCAAGTTTGTCGATCACAGCCACGCCAACGCCATTTCCGCCCTCACCTGCAACGCCGATGGCGAAGCCCGCGTGAAGGAGATCTATGGCAAGCGCGTCATCATCGTCCCCTACGTGATGCCCGGCTTCATTTTGGCCAAGACCATCGCCGATCTCATCGCAGGCCGCGATCTGCGCCAGGAGGGCATTCAGGGCATGGTCCTGCTCAAACACGGCCTCTTCACCTTCGATGATGATGCGCGCAAAAGCTACGAA
>CAILZI010000054.1 GCA_903838675.1 uncultured Verrucomicrobiota bacterium
GCGATGTTTCAGGAGCGCATCAAGGCCGAGAACAAGCCGAACGAGAAAGTGCTCACCAGCGATGGCGTCCACATGAATGTCGAAGGCAACAAGCTCATGGCCATCGGTGTGCTGCAGGCCCTCGGTCTCAATGCCTCCGAACTCGATAAAGCCAAAGCCTCCTGGCCGCCGCTCGAAGCCGCTGGTATCATGGCCGCGCAGAAAGCTGCCGAGGCAAAAGCCAAAGCTGCCGCCGAAAAGAAAGCCAAGGAAGCAGCCGACAAGGCCAAAGGCGTGAGCTCACCGAAGTAAGAATGAGGGCATTCCTTTTCACCACGCTGCTGCTGGCTCCGCTGGCAGCAGTTCAAGCCGCCGATTCTGCCACGCCCCGTGATGATGCCGCATGGCTGCGCGAAAAAGGGCAGATGATCTTCCATGATGCCTTCGAGCGTGAAGAGGATGGAAATCTCGCCAAGGCCATCGGCAATGGCTGTAACAGCGCCACGGCAGACCGGGTGCCACAGATCAAGATGGCCGATCTTGATGACGGCATCTTGAAAATCGCCAGTGCCTCCAAAGAGGCAGGGCATGCCGCGCACATTCATCACGAGGCCGGTTTTACCGACGGCGGAGCGGTGGTTCGTTTCCGCTTCCCCGGCCTCTCAACAGGCGAATCACTTCAACTTGGCTATGTGGACCGTGAATTGAAAGGCGTCCACGCCGGCCATCTCTGCTACGGCATTCTGAGTCAGACCAGCATCACGCTGATTGATCACAAAACCGGCGCCATGAACCTGGAGATCCGCAAACTCCGCGAAGACTACTTGGCGCGCAAAGAAAAGCCGCCCGCCGATTTCGAGGCCATGCTCAACTCCAAAAAGGTCGTCGTGCCCTGGAAAGCCGACACTGAATGGCATGAACTCGTTCTTGTCACCGAAGGCGACGAAATGCGCCTCAGTCTCGATGGCAAAATGCTCGTCAGCCATCACTCGGAAGGCTATGCCCATCCGATGAAACGCTGGTTCAGCTTCCTGGTGCCGAACACGGTATGGATCGATGACGTGAAAATTTGGAAAGTGAAATAGTCCAAGATGAAGCCTGCCCACATTGCCATCGTTGCTCTCCTTCTCACCGCCACCTTGGCTTGGCGCTCCTTCGCCGTTGAACCATCAGCAGAGCGGCTGGTGGTCCTCACCTTTGACGACTCCGTGGCCAGCCACGCCACCTTCGTGGCACCGCTGCTGAAAAAACATGGCTTCGGTGCGACCTTCTTCATCACCGAAGGCTTCGAGTTCCTCGTAGACAAGGAGCACTACATGACCTGGGAGCAGATTCAGGCGCTGAACGCTGACGGCTTTGAGATCGGCAATCACACGCGCAAACACGCCGGTGTGGCCAAACAGAAGCCGGAGCAACTGGCGGCAGATGTGGAGTTCATCGAGCAGCAGTGCCTGAAATACGGCATCCCAAAACCGGTGAGCTTTTGCTATCCCGGTTATCAGACCAGCGAGGCCGCAGTGAAGCTCCTTCACGAGCGCGGTTACCAGTTTGCCCGCGCGGGTGGTGCGCAGGCCTTTGATCCCGCCAAGGAAGATCCTCTCACCATGCCCCAGGCCTTCGATGGCAAACCAGACAGCACGCTCGAGCAGTTCAAAGCTGCCGTTGCGCAGGCAAAGGATGGCAAGATTGCCGTGATGACCTTCCATGGCGTGCCCGACATCAAACATCCGTGGGTCAACACCGACCCGGTCAAATTCGAGTCTTACATGCAGCATCTCAAAGACGAAGGCTGCAAGGTGATCGCCATGCGCGATCTGGCGAAGTATCTGCCAGCGCGGAAATAAGCTGGATTAATGCCGTATAAGTCACCGACCATGAAATTCATTCTTCTCGCTACTCTCGCTTGTGCCGCCACCGCGTTCTCCCAGAGCGTGAAGTCCAACATCCCCTACGTCGAAAACGGTCACGCACGCCATGTGCTCGACATCTACGCACCTGCAAATGCAAAGAATCTGCCAGTCGTGTTCTGGATTCACGGCGGCGGCTGGGCGCAGGGCGACAAAACCGATGTGAAGCTCAAACCCCAGTGGTTCATGGACAAAGGTTTTGTCTTCGTCTCCACCAACTACCGCCTGCTCCCCGAAGTGGACATGGGCACGCTCACTCGTGATGTGGCCAAAGCCTTTGGCTGGATGGAAAAACACATCGCTGAATACGGCGGCGATCCCAAGCGCGTCCTTGTGGGGGGGCATTCTGCTGGAGCCCAGCTCGCAGCACTCATTTGCACCGATGACCGATACTTGAAGGCTGAAGGTGCAGCATTCGACTGCCTCATCGGCTGCGTCCCGGTGGACGGCGACACCTACGATGTGCCTGCCATCATCGAGACTGCGGAGACTCGCCTCCGCGTCCACCATCTGCCACCCCGGGTGAACGGCCACCGCGAAAAGTTTGGCGGCACTCCAGAAAAGCATGTCGACTTCTCCGCCGTCACCCATGTGGCCAAGGGCAAAGGCATCCCGCCATTCCTCATCCTGCACGTGGCCGCCCATCCAGACACCAGCGCTCAGGCGGCACGCCTTGGCAATGCTCTGAAGGAAGCGGGAGTGCCGACCACCTTATTTGGCGCCAAAGACACCAATCACGTAAAGCTCAACGACGACCTCGGCCTGCCCGACGATCCCGCCACGAAAGCCTTGGATAGCTTCGTTGCGGGTCCGCTGAAAAAGTGACCTCCATGTCCGATTCGGCCAAAATCATGTCTGTATCATGCTGAGGCCGGTGGCTGTATAAGCAGGGTTCCCAACCTGCTCCAACCGCCATGAAATCTCTCTGCGTTCTCCTGTTCGCCACGCTGCCGCTTTGCGCTGAATCGATTTTCGACGGCAAGACCCTCTCTCATTGGTCCGGCAAAGCCGAGCACTGGCGTGTGGAAGACGAAGCGATCACCGGTGAAATCCCGGCCAATCAGCAGCTCAAAGGCAATCAGTGGATCTTCTGGGACGGCGAAGTGAATGACTTTGATCTCACCGTTGAGTTTCGCATCACCGGCGGACCCAGCGCGAACTCCGGCATCCAGTATCGCTGCCAGCAGAGCCCGGACGGGCACGCCAGCGGTTATCAGGCCGATCTCGACCAAGGCGCAGTCTGGCTGGGCCGCATCTACGACGAGCACGGCCGCGCTCTGCTCGTCGAGCGCGGCTCACGCGTCAGCATCGCTCCAGACGGCCGCCGTTGGTCGGATGTATTTGCAGAGCCCAAGAGACTCGCATCCGTCATCAAAGCCAACGACTGGAACAAATACCAGATCACCGCCACCGCCTCCCATGTGGAGGTATGCGTCAATGACGTGCTCATGAGCGTGCTCGATGATCATGAAGCCAAAGCCGCCGAGTGGAGCGGCAAGATCGCCTTCCAGCTCCACAGCGGTCCAGGCCCGGCCAAAGTGCAGTTCCGCAACATCCAGCTCACCCATCTAGGCAAAACCGCGATGCCGAAACGAAGTGACTCCGGCACTCCTGCTCCCAAGGCCAACACCACCGACGTCCCTTCCATCTCACCCCCTGCGGAACTCAACCTCGGCTTCGAAACCGGCACCCTCGCAGGCTGGAAAGCCGAAGGCGATGCCTGGGAAAAACAACCTATCGAAGGTGACACCGTCGCGATCCGCAAACGCGGCAACTCCCAGCACGTCGGCAAATTCTGGCTCGGCGGCTACGAGCGCAACGGCGACAAAGGCACCGGCACTCTCACCTCCACGAGTTTTACCGTCACCCATCCCTGGGCCAGTTTTCTTCTCGGAGCCGCAGCCGATGCAAACACGGAGCGCGTCGAAATCGTCGAGGAAGCCACCGGCAAAATCATTCAAAGCAGCAGCGCTGGCCAGCAGGAAAACATGAAGCGCGTGGCCGTGAATCTGGAAAGCCTCGTCGGCAAACGCATCTTCATCCGCATCGTCGATCAATCCAAAGCCGGCTGGGGCCATGTGAACTTCGACGACTTCGTCTTCCACGCTCAAAAGCCCACCTTCGCCGCCGCTGCACCTTTGAGCATCAGCGCTGATCGCACCAAGCGCAGCGATGAAAGCCCCGTCCTCTGGCACCTCCTGCCAAATGCCGCGAAACCAACCAGCGTGAAAAACGAAGCCGCGCAAAAGCTCGTCGCAGCCATGAAGTTGCAGGACGGTTTTCAGGTCGAACTCATCGCCGCCGAGCCCGACGTGCGCCAGCCCATCGCCTTCTGCTTCGATGAACGCGGTCGCATGTGGGTGGCCGAAGCCTTCAGTTATCCCAACCGCCAGCCCGAAGGGCAGGGGAAAGATCGCATCAGCATCTTCGAAGACACAAACGGCGACGGCTCATTCGAAACCAAGAAAATCTTCTGCGAAGGCCTCAATCTCGTCAGCGGCATCGAAGTCGGCTTCGGCGGTGTCTGGGTCGGAGCAGCACCCTATTTGATGTTCATTCCTGACGCGGATCATGATGACCGCGCAGATGCCTTGGATGCATCCCATAAGACCTATCAGTCCTATTCGAAAATCCCTGGCCTCAACTTCACCGCCTACGCCCTCCTTGACGGCTGGGGCTACCAAGACACCCACGAAACCCTCAACAGCTTCATCTGGGGCCCGGACGGTTCGCTCTATGGCAATCAGGGCGTCTTTACCCAATCCCTCATCGGCAAACCCGGCACGCCTGATGACAAGCGCATCACACTGAATGCAGGCGTCTGGCGTTATCACCCAGTGCGGCATGAGTTCGAAATCTTCTGCAGCGGCGGCAGCAATCAGTGGGGCCTCGACTACAACAGCAACGGCCATTTCTTCATGACCCACTGCCGCAGCTTCTGGGGCAAGGGCGGCACCACAAACGCCATCCGCAATGGTCACTTCTGGAACCAAGGAAACAGCAAATACGCCCCCTTCATCTCCGCCACCGCACCGGACTTCGCGCCCGACCTGCAAAACTACCTCCCCGCATCCGCCCGTTATGACAGCGGTGAAGGCGGCGCAGGCAAGCCCGGCACCACCGCCGTTTATGGCGGCCACTCGCACGTCGCCACAATGATTTACAACGGCGACAACTGGCCCGCGATCTATCGCGACCACCTCTTCACGCACAACCTTCACGGCCATCAGATCAATCAGCAGCACATGGTCCGCACCGGCAGCGGCTACGAGACTCTTCACGCCGGCTACGACCTCCTCTACAGCCCCGCCCCCGATTACATCCCCGTCGATCTCCAAATCGGCCCCGACGGCGCCGTCTATGTCATCGACTGGACCGACACCCAGCACTGCCACAATCCCGAATACGAAAAATGGGACCGCACCAACGGCCGCATCTACCGCATCTCCTGGAAGGAAACGTACAAGCCGGTGAAGGTGGACATGTCCAGGCTCAAGGATCAAGATCTCGAGGGCATGATTGGGGCTTCCAATGATTGGATCGCGCGCGCAGCGAGGAAGCTATTGCAGGAGAAAGCGACGCAGGAGCAGGTGGATGCATCCAGCCTCGAAGCACTGTTTCGCACCATACCTCTGCAATCGTTGTGGTCGCTTCATCTCATCGGCAAACTGAGTGCCAGCTTTTTGGAAACTGCCGTCACTGATAAAAACGACATCGTCCGCTCCTGGTCCATCCAACTCGCCACTGAAGAAACAGGCAAACCCAAGCTCACCTCCGCCACCCTCCTCAAACTCGCCCAAACCGACCCATCGCCCACCGTCCGCCTCGCTTTGGCCTCAGCATTACCAAAGCTCGACACCAAAACAGTCTGGGAAGTCGCCTCCGCACTCGCCATGCATGGCGAAGACAAAGAAGATCGCTTTCTCCCCAAGATGATCTGGTTCGGTCTCGCACGCGTCATCGCAGAAGACTGGCCCCGCGGCCTCGCACTCGCAGCAAAGGCACCCCTCCCATCGCTGGCTGATTCTATCCGCTGGTTCGCCGCCACGACTCCCACAGGCCGCGACGCCCTGATCCCCACCATCCAGACCGAGCGCGATTTGAAAATCCTCGCCTTTGGCATGAAGGACGAGGCCAAAGCAACAATGCCCAAAACATGGCCCCAGCTACAGTCCAAATTTCCCGGTACAACCTCAGATCAAATCTCCGCCCTGTTTGGCGACAAGACAGTCCTGGCAAAGATGCGCAGCACCTTGGCGGATGAAACAACGCCGCTTCTCCAGCGCCGCAGCGCCTTCGATCTGCTGAAACGTGTCAGCGACACAGAGGCCACACCCATCTTCGCCAAGCTGCTCGATCAACCCGACTTCACCAGCGCGGTCATCCCTCTTCTCTCTCGCTCCGCCGATCCAGCAACAGCCACGGCTCTGATGGCCCGTTTCACCAAACTCAATGACACCGACCGCAGCGCTGCACTGGGAGCATTGACCAGCCGCCCCGAACTGGCTCTGCCATTGCTCACTGCCGTCAAGGCAGGCACCTTTGACAAGAAATACCTCAGCGCCCTGCAAATCCGCCAGATGCGCAATCTGAACAACGGAGAAATCAACACCCTCCTCGATGCCACCTGGGGCAAAGTGAACGATTCCAGCGAAGCCGCCAAAGCCAGCATCGCCAAACTGAAGAAGGCTTATCAATCCGCACCGCTCTGGGCCTTCAATGGCAAAGCAGGCGAGGAAACCTTTAAGCAGGTCTGCGCCGTCTGCCACGCCATGGGCGGTATCGGCGGCAAGCTCGGCCCCGATCTCGCCGGCTCCTGGCGCAACGGCCTCGATTACTTCCTCGAAAACATCATCGACCCGAATGCCGTCGTCGGAGACAACTTCCAGCTCCACGTCCTGACCAAGAAAGACGGCACCGTCATCTCCGGGGTCATCGAGCAGGAAACCGACACCGCAATCACCGCACGCACAGTCACCGAGTCAGTGATCATTTCCAAAGCCGATCTCAAAAGCCGCCAGAAGATGCCTGTGTCACTCATGCCGCCCGGCTTGCTCGAGTCCATGCCGGAGCGCAAGGCTCTGGAGCTTCTAAAGTATTTGCTGAGCAAGCGGGAGTAAGCCGGAAAATGTTTGCTTGCACGCAGGCTGCATTTTTCGTCATGCTGTGCGCATGATCCGTCTTCTCGTCTTTTTCAGCCTGGCCTTGGCCATCACTCTCCACGCCGAGGAGAAACGCCCCAACATCCTCTGGCTCATCGCCGAGGATTTCGGCCCGCACCTCGGCTGCTATGGCACCAAGGAAGTTTCCTCCCCCGTGCTGGACGCCCTGGCCGCGAAAGGCATGCGCTTCACCCGCTATTACACCACGGCCCCTGTCTGCTCCGCCAGCCGCTCCGCGTTCAATACCGGCATGTATCAGACCACCATCGGTGCTCACAATCATCGCTCCCATCGCGATGACGGTTTCACCCTTCCCGAAGGCGTGAAGGTGATCAGCGAGCGCATGCGCGAGGCCGGTTACTTCACCGCCAATGTGAAGGAGCTTCCGCCAGAAGCAGGCTTCAAAGGCACCGGCAAGACCGACTGGAACTTCCAGGAACCCGCCAAGCCCTTCGACTCCTCCAACTGGGATGATTTGAAGCAGCACCAGCCCTTCTATGCCCAGCTCAATTTCCAAGAGACCCACCGCACCTTCCACAGCCCTCCCCATGCAGATCCCGCCAAGGTGGAGATCCCGCCCTACTACCCCGATCACGAAGTCACCCGCAAAGACATGGCGCAGTATCTTGATGCGGCCACAGAGCTGGATCGGAAAATCGGCAAGGTGATGGAACTCCTCCAGCGCGATGGCCTCATGGAGAACACCGTCATCTGCTTCATGGGCGATCACGGTGCCGCGCATGTGCGTGGAAAACAGTTCTGCTATGAGGAAGGCCTGAACACGCCCCTGATCATATGCTGGCCATCCGGTGTGCCCGCACCCGCAGGTTATGAAGCCGGCAAAGTCAGCGATCGCCTGCTCATGTCCATCGATCTGACCGCCACTTCGCTCGCATGGGCCGGCATTGCCAAACCACAAGAGATGCAGGGCCAGGTTTTCATGGGTGCCAAAGCCGAACCCCCACGCGAGTACGTCTTCGGTGCCCGGGATCGCTGCGACATGACGGTCTTCCGCTTCCGCACCGTGCGCGATGCACGCTATCGCTACATCCATAACTTCACCCCCGACCGTCCCTTCCTTCAGCACAACGAGTACAAGGAGAAGCAGTATCCCGTGTGGAATCTGATCAAGGAACTCGCCGCTCAGGACAAACTGACACCTGTTCAGGCCGTGCTGGCGGCTCCGACGATGCCAGCGGAAGAGCTGTACGATCTGCAGCAGGACCCCTATGAGATCAACAACCTGGCGAAGTCCAACCTGCCTGAGCACCGGGCCGCACGAGAGCATTTGAATTCGGTTCTGAATGCATGGATCGAGCAAACGCACGATCAGGGTCGAATTCCTGAGCCGGAAGAAGTGGCAAGAAACGAAGGCCGCACCAAGGAAGCTCCTCCGGCAAAGCAAGGGAAGGGTAAGAAGAAAAAAGGATGAAACACGAATTCAGAATGACGAATGAGCAGGACCCGCCATTCTCAAGCAGTGAAGTTGCTCCCTAACCATCGTGCGCATGACGCACAGCATCTCATCCAGCGCTGGCGCGTGCTCGCGCGTGCGGCCGGCTGCCGGGTCAAGACCTTGTGCAAGGTGGGGGACATGCCGGTGATCGTACTTGAATCAGCGGCAGCACAGTCAGGTGCCCCCGCAGTCTATCTTTCCACCGGAGTGCATGGCGATGAAGCAGGCTCCGCCTGGGGACTGCTCACTTGGGCTGAGAAGCATTTGAAGGAACTGAAACGCGGGTCATTTTTGATTGCGCCCTGCCTCAATCCGGTGGGACTCACCCTCAATACTCGGGCAGATCACCGCGGCTACGACATCAACCGCCGCTTTCATGACTCCGCCGATGAAATCTGCGGCCCATGGCAGCAGTGGATTACCGGAAAGGCGATGCGCTTTGGGCTCTGCCTGCACGAGGATTATGATGCGCAAGGCATCTATCTCTACGAACTCAACCACGCACGAGAAACCGCAGGGCACGCTATCATCGATCGCTGCGCACGTGTGATCGCGCCTGATCCGCGCAAAAACATCGATGGTCAGCGTGCGAACCATGGCGTGATCCGACGTCGTACGCTGCCGACTCACCTGCCCGGCATGCCAGAAGCCATTGAACTGCATGTGCGTGGCTGTCCTGTGACGCTGACGTTTGAATCACCTTCGGAGTTCGATCTCGACAAAAGGGTGCGGGTGCAGGTGAAATTCGTGGAGTCAGCACTGGCTGTTCTTGGTTGACCCATGCACCAATCACTCCTCCAGCGCCTTCTTGTGCTGACGGTTTTAACCGTCCTTTCCGGGTGTGCCTCGGTGAAAAAAATGGCTGCAGGTCGCGGTGTTCTCCGTGCCGAGGAATGGATAAGCTACGACGGCAAAACCATGCCATGCAAAGTTTGGCCGGTGCCTGCCGGCGTGACGCCGCGCGGTGTGGTGATCGCCGTGCATGGTCTGAGCGGTGCCAAGTCGGATTTCTGGTATCTTGGCGAACAACTGCCGCTGCGCGGTTACGCAGTGTATGCATACGATTTGCGCGGGCAGGGGAATGATCCCGTGGTGACTGAGCGTGGTGACATTTCCGGAGCATCGGCCTGGCAGCGTGATCTGGCGACTTTTCACGCGCTGGTGAAGCGCAGGCATCCCAAAACGCCGGTGTTTTGGTACGGCGAGAGTCTGGGCAGCCTCATCGCCCTGCACACTGCGGCAGATTTGCTCGGAAACTGGTCTGATCCCGACGGGATCATCCTGGCATCACCTGTGGCCGGGCTGCGAATGACGCTGAGCGGTTTCCAGCGTTTCCTGCTCGAAACCGCGGCCAAGCTTTCCCCTCGCTCACGTTACACCCTTGGCGAACTGGCGGGGGTGGATGAATCGAAGATCAAAGTCACTTCAACTTCCACGCATGGCGGTCAGATGGCCATCACGCCACATCATGTCAGCGCCTTCTCTTTGCGCCTCCTCTCAACCATCGGCGGCATGCTGGATGCGAACACTGGTTCGGCCCATCACTTGAAAATGCCGGTGCTCTTCGTCGCATCCCCGAATGATGTGCTGTCTTCAGCCGATCAGATCCAGGCCCTTTTTGCCCAGATCCGCAGCCGGGACAAAAAGCTGCTGTGGTACACGCGTTCCTACCATCTGCTGCTGCATGATGTGCAGCGCGAGGAAGTCGTGCATGATGTGACACACTGGCTGGACCGCCAGGTCGAAGCCATCCGCCGCTGAACCGCCATGACACTCGACCACGCCATCCTGGATGCCTTGAGCCACAGTGAGCTCCCGCTGAAAGCAGCAGAGATCGTCAAACTCGTGAAGCCCACGGTGGGGCGGACAGCCACGCCCAAAGCCGTGGCCGCTGCATTGGAAACTTTGTCGGCATCGGGCGCTTTAAACTGCATTGTCGCAGGCACCCGCAGCAAACCCCAGCCGCTTTTCACGTCACACACCTCTGAATCTGCCGCCGCAGCGTACTTAAAGCTCTGGGTTCATGCGGCCAGCAAAGAACAGCAGGCCGCGAAGTTGAAAGCCAAACTGCCGGTCGGACTCCAGCCTTTCTTTGAGGTGGCGCTGCACAGTCTCGTCGCCACTGGCGCTGCTTTTGTGCTCTCAGGCGCTAAACCGCAGGTGTATGCCCACAAACCCCAGCCGTCCGAACTGCTGGATGCCACGATGAGGCGTTCCTTGCACAAAGTCCTCCAAGCCGTGAACAGCGTCCGAACTCTGCCCGTGAGCTGGGAGGAACTCGTTGCCTGGCTGGACGCGGTGCCGTCTGCACTGCCCTTGGTCTCCGTCTGCGTACCGGAAGAGGCCAACCTACGCTCCTGGTATGATCTCGATCGCATCCGCTCCTCCACGGTGATGATCCCCATTCCCCAGACTTTCGCCCGTTATCAGGCCTGGGCGGCAGAACGCGGAGGGGTGGCTGATAGTCAGGTTTTACGAAATTTGATTGAGACGCTTTACATCAATGGGCACCTCCTGTTAGAACCTTGCGAAAGGCCGCAAGACCTCCCCGATCATGAACGTGCCTTGCTTGTTCCGATGTCTCTCGGCCCACCTGGTTACTCCTGGTGCTGGATTTCCTGATCCAGTTCCATTCTCTCTCGAATACTGAACTCACTCCCCTGACCATGCCCTCCTATGCTGACCTGAATCCCTTCATGTCCACCAGTGTGGGCGAGAATGATCTGTGGAATGCGGCCGCCTTTCTGGACGTCCCCTACATTCACTCCGTTCCCTTTGGCGCCTTGCGCATCGCGGTGGATCAGGTGAGGGCTCAGCACCGCAGCCAGGTGCGTTTTGTGCGCGGTGCTGGCGGTTCGGGTAAATCACATCTCTTTTCACGGCTGCGTCATGAGTGCGCAGACAGTATTTTTTATGCGTATGCGCCCAATCCGCCGCTGCAGCCGGAGGCATTGGAAAATTTCATTCTCACGCGGTTCGTCGGCAGTCTGCGTCATCCAGCACGCAGCAAGGAGGGCCGGGAGGCGCCCTACAGCCAGCTTCGCCTGCTCGCTTATGCATTGCTCAAGCCGGTCGTGGAGCAGGATTTCACCTTTCCCCAGCTGCACGAGGCTTGGGCGGAGATCAGTCTCGAAACCCGCAAAGAGATGATCCATCAGGCGGTGCAACTCCTTGAAGCCGAACATCCGATGGTGCCGCGCAGCGTGCTGCGCTGCCTGCTCAGTGTGTTGCGTGATGACAAGGAGCATCTCGCCGCGCAGTGGCTTTCGGGTGCCGCTTATCTCACGGAAAATGAATTGAAGTTCCTCGGTGTTGCCGAGCCGCTGGCACGCTCGGAGATGGCTGTCGTCATCCAGCTTTTTGGCAAGCTGGCCTCACAGGCGGGTTCGCCTGTGGTCTTGGTGCTCGATCAGCTCGACCTCGTTGTCACCCAGCCCCAGTTGGATGAGATGCAGCGGCTGCTCTTTGCCCTGATCGATCAAAGTGAAAACTGGGTGGTGCTCATCGGTCTCGTGGTGGAGCGTTTCACTGCCTGGGACGCTGCGCTCTCGCAGGCTCTGCGTGGCCGTGTCGGTGTGCCAGATTCGAATGCCCCTCTGGGCTTCCGCCTGCCGGTCATCGACATGCTGCCAATCGCCAACGAACAGAAGCGTCTCCTGCTCAACTGCCGGCTCGAAACCCCGGCGCTCATCGAACAGCGCCTCAAA
Organism: uncultured Verrucomicrobiota bacterium; assembly: GCA_903838675.1. Classification (GTDB taxonomy): domain Bacteria; phylum Verrucomicrobiota; class Verrucomicrobiia; order Verrucomicrobiales; family Verrucomicrobiaceae; genus Prosthecobacter. Next base: position 12,212 of record CAILZI010000054.1, read on the forward strand.
GACGGCATCACTTCGTCCATTCATCCGCTGCTGGATGAAGACGTGGCCCGGCTCACCGCCGGTGGTGCCATCTTCCCTCGTCATCTTCTGGCCGCCGCCGCCGAAGCCTATGCCATGCGCACCACGACGTCGGCGCTGCCACCCGAAATCGTAGCGGCTGTCGCAATCCAGCCTGTGTCTCCACCGGCGCCAGTCTCTGCCCCCATTGCCCCAGTGGCCGTCGCAGTGGTGGAGAGCCCCGTACTCGCGGCCATTCCAGTGCCGACGCCAGCGCTGCCACCGCCCCTGCCTGCCCCAACAGTGTTGGCAGTCTCAAAGACAAACTTGGCCGAGAAAGTGGATTCACTGCTCCAGCAGGCCGTGGCAGCGGCCAAGGCCGAAACTGTCTCGCCCAGCGCCATCGATCTGGGTGAACGCACACGCGATCTGATCGAGCTCATGGTAGCCCCGCCGGTCACCATCAGTGAAGGCGACATTCGCAAGACCTACGACAACTTCGACGGCTCTGACCGCTGGTTCGAATGGGGTGGTGGGAGAATCAGAATCGTCACCAGCGATGCCATGCGTGGCAGCTTCATTGCCGTGCTGGAGCGAATCAAGGAAGCCGGTGGCGACACCCTGCTGCTGCGCAACGACATCGCTCCTGTTTCCGGCCAGCTCACGATGGAACTGCTCAACACCTTCAAGGCGAAAAACACCTTCCATCATATTCCTGCAGCTGAAGCCGCCATTTTGGCTGCTCTCGGAAGCATGCTCGCCGCCCAGCGCGAAGGTTCCTACGATCAGTTCGCTACGGAACCTCCTGCGACGAAAGACAACGTGCTCGCAGCCTTGCGCGCTCATCCGCTGCTGCGTGAGCTTCGGTTCTGGGACATGATTCAAAAAGTGCACGCGCCTAAGCAGGCGCCCCCCGGGCCACCGCAGTCTTCCGTGCTTTCGTCAATCATCCGGCCGTCGGCTGCTCCCGTGGTCAAACCGCCGATCGTGCCAGTAATGCCTGCACCACTTGAGCCCGTTGCCAAGCCCTCCGTGGTGCCAGGTGTGACTCCGCCCGTGGTGCCCATGGCCAAGTCATCGGCATCACCTCCTGTGAATCCTCCGGTTTTGCCCGGCTCAAAACCTACCGCGATACCCGGCGGCAAGTCTCCTCCCCCGCCTCCATTCACAGGTGCCACCAAGCCTCTCGCCAGGCCGCCTTCAGCTCCGGTCTCGAAACCCATCGCGAAACCGCCGGCACCGCCCATGATGAAGCCGCCCATGGCCAAGCTGCCCCCTCCTTCGCAAGGGACTGCCGCCTAGCAGATTCGAAAGCTTTGCGGCTACAAAGCCATGCTGTGCGACGTTTATCGCGCACCATGAAAGCACTCGTTTCACTTCTCCTCTGCTCCCTCGCGTTCCAAGTTCTCGCGGCAGAGGCGAAGCGTCCCAACATCCTCTTCATCTACTCGGACGACCAGTCCACCAAAACCGTGGGCTGCTACCCCGGCTCATGGCCCTGGGTGAAGACACCGAACATTGATGCACTGGCAAAAAACGGCGTGCGTTTCCATGCCGCCTATCTCGGCTCCTGGTGCATGCCCTCGCGTGCCACCATGCTCACCGGGCGTTTTCCTCATGGCATCGAGTCCATGTCCATGGAAGGTCAATACCCCGGCAGCACCTACGACCCCAGGCAGTGCCCCTTCATCCCGGCGGAAATGCGCAAGCAGGGCTACCACACGGCGCAGATAGGAAAATGGCACACCGGCACTGACACCGGGTGGGGCCGCGACTGGGATCATCAAATCGTCTGGAACCGCCCGTTGCATCCCGAAAACGCTGGTGCCTACTACGAGACGCAAATCATGAGCGTCGATGGCAAGGAGCAGACCATCGAAGGCTATCCTGCCGACAACTACACCCAGTGGTCGCTCGACTACATCCATGGCAAAAACCGCGATGCCGCAAAGCCATGGTACCTCTGGCTCTGCTACGGCAGTATCCACGGCCCCTCCACCCCGGCCAAACGCCACCAAGGCAGCTACAAGGACGCCGACGTGCCGGTTCCCGTCGACATCTTCCCACCCCGCGCAGGCAAACCCGATTACCTCAATAAAAAGCAGGCATGGACGAAAGGCCCCGACGGCCATCCCATGGCTGGAAAGGGCGGCGAAGCCTTTGGCGAGAGCAAAAAAGGCAAGCGCTTCGACGACTGGGTGCGTCAGGTCAA
>CAILZI010000055.1 GCA_903838675.1 uncultured Verrucomicrobiota bacterium
CAGACCATGGCGTCCCGACTGGCGCCTTTGGCGCTGCTCTACGCAGTCATCATCTGGATCGGCTCCGTGCAGCTCGGCTGGCACTATGTCAGTGATGGGGCCGGAGCAGCGCTTGGGATGGCCGCGATCTGGGCCTTCTTCACCTTGCCGAAATCCTTGCCTAGGAAGCGCTTGGCGAGGTTCTCCGCCTGTTCGGAATGATCCGTGAGGTAGATGTCGAGCGTGGGCTTTGATTTAGTGGTTCGCAGCAGGCCGCCCTGCTCGAGGCTGGCCTTCACGTGCGCCGCGCAGGTGCTGGCGGAGTCCACCAGCCGCACCTTTTGGCCGAGCATGCGCTTCAACACCGGTATCAGCAACGGGTAGTGGGTGCAGCCAAGAACCAAGGTATCGATGCCTTTGTCGAGCATGGGCTTCAAATACTCACGCAGCACGGACTTGAGCGCCGGATGATCCGTCCAGCCTTCCTCCACAAACGGCACCAGCAGCGGTGTGGCACGCGCCTCGATCATGATGTCCGGCCGCCGCATCGCGATCTCATGCTGGTAGGCATGACTCCGAATCGTTCCTGCTGTGCCAATGATACCCACACGTTCACAATTGGCGTCGGCGAGAGTTGCCTCCACCCCGGGCCCGAGCACACCGATCACGGGAACGCGAAACGTGGCCTGCAGCAGCGGCAGCGCATGAGCCGTGGCTGTGTTACATGCCACCACCACCGCCTTCACGCCATTCCCGACGAGGAACTGTGTGTCCTCCATCGAGAAGCGACGGATCGTGTCCGGCGATTTCGAGCCATACGGCACCCGTGCCGTGTCTCCGAGGTAAACGATCGACTCATTCGGCAGCAGATCCCGCAGCGCACGCACCACGGTCAAACCGCCAACGCCGGAGTCAAAAACACCAAGAGGGCTGTTGGCTGTGACGGGTGTGCTCATGGATAAATCAACTTTTCCTGGTGATCTCCACAATGATCGCCTTCTGCGCGTGCAGACGGTTCTCAGCCTGGTCGAAGATCAAATCAGCGTGGGCTTCCATGACTTCCTCGGTGATCTCCTTGCCGCGATAAGCTGGCAGGCAGTGCATGACGAGAGCGCCAGGGTTGGCATGCTTCAACAAGGCGGTGTTGATCTGCCAGGGCTTGAGGGCCTCGATGCGGTCGGCGCTTTCGGCTTCCTTGCCCATGCTGACCCAGACATCGGTGTAAACAACATCGCAGGCACCCACGGCTTCGGCGGGGTCATCAACGATGCTCACAGTTTTGCCGGGCACACGATGCATGAAGCTTTCCTGTGGTTGAAACGCCTTGGGGGCACCAATAACGAGTTCAAAGCCAAGATGCACCGAGGCCCAGATCCAGGAGCGGGCCATGTTGCAGTCGCCATCGCCCAGGAAGCAGATGCGTTTCCCCTGCCATCCTCCGAGGTGTTCTTTGATCGTCTGCAAATCCGCAAGCACCTGACAGGGGTGCTCGTCATCGGTCAGTGCATTGATGGTGGGGATGCCGCTGTACTGGGCGAAATCCACCACATCCTGCTGGGCGAAGGTGCGGATGACCGCGCCATGAATCATGCGGCCCATCACGCGTGCGGTGTCCTTGATCGGCTCGCCACGACCCAGCTGGATGTCGGCGCTGGAAAGAAACATCACCGCGCCGCCCAGTTCACGAATGCCCACTTCAAAACTGACCCGTGTGCGCGTCGAAGACTTGCTGAAAATCAGCGCCCATTGCTGGCCGGTGAGCACCTGTGGTGATGCCTTGCGGTCCTTTTTCAGCACGCAGCCCAGATCGACGATTCTCTCGATTTGTTCCTTGGTCAGTTCTTCGATGGAAAGCAGGTGGTTCATATCATGGCGGGTTTTACGCGAGCTGATCGAGCACGCTCTTGAAGATGGTGAGCCCTTCGTCGGCATGGGCTGCGGAGATGTTCAGCGGTGAGAGCCAGCGCACGACATTGGGGCCGGCGGGA
>CAILZI010000056.1 GCA_903838675.1 uncultured Verrucomicrobiota bacterium
ACCACCCCACACGCCCATGCCAAAGACATTCAGGACCTACCAGCCTTCCAAGCGCACGCGCAAGCAGCAGTTTGGTTTCCGCGCACGCACGAAGACCGCGAATGGTCGCGACATCCTGCGCCGCCGCCGCCGTGCCGGACGCAAACGCCTCCTGCCAAAGGGTGTGGAAATCCACTTCAAGCGTCACACCCAGCAGCACACCTAATTCTGCTGCGGCGCGCTCCTCATCATGCGCCTTCCCTCAAACCTGCGGATGAAACTCGCGTGCGATTTCGCACGGGTGAAAACGCAGGGCAGCAGTCAGGCCGGAAAATTTCTGGTCCTGGGTGCTCTGCGTGTGGAAGCGCTGCAGGAGTTCCAGTTTGGCCTCATCACCGGGGGTAAGCTGGGCAATGCCGTGGTACGAAACCGCATCCGTCGGCTGCTGCGTGAGATCGTGCGCGCCCACCGTGCCGAGATCGCCCCGGGCTGGCAGATGGTGATCATCGCCCGCTGGCGTGCCCCTCAGGCCACGCTGGCAGAACTGGAAAATGACTGGCTGCGGCTGGCCCGGCGCATGAACCTGCTCACCCAGAAGCGTCCTGCCCCACCCGCTCCATGAAATGGCTCATTCGAATTTTCATCCGCGGCTACCAAGTGTTCCTCTCCCCCGTCATTCACGCCATTGGCGGTCCCGGCTCCGGATGCCGTTACACACCGACCTGCTCGGTCTATTTTCTGCAGGCTGTGGAAACCCACGGCGTTCTGCGCGGCTGCTGGCTGGGCCTGTGCCGCATCGGCCGCTGCCAACCCTGGGGTGGACACGGGCATGATCCAGTGCCTGAGAAGAAATGACAAATGACGAATTTGTCCACACAGTGTAATCGCAAGCCGGGCACCCTTCGTCATTGTCTACAGGCCACTTCTCCGATCTGACACCGGAGCCCCGCATTTTCAAAAACCCTCTCTTACCCAAAGCTAAAATTCATGGACCGCAAAAGTTGGATCGTCGTGACGCTATGTGTCATCCTCATGGGGGTGAACTGGCACTACATGCAGGAAAACCAGAAGCTGGTGCAGGCTGAGGCCGCACGCAAAAAGCAGGAGGATCTCGCCAAAAAACCTGCTGAAACGCCCGCAGCGCCGACAGCAGCGACCCCTGCCACCGGCACCACACCCGCAGCGCCTGCGACCCCTTCAGTGCCTGAAGAAACCCACTCACTCAAAGTGGGCACGGTGACTTTTGAGCTGACCACCAAAGGCGGCGGCATCATCCGAGCCGCACTGGCGGGTACGGACCGCGTGATCCTGAACAAGAACGGCCTGGAGGCCATCGGTGCCCTGCGCCGCGAGCCCTCAGGGCTGGATGCGCTGACCTACAAGCTGACGGCGAAGAGCGACAAGAGCGCCACCTTTGAAGGCACCACCGCCGAAGGCGTCGTGGTCACCAAGACCTACACCCTGACCGAGGGCGCGGAAGGCGACGAACATCTGATCGATCTCAAAATCACCCTGAAGAACACCGGCACCGCGCAGCACCGCTCCGAGGAGTATTACCTGTACACCGGTGCCGCGACCGCCCTGAAGCACGATGAAGGACGCTACGATGGCTTCTTCTGGAACAATGCCGGAGATGCCGGCCATGAGCTGTCGAAATACTTTGGCAAGGGCTTCTTCAGCGAAGCTCCGACGGAGTACCGGCACTCCTACAATGCGCTGAAATACACCGGCGTGATGACCCGCTTTTACACCCATATCCTCACCCACGTGGCTAAACCGGACGTGCCCGCCAAATTCTGGACCTCACGCCGCAAGCTCGCACAGCCGATCGATGCAGCGAGTGCGGGCAAGGCGGACATCGAAGACTTTGCCTACGATGCCGCCATGGGTCTGCCGGTGGTGGATCTCGCCCCGGGTGCCTCTGTCACGGAAAAGTACCAGATCTACCTCGGCCCGAAGGAATACGACCGCCTCAGCAAGATCGAAAACCAGCGTAGCAAAGCGATGTTTTACGGCTACTTCGGGATCGTCAGCATCGCCCTTTCCAAGGTCATGCGCTGGATGCACAACATCAGCGGCAGCTGGGGTCTGGCGGTCATCCTGCTGACGATTTTTGTGCGTCTCTGCCTCTGGCCGATTCATGCGAAGTCCACCATGACGATGAAGCGCATGGGCCTGCTGGGTCCGCTGATGAAGGAGCTGCAGGAGAAGCACAAGGACAACCCGCAGCAGCAGCAGATGGAGGTCATGAAGCTCTACAAAGAGTACGGTGTGAATCCTCTGGGCGGCTGTCTGCCGTTGTTCCTGCAGTTCCCTATTTTCATCGGTCTTTACAGCGTGCTGGAAGTGGCGGCGGAGCTTCGCGGCCAGTCCTTCTGGTGGGTGCGGGATCTGGCCGCAGCGGACACGCAGGGAGTGTTCATGGGCTTCAACATCAATCCGCTGCCGATCATCATGGGCCTGACGATGGTGGCACAGATGAAGCTCACCCCTCAGCCGCAGAGTGTGGACAAGACGCAGCAGCGCATTTTCATGCTGATGCCCTTGTTCTTCCTGTGGATCAGCTATGACTTCGCCGCCGCCCTCGCCTTGTACTGGTCCACTCAAAACATTTTCAGCGTCTTCCAGACCCGGGTCATGAAACTCTACATGCCAGAGCCAAAGCTGGAGAAAGTATCGCAAAAGCCGGCCCCCAAAGCCGCTCCGGCCCAGAATTCCTTCTTCAGCTCGGGAGCACCCGCCAAAGACAAGAAAAAGGGCCCGAAACCGCCACGCCTGGGAGGCTAGTGATCCATGACGCCCCTTGAACACTCACGCCACATTCTCGACACCATGCTCGGTTATCTGGGCTTCGTGGTCCAGATTGAGGAGGACAACGGGCCGGACGGACCCACGTTGCAGGTGCTCACGGATGATTCGGACGCGCTCATCGGCCGCAGGGGTGAAACTCTCGAAGACATTCAGTATCTGGTAAACCGCGTCCTGCAGCGCCACCTCAAGGATGCCCCGCGCGTTCGCGTGGACGTGGAATTCTACCGTTCCATGCGCGAGGACAAGATGGTGGCCCGTGCCAAGGAGCTGGGAGACCGTGTGCGCGCCACCGGCCAGAGCGCCGACCTGCCCCCGATGAACAGCTATTACCGCCGCCTGATCCACAACGTCTTCGTCAATGACCCTGAAGTCATGAGCGTGAGCCAGGATGGCAGTGCCCGCTTCAAACGCATCGTGCTCAAACGCCGCTCCAGCTAGGCAATTCCCCTTTCCTACGGAGGAAAATCAGCTTCGTTCTTTACTCGCGGTGTGGTTTTGAGTTATTTCTTGTAACCCGCGCAATTTTCTGCGTGCCTGCAAACATCGCCCCCATCTTCATCCAACACCGAATTCCAATGAAATTGAGCCGCTACCAGTCTGTCGTCCTTGCCCTTGCTAGCAGCGCCGGATTTTTGCACGCCGACGTCGTGACCCTCAAAGACGGCAAGAAGCTGGAAGGCAACATTCTCTCCGAGACGCCCACGTCGATCCGGATGAGGTATCACCTGACCCCGAAGATCATGGATGATAAAGAGATCCCGCGCAGCGAGATCGCCGAAGGGGGCATCCTCAAGCAAAAACCAGAGGAAGTGGAGATTCTCGAACTACGGAAGTCCTTTCCCACCCCGGACCTGCTTTCGGCAGAGAAGTACGAGCAGCTCATTCAGGACCGGCTGCGTCCTTTCGTAAACCGTTACCCCGGGACGAAAGAAGCCGCTGAAATCGAGACCAAGATCAAAGAGGTTCAGGTGGAAAAGGAAAAGGTCGTCGCCGGTGAGGTAAAGCTCGAAGGCAAATGGCTCACCCGTGAAGAGGCCAAAGCTGAAAGCCTCAACATCAAGGCTTTCACGATCCGTGCGGCGATGCTGGAGAAAATAGAGGCCAAAGACTACCCCGGCGCACTCAAGGAATTCGACAAACTCAACGACCCGAAGAGCGGCAACACCGCCTCTGTTTATTATCCCAAGGCCGTCGCGGAGATTCTCACTGTCTTGAAAGGGTACGATAAACAGATCGCTCAAATGATTCTGGACCAGCCTGCCTTGCAGAAGATGCGGGATGAGAGTCTTACAAAGCTCATCGAGCCTGACCTGACGCGGGTGAATGACGCTATTAAACGCGAGAAGGAAAACTGGAAGACCACCTATGAACAGGAGCGCAAAGCCAGCAATTGGTTCACCCCTTATAAATACGATCTGGAGAGCTTGAAGACTCTCAGCAAATCCATTGTCACAGAAAAGGAACTTCTGAGCGCTCTCGACCTTGGCGTCATTACCAAAGTCAACGATGCCATCGCAAGGATGATTCGTGCGGATGCCAAGGCAGGCAAGGACAAGGCAGAACTCACCAAGATGGGCGAAGCCATCATCGAAGGTGAAACGGCCGCAGCAAATGCCGATGCCGTAAGCAAAGAATTTTATCGCAGCGTCTTTACCAACTACCGTGCACGCCACGCCTACTTTGCCCAGATGGTGAACACTCCGCAGGGGCAGACACAACCCGCCGCCGCTGGTGCCGCTGGGGGCTCCTCAGCCATCGCTGGCTCGGCCGCACCTGGCACAGATGACAAAGTAGCCGCAGCACTCGCCGCTGCCTCTGCTGGCACTTCCGCCCCTGCTGGTGCCGCACCGGGAGCCATGCCTGCGACACAACCTAATGGCTACCCTGCCCAGCCGGGGGCTATGCCTCCTGGCGGCAATCCTCAGCAGCCGGGTTATCCACAACAACCTCAGCAGCCCGGCTATGGCCAGCCACAGCAGCCCGGTTACCCACAGCAACCTCAGCAGCCTGGCTATGGCCAGCCGCAGCAACCCGGTTATCCACAACAGCCTCAGCAGCCTGGCTATGGTCAGCCACAACAAACCGGCTATGCGCAGCAGCCTCAGCAGCCTGGCTACGCCCAGCCACAGGCTCCTGCAGCGGCACCCACGCCTCCTCCAGCAGAAGAGGGCATGAGCCTGATGACCATGATCCTCATCGGCATTGGTGTGGTCGTGCTGGTTGTTCTGCTCACTCTCCTTGGGGGCGGCAAGAAGAAGAAAAAGTAAGAGTATCCCAAGCCTGCAGGCCTTTTGTCATTCAGCCCTGGGTTCTCAGAACTCAGGGCTGTTGAATTTTCAATTCCTAACTCTCAGAGTCAGTTCCTACGGAGTTGATACACTTATGGCAATTCGCAAAACACATTTCCGTTTGGCGACCTGACTCTGGAGAGAAAGTCATGGGCTTCCTTCTTCGCTCTCCTACGAAGGACAGGCCGACGGCGGCTGACTGGGGGCAGCCAGCCCTATGCGCGCTGAGCTGGCGCGTGCCCGGCTCGAGGTAGGGAGGCTTGTCCTCAAGCCTCCGCCGAGTGTCGCCACACGAGCTTTGCGGAAATCAGTTTTAGTAAACGATTTATCGCCACACGGCGGGTCGTCTTTAACCCTGCCTCTGCCAGAGCACAGCCACAAAAAAAGAGAGAGCTGGCTGCCCTCCCTTTTTTGAAATCTCACGCTGGTAAAGATCAGCCTTCGGACTGGACCTGTTCCTTCACGGACATGGCCTCTTTACCCTGGCGCTGGCGCAGGTAGTGCAGACGGGCGCGACGCACGCGGCCGGACTTGGTCACTTCCACCTTGGCCACCTTGGGGCTGTGAACGGGGAACACACGCTCCACGCCTTCGCCATAGGAAATTTTGCGGACGGTGAAGGCTTCATTGATGCCATAGCCTTTGCGGGCGATGACGATGCCGGCGAAAATCTGGATACGCTCTTTGTCACCTTCCACGACTCGGGTGTGGACTTTGACGCTGTCACCCACGGTGAAAGCGGCGACTTCCTTCTTCAACTGCTCTTGATTGATCTTTTCGATGATGTTGCTCATGACACGCTCCTAAGCCCGCGCTACGCAAGGCCGTGAATCAGTCAGGCCGGGGGCGAGGGGCGGAGAACATGGACAGTTCCGAGAATTTGGCAACCTGTTTTTCCCCGTACTGGAAACCTCACCGCTCCAGCCTATCCTGCGCCCACCCATGGAACCCCCTGTTTTAGCCCTGATTCGCGCCGCCATTGCTGAGGATGTCGGCAGCGGAGACGTCACTTCCCTCTACTTCATCCCAGCCGATTCACGCTCCAGAGCCGAGATTGTGGCCCGTGAGCCCGGCATCGTCTCCGGCGCTGAAATCGCCGTGACCGTCTTTGAAGAGATCGATCCCGAGCTCGAAGTGGAAGTCTGCATTCCGGATGGCAGCCCCTTTGTGCAGGGCAGCATCCTCATGAAAGCTGCCGGCAGCACCCGATCCCTGCTCACCGCCGAGCGCACCGCGCTGAATTTCCTCCAGCGACTCAGCGGCGTGGCTGCCCAGACGCAGCGCTACGTGGAAGCGGTGAAACCGCACCCCGTGCAGGTCTGGGACACCCGGAAAACCACCCCTGGCTGGCGTTTGATCGAAAAAGCGGCCGTCAAGGACGGGGGCGGCACGAACCACCGCATGGGCCTCTACGACCACGCCATGGTCAAAGACAATCACCTCGCCGCCAACAGCGACCTGACCTCCCTCCAAACTGCCATCCTCAAACTGCGCACTGAGCGCCCCGGCGTGCGCGTTCAACTGGAAGCCGACACCCTGGATCAGGTGGCCGGCTTTCTCACGCTTGAAGGTGTGGACATGCTGCTGCTGGACAACATGAGCCCTGAAAAACTGCGCGAAGCCGTCAAACTCGTGAACGGCAGGCTCTGGCTCGAAGCCAGCGGCGGCATCACCATCGACACCATCAAAGACGTCGCCGCCACCGGCGTGAACGCCATCTCTGTGGGTGCGCTCACGCATTCAAGCCGGGCGCTGGATCTGGGGATGGATTTTTATTGATCACTTCACCGGCTCATACTGCCAGGTCCAGTCGCCCAAATACGGTGACTTGTACAGCTTGGCTGCACCCTTGGCATCCAAGTTCACTTTGCCAGCGTCATCCTTGCCATCCAAACCCACGGACCAGAGCATGTAACGTCCTGGAGGCGTCGTGCGGTAACGCAGCGGGCTGCCATCGCAGGAATCGAGCGGAATGGCAGGCAAAAACTCCGGTGTGAGCTCAGCCAGCGTCGCGGGATAGCGGGCATGCTTCACATAAAACCGCTCCAAGGCCAGCGCTGCCAGCGCCTGCTGTCTGCGTGCGTCCTGCGCCAGTGCGCTGCTGCTGACCGTTGAAATGGCAGGCAGCATGAGGCGGGCGAAAATGTAGTCAGGATGCAGCAGCATGCTGGAGTTCTGTGTGAGTTCCGTCGTCACTGCTTCACCCTTGCGAACCGATTCCCGCAGCCCGCCGCTTTTGAGCGGCTGAATCAAATGCCGCAGCTCCAGCTCCACGAGCACGCTCTTCCAGTGGTCAAACAAACCGCTTGGCAGCAGCCGCCAGAAATACTTCCCCATGGCCTGTCCGTTCGTGGAAAAGGCGCTCATCACATCGGAATCCACTTCCCTTTGTCCGCTGGCAGCCAGTTGCAGACTCTCCACGGCGTTGAGGCCTGCGGCAAGTTCACCACGCATGGCCTGCAGCAGCGCACCGGTGGAGTGGTCAGCGGCAAAGGCAGCCTGTAGCAGCAGCAGATCTTCCTCGGCAAACACCCGCTCACGCAACCCCAGCCAGAGCGGTTCCAGAGCCATCATTTCCATGGAATTCCCCACCAGAAAACCGATCAGAAAGAGCTCCTGCTCGCACCCCAGGGCCAGCCGATGAAGGGCCACAATGCTGCGGGCTGCCTCCGCACTTTCACCAGCGGCCACGGCGGCTCTGGCACGCAGCCCCAGAGCTCTTCCCATGCTCTGAAAAGAAGTCAAATACGGCACACGCATGGAAAACAGCAGCTCTGGCATTTCCCGTTCCCGTAGGCCCGGCGTCAGCATTGTCAGCGGCCGGTTCGCCGTCTCATCCGCGATTTGTTTCAGCAGCGGGAACTTTGCATCCAACGCAATCAGCACCTCCCGCCCGGATACCTCCGAACCGGCTGGAAGGTCCATGTACTCGGTGTCACGCAGGTACTCGATCCAGTCCTGAATGTCGGTGGTTTTTCCCAGCGTCACACCGTTGGATGGAGGTACCACCGTGTATTTTTTCAGCGCTACACCATTGGCTGTGGGTACACTCGTCTGTTTCCAGTTCAAGGCCTCCAGGGCTTTGCGTCTTGCACCTGGCTCGCCTTTGGCGGGATCATTGTCCACCACGAGGGCGATTCCCCGCAGCGGCTCGATGGCGAGCAGGTTTTTCGCCTCGGGCGGAGTTTCGGGCAGCAGCTTGCGGAAATCGAGGGTTTCGCCGTCACTTTCGATCAGGGCCTTCGTAGCAGCCCAGCGGCGGCCGCCACTCCAGTTGACCCATACATACAGCAGCACCATCAGGGTGAGGACGGTGATGGCGAGCCGCAGCAGGATGCGGTCGAAACGTTTGGTGCGGAGGAATCGGAGCATGGTATGAAGTGGTAGAATGTGAAATGAATCAATTGGCGGCCAGCAGGGCCTCGATGGCGGCGGCGCGCTGCTGCCACAGCATCGGCGGAGCGGCCTCGCTCATGCCGGCCGCCTGCGGTGGGGAGGGTTCAGCGGGAGTGGTGAAGTACATCACCAAAATGGCCGCCCAGGCCAGGCTCCAGCCGGCCACCAGCCAGCGGGGTGCGCGTGCCACGCGTGGCGGCTGCGCGGCAGCCTGCAGCATTGCATCCCGCCACTCCGCCGGGAGTGTGCGGCGCTGCAGAGCGCTCAGGGCGTTTTCAAAGGGGTCGGGGTTCGGATTCATGACGGTTTCAGTTCATCGTAAAGGGGGCGCAGTTCGCTGCGCAGCTTCTCCAGGGCGTAGCGGTAGCGGCTGGCGGCGGTGTTCAGCGGGATGCCCTGCACCTCGGCGATTTCTTCAAAGGTCAGCCCGTCCCACAGCTTCAGCTGCGCCACGCTGCGCTGCTCCAGCGGCAGAAGGGCGAGCGCGCCGGTAATGCGTTGTGCGAGCTCCTCCTGGTCCGGATCCTCGTGGGTGGCAAAGATCTCCACCGGTGCGGCTTCCTCGGCATCCCGCCGCACGCGGTGCCGCCGCAGCCAGTCGATGGAGAGGTGATGCGCCAGCCGCAGCAGCCAGGCGCGCATGCTGGCAATGCCAGCAGGGATAGTCTGACGTGCCAGCTTGATGAAAAGCTCCTGCAGCAGGTCCTTGGCGTCCGCCTCGTTGCCGGTGAAACTGGTGAAATAATGAAACAGGCCCGCCGCATGGGCATCGTAGAGTTCGGGCAGTGTCGGGGCGGCTGGCATGTGGAGGAAGTTTCATGGACAGGACGCATGACGGCGAGATTTTTGTCTGTCCGATCTTTCAGGGCGGACTTTCTCCTCGGTCACGGCACAAAATTAGCCTTGTAATCCCTCCCGCTGGCAGCATCCTCCTGCCCAACTTTTTTTACGCATGTCACGTCCCCCAAATCGCGGCCCATCACGCAGTGGCCCAAATCGTGGTCCCTCACGCGGCGGCCCACGCCGCCCCAGCGGCCCACCTCGCTTCGTACCACCACCGCCACGTCCGCCGGAGCCTGTGGACACTGGCAAGCAGAAGGAAGAAGCCATCGAACTCGAAGGCACCATCGCCGCAGTGCTCGCCGGCACCATGTTCCGCGTGAAGCTGCGCAATGGTCACGAAGTGCTCGCTCATATCTCCGGCAAGATGCGCAAGAAATTCATCCGTCTCGTCATCGGCGATGCGGTGAAGATCGAAATGTCCCCCTACGACATGGACAAGGCGCGCATCGTTTATCGCATCGGCTAAGCTTTCGCCGCGCCCCGCGATCATGGCTGGAGACATAGTTTATTTCGACCTCGAAACACGTCGCACGGCGAACGATGTCGGCGGCTGGGGCAACAAGCACAAGATGGGCATCTCCGTGGCCTGCACCTTCAGCACCGGGCTGAACGAGTACAGCATCTACACGCAGGAAGAGACCCCGCTGCTCATCCGCCAGCTCAAAGAAGCGGATCTCGTCGTCGGGTTCAATCACATCGGATTCGACTACGAAGTGCTCAAAGGGCATGATCTGCTCTTTGATCCGACCGATCTGCCGCACAGCCTTGATCTCCTTATCGATCTCGAAAAGGTTCTCGGCCACCGCATCAAGCTGGACGCCGTGGCCGCAGCCACGCTCGGCATGGGCAAGACCGCCGATGGTCTCGACGCGCTGAAGTGGTGGCAGCAGGGGGAAGTGGCCAAGATCGCCGAATACTGCTGCTACGACGTGAAGGTGACCAAGTGCGTGCACGAGTACGGTATGGAGCATGGCCATGTGAAATACCATGACCGCAATGGCCGCGAGCAGATCGCCAAGGTGGACTGGAAGAAGCTATGACGCCGCTGCTCCGCCTGCTCCTGCGCGCTGGCTGGGCACCGCTGGCGGTTCTGATCTTTCATCAGAAGATCATGCACACATCTTACCGGCAGCAGCTTGATTTCGTGATGCATTACAGCGGCGGAGTCGCCATCTCGTACTTCCTCTGGCACGCGCTCGACTGCTTTGCGCATTGGTTTGGCCAGCTCACGGTCTTCGCACGCTACCTCTTCACCTTTGCCCTGGCCTGCACCGTGGGATTGTTTTGGGAGTTCGCGGAATTTTTCTCAGATGTCCAGTTCGGCACCCACATCCAGTACAGCGTCCACGAAACCATGCGCGACCTCATCGCCGATGCGACGGGTGCAGCCACCATGCTGACGCTTACGTGGATTGTGCGCTGCTTCACCGCGAAGCCTGCTGCCATGGCGGGTCAGCCGCCCGCGAGCCAGGTCTGAAACGCAGCCTCCGCGCGCTGCAGCATCTCAGCCTGATTGCGCCGCAGATCGCTGAACTGATTCCATGCCGTCAGATCCTGCTTGGACCCTGTGCCTTCGATTTCCGCGATGAATTCCGTGACCAGATCCAGCTTGTCGCTGTGCTGCTCACGCAGGTAGGTCTTGCAGGCCACGCCCGTCTCATGCAGTCGATTTTTGGTTCCCAGTGCCATGGGGTATTCATAAAGAAGCCTTGGTGCTGTGCAACAAGGACTCCCCCTGTTCCGCAGGAACAGGGCCACTTGGAGCAATCTCAGCCTCCGTCCGCACGTTTCACTCGTGCATGACCACGCCCACCTACATCGACGTCTCCCGCCGCCAGTTCTTCCGGCAGTCCGGGCTTGGACTCGTCTCGATGGCGCTGGGTTCGATGCTTGCACGCGATCTGCCGGCCGCCGCCGCGCTGGCGGGTCCACGGCCGCACTTCGCGCCGAAGGCGAAACACATCATCTACCTGCACATGATCGGCGCGCCCTCGCAGCTCGATCTGTTCGACTACAAGCCGCTGCTGCAGAAGATGGACGGCCAGGACTGCCCGGCGGAGCTCACCAAGGGCAAGCGCTTTGCCTTCATTGGCGGGGAGATGAAACTGGCGGGCACGGAGTTCAAATTTCAGCGGCATGGCCAGAGCGGCCTGGAGCTGAGCGAGCTGCTGCCGCACCTCGGCACCGTGGCGGATGACATCTGCGTGGTGAAGTCCCTGCACACGAATGAGATCAATCACGCCCCGGCGCAGATGTTTCTGCACACCGGCTTTGGGCAGGGCGGGCGGCCCAGCCTAGGTGCCTGGGTGACCTATGGCCTCGGCACCGAGAACCGCGATCTGCCCGCCTACGTGGTGCTTCAGTCCGGGCCGCCCGGGGGCGCGGGCTCCACGCTCTGGAGCACCGGTTTCCTGCCCAGCCTCTATCAGGGCATTCAGTTTCGCGGCAGCGGCGAGCCCGTGCTCTTCCTCGGTAATCCGCCCGGCCACAGCACCCAGGACCGCCGCCATGTGCTGGATGCCGTGAAGGCGCTCAACGAGCAGCAGCTCGGCATCGTGGGAGATCCGGAGATCGCCACGCGCATCAGCCAGTACGAAATGGCCTACCGCATGCAGACCAGTGTGCCGGAGCTCATGGACATCACCCGCGAGAACAAGACCACGCTGGACATGTACGGCGCGCAGCCCGGCAGGGCCTCCTTTGCCAACAACTGCCTGCTCGCCCGCCGCCTGATCGAGCGCGGCGTGCGCATGGTGCAGCTCTTTGATTCCGACTGGGACCACCATGGCGGCCTCAAGCGCGCCCTCACCGCCAAAGCCAAGGACGTGGACCAGCCCATGGCCGCGCTGGTGCGCGACCTCAAGCAACGCGGCCTGCTCGATGAAACCCTGGTGATCTGGGGCGGCGAATTTGGCCGCACTCCGCTGCGCCAGGGTGCCAATCAGGACGGCACCAAGACCTCCCCAGGACGTGACCACCACAAAGACGCCTACACCATGTGGATGGCTGGCGGCGGCACCAAGCCCGGCACCGTTTATGGCAAGACCGACGACTTCGGCTTCAACATTGCGGAAAACCCCGTCCACACCCACGACCTCAACGCCACGGTATTAAACCTCCTCGGCCTCGACCACGAACGCCTCACCTTCCGCTACCAAGGCCGCGATTTCCGCCTGACGGACGTGCATGGGGAGCTGGTGCCAGGGATTTTGGGGTGAGGCCAGGGCACTTATCCTAGGCCAGCATCACCACGGCTGGGCTCGGCTTCTCCCCGTCAGCCCAGAGGCTTGGGCACCATGGCGATCACCATCAGCACTTTGGAGATCTTCATGCCCAGCCGGATGGCAATGGTTTCGGGCGATTTCCCTCGGGCGAAAAGACTCTGTATCTCCTTTTCTTTGGGGGTCAGGCTGTCCTTCTCTTTCGGGGTCGTGTTGGATTTGTTAGTCATGCAGATGCTGACAGCGCCACCTCCGCACGTGTTCATTGCTCGTCTTTCACGCTTTGTGCAATCCTCCGCGCGGGTTGCTCGCCCGCCTAGCCTCCCCCCACAGCCGGGCATCAACCGGACTTTGTTTCACTAAAGAATAATAACAGGTGGCACGAACTGCTGGCGTGGGTTCTGCGAGGGGGTATCGTAATGTCCTGCTTTTTTCGGCAGGGCCCTTTTTACCCCCTTTTATCTTCTCATGTGCGGAATCGTTGGATACATCGGCAATCGTCAGGCCAGCTCGATCCTTTTGGACGGGCTGCGTCGTCTGGAATATCGCGGCTATGACTCGGCTGGCATGGCTCTCAATGGCGGTGGCGAAAACCTCCGGATCGTTAAACGGGCGGGCCGGATCGACAACCTGCGCCAAGCTGTCACAGAGGCAAATCTGCTGGGCACCATGGGCATCTCCCACACTCGCTGGGCGACCCACGGCCCGGCCACGGACGTGAATGCCCACCCGCACCCGGACCAGTCCGGCAAACTGGTGCTCGTCCACAACGGCGTCATCGAAAACTACCAGACGCTGCGCGATCAACTCATCGCCAAAGGCCACACCTTCCTCTCCCAAACGGACACGGAGGTGCTCTCCCACCTGGTGGGCACCTACTTTGATGAATCGAAGGAGCCCGATGGCACGCTGCGGCTGGTGAACGCCCTGAAAGCCGCCCTGGCCCGCGTGAAGGGCACCTATGGAATCGCCGTCATGCATGGGGACCTCCCCGGCGTCATCGTCGGTGCACGCCTGGGCAGCCCGCTGATCGTTGGTCTTGGCAAGCATGAGCATTTCCTTGCCAGCGACGTCTCCGCAGTCGTGGCCCACACCCGGGACGTGGTATATCTGAACGATTACGACATCGTCACCATCACCAAAGACAGCTATGACGTGCAGTCCCACCAAGGCGTGCCCGCCGAGGTGAAGGTCAGCCGCGTGGAGTTCAATGCCGATGACGCAGAGAAGGGCGAGTTCCCGCATTTCATGCTCAAGGAAATCTACGAGCAGCCGAATTCCCTGCGCAATGCGATGCGCGGCCGTCTTTCCCGCGATGAATGCACCGCCATCATGGGCGGGCTGAACATGAGCCCGAAGGAGCTGGTGCAGATCGACCGCATCATCCTCGCCGGCTGCGGCACGGCCTACCACGCCGCCATGGTGGGCGAGTACTTGATCGAATCCCTCGCCCGAGTGCCGACGGAAGTCGAGATCGCCAGTGAGTTCCGCTACCGCAACGTGCCGACAAATAGGAACACGCTGCAGTTCGTCATGAGCCAGAGCGGCGAGACTATCGACACACTCGCGGCCATGCGGGAAGGGCAGCGCAAGGGCATCCGCTGCCTTGGCATCGTGAATACCGTGGGCAGCACCATCGCCCGCGAGAGCGACGGCGGCGTGTACATTCATGCCGGGCCGGAGATCGGCGTGGCGGCCACAAAGACCTTCACCTCCCAGGTCACCATCCTCACCCTCCTGAGCCTTCTGCTCGGCCGCATCCATCACCTTTCCAGCGTCGATGGCCTGGAGATGATCGACGAACTTGAAGCGCTGCCGGACAAGATCGCCCAGATCCTCAAGCAGGCAGACAAGATCAAGACCATCGCCGAAAAGCACTGCAATGCCGAGGGCATGCTCTTCATGGGCCGCCAGATGAACTACCCCGTGGCGCTGGAAGGTGCGCTGAAGATGAAAGAAATCAGCTACATCTATGCCAGCGGTCACCCGAGCGCGGAGCTGAAGCACGGCGTCATCGCCCTGGTGAAGCCGGACATGCCCTCCGTCTTCATCGCCCCGGACGACGCCGTCTTCGACAAGAACGTCAGCAACATCGAGGAAGTGCGAGCCCGCAAAGGCCCTGTGATCGCCGTGACCACTGAAGGGCGCACTGAGCTCGAGCGCATCACCGATGACGTGATCTACGTGCCGGACTGCCCGTCCTACCTGACGCCCATTTTGAACGTCGTTCCGCTGCAGCTCCTGTCCTACTACACCGCCGTCGCACGCGGATGTGATGTGGATAAACCAAGAAATCTGGCAAAAAGCGTTACGGTGGAGTAAAGTATGCCCTCTGCTCCCGATCATGTCCGCTCTCCCGTCCCGTCCCAGCCGTACGATTTGCCTCGTAGCGCTGGGACTGTGCCTGGGTGGCGTGACTGTGGCGGCAGGTGATCAAGGCCCGGATGATGGTGTATCCACTGCCGTCCAAGGGGACCAGACTCCGGCGGATTTTCTCGACCAGATCGGCCAGCGAACGAAGGCACGCTGGCGTCTGCTGTTTCGTCCGCCACCACCTACACCACCCACGGATCGCGGGCGTGCTGCCCTGCTTCTCGGCGGTCTGATGGCCGACAGCTTCCTCATCTGGCAGGCGGGGGATGCCCAGCAGTTCCGCAACAACAATCAGGAAGTGCTCAGCTACTGCCGAATGCTGGGTCTGGGTGAAAAACTCCTGCCCCGCCTGATGGCGCAGGGCAAAATGGCCGAAAGCAGCGAGTGGAAAGAACTGCGCAGCGAGATCGTGGACAGCCACCAGGTGCTGATCCGCATGCTGCGGGAGCAGAAAGACGACGATCTTGCGGTGCTGATTGATCTGGGCCTCTGGCTGCGGCTGCTGGAGATCGTCTCCAGCGTGGTCGTGGAAAATGACACCGTGGAAGTGCGGCCTCTGTGCATTGGCTCACCGGTGATCCTCCAGGAAATCCGTGATGACTTCAACCGTCTCGGTCTTCCCAAACATGAAGAGTCCATGATCAAGCACATCGGTGCCGCCATTGAAGAAATCAGCGCCCTCTGGCGCACCACCATTCCCGGCCCGCCCACAGCGGAGCAGGTCACCAAAACCCACGAGAAACTCAAGGAGATCATGCAGGTGATGGTGGAAAAGCAGCCGTAAACTGTCGCTCGTTTTCTGCGTGCATGAGAGTGACTCGAACATGATTTCGGGCTAAATCCCCGCACTCCTCTTGTCATGCCCCCCCGCATCCTCATCATCGGCCAAGGACTCGCCGGCACTGCGCTGGCATGGCACTTGTGGGAACGCGGGGAGCCCTTTGTCATTGTGGATCGTGATGAAACCCTCACTTGTTCCAAAGTAGCGGCGGGTTTGATCACGCCGATCACGGGTATGAGGTTGACGGTTAGCTGGCGTTATACAATGTTTTACCGTCAAGCATTGGGCTTCTACCGCCGATGCGGCCAGCGCCTCGGGCAGCGCTGTATCTTTCCGCGCGGCTACGTACGCCTGCTCAAAAATGAAGCCGAAATCGCCAAATGGCACAAACGCCGAAGCGATCCCGACATGCAGCCCTTCCTGCACCCGCAGCCCCCGAAACTGGATGCGGAAGTCATCCACGATCCCGACAACGGCTTCCAGCAGCGCCATGCCGCCTGGCTGGACACCCCCACCTACCTTCAAGCCAGCCGCAGTTTCTTCACGGCACTCGGAGCCTGGGTGCAGGCGGACGTGCAGCCCGCAGATGTGCGTGACGACGACGCTGGAGTGGAGTGGCAGGGCCAGCGGTTCTCCCACGTCATCTGGGCGCAAGGTTGGAGCGCAGAAAAGCACCCCCTTTTCAACTGGGTGCCGTTTCAGTCCGCACGCGGCACCATCCTCACAGTTCAGGCCGATCTCCGGGGCGAGCAGCGCATCCTCAACCGGGGCTGCTGGCTCCTCCCCCGCCCAGATGGAACCCTGCGAGCCGGATCAACCTACGAATGGAGGTTTGACAATCCGCACACGCCTGCCTGGGAGCAGGTGCAACAGCTCGAAGCCAATCTGCGCAGCCTGCTGAAAGTACCCGCCACGATCACCGCGACCCAGACCGCCGTGCGTCCCATCATCAAAAACCAGCAGGCCCTCATGGGGAAGCACCCCGCGCATCCCCGCGTCGCCTTCCTCAACGGCCTTGGTTCCAAAGGCTCCCTCCGCAGCCCCTGGCTGGCCCGCCACCTCATCGAGCACTTGCTGGACGGTGCCGCGCTGGATCCAGAGTTGGATCTCCAAAGGAATCAGATTTGAGCGGCAGCTGTGAGCCCCACCTCACGTCCCGCAAAACGTCTGATAGGCAGCGGAGGTAAGGCCGGATGGCGTGGTGAATTCAGGCTGGTTCTGGCTGGTTTCGTAGGGCTTTGATAACACACCCAGCAACCGCTCCATCACACTCAAATCCCCACCCTCCGAGGCAGCGGCCAGCGCCTCCTCAACTTTGTGATTTCGCGGAATCACCACCGGATTATGCGCACGCTGACGCGCAATGACCTCCTCCGCCGACTGCGGCTGGCGCTGCAAACGCGCCTGCCATTGGGCGTGCCAAGCAGCGAACGCAGAATTATCGTATACCATTGTTTTACCTGCGTCGCTCAGGCTGCGGAAAGTATTGGTAAAATCCACTTTCTCCTCCCTCATCCAAGTCAGCAGGGTTTCGATCAGAGTGCGGTCATCGACCTCTTCAGTGTAGAGCCCCAGCTTGGCCCGCATGCCAGCGAGCCAGTGGCCTTCAAAGGTGGTCTTGAAACTTTCGATGGCCGCATTGGCGAGCTCCACGGCCTGCTTTTCATCGGCATGAAGCAGGGGCAGCAGGGCCTCAGCCAGACGGGCCAGATTCCATTGGGCAATTTGCGGCTGGTTGCCGTAGGCGTAGCGGCCATTGCGGTCGATGGAGCTGAACACGGTGGCGGGGTCAAAGGCATCCATGAACGCACAGGGGCCATAGTCGATGGTCTCGCCGCTGAGCGCCACGTTGTCGGTGTTCATGACGCCGTGAATGAAGCCGACGCACTGCCACTGGGCGATGAGACGCGCCTGGCGTTTCATCACGCCTTCGAGCAGCGCGAGGTAGGGTGCCTCTGCGGTGAGGAGAGCGGGATAGTGGCGCTGCAGGGTGTAATCGGCGAGGGCTTGAAGCGCTTCCTTATCTCCATGCGCCGCCGCCCATTCAAAGGTGCCGACGCGGATATGGCTGGCGGCGATGCGCGTGAGCACCGCCCCCGGCAGCGACTGCTGGCGGAAGACTTTCTCACCCGTCGTCACCACCGCGAGGCTGCGGGTGGTGGGAATGCCGAGCGCGTGCATGGCCTCGCTGATGATGTATTCGCGCAGCATCGGGCCCAGCGCCGCACGACCGTCTCCGCGCCGTGAAAAGGGCGTTTGGCCTGAGCCTTTGAGCTGCACGTCAAATCGCTCGCCTGTCGGTGTAATTTGCTCCCCAAGGAGAATCGCACGGCCATCCCCCAGGCCGGTGAAATGCCCGTACTGATGCCCCGCATATGCCTGTGCCAGTGGCGTGGATCCGTCAGGCAGTTCGTTGCCTGCAAAGATTGCCGCCTGATCGGCCAAGACTGCTGCATTTAATCCCAGCGACTGCGCCAATGCGTGATTAAAGACGACCATGCGCGGCTCCCGCACCGGAGTGGGCTCCAACGACTCATGGAGCATCGCAGGCAGGCGCGCATAAGATTGGTCCAGGTTCCAGCCGGACGCGCTGGGAGTGATGAGGGCAGTCGCAGGCATGGGTAGGCAGCTTTCATGCGCCAACTCGGGCGACAAGTCCACTACGCAGACCAGCTGCAGGTTCGCACCATCCGGTCCTTTATTCCGCCCGTGAAGTCTCTATTCTCCGCGCATGTTTCCCCCCAAACCCCATCTCGCCAGCCCCAACGGCGGCCTGCCCTCCTCCGTACTGTGGGCGCAGCTCATGCTGAAGGACCGGCTGTGGCCTGGCGATGTCGTGGTGGATGCGACGATGGGAAATGGCCATGACACTCTCTTCCTCACCCAATGCGTGAGCCCCGGTGGCCATGTGTTTGCCTTTGATGTGCAAGCGACGGCGCTTGTGGAAACCGCGAAGCGCGTGCCAGCGGATATGACGACGCTGATTCATTCTGGGCACGAAACCATGCGCGAGCATGTGCCGACGGAGCAGCATGGGAAGATCAGCGCGATCATGTTCAATCTCGGCTATCTGCCGGGCACGGACAAGACGCTCATCACCCACACGGAGACGACGATGATCGCCGTGCAGGCGGCGCTGGAGCTTTTGAGGCCGGGCGGGTTGCTCACCATCGCCGTCTATCCCGGGCACGAAGGCGGCGCTGAGGAGGGGCGCAGCATCGCGGTCTGGGCCGCCGCTCTGGAATCCCGCCGCTACGAGGTGCAGCACCTGCGCCCCATCAACCGCGCGGCATCCCCTCCGGAGCTGTGGGTGGTGTGGAAGCGCGGATAAAAGTACCCATACGTTTGTGTGCCATGGACACTCCGTAGCCCGAGGTACTTGCAGAAACCCGCTTCACGGCCTAGCTGAAGGCCGCGCGCATGGCCAATCTCGACTACCTCAGCATTCTCTCCGTGGCCGTGCCGGTCTATCTCACGATGGCCGCCGGGGCGCTGGCTCGCAGAACGGGGCTGCTGAAGCCTGAGGCGGATGTGAGCCTCATGAAGCTTTCCGTGATGATGCTCACGCCAGCGCTGATCATTGAGCGCGTCGTGGGAAATCCCGCAGTGATGAGCCTGCCGCCAGTGCTGATTGCCGCCGGACTGGGCTATGGGCTCATCGTTTTCGGGATCGCGCTCACGTATTTCGTGGCACCGCTGATCGGCCTGAAGAAAGGCGAGGGCCGCCGCACCTTCAGCGTGGCCTGTGGCCTGCAAAATTACGGCTTCGTGGCCATCCCCATCGTCACCGCGCTGTTTCCAGACAAAGGCACGCTGGGTGTGCTCTTCACCTTCACGCTTGGCGTGGAGCTGGCCTGCTGGACGGCGGGTGTCGGGCTGCTGACAGGTCTGGACAAAGCCCCGTGGCGGCTCGCACTGAACGCACCAGTGCTCACAATTCTGACCTCGCTGCTGCTGAACTTCAGCGGCCTCCACGCCTACGTGCCGCAGGTGGCGCACAACACTTTTACCATGCTCGGTGCCTGCGCGGTGCCGCTGGCTGTGCTGCTGATCGGTGCGTCCATCGCGGATCTCTGGGGCCAAGGAGCTATGCAGTGGAAGGTTGCGGTCCTCAGTCCGGTTTTGCGCCTGGGCGTCATCCCCGTGGCCTTTCTGCTGGCAGCCTACCATCTGCCGATCAGCCTGGAATTGAAGCGGGTCATTGTGGTGCAAGGCGCGATGCCTTCCGCGGTGTTTAACATCATGATCGCACGCCTTTACGGCGGCCACGCCTCCACCGCCGTGCAGGTGGTGATGGCCACGACCATCGTGAGCTGTGTCACCACGCCACTTGTCATCGCCTGGGGGCTCAAGCTGGTCGGCTCATGATGAACATCCCTTGGTACCTGCTTCTGCCGCTCGTCGCCGCCATCGGCTATGCGATCGCATCGATGCTGCTGAAAAAAGCGCTCGTGGAAGGGGCGCACCCGATGGCCTGCTTTCACGTCAACAACTGGACCAGCGTGTTTGTGTTTCTGCCGCTGGCGTTGTTTGAGACGCAGCCGGTGGCCTGGCATCTGTGTTACATTCCGGTCGGGCTCGGAGTGCTGTTTTTCATCGGGGGCTGGTTTACCTTTGTGGCGATGGAGCGCGGGGATGTGTCGCTCGTCACGCCGGTGCTGGGGTCCAAGGTCGTTTTTGTCGCGCTCGGTGCCAGCCTGCTCATCGCGGACAGCATGAAGCCTTTGATGTGGATCGCCGCCATCATCACCACCGGCGGCATTTTCATGGTGAGCGCCACGGATTTCAAAACTCCCAAAGGCGCACGGCTCGCGGGTCCGGTGGTCATGGCACTCATCAGCGCCGCACTTTACGCCTTCGCCGATGTGTTCCTGCAAAAATGGGCTCCCACCTTTGGTCCCAAGACTTTTCTGGCGATCCTGTCCGGCACCACGGGCGTTCTTTCGGTCTTCGCCATGATGCTGCTGCCCAAACGCCCGCGGATTCCATGGAATCGCGCCACGAAGTGGTCCCTCGGTGGAAGCATCTTGATCGCCGCGCAGTCGTTGATCATGGGCCTCTCGCTCGCTTACTTCAATGACGCGGTCGGGGTGAACGTCGTCTATGCTACGCGCGGGATGTGGAGCCGCGCCGTCGTCGCGCTGCTGGGCCCGCTGCTGGGCAACCGCGAGCGCCACGAATCCGGCAAAGCCTACGGCATCCGCATCGTAGCCGCGCTCTTCCTCATGGCCGGTGTGATCTGCGCCGTGATTTCCCGCATGCAGACCCAATAGCTCTTGTTCTCCTGTGGAACTTGGAGTCGTGGTTGCACAACAATAAGGCTATTTTTTGAGCCCGTCCGTATTCTACCCGTACAGCAGGCCATGAATTGATTTGATCAAATTCGACACGTCGGCGTCTAAACAGGCGACATTAACTCTCTGCCCCCGAATCTCATGAACACTTTACTGCGACTCCTGCTGGTCATGCTTGTGGCAGCAGGCACAGGCGGCTCGCTCATTGCGGCCCCGGCTTCATCCAAAGGGAAAAAGTCATCCCATACGGACACTTCCGTCAAAAAGACCGCCCCAGCCAAGTCTGAAACCCCGGCCCAAAAGACCACGCCTGCTGCACCCGCAGACGAAGACGAAACACCGCCAGCCCCCGTGATGACCCCAGCGGTGGTGTCCACCATCAGCATCGAGGACATCAGTGGTTTTGAGCATTACCCCAAGCAGATTCAAAGCCTGGTGCAGAGCTGCCTGGCGCTCACGCATCTGGAGCTCGGCTATCTCTACGGCTCCAGTGAACCCAGCAAGGGCGGCATGGACTGCTCCGGCACGGTCTATCACGTGCTGCATTTTCAGGGGCTGAAAGATGTACCGCGTCAGTCCGACGAGATGTGCCAGTGGGTGGACAAGAAAACCCAGCTCCACCTCACCCCCACCGCCACGAGCTTTGGCAGCGAGGAGTTCGACGCCCTCAAACCCGGTGACCTGTTGTTCTGGACCAACACCACTGCGACCACACGCAAGCTGCCCGTGACCCACGTCATGATCTACCTGGGCAAGGTCAAGAAGAGCGGCCGACGCATCGTCTTCGGCTCCAGCGATGGCCGCAGCTTCCACGGCGAACGGCGCAGCGGCGTCAGCGTCTTCGACTTCAACCTCCCCCGCGCCGAAAGCACCTCGCACTTCTACGGCTACGGCCCCTCGCCGGGATTACTGCCTGTTGAGCCTGAGCGGCCGGTGATTGCAGCGATGACGCCGCCGCCAGCGTCTGCGCCTGTGTCCAAGGAGACGCCGGTGGTGAAGGCAACTGCCGCAGCGAAAGAATCGCCAACCGTCAAAGAAACGTCAGCACCCAAGGTGGTGGCATCGGTGACCAAGGAATCGCCCGCGCCCAAGGTGGTATCTAAGTCCAAAGAATCCCCTGCACCCAAAGCTCCCCCTCCAGCCAAAGTAGCCTCTGCGACCCAAGAACCCTCCGCCCCCAAGGAGGAAATCCGTAAAGCTGTGGCCGTCACGATCGAAACGCCACCCGAGTCAGCGTCCAAGAAAACCGTCGTCGCAGACGCCAAGACTGACGCTCCGACCAAAGCCTCCACCACCGCCAAACCCAAGACAGCGACGGCCAAGAAACACTCCACCACCGTTGCGTCCAACACCCGCCGACGCACGCCCGCAGGGCCGCCGAAGAGCGTCTTCGAGCAGAAGATGGATCGGGCTGTGAGTTCGGTGCGGCGGTTTTTTCAGCAGTGAAGTGAGCAACGGCCCAAGCTCAGCGCACGGGACGAACGGATTGCAACCGAGACGCTCACTCCGCGTTCGCTGTACCGCATGGCAAGGCCGCCTTTCTGAGATGTGCCCATGTTTCTTCATCGCAAATGCACACCGATTCGTTGTTCTGATGCCAAGTATCCACTACCGGCAACCGCTGGACAAGCTGCGGTATACCTCCTGTAAAATGAACCAAGCAAATCGACTTCCAGCCACGTGGAATCTCCTGGAACGGTTTGCTGAACTGCTGTGTGGCAGCAACAATTCTGCACTCGCAACGAACACCATCCTGTGGCCTGCCCTTTGGGAAAATGACATCGAACTGCTTGGCGAAAGGCAAGTCGGCATAAGCAAACCCAACAAAAACGATTATTGTATCGGGTGGGCGCGTGGGCGGTAATCCGGGTTTGATCAACTCCATGCTTGCGGGTGACGCTCTGCCCTCAATCCACAGGTAACGCTGTTCAATTGGTGTGTCGGCTTCGGATTGCATCGGTGTAGTCGAGCGGTCTAACGTGCCGGATCAGGCGACGGCGAGCGGGAAGCGTCGGTGACACGACAGAAGCCATACGAGCCGTTGCCTGCATCTGTTTTGTTCGCCTTCGTTTGGCCGGGTGTCTCGTGGTCCGTGATCATGGCTACTTCGTGAACTGAGCCTCGATAATCTCGCCCGACGCCTCATCCAAAGTGCATCGGAAGCAAGCAAAGTTCCAAGCTACAAGTGACGTCTCAGAGAGAAAGTTCACGTAGGCAGCTGCTGGCCGGTCCACTGGATGTGCCGCCGTCCAAAGGAGTTTCTGGTGTAAGTCATAGGCTCTCAGATTCGGGGCCGGACGCCCCTGAGGAAATCCCATGTAGTCAAAGATGACGAACACCCTGTCGCCAAGCTGGATTGCCTCCGTCACCCGCTCTGCGAAACGCCACCATTGGTTACTGACTAAAACTCGCTGTGATTCTGTTTCGAGCTTCATCGATTGCCTAGTGACGTATTAAGTTGGACGAACGCTTCGGATCAGGCGGCGGCGAGCTGGAAGCGGCGATGTATTCATGCACACGTTTTCGTGCGATTGGAGCCAACCAGGGCTCGCGGTTTTTCGTGCTGAACACGAAATGGTAATGCAGCGAGAGATGCGTCGAGGACATGGGGCAACTTCTCGCGCCCCTGCCGGGGCGCAACCTTCGGATTCGTGGGGTGGTGCGCGCAGGTCCGGTGGTTCTCGCTCGGCAAGCCTCGCTTCACCATATCTAATATCTCTGGTCCCTCCGGGACCGCCGCTAAGCAGACACTGACTCCTGTCTTACAGACTCACCGCAGCCACTCTTCCCGATGCGCTGCAACAAAAGCATCATCGTTCAAGTGCGGGTAGGCACGATACACGCGGTCGATTTCTTCAAGTTGACCGGGGCTGAGGGATTCGTGTTCGTCGAGGCACCAGAGGCCTTCGAGGAGGCCCTGGCGGCGGAGGACTTCGTGGAGGCCGGCGATGCAGCCGTGGTAGGCGTTGGCGGCGTCGAAGAAGGCGGCGTTGCTGTCGGTGACTTCGATGCCGAGGCGAAGCAGTGAGGATGTGGCTTCGGCGTTGCGGCATTGTTCCAACAACTGCACAGCGCGTTGGGTCCAGACGGACCAGTGGCCGAGGAGGCCGCCGACGATGCGGCGTGTTTTTCCGGCGAAGCGGTAGGGCGTGAGAAAGTCGGCGACGATGTTGTCGTCGTTGCCGGTGTAGAGGGTGATGTCATCGCGCCCGGACTCGATGACGGCGCGCACGACGTCGAGGGTTTGATAGCGGTTGAACGGGGCCATCTTGATGGCGACGACGTTTTCGATCTCGGCAAAGCGACGCCAGAATGTGTAGGGCAGCACACGACCGCCGACGCTGGGTTGCAGATAAAAGCCGACGATGGGCAGCACCTCGGCCACGGCGCGGCAGTGAGAGATGAGTTCATCCTCGGTAGCGGTGCGCAGCGCGCCGAGGCTCAGGAGTCCGGCGTGATAGCCGAGCTCGCGCAGCAGTTCGGCTTCTGCGACGGCCTGCGGCGTGGCACCGCAGATGCCGCCGATGCGCACGAGGGGTTTGGCCGCGCGGTCCATCTCCTCCTTCGCGAGTTCGAGAACAGGTTTGAACAAGCCGATCTGGGGAGCACGAATGGCAAACTGCGTGGTGTGCACGCCCACGGCGAGTCCGCCCACGCCCGCAGCGATGTAGTAGCGTGCCAGCGCGCGCTGCCGCCGTTCATCGAGTTTGCGCTGCGCGGTCAGGGCGAGCGGATGGGCAGGGATGGCGATGCCGTGGTGAAGCGGGGAGCGAAAGTCGAAGTTGTTCATGAAATTTTGCTTCGCATGCTGACGGCTCAACCTTTCAACCGAGTCCTTATGCTGCGCCACTTTCTCTTTCTGCTTTTTGCCACCGCCACTCTTGCTGCGGATGAGTTCCCTCTCGTGCCTGCGCAGGAATGCCATCCGCGCAACGGTCTGCCGAACTTCTTTGCGAAGGCGAACACATCAGGCGCGGAGATCAAGATAGGTTACCTCGGTGGCTCCATCACAGCGCAGCCTGGTTGGCGGCCGAAGACGCTGGCGTATTTTCAGCAGACTTATCCGAAGGCGAAGTTCAGCGAGATCAATGCGGCCATCGGTGGCACGGGCTCGGACCTGGGTGTGTTTCGTTTGAAGCAGGATGTGCTGGATCACAAGCCAGACCTGATGTTCGTGGAGTTCGCGGTGAATGACGGTGGTGCCTCGCCGGAGCAGATCTTCCGCTGCATGGAGGGCATCGTGCGCCAGACGTGGAAGGCGCTGCCGGAGTGCGACATCTGCTTTGTCTACACGGTGACGGAGGCGCTGGTGCCGGCGATGCTGGAAGGGAAGTTCCAGCGCTCGGCGAGTGCGATGGAGAAAATCGCCGACCACTACGGCATTCCAACGATTCACATGGGTATGGAAGTGGCCAAGCTGGCGAAGGAAGGCAAGCTGGTGTGGAAGGCGAAGCTGCCGAAGACGGACGAGGAAAAAAATGCGCTCGAAGGGAAATTCGTCTTTGCACCGGACAGCGTGCATCCGCATGTCGAAACCGGACATGAGTTGTATCTGGCGGCCATCGTGCGTTCGCAAGAGCCGATCAAGGCCGCTTCGAAAGCGCCGGGCGCGCATGTATTGGGCGCTCCATTTATCGCCACCAATTACGAGCAGGCCAAGCTGCTGCCAATCACGGATGCGACGCTGTCGAAGGGCTTCACGCTGCTGGATCCGAAGACGGACAAGTTTGGCAAACAGTGGGCGAACCGCATGACCACGCTGCACAAAGGCTCTCAGCCCGGTGAGACGATCACGTTCAAATTCAAGGGCACGCGCTGCTCCATCTATGACATCATTGGTCCGGACTGCGGTCAGGTCAGCATCACGCTCGATGATCAACCTGCCAGGGTGGTGCCGCGTTTTGATGCGTACTGCACTTACCACCGCCTCAGCGCGCTTGTGATTGGCAGCGACCTTGAAGACAAGGTGCACAGCGTGAAGATCGAGATCGATGCCAAGCAGCCTGACAAGGCAACGATCCTCGCGAAGAACGGCAACAAGATCGACAAGCCTGAGCGCTTCGATGGAACTGCCTTTTATCCTGGTGCCATCATGCTGGTGGGCGGGCTCGTACCATAGGCACCTACAGCTGCGGGCTTGTCAGGTGGAGAAGCACTTCCTGCTCATGGCGCCCCTTGCTCATCCTGCCATCACGCTCGTCTGTATGCTGTCACCCTGGAGTATGGTGCATAACACCGCTTCATTTTATTCATCTGTAAACATTCCCCACAGATGAGTGTTCGGTGAACATGGCTTAAGAACTGTTTGAACCCTGATTCACTACCTCGGGGTTAAAGCAGGACATATGATTATGGTAATTATATGTCCTGTTTTGTATGAGCTACGACCCTGCCCGCGTCGAGCAGCTTTTCAATGAAGCGCTTGAACGTGCAAACCACATTGAGCGCCATGTCTTTCTCACTGCAGCTTGTGGGAACGATACGGCGTTGTGGAATGAGGTCTGGGACCGTTTGCGCAATCACCCCGGCGATGGCGGCCGACAGCGCAAAACGCGGGGGATCCGAGTGCCCAAGGCGCCTTCCAATGGAATGATTGAAGAGAAGCCGGGGGACATGATAGGCCCCTACCGGCTGCTGCAAATCATTGACGACAGCACCAGCAACACCATGTGGATGGCCGAGCGGAACCAGCGCGTGGCGGAGTTCGTGGCCATCAAGATCATCGCCGCCGCCGCAAACGATTTTTTGATCCGCTACGAGGCCCAGAAGCATGCGCTGGCGCTGTTGGACCACCCCGATATCGCCAGGCCGCATGCCTGTGGCATGACCCCGGGCGGCAGGCCCTATCTCGTCACCGAGCTGCTGCATGGCACGCCCATCACCCAATTTTGCGATGATCAAAAGCTCGCGCTGCTGACGCGCATCCGGTTGTTCATCCAGGTTTGTGACGCCATCCATCATGCCCACCTAAAAGGTGTGGTGCACGGGGATCTCAAGCCTTCCAACCTCCTTGTCAGATGGGGCGATCAAGGCCAGCCTTTGCTGAAAGTGACGGATTTTGGCATCGCCAGGGCGATGAACCATGCCCTAGTCACACCGACCGGGCAGCTACGGGCACCTGCCGCCTACCTGTCTCCCGAACATGTGGCCGCCAAAGCGATTGATGCACGCAGCGACATCTATTCGCTGGGCATGCTGCTCTATGAGCTCATCACCGGTCGACTGCCGATCCCCACTCCGAGGGACGCGGCGGAGCATTTGAATGAGGTGAAGCGGGTCGTGTGTGAAACACTCGTGGAGAAACCGTCCGCCCTGATGCGCTCACTGCCCAAGGCACAACTCACCGGCCTGGCTTTGAACCGCAAGGTGGAGACGGCCACTTACCCTGAACTTCTTGAGGAGCACTTCGACTGGGTCGTGATGCGCGCTTTGGAAAAGAGACCTGAAAGCCGGTACCCGACTGTGGATGCGCTGGAGAACGACTTTCTTCGCTACCTCAAAGATGCGGCTGCCAAGGATGAAAAGCCGGTGATCCAAGGTTCTGCATTTGGCGCTTTCATCAGCGAGCACCGGGGATTGTTCGCTCTCGCAGCAGTGCTGGTGCTGCTGCTGGCAGGTGGCGTGGCGATCTTTGGCTGGCTGCTGGTGAAGGAGAAGCAGGACGAGGTCCGCGTATCGGTCAAACAGAAGGCCGAGTCCTACTCCATGACCTCCCGGTTTCTGCAGGAGATGTTTGCCTTTCTGACCCCGGAGACCGTGAAGGGAAAAGACACGACTCTGATCAAAAACATGCTGGACGAGGCCGTAGAGAACCTGGACGCCCTGGCTGAAAACCCCGAGTCAGGAGCGCGGGCGCAGGAGACGATAGGGCTGACGTATCTGGCACTGTCAGAACCGCTGGATGCGCAGAAGCAGCTGCAAGGCGCCCTGGAGAAGCGCAAGCTGGCGCTTGGCGGCGGGCACCGGGATACCTTGCGTTCCATGCGGCAGCTGGCGACCGCCATGAAAGCCGAAGGCCGATTTGTGGATGCAGAAACATTGTTGCGCAGGACCTTGAGCGCCCAGCAAAAAGCCCTGGGCCCAGATCACCCAGACACCTTTGTGACGATCTCGGTCCTGGCGGCAGTTTGTGACGATCAGGAGAAGCATTTGGAGGCTGAGACCTTGTTCCTTAATCTCTACCAGGTGCAAAAACGTGTGCTCGGCCCGGACCACCTCGATACCTTCGCGACCCTCGGCAACCTGGCAAATTCATACACCGTGCAGGGCAGAAATGCTGACGCCCTGAAACGACGCGGCGAGCAACTGGACGGGATGCGCCGTGTGCTGGGCACCAAAGATCCCCGCACCCTCATCACCATGAACATCGCCGCCCAAGCCGCTGAAAAGGCCGGCATGCCTTCAGACGCGGAGAAGTTGTACTTCGGCGCGTTGGAAGTCTTGAAAAAGTCTCTGGGAGCTGAGCACCCTGACACGCTGATGCAGACGGACCAGCTGGCCCTGCTGCTGGGACGCCGCGGACGGCATGATGAAGCACTGAAACTGCATCACGAAAGTCTGGACGCCAAACGTCGCATTCTCGGCCCGAAGGACCCGCAGACACTGCTCTCGTTGAAGAATCTTGCAAACGAGTATGAGGCGCAGGGCAGGCATGCTGAATCCGAGTCTTCGCATCTGCAAGTGTTGGAAACCTTGAAAACTGCTTTCCCCCCGGAACATCCTGAAATCCTCGCGCAGATGGACACCGTCGCCCATGTGTATGACACCCACGGGCGCTATTCTGACGCCACGAAACTCCGGCAGGAGTCTCTGGCTGCGAGACAGCGGGTGCTGGGAACCAGTCATGCCCAAACTCTGCGCTCAATGCAGCAGCTGGCTGCCTCACTTGATGCGGAGGGCAAACATGCCCAAGCCATCACGCTGCAGCTCGAAACTCTCGAAACCATGAAGACGGCCTACGGCCCGGGTGATCCTGACGTGCTCGCGCAGATGCATGCGATGGCGGCCATGCATGACCGCCATGGGGACCATGCACAGGCTGAAAAAATCTTCCTCGATCTGCTCAAGATTCAGCAACGTGTGCTCGGTGTCGCTCATGCCGAGACACTCTCCACCCTGTCAGGCCTGGCCAATACACACCGGCATGCAGGAAAATTCGAAGAGGCTGAGGCCCTGTTTCAGCAAGTGCTGGAACTGCAGCGCAAGCGCACACCGGAAGATACGGCAGCGGTGGCCGCCGCCGCAGCTGACCTCGGCGGCTTGTGGCTGCAAACCGAACAATGGTCCAAGGCAGAGCCGCTGCTCCGCGACTGCCTCGAACAGTGCATCAAGCAGCAGCCCGAGCACTGGCTGCGCTTCAACACCGAGAGCTTGCTGGGCGGTGCTCTGCTGTATCAGAAACAATTCGCAGAGGCCGGTACGCTCCTTCAATCAGGCTACGAGGGCCTGAAGGCACGCGCAGACATTCTAGCGGATCAGAACCGCTATCGCCTTCGCGACGCCATCGAACGCCATGCTCAATTCAGCGATGCCACCGGCAATGCGGTCCAAGCAGCTCAGTGGCGGCAGAAGCTTGCCGAATTTGATCAGCCACGTGTTGTCCCAGGAGCCCAAAAGCTCAGCATGCGCACGCCATAGGCAGGGCCGCAGTTTCACAGTTGGCACGCTGATTTTGACCAACTCCTATCACAGACGAGTGCTCATTCCCCCGTCTCTTCTCGACGACACAGACGGTCTCCCCAGAAGGTGGCGACGAGCAGACTGCTGAGGGCGAGGAGTCCCAGTCCGTTGAGCACATGAAAGTTGGTGACCCAGAAACTCTTGCCAGTCAGGATCACAAAGATGCCGAGCGCCACCTGCAGCGTGGGCATAAACAACAGCCAGGTGGCGACAGGGCGCATCTGCGGCAGTGTGGCGAGCCAGTGCCGTGCACGCCCTGCGACGAAGATGATCAACAAAGCGACGGTGAAGCCCCAGTATTTGTGCGCAAACAGCAGAAAAACATCCGGTGGCTGAAACGGCGGCAGCCACTGGCCTTTGGTGGTGAGAATGTCTCCTGCGGCAAGGTGAGTGCGCTGCGTATGGCGAAGGCTGGCTCCGAGAATGAGCTGGCCAAAGATGCAGAGAAACAAAGCCAACGACCAGAAGCGAGCTCGAGCAGCTTCTTTGAGACTTAGAACGAGACGACCTTCAGTCCAGGTGCGGGAAGAGGCGAATGCGATGAACACCAGCAAACAATAAAACAACTGGCCGAGCGTCCCATGTGTGATGCCCAGCGGATCAGACATTTTCAAGACGCGCAATCCCCCGAGCGAAGCTTGCACCACGACCAGCAGCAATGCGAGCGTGGTCAGTCCGCGCAGCAAGGGCCAGCGCTGGCTGTACCATTTCAAGACGAGCCAGAAGAAGCCGAGGACCCCGATGAACGCCGCAGTACCAACCGATCCCATGTAAATCAGCACCAGAAAGCCGAAGGAACAGAGCATGATGCCGACACCCTCAATCGCGCTGGGTTTGAATTTGGCAAACTGCCAGAAATACAGGCCGAGCACCAGAAACCCAATGGTGGTGGCAAGCCAGCGGTGCCCATGCTCAAGCAACAACGCAGGCACCTTGTACCATCCTTCTGGATTTAGCTTGCCATAGCACAGCGGCCAGTCGGGCACGGCGAGGCCGACATCTTCCGTGGTCACCGCAGCGCCCCACCAGATCAGCACCACGCCCACAGCGAGTGTGAACAGGGCGTAACGGTGAAAAGCACGGGAGGGCATGGCAATCAGATCAGGAACGTTCGGTAAAAGCAGAAGGGCAAAATAATGAGATCATTATTTTGCCCTTCGGTTCGGCCATCCCAATGGATGGAAATTAGTGAGCAGCAGGTGGCGCGGCGGCTTCGTTCTTCTTTTTCGCAGCGTCAGACTGCTCCTTGGCCCAGGCGTCATATTCTGCGGCAGGAACCACTTCGAGAATGGCTTTCATCTGAGCGTGGCCCGGTCCGCAAAGCTGACCGCAGATGATGTCCCAGCTGCCTTCTTTGACCGGCTTGAACCACATGTGGGCTTTGACACCTGGAGTTGCATCCTGAGCAGCGCGCATCGGTACAAGGGCGAGATTATGAATAACGTCCTTGCTGGCGACATCCACGATGACGGGGCGGCCGACAGGCAGTTTCATGGTGCCGGGGTTGACGAAATCGTCCTTGCCGTTGGGATCATGCAGATCCTTGCCTGTGGTGTTGGTGGTGCCATCGACATTGCGCAGATCCCATGTGCTGAGCATCATGTCAGTACCAGGGTACTGGAAGTTCCAAAGGAACTTCTCACCCAAGGCACGCATGCGAATGGTGTCGGGAGAGGTGGGGTACTCATCGGCCTGCCGGGACCAGAGCGGGAAGGCGAAGCCAAGAAGGAGGATGGCTTCAACGATAACCACGCCGATTTCGATGTGCGTCGTCGCATGGCCACGGAAGCCATGATAATCGGCACGTGCGGTCTTCTTCTGGCGGAAGCGATAAAAGGCGATGGCAAGATAAATGGACCAGCCCACGCCGAGCACGACCATGACCCAGTGGACAAAGCCCAGCATGTGGTCAACAAGGCCGCCGTGTTCAGAGGCGTTTGCGGTCTGGCCCATCCAGACATTGATAGAATCGAGTTTAAGAGTCATAAGCTAAAAAGAGGTTAGGCGGAGGCGGCGGTGAGATCCTGATGCGCGCGCTGACGACGCACAAAAGAATAGACGAAACAGGCGGCGCAGATAAACATGAAAGCCAGCATGCCGAGCATGAAGAGAATGGCGAATCCCTGAGCCTGCCCGACAAGGCTGCCTTTGTCAGCCATGCAAGTGGCACAGGCGAGAATGGAGGATGGATACACGGGAATCATGGCTCAGATGATGGTGCGCATTTTTTTGCCAAGGTACCACGCGGAATAGGCCAGCAGGGCCAGACAGAGCAAACCTGCATAGTTTTTGAGGGGTGCGGCCCCGGCGCTGGCAGCATCCTCGGGCATCAAATGCATCCACAGCCAAAAGCCGGCATCGCACAAAATGGCGAAACCGAGAAAGACGATGTGGAAATGCTTGAGTGACATGTCGGATATGCTGCGGACTACTGCTGTTCGACAGGAGCGTAGAATCCTTTGAACTGGAGCGGATCTTCGTGGGAAAAGATGAAGAGCGTGAAAAGAACGACTGCAAGCACGACCGTGAAGACGAGGATCTTGTAAATCAAACTGTGCTCATGACTGAGATGCATGAAGATCAGCGCCACCATTGAGGCCTTGATCGTCGCCAGAATCATACCGACGAGGATGTTCAGGCTGTGGGTGGGGAGCTCCACATAGGAGAGTCCCACGGTGGCACCGCTCAGGACGATCAGTGCTCCTCCGATAATGAAGTACCACTTGATCGACTTTTGGATTGCTTCGACGTTGTCGGCCATGACAGTTAAGGGAATGCGGGATTAGAGGAGGTAAAGGAGAGGGAAGAGGAAGATCCACACGAGATCGACAAAGTGCCAAAACAGACCGCCGACTTCGACACGATTGGCGAGATGCTCAGGATCCTGACGCAGGCGCTTGCCGTCAAACACGAGGAAGTAGAGGAGCACCCCGGCACCAGCAACCACGTGCAGGCCGTGCAGGCCGGTGAGCGTGAAATAAATGGCGTAGTAGGTGTTCAACTTCGGAGTGAAATTGGAGAAGAAGGTGATGTCTTTCTTTTCCAGCACCACGGTGGGATGATGAGCGTGGGCTTCTCCATGACCTTCAGCAGGTGCATGGGCCTCGGCGCCATGCGCATTGCCATGAGCGGCACCTTCTGCAGGAGGCTCGGAGGAGTTCAGTTTGAAGAAGAGCGACTCCTTCTGCAGGGTGGCAGAGCGGGATTTGTCACGTGTCGGATAGTCCTTCTCGAATTTCGTGATGTGATGATCACGGTTTTCAACAAAAGCCTTCTGCCAAGCTTCGCCGAGATAGCGGTGATCGAAGGCGAGGGATTTCTCCGACTGCGCAACGCCGCGTGCATCGACGCCATCGACTTCGAGCGTCATCTTGTCATCGGTCAGTTTTCCGGTTGCGGTGGTGCCGTCACGGAAGGTGATGGTGGTCTCAGTGTAACCAAAAATCTCTGAAGGTTTGGCGGCGAACTTGATGGGAGCTGTGGCGACCAGCTTGATGGCTGCGGTGCCCTTCTTTTCTTCTTTAGCTTTCTTGACCGCTTCAGCACTGAGGGCTGCGAACGATGCCTTGTCCAAAGTGATTTCCTGCCCGGCTTCGGTCTTGAATTTGGGTGCGGTGCCTTCAATCAGGGGAACCACGTAACCGGCGGGATCCGCCGTCACAGCGCTGTGTTTGAGAGGCACATTGAGCGCGAGCTCCGTCACACCTTCAAATTTCACCTGATAGCCGTGGGGAAGATGTCCTGTGAGCAGTGTGCCGTCCGTCAGCTTCACCGCGTAGTGGGCAAACTTGGCCTTGTACTCGAGCGTCTTGTTGAACATGAAGACCCCGGCGCAAAGCACGGTGAGCAACATGTTGATGCGGTACCAGCCAAACTTGCGCAGCTTGAGCATGGCCAGGGCCATGAGCACAGTCACGGATGATGCAATGAGGACGACAGTGTTGATGAAGCCGAGCGTCACATCCAGATCATGCACCGGCCAGGGATAGTCGGCACCGACGCGGAGGAAGATGTAGGCGGAGAACAAGCCGCCGAAGAGCATGACTTCCGAGGCAAGGAAGAGCCAGATGCCGATCTTCGCATTGTAAAGACCGGTGTCTGGACGGGCGTGAACTGTGTAAGGGATGTCCATTGAAGTAGTCGCGGTGCGCGGTTCTGAGTTCGCGGTTTAGTGATGCGCCGGTGCGTTTGCGGCGGCAGCTTTGAGGTCGGGTTTGCCGGGTTCGGACTCCCACTGCGGGTAGAAGTCGGTGGCATGGCCGGGAACGCTGTACTCGTAAGGGCCACGATGGGCGACCGGGTCAAACAGGAAGTTGCCGTGGGGCGGAGGTGTAGGAGTGGCCCAGTCCAGCGTGGTGGCGTCCCAAGGGTTGTCGCTGGTGACTTTTTTGCCGCCTTTGATGCTGAACCAGAAGTTGATGATGAATGGCACCTGACCCAGCGCAAGGATGAATGCACCGACGGACATGACGATGTTGAGTGACAGCATGTTGTCCGGAATATTGAGGCCGAAGAAGGCACCGACTTTGTGAGTCAGCGTTGTGGTCCAGTGCGTCATGCCGCTGGTGTTTTCGAAGTACTTGCCGCCGTCATACCAGCGGCGGTGGAAGCCGGCCATGCCCTGAACGAACATTGGCGCGAAAACAAGGTTCATGCCGAGAAGCGAAGGCCAGAAGTGAAGTTTGCCAAGCTTGTCGTTCATAAAACGACCCGTGACTTTCGGGAACCAGTGATAGATGCCGGCGAAGAGGGCGAAGATCGTTCCAGGAGCGACGACGTAGTGGAAGTGGCCGATCACGTAATAGGTGTCGTGCATCGCAAGGTCGATGAAGGAGAATGCCAGTGGCAGACCTGTAAGACCACCAATGCCGAACATTGGCAGGAAGGCGGAGGCGAAGAGCATCTGCGTGTTGAAACGGATGGAGCCACCCCAGAGAGAAACCATCAAGCAAGTCAGCAACACCACCGAAGGGACCGAGATGAGAACCGTGGTGATCTGGAAGTAGGTGGACATCATCGTGCCCATGCCAGTCAGGTACATGTGATGCGCCCAGACGAGGAAGCTGAGGAAGCCGAGCGTAAGCACCGAGTACACCATCGACTTGTACCCCCACAGCGGACGGCGGGCATTGCAGGGAATGACTTCGGTGAGAATGGCGAAGGCAGGAAGAATAAGCACGTACACCTCAGGATGGGCGAGGAACCAGAACAGATGCTGGTAGAGCAGGGGGCTGCCGCCACCAGAGATGTCGAGGTGCTTGCCACCTTCCATCAGGCCGGTTGGCAGGTAAAAGGAGGAACCAAACACACGGTCGGAAAGCTGCAGGATGGAGGCCACTTCGAGGGGCGGGAAGGCAAGCAGAAGCAGGAAGCCGATCACAAACATCGCCCAGCAGAAGAAGGGCATCTTCATCCACCCCATGCCTTTTGTGCGCAGGTTGATGAGTGTGGCGATGAAATTGACGGAGCCGAGAAGTGAAGCGGAAATGTTGAACACCATGGCGGAGAGCCACCAAGTATGACCGTGGCCCCAAACAGTCGTCACACCGATGTTCGCGGTGGAGGCAAGTGGGGAATACATCGTCCAGCCGGTCTGCACCGGGCCAGTGCCGACAAAGAAGCTGTACATCATGAGCAAGCAGCTGATGAAAAAGAGCCAGTAGCTCGCCATGTTGAGGCGGGGGAACGCCATGTCGATCGTGCCGATCTGAAGCGGCATGACGAAGTTGCCGAAGGCTGCGAATCCGAGGGGCACGATGCCGAAGAACACCATGATGGTGCCATGCATGGCTCCAAGCATGTTGTACAATTCGCCATTCAAAGAACCGTCCGCATTCAGCCAGCGGCCGAACATCTGCTCAAAAATGTCGCCGATGAAGGGCAGGTGACGGATCACCTCCACCGCTGGTACAGGAATGCCTGGATAGGCGATGCTCCAGCGCATGAGCAGCATGAGGAAGAAACCAAAAAGCAAAAAGATCAGGCCGGAGAGGCCATACTGGATGCCGATGGTTTTGTGATCACTGGAAAAGATGTACTTCCAAATGAAGCTCTGTTCATGATGCCCGTGTGCATGGTCGTCATGCGAATGATCGTGGGCGTGATCGTGAGTGGTGGCGGCGGCGCTCATAGGCTAGGGGTCAAAGGGGTCAGAGGGGGTGGGCGTTCGCGAAGTCGAACTCGAAATCAGCGGTGGCCTTGCCGCCACGGACGGTGACGGTGTGGGTGATGCTTTGCGAAAACTGAGGATGCCAGGCTTCTACAATGTAATCGCCGTCGGCGAGCGCACGTGAGATGGAGAAACGGCCGTCAGCTCCGGACACAGAGCTGTGCGCGCCTTCATGTACAAACACCCAAGCGTTCATCCAGCGGTGGACGTCGCACTCAAGACGGTAGATGCCAGGGGTGTTAAACGTCTTTACGTTTTCATCGCCACGGGAAGGCTGGCCGAAGTTGTCGATGTTGGAGCCTTTGCCCTGCGCGTCGAAGCGTGCGATTCGGATGTTGTGAAAAGTCAGATCGCTGTTGTGAAAACGGACATTCTGACCGGCCTGGATCGACAGAGTATGCGGCACGAACTCACACTTTGTCTGGTCCACTAAGGGAGCAGTAGCGGAAAGATTGCTGGCTCGCTGACTGCCCCGCACAGTGATCACCGCGTCAGCAAGAGCGCCGTCTGCGGCCACTTTCCAAGTCGAATCAATGATGTCCCCATGACCGGTGCAAAAAGGATTGCCGCCGACATCGACGACTTTTCTCAGGCTGGTGGATTCGGCACCTTTAAGCGTCACTTTGCCGGTGATGCTGGGAGATTCGGCAATCTCAACCGCGGGAGCCAGCTTCACTTCAGCAGCAGTTTCAGGCATCTTGCCGCAGCTCACATTCGCGATCAGCATGACGGCTCCAAAGGCAGCCCAAGGTGCCTGGCGGGAGACGGTTTGCTTCACACGGGTCATTGCAGTTTAAAGTTACTTGGCGGCAGGTGCAGCGGCAGCGGTAGCGCCAAGACCGGCGGGGATGTCACCGGGGACATTCTTTTTGGCGAAAGGCTCAAGCTCAGCGGCAGTCCATTGCGAGGCACGTTTTTCTTCATCACGCACTTTCTGCACCATTTCTTTGGTGATCATCGGTGCCTCGTTGCCCCAGGAGTTGCGGACGAAAGTCAGCACATTGGCAAGGTCTTGGGAGGACATGGTAGCACCAAAGGGCTGCATGCCGCCGGGAGTGTTGAAACCCTGGCCATTCACAGTAACCGGGCCGGTAAGACCATGCTGTGTGATGCGGATCAGACGCTCCGTGCCACCAAGAACAAACTCAGACTTTGCCAGAGGCGGGAATTGGCCGGGAAGTCCGCCGCCGTTGCCCTGATGGCAACCACCGCAAACAGCGTAGCCACTGGCACCTTTTTTCATGGCCAAGGCAAAAGGATCCAGCGTGCCGCCTGCACCAGCTCCACCTGGGCGTGGGTCACCGCCACCGGCAAGGGCAAAAGGATTGCTGACATTGAAGCTCCAGCCACCGGTCATCGGGCCAAGCTGGCCACCGGCAATGATGGCAACGAGCATGAGCAGAAACATTGCCCACAGGGGAGCTGGCTGGCTTTCGGGAGCGAGATCTTGCTTCTCGCGCTTCACGGCACTGTGAAGGCGGTCTAGATCGGTGCTGTCTGGATGGGCGGGTGCGCTCATGGGGGCGTGCGGGTCGCGAGAGGGGGCTACTTTTTGGCGGGTGCGGCAGCGACGGCTGCAGCTTGACCGGGGACGGGATAATCCTTTTTCAGAGAGAGAAGGTATTCGACAAGGCGATCGGCTTCCGGTGTCGGAACGACTTCGTATCCAGCAGGCGGGGCAAACTTCTTCGGCAGCTTCACGGCACGATCAGAAACCGGGCCTTGGATTTTCTGCAGTTTGAAGAGACCCTTGTAAGCAGGCATCGTGCTCCAGTCATTGACT
Source organism: uncultured Verrucomicrobiota bacterium (assembly GCA_903838675.1). GTDB lineage: Bacteria > Verrucomicrobiota > Verrucomicrobiia > Verrucomicrobiales > Verrucomicrobiaceae > Prosthecobacter. The sequence continues at coordinate 37,618 of CAILZI010000056.1, forward strand.
GAGCGTGGTGAGTAGAGATGCTGGTACAGCGCAGCCTTGCTGGTTGCACGCCAGCCGAAATTGGCCAGGTCGGGACCGACACGCTGAATGCCAAGCAGAGCATATTTCTCACCGAGATAGTCACCCAGCACGCTAGGACGAGCAGGTGTGGTAGGACGCGTTTCCTGATCCTGCCCCCAGCCTTTGTACCAGCCATCGAGACCGAGCTGAACTGGACGAATCATCTGCGTGTGGCACTGATTGCAGCCTTCGCTGATGTAAACGAGCTGTCCCTGGCCGTTGATAGGAGCAGGCGGGAAATAGCCTTCGACGCCATCTTTGTCCTTGTCATAGGCGATGGGAGTGAGTTGCTCGTACTGCATCGCCGGAAGAACGATGAGACACAGCCAAGGCAGCCCGAAGGCGGCGGCGAGACCGAGAATGAATGTGCGGAAGTTCGTCATGCGTGGGCTTCGTGGGGAAGAGCGTGATCGTCGTGGTCGTGTTCAAGCAAGGTCGGTGCCGAACTGCGGCGGCCCAGACCTGCAACCATGAGCAGGAGGTGAAGAAGGAACATGCAGTTGGAGAAGCTGATGAGCGCCCAAGCCACTGCACGGGACACGACGTAGGGGCGGGAATTGACGACGTGGTTCATGAACGTCTGGTCCCAATGCTCGGGGTCATTCAGGTCCACACCTTGCTGCCAGCCGGCCACGAGGCTCATGATGACGATGGTGCCGATGCCATAGACCGAGAACCAGAAGTGATTGCGAATGAGACGGACGCTGAGCCATTCACAACCGGAGAGACGTGGCACAATGTAGTAGATGGCACCAAACACGCACATGCTGAAGAAGCCATACACGCTGACCACCTGGAATGAGTACCACGACTGGGTGAACTGCAGGTTGGCACCGGTCCAGAAAGCAGAATTCAGGGCGAGAACAAGACCAGAAACGGGATAGAACAGTGCTCCGAAGAAGATGAAGCGAAGGGTGGGGCTGGCGGCCACAGCGCTGTGCTTGCCAAGGGTGGTGAGGTGATGATTGAGACCAACAAAACCCACGGGAATGAGCAGCAGCACACCGGCGCAAGCACCAACAGAAGACATCCAGGCGGGCAACGGACCGCCCATGTATTTCTGCATCCCAGTCCATCCGCCAAGGATGGCGAGACTCCAGAAACCGGCGGAAGCCAGCTGTGCCGAGGCAATGGGTTGTCCGGTGATCTTAGGGATGAAGTAATAGGCTGCGCCGACACCGACTGGAACAAAGAACAGCAGGATCACCGCGTGGATGTACCAAGCGTCAATGCCAGCACCGATGGCACCCAGGCCTGGCAGGCAATGCAGAGCGACGTTGGCGGTGATGAAGATCCATGGGAACCAGAAACAAGCGCCGAGGATATACCAAGTGCTGACCATGAACCCCTCAGGACGGAAAGCACGGCCAAACATACGGGCGATGGGCCAGGCGTAGCAGAGGAAGCAGGCCAGGAGCACCGGCCAGACAAACTTGGGCATCTCCAACCACTCGATCGAGGTGCTCTTGCCCATGAGGACGGCGAGAATACCAAAGGTGATGGTGATGTTCCAAAACACGCCAGCGGTGATGAGGAGGGTCTTGCCACCCTTCAGTTCCTGACCGGAGCGGCGAGCCATGATCCACAGCATCACTCCCAAAGCAGCCTGGACACCCCAGCCATAGACGAGCGCATTGATATGCGCTGGCTGCAGGCGGCCATAAGAGATGTATTGGCAGTCTCCGAGAAACTCAGGCTCCACCAGCTTGATCGCGGCGAGGACGCCGAGCAGCGTGGAGAGCATGAGCCAGAAGGCTCCATTAGTGAAGAGGAACAGCACAGGGCCTTTCACCGACTTATCAATCGCCGCGCGGCGAAGGTTGTCGGCCTGAAGGTCTGTATCAGGGGTGGCGGGAGTGGTCTGCATGACTTACTTGGGCGAAGCGGGTGCGGCAGGGGCCGGTGCAGGTGCTGCGGTGGCAGCAGGAGCGGGTGCGGGTGATGCTGGAGCAGCGGGGGCAGTAGCCGCAGCAGCCTGTTTGAGCTGGGTGGGTGATCCGGGGACAACCTGAGTGCTCACTCCAGGCATTTTAGCGCCGAGTGCGGCGAGAGTTTTTTCAAACACTGCCTTTTTCTTGGCGGGGTCGTTCAGGCCAAGCTTGGCAATGCTTTCAGACTGCATCTTGAGGATTTCAGCGGTGTTGTCGCGGCGTTCCTTCTCCCTCGGGTCAAAACCCTGCTTCGAGTCAGTGAGCGCCTGGATGAGAATGAAGAGCACGGCGAAGCCTGCGAAGGCTCCGAGCACCCACACGAAGGTGGCACCGGCTTTTTTGGATGGATCTGGCTGCGACATGGAAAAACGGGGAATCAGTTGATGACGTTCACGGACTCAATGAGGCGCGGATCGCGCCATGGATACAGGCTGTATTTGGCCAGGCCACGGAGGTAGAGCCAGCTCATGGTGCCAAAGACGGCGCACAGCGCGGCGATGTCCTGCACCCAGGCGCCTGCGACCCAGACGCCGATGCCCAAGGACGGACCACGCTCAGGGATCACATTCCAGTAGATGTCGACCAAGTGCATGAAAAGGATCCAGAGACAGCCGAGGCTGATGACCACCGGATTCTTTTTGCGCTTCTGCGAGAGGAGGAAAAGGAAGGGAACGATGAAATGCCCAAGAAGAATGAAGATGGAAACAGCGCGCCACCCTTCCGTGTTACGGATGAGGTAGAAGCGGGTTTCTTCCGTGATGTTGGCATACCAGATCAGGAAATACTGGCTGAAGGAGATGTAGGCCCAGAACACCGTGAAGGCGAAGAGCAGCTTGCCCATGAGGTGGTAATGCTCGTCCGTGACCACCTTTTGCAGGTAGCCCAAGCCGCGCAGCCAGGTGACGACCAAAATCGACACTGCCATGGAGGCCCAGGCGCAGCCGGCAAAGATGTACACACCCCACATGGTGGAAAACCAATTGTAGTCCAGACCCACAAGCCAGTCGTAGGCGGCGAAGGTCACGATCAGTGCGAAGGGCAACAGCACAATGCATGAGAACTGACGTGACCAGATGGTGTGCTTGATGTCTCCATCCTGCTCCTGTTGGAGGGACTTTCCACGCAGCGTGCGGGCGATGAACCAGAGGATGAGGAAATAAGCGACAAAACGGGAGTACCAGGAGAACCCGTTGGTCAGGTTCATGTACCCGAACTTGGTGACCAGTACATGGAGATGAGGATTGTCCTCCGCCATGTGATGAAGCGCCTGCTTCACGGTGGTGGGGTGATCCGCATGGGCGGCATGTTCCGCTGCCGTGCGATGATGGCCCATCCATTCATAGAGTGGTTTGTTCACCGCCGTAAGGAGCAGCGGGGAGGCGAAAATGGCCAGAGGGACAACCATGTTGGCCAAGTTTTCCCAGATGCGGCGCACAGCGACGCCCCAGCTGGAATTGGAAGCGCTGTGGAGCAAAATCCAGAAGCAGCCACCGACCACGAAGGTGAAGGTGAAGAAGACAGCGAACAGCCAGGAGTAGGCAAAGGTGTCCGTGCTGGTGAAGAAGAAGTAGGCCGAAGCTGCGATACCGAGCAGGCCAAAGAGGCCTAGCGTGCCAATGAGCTTGCCGCCCTTGGCCGGTTCGAATTTTTCTCCGCCCTGGGGCAGATCTTTGAAGGTGACGTGGTGACTCATGCCGGGATTCGCGTGATCGTGCCGTTACTGGAGGGGAAGGGTGACGCCAGACTCTTTAGCGGCGAGTTGCAGGGAGCGGATGTAGACCACAATGGCCCAGCGGTCGCGCAAGGTGATGTTGCCGCCGTAGCTGCCCATCAGACCTTTGCCATTGGTGATGACATCGAAGATGGCACCATCCGCACGGAAGGCGGCGGCATTGGCAGGATCCGTGTTGCCGGGCTGCTGAAAGTTGAAAGCGGTAAGAATGCCGTATTTGGAAGTCACACCCTTGCCGTTGCCCGACGCACCGTGGCAGATGGCGCAATGGATGCCGAAACGCTGCTCTCCGCGCTTGAGGAAGGCTTCATTGAAGACTGCCGGGTCGCCGGTGATTTCGGTAGGCAGGCCGTCGCCATAGAAGTCACCGACTTTGCCAGTGTCATAATAACCGAGTCCGCTGGTGAAAGCGACGCGAGTGGGCTTGGCACCCTCGGCTGCGGGTTTCGCTGGGATTTCAAAACCCATCGGCAGAGTGCCTTTGACCGGCATGCGTGCACCACGGCCATCGGCGAAGAATTCGCTGGAGGCCTGATACTTGATCTTGGCCTGATGGTCCATGTCAGGGATGATTTCGAGCGGCGGCAGTTCGGACTTGCTGCCACGGAAACCGAACGCGCTCACGATGATCGCGCCGACAAAAAGATAACTGAGAAAGAAGTACTTCATGGTGCGGGTAAGCGAGGCTTAGATTTCGTCCTCCACGAGTTCGATGTTCTTGCCGCCGGCCTTTTCGAGAAGGCTCTTGGTGCCTTCCTGGGAGAATTTGGGATCGCGGGCTTCGATGCAGACGAAGAAACCGTCGTCCGAGAACTTGCTGAAGTTCTTGGAAACAAAGAGCGGGTGGTTCCACCGCGGCAGTCCGATGAGCGCCAGCAGCCCGAACAGCGTGGTGAATGCACTGAACAGAATTGTCAGCTCAAACATCACCGGGAAGAATGCAGGAAGAGTCCAGATGTCGGTCGGTTTGCCCTGCACCACGGTTGGGTAGGTTTCGACGATCTTCTGCAGGAAACCGAGGCCGATGTGGCTCCAGAAATTGGTCTGCGTGATCGTTTCCAGGGTGAAAGCGACCGTGGTGCCGGTGATGCCACCGCAGAAGACGAACATGGGCAGCTTTGAGCGTGGATTGCCCATCGCATCGTCCATGCCGTGAATCGCGAAGGGCGAATGCACGTCCCAGCGCTGATAGCCGGCATCGCGCACATGCTCGGCGGCATGATAGAGATCCTTCACGCTGTCAAATTCAGCGAGGTAGCCGTGGACTCGTTTGAGGGTGGTGCTCACAGTCAGGGTTCGGTTTAAATGTTAGGCGGCAACGGGTTTGGCGACGTGGCGGTCAGGATAGTCCATGAGGTCTTCCTCCTGGATGCCAGGCTCAGCATGGTCGTCATGATGGGCGTTCGACTGCGGCAGGACGCCTTTGACTTCGCCGATGGCGATGACGGGCAGGAAGCGCAGGAACAGCAGGAACAGCATCATGAAGAAGCCGAAGGTGCCGAGGAAAGTGTACTTATCGACCCAGGTAGCCTCATACACGCGCCAGGATCCAGGTGTCATGTGGCGCTCCAGTGTGGTGGCGATGATGACGTAGCGTTCGAACCACATGCCGGCGTTCACGAACATGCAGACGATCATGACGACCCACACATTGTGGCGGCACCAGCGGCTCCAGAAGAGCTGCGGAGCAAACACGTTGCAGCTGAACATCCAGTAGTAAGCCCAGGTAGAAGGGCCGGTAAGACCACGGAGGGTGAAGGCGGCGGCTTCATACGGATTCGCGCTGTAGTAAGCCACGAAGAGCTCCATGCAGTAGGCGTAACCGACGATCGTACCTGTGAGCAGGATGATCTTGGCCATGTTGTCCACATGCTTCGGCGTGATGAGGTCATCAAGGCCGTAAATGCGGCGCACTGGAAGCATCAGGGTCAGCACCATCGCGAAACCACCGAAGATGGCGCCTGCGACGAAGTAGGGTGGGAAAATTGTGGTGTGCCAGCCAGGAACGACAGAGGTGGCGAAATCGAAGGACACGACCGAGTGCACGGAAAGCACCAGCGGCGTGGAGAGAGCAGCCAGAAGCATGTAGGCAGTCTCGTAATGGCTCCAGTGGCGGTTACCACCGCGCCAGCCGAGGGCAAACAGGCCGTAGAGGAATTTTTTCAAGCCAGGGCGGCAGCGGTCACGCAGCGTGGCAAGGTCGGGCACGAGACCCAGGAACCAGAACACGGCAGAAACGCTGAAGTAGGTCGAAACGGCGAACACGTCCCAGAGAAGCGGCGATTTGAAGTTCTGCCAGATGGCATTGGCGTTTGGAATCGGAGCGAGGAACCACACCATCCATACACGACCAACGTGGAAGGCCGGGAAGAGACCGGCGCACATCACGGCGAAGATCGTCATGGCTTCTGCAGCGCGGTTCACCGACGTACGCCACTTCTGGCGGGTGAGGAACAAGATGGCGGAAATGAGCGTACCGGCGTGACCGATACCGATCCAGAACACGAAGTTCGTGATGTCCCAGGCCCAGGCGACTGGCTGCTTTTGACCCCAGACACCGACGCCGGTGGAAATTAGGTAAGTGAAACAGAAGACCATCAGCCCGGTCAGCAACACGGAAGGAACAAACAGGATCCACCAAAGAGCGGGCTGCTTGTTTTCCACGATGCCGCAGATGCGGTTCGTGATCCAAGAATAGGAGCGGTTGTTCAACACCAGCGGCTCGCGGTCGAGGATGCGCGGGGTGTTAGATGCTGTGGCGGAGGCGTCCATGTGTCCGGGTTAGTATTGATTGTTGCTCCACACGGCGATGTTTTCTGCGCCGGGCATGTTCTTGTTCGGATTGCGCAGACGGGCGAGGTAGCTCGTGCGCGGGCGTGTGCCGATGTATTTGAGCAACTGGTAGTCGCGTGGAGAAGCCTTCGCTTTGACGATGGCGGATTTCGGATCGGCCAGATCGCCGAAGACAATCGCTTCCGCCGGGCAGGACTGCTGGCAGGCGGTTTTGACGGTGTCGGTCGGCACGCGGAAGTTCTTCGTATCGCGCTGCACCTGCTTCTGCAAGATCTTGGCGGATTCGAGGCGCTGCACGCAGTAGGTACACTTCTCGATAACGCCGCGCATGCGGACAGTGACGTTCGGGTTGCGCTGGAGGCGGAGGCTTTCGTCTTCGCGCTTCTCACCCAGAGGACCAGCGTAAAGGTTGCCGACTTTCATGCCGAGGACGGTGGTGTCGATCAGCGGGTTGCGCTTGTTGTAGTCGAACCAGTTGAAGCGGCGGGCGGTGTAAGGGCAGTTGTTCGCGCAGTAGCGCGTGCCGATGCAGCGGTTGTAAGCCATGGCGTTGAGGCCATCAGGCGTGTGAACAGTGGCGTTCACGGGGCAGACGGTTTCGCACGGGGCGGACTCGCACTGCTGGCAGGCCAGCGGCTGATGCACCATTTCGGCGTTTTCAAGCTGCTCAGGGGTCGGGTTGTCTTCGGCCCAAGTGCTTTCCTGTTCGACTTCGTTCTTGCCCCATTTGGCGACCGCAAAGTAGCGGTCCATGCGGATCCACTGCATCACGCGGCCTTTGCGGACCTGGTCTTTACCGACGACTGGGATGTTGTTTTCGCTCTGGCAGGCGACGATACAAGCTGTGCAACCAATGCACTTGCTGAGATCGATCGACATGCCCCACTGGTGCTGCTTCTCGTAGTCGAAGCCGTCTGGGTTCTCTTCGGATTTCACCCCGACCTGGCCTTTGTAGAAGGAAATGTTCTCCGGGATGTGGCCGTCCATGCCAGTCTTCTGTGCGAAGGCCACGTCCTTGTTGAAGGTGTCGAGAGTGCCTTCACGATAAAGCGCACGGCCTTCCATTGTGTTCTGATCCTGCGTGATGCCAAGTTCAGCGATGGTAGGGAGCACTTCGATCTTGGCTCCGCTCAGGACGAACGTCCCGGGCTGTTTGCGCAGAACATAAGCGTTCACGCCTTTGTCACCGCCGACTACGCCAACGCCACTCTGGCCGTAGCCCAGTGGCAGGGTGATGGAATTGGACACATGCCCTGGAGCTTCGATGGCAGGGATTTCGATCGATGTATCACCTACGGTGATTTTGACGAGCTGGCCTTCTTTAAGACCCAGACGACGGAAGGTGACGGAACCAATCCAAGCCGCATTTTCCCAAGTGAGTTTCGTCACTGGATCGGGCGCTTCCTGAAGCCAGGCATTGTTGATGTAGCGACCATCATAGACACTGGAGTCGGCCACGAGCACAACTTCAGGAGCGTCATCCGTAGGTGCTGCTACAGGGGTGGCTTTAGCGACGAAGCCAGCGACGTCGGCGACATTCGGAGCCGTGGTGGCCTTGGCGTAAGCGGAGCCTTTGAGGAAGCCGTCACGCAGGGTGAAATTCCATTTCGTTTCGTCGAGGCTGCCAGCCACGGTGGCGAAGGTGTCGCGCACGGCGGTGTAGGCGGCGTCTGTGGCGGAGGCAGCAGGAGCGGCGCCAGCGGCTGGAGCAGCAGCTTCGACCGGGCCAAGCTTTTTACGGCCCAGAAGCGAGAGCAGGATTTCTACTCGGCTGGCACCGTCATAAAGAGGGGCGATCATCGGCTGGACGATCGAGTAGGTGCCATCAGCGGCACGCACATCTCCCCAGACTTCAAGGTAGTGAGCAGCAGGAATGTGCAGCGCAGCCTGACGTGCGGTGTTGTTTTTCTGCGTGCCGACGTGAATGAGATTCACGCCTTTGTCAGCTACGAGCTTGGCCAGTGCGGCAGCGTCTGGAGCGTCGTAGTATAGGCTGGATGGAGTCAGCGAAAGGAGGGTCTTGACCTGTCCGCCGGCAATTGCTGTCTTCAGATCAGCAAATGTGCCGAGATCAGGACCAGCAGGGGCTTGCAGCAGATCGATAGTCGATCCGTAAGCACCCAGAGCGTTGTTGATCGAAGCCACCAGCGCATGTACTTCCGCGCCGTAGCGGGAACCAGCGATAACGACGGCCTTGCCTTTATTGTCGATCAGATCATGCACCGCAGGGGTGATCCAGTCTTTGAGGCTGGCTGGCGCAGTGTCGGCCAGAGCCTTGGCGGAGGCGTCTCCAAGCTGGGCAGCGATCACTGCCGCCGCCACCGGAATAAGGCTTGCCGCGAGGGGCTTGCGATGATCGGCCATGCCGCCGGTCAGCGTGTAACGATTTTCCAGGACGTAGAGGCGGTTCATATCCGCCGTCTTCGCGTCCTTCGCACGATGCTTGGTGAAGGCAGAAATAGGTTCGCCTGCCACTGGATCCACGCCGAGGAAGTCACAGTCCAGCGAGAAAATGCGCATCGCGTAGCCAAGCTTCACGAAAGGCTTCACACCCGCGCCGAGCACTTCCTTGCTGGCAGCGGTCTGGCCTTCGCCACCCACTGCTTCATATTGGAAAAGTTTGATCTGAGGAAAAGCAGCCTTCACCTCACCCAACAGACGTTGGTAGGTCGGAGAGGTCGAGCCACCCATCACGATGCCAAGGCTGGCACCCGAGGACTTTTTCGCTTCAGCGATGGCGGCGGCGAGCAAGTCGTTCGCCTTGGCCCAGGAAAGTTCATTGCCACTGCCCATGGGCTTCTGCGAGCGCTCAGGATCGTAAAGATCCAGAATTGAAGCCTGTGCAAAGCTGCTGATACCACCACCGAGCGGGTGTAGCGGATTGCCGGAAAGGTGCGTCGGACGGCCCTCATGCGTAGTGACGACCAAGGGCACAGCACCACCGTTTTGCGGCATGGTTGTGGCGTAAAGGAGCGACTTGCCAGGCACCATCCACTCAACGTGCTGGGTATAAGGCAGGATGTTGACGAGGGGACGGCGGCAGCTGGCCAGACCCATCATGCCCACGCTGGCACCCATGATCTTCAAAAACTCACGACGGCTGTTCTCACGCTCTTCGTCGTTCAGGGTGTCCCCCTCAGGGAATTCACGACCCAGATTTTTCAAGAAATCTTCGCGACGGTCCAGTTCGGCGACACTGCGCCAATAGCGCTTGGCGTTTTGCGGCTCCTCAGGATGCTTCCAAATTTTTTTCATGTGTCAGAAAAAGGGGCGCGGGTTAGCGGTGGCAGGCGGTGCAGGATTCCGGCGGCTGAATCTGCCAGTGCTTCTTGATCTGGGTGCCCACTTCAGTCTGGGTCACGTTCTTACCGTAGGTTTTCTCAGCGAGAACGACGATCTGTTCAAGACTGTCAGCCTTGGCGCCTTCACCGCCGATCGTGGCGGCGATCTCGCCCGCCGGGACCTTCTTGTCGAGGAAAGTCTTGTAGAAATCGGCACGCTTCAGGTCACCGGCCTGATAGTCCAGCTTGGTAACGAACTCGAGAGGGCGGAGATTCTTCTCAGGATTGCGGTGGCAGTCAAGGCACCAGCCCATGGACTGAGGCTGATCGTGACGGACGACTTCCATCTCGGTGATTTTGCCATGGCAGTTGACGCAGGAGATGCCGCGGTTGAGATGGGCGCTGTGATTGAAATAGACGTAGTCAGGAGCCTTGTGGACTTTGACCCAGGGGATCGACTTGCCGGTTTCGTTGGCTTTGATCACCATCTCCAGCTTGGGAGAATTGCTGCGGATGTTGCCTTTGCCCGGACCATGGCAGTTGAAGCAGGTCTGGTTGGTCGGGACGTTCGAGTGGCTGGAGGTCTCACCGAAGCTGTGGCAGTAGCGGCAGTCGAGCGCAAGCTGTCCAGCATGGATTTTATGTGAGAATGGCAGCGGCTGCGTCGGTTCATAACCTACGCGAGTGTATTTCGGTGTGAAGTAGTAGGCGATGCCGACACTCACGCCGAAGGCAATGAACACGACGGCAATGGCGAGCTTGAGCGGCAGCCAGTTGGTCCAACTCGGAAAAAAGTTACCCATAGAAAGTGTCGGCAGATGAGCTTGTGAAAAATTTCACAAGGAGATTTAGAATAGGGAGACGTGAGCAGGTTTGCAACCGTCATCTTGTTTTTTTTGAACTTTTATGCGCAAAGCTTGTCTATTGCGAACCTGTCGCAAAAAAATGCCTGTTTTGAGCGTTTTTGCCGCCCATTTCCTCAACCCCACTCGACCCAGAGCACATTGTGCTCAAAATCCAGGGTCAAACGGTAATCTTCCAGCAGATAGGTGCCAAGACGTGACGGCCCGGGCATCACATCCACCTGTGCAAAGGGGTAATAGGATCCGAAGAGCCCGAGCGCTTTGAACTCCAGCACCCGCACATTCGCTTCCTTGGGTGTCTGCGCGCCGCCGACGCCCGTGATCAAGTAGTTTCCCCCCACATCCCAACCGCCATTCTTGTAGCCAAGCACCTCGGCGACGCGACGGTCCAGTTGCACTCCGAAGACAGAACCTGAATCGACCACGGCCTCCCAGGAAAGCTTGCGAAATTTAAGCAGCGTCGTGGGCACACCATGCTTCATGCTGAGGTTTGTCTTGTGCATGTGCTTGCGCACCGGCCCTGGAAAACTGCGGGTAAAACCAAACTCATACTCTTCCTTCAGAAAATCGAGCGTCGCATACTTGCAATTTTTGGCCAGCATGTTGACGCCCAGCAGGGAGATGCCCAGATGCTCTTTTAATATGCCCGAACCTACGGTCGTGCGTTGCATGCGGATGATGCATGGCAAGTTTTCCAACCGCCAGGAGCCGATCTGCATGGTCTGAATGAGCGCCGCCATGCCCGGTACTTTTTCCAGCACTCCCGACATGGTGGGTCGTACCTGCGGCACCGTACGCATTCCATACTCCACCGCCTGCTCAGCATCGAACACGCTCATGGTCGCGCCGGTGTCGAGCATGTACTTTTTCGGTTTGTGCCCGTTGATGCTGACCTTGAGGTACGGGATGCCTCTTTCATAGTACATGGGCAATTTGACCACACCCTCCGGCGGCGGCGTGCTGCGTGTGCGCAAATTTGAGGCGCCTATTTGTGTCTGATGGATCTCAGAAGCAGGAATCGCCTGTGCCTGCAACTGCTTCTGCATCTCCTCTGGCACGGCCTCCCTTTTCACCGCGAACGATTCGGCACAACCTACGAGAGAAGCTATCACGCCGACCGTCAGCGCCATTCTTAGAACGATGGTGAAATACAGACGATTCATAGTGTGGGAGCCATTCATTGCAGGGTAGCCACTGTCAACAAGCAGCCCTCACAAGAGTTGTGCTCAACGTTCCAGCCAGAGAGCATTGCTGCGAAAATCCACCGTCAGACGTGCGCCCTCCCAGAACCTTGAACCGATGCGCTTGGGCCCTGGCATGACGTACAGGGTCGTCCCGGGGTACGTCTGCCCACAGAGTGTGGCCTCGGGCACTTGAATCGTACGCGCACCCACCTGATCGGCACGCACACTGCCACCTACACCGCTCAAGATTAAACCTCGGCCCATGCCCATGCCATCGTGTGCATGTCCCAATCGAGCGGCGGTGCTTTGATCGATCACGATGCCCCAGGTCGAACCCGAATCCACCACCGCTTCCCAGGAAATGCCACCTGAGCTGACACGGATGACGGGCATTCCATTCACCCAGCGCAGCGGTGTACGCGTCACCGCGCCGCTTGCGGGTTGAAACGCCCGGGAAAAACCCAGCTCCACATTGCCGCGCTGGTAATCGATGGTCATGAAACTGCAATGACGGCGCAAATGATCCATGCCGAAGATGGCGCTGCCAAGGCCTCCGGGTCGAAAACTGGAAATGCCCCGCACCAGGCAGCGTACGTTCGTGGCGTGCCATTGGCCAAGGTCCATCGTGCTCATCACCGCCTGGCTGGCGCCTGCTGTACCATGCACGCCACGAATCTGCAGCCTGCGGCCGCCAGAGGGAAGGAGACCGCATTCAGTGGCCACGTCCGGCTCGAAGACACTCAGAGTGGCGCCCGTATCCAGCAGCAAAGGAATCGCGCGCTGGCCGTTGATGCTGGCCATGACATGTGGCGTCCCCGCACGCATCTGCATCGGCACCACCACATCCGCCTCAGGACCCAACGGTGCCAACGGCAAAAACGGCATCATGCAAGATGACATCAAACACACGATCAAAAGGGCGAAGAGTGCTTTCATGCGGCTGGCACATGGTTACGTCCTTTCCGTACATGCGCACCCACCAGTTCCGCGAAATGTCGTGATGAATCTTTCAATTCGCACACAAATCCTTGTGCGCAGCGGCGTATTATCGGAGGTTTCCGCTTACCGACCTGAATGACCGCCTACCTGATTCGCCGCCTATTACTCATCCCGCCGACGCTCATCGGCATGACGTTAGTGGTGTTTTTGATCATTCGTTTCACTCCCGGCGGGCCGATGGAGCAGGCGCTGCTGGAGGCGCGCATGAAAAGTGATGGTCAGCGCGGCGGCACGAACCGACAGCAATCCAGCGGCCTGACCCCTGCACAGCTACTTAAACTGCAGGAGCAATACGGACACGATAAACCTTTCCTGATCGCCTATGCGTCTTGGCTGGGCGCCTGGCCGAAGGAGACGAACCGTTCACGTTCTGAGTACAGCGAAGGCAAAACGGAAACGGAAGTCAAAATCCCGGGCACCGCGAGCCTGGTTGTGGTGAAGCGAACGGATCAGAACCAGGCGGAGATCGTGCCGAGCAAGGAGGTGGACTCCTCCTCATGGAGAGCACGCATCATCACGCCTGAGCAGCAGAAAATCGAATGGGAGAAGGTGAACTCCGGCCAGAAACTCGACAAACCGCAGCCCTACGTGGCGCTCATTTATCAACCCAAGTTTGCCGGCGTCCTGCAGGGAAATCTAGGCGACTCCACCCGCTACAGTGAGCCGGTGTGGACGATGATGAAGCGCCGGTTTCCGATTTCTCTTTTCTACGGAATCACCTCGATTCTGCTGACCTATCTGGTGTGTGTGCCTCTGGGCGTCTTGAAGGCCATCAAGCATCGTACACCCACAGACACCGCCACCTCGGTGCTGATCTTCTTTGGGTATGCGATTCCTGAGTTCGTCCTCGGCGTGTTTTTGATGGTGATCTTCGCCGCACGGCTGCGCTGGTTTCCGCTGGAAGGTTTTGTGAGCATAAACTTCGCGGAACTCAGCTTCTTCGGCAAAATCTACGATGTGCTCCATCACGCCTTCCTGCCGCTGTGCTGCTACATGGTCGGCAGTTTCGCGGGGTTGACGATGCTGGTGAAAAACAACCTGCTCGACCAGCTCGCCAGCGATTATGTACGCACCGCCGTGGCCAAAGGCGTGGAGTTCAAACGAGCCGTCATCGGGCACGCTCTACGCAATTCTTTTATCCCTGTTGCTGCCACGATGGGGCAGGCGCTCACGGTGCTCGTGGCCGGCAGCTTCCTCGTGGAGCGCATTTTCGACATCGATGGCTTCGGCCTCATGGGCTTCAACGCCTTGCTGGAGAAAGATTATCCCATAGTCATGGGCACCGTCACCGTGAGCGGACTGCTGCTCATGCTCGGCAACTTGCTTTCCGACATGATCACCGCACGACTGGATCCCCGCATTCGATTTGAGTGATGAACCGCAAACTCTCCATCACTGCCATCACCCTCGGTGTTCTCGCCATTCTCGGCGAGCTGTGCGGGATCTTGATTCCCACCGTCTCCTGGTTCTTCGACAATGGTCGCACCTTTGGCTGGATCAGCTCGCTGCTGCTCATCATCGGCGGCATACTTGGTCTGTTGTTCCTACCGCGTGAGATCCGCTGGACGCCTGTGACTTTGCAGCGCTTCCGTCGTTTCCGCAGCATTGACCGCGGCTGGTGGTCGTTCCGCATTCTGCTGGCGCTGATCGCACTGGCCATGCTGGATCAGGCCCTGGTGGGAAAGCGCGCACTGCTGGTGCACTGCGACGGCAAAACGTATTTCCCCGCCTTCTCCCAGAAGCGGTATCAAGCGCAGGACTTTGGTCTCGCTGGAGAGCAGGAGACGAACTACCGCGAACTGAAGCAACGCCTGAGCAAGGAAAAGCGCGGCTTCGTCTGGATGCCCTTGGTGCCATGGGACCCGGTGCTGGACACAGACTCGCTGCAATCGATCACGCTGGAGCAGCGTGGTGGCATGTGGTACAAGCCGGGTGATCCCGAAGCCTATTCCGGACGCGCCCAGCAGTTCTATGCTGATCTGCCGACGCAAAAGCATACGGACACACGATTCCGCAAAGGCTTGCCGGATGGCGAATCCCTGGGCTACTCACGCAATGGTGCACTGGCGCTCTCCGCCTTCTATAAAGCCGGGGTGAAGGATCGTGAAAAGTGGACGGGTGAGATGCCGCAGGAGCAGTTCGAGAAAGCAGCGGTCACCTCCTATGAAATGATTGTCTATCCGGCGATCCCACCTCTGTGGAAAGCCGGACACTATCTGGGCACGGACAGCCGCGGCTGGGATGTGCTGGCGCAGATTTATGGCGGATGGCAGCTCAACCTGAAGGCGATTTTGCTGTTCATTCTTTTCACCTATGGTGTCGGCATTCTCATTGGTCTGCTGATGGGTTTCCTCGGCGGCATTTTTGACATCGCCATGCAGCGTTTCATCGAGATTCTCGATGAACTGCCCTTCCTCTACATCGTGATGATCCTGATCAGCATCATCGGCGTGGCCAACATGAATTTGTTGATTCTCCTCGGTGTGATCTGCTTCTTCTCTTGGACGAGCCTGACCTACTCGCTGCGTGCGCTGGCTTACAAAGAAAAGGAGCGTGACTATATTTCAGCCGCACGTCTGCAAGGGGCAAGCACCTGGCGCATCATCACGCGCTATCTGCTGCCGAACATGCTCGCCACCATCGTGACGAAAATCCCCTTCAGCGTCGCCGCCATCATCTCCTCTCTCACCGCCCTGGCATTCCTGGGCTTTGGCCTGCCAGAAACCTATGCGCAATGGGGCTGGCTGTTTGACGACGGCACCAGTCATCTTTCCGCAGTGTGGATCTCCATCTCGATGTTCAGCGTGATGGTCTTCATCCTGTTGCTCGTCACGTTTGTCGGAGAAGCGCTGCGTGAGGCGTTCGATCCGAAGAAGTTCACCACCTATCAATGAAGCTCGCCGTTCCCCGTTTGCTGTTGGCTTTTTCCACCGCCGCCATCCTCGGCGGTGCGCTGCATGCCGCAGATTTTCCGCCCTATGACGGCACAAAAGAGCGCGAGGCTTTTTGGAGCTTCTACAACAAAAAGGTTCTCGCTGATCTGCAGAGCCAGGAAAAAGCACTGCCTGATTTGATCGCGAAGGAGACTGATGCTGCGAAAAAGGCAGAACTGGAGATGCAGCTCACGATGACGCGCGAACGTCTGAAGAAGCCGGAATACTTCACCTTCGCCAAACCCAAGGATGTCCCGGCAGATTTGAAATGGGAGAACGGCATGGACGAGCCGGAGATCGGCGACGCCCATGCCAAGAAGGGCGGCACAATGCGTCAGTATGTCCTCTCATTCCCGCCCACACTTCGTATCCTCGGCGAGAACAGCAACAGTTCCTTTCGCGGTTATCAGTACGACGATGTGGAAATGGCGCTGATCAATCTTCATCCGGAAACTGGCCGTGTGATTCCCGCCATCGCGAAAGAGTGGGCGGTGGCTCCCGACAATCGCACAGTGTATTTCCGCATCGACCCGGATGCGACCTTCTCTGATGGCACGCCGATCGAGCCGGAAGACTTCTTCAACCATTTCTACATGCAGCTCAGCGAGTACCCGAAGAATCCCTTCGGAAATCAATGGTATGGGGAGAATTACGCGAACATCACGCGTTACGATGCGCACACGTTGTCCATCTCGCTCACGGAACCCAAGCCGCTTGCCGCCTATTACGTGAACATGTCGCCGATGTCCCGCCGCTTCTACAGCGAGTTCGGACCGGACTTTGAGCAGCGCTATCAGTGGCGCTGCCGTCCCACGTCCGGCCCCTACGTGATCCACGAGGAGGACATTCACTTCGGGCGCGACATTGCTCTCTCCCGCGTGAAAAATTGGTGGGCGCGGGACAAAAAATTCTCCCGCTATCGCTACAACGTCGATCACATCGTCTATCGCGTCGTGCGTCTGCAGGAGAAGGTGATGGAGCTCTTCCGTCAAGGCGAACTGGATGTCGAAGAGCTCATGATGGGCATACCCGAATACTGGTATGAAAAGCTGGAGATCCCCGAAGTACACAAGGGCTACATCCAGAAGGCGAAGTTCTACAACATATGGCCGGGCTCCCATGCGGGCCTGTGGCTGAACTGTGCGGTCGCTCCACTGAACAACAAGGAGGTACGCCTGGGCCTCAGCTACGCCACAAACTACCAGAAGGTGATCGACTTCGATCTGCGCGGTGACTTCCAGCGGCTCAACTGCTTCGCCAAAGGATTCCCGCTCATCGGCGATCCGCCCATCACAGCACGGCCCTTCGATGTGCAGCTGGCACGCGAGCATTTTGCCAAGGCCGGATACACCAAGCTCGGCAATGACGGAGTGCTGGTGAATGACAAAGGTGAGCGCCTGTCGATCACCATCCTGCATCGTAAAGTGGAGATCATTCAAAAGGTCATGCAACGGCTGAAAGAAGAGGCGATCAAAGCCGGCGTGGAATACAAGCTCGAAGGCCTTGAAAGCACGTCCTACTTCCAGAAGGCCACGCAGAAGAAGCATCAGATCGCGTCCGTGGCTTTCAGCGTCACGCCGCCGATCCCTGATCACTATCAAAACTGGCACTCAAAGGATGCCTTCATGGAGGACGGCAAAACGCCCAAACCCAACACCAACAATCTCTGCAGCTTCGCTGATCCGCGCATGGACAAATTCTGCGAGGACGAGCGCCACGCGACGACGATCGAGGAGATCCACAAAGCCTCATGGGCAGCAGACCAGCTCATTTACGACGAGGCCGCATGGATTCCCGCCTACGAGCAGAACTACTACCGCGTAGCCTACTGGCGCTGGGTAAAGTGGCCGGAGAAAACCTTCAACCTCGCCATCAGCGAGCAGGCAATGTCCAGCCACATCCATTGGATCGACGAAGACGTGAAACGTGAAACGGAGGCCGCGATGCGCGCAGGTAAAACCTTCCCAGAAACCGATCAGGTCTTCGATCACAACCTTAAAGCAGGAGGAACCAAGTAATGCCGCCGCCTCTGCTCGAAGTCCGCAATTTGCGTGTCGGTTTCCAGACCGACGAAGGTCTGCTCACAGCTGTGGATGGGGTCGATTTCGCACTGGAAGCCGGCAAGACGCTCGGTGTGGTCGGTGAAAGCGGTTGCGGCAAAAGCGTGACGGCCATGAGCCTCATGCGTCTGCTGCCACAGCCTGCAGGGCGCATTCTCAGCGGCGAAGTGCTGCTCGAGGGCCGCGATCTCACGAAGCTGCCGATCGAAGACATGCGGAAGATTCGCGGCAATGACATCGCGATGATCTTCCAGGAGCCGATGACGGCGCTGAATCCTGTGCAGCCCGTCGGCATGCAGATCATCGAGGCGATTCAACTGCATGAGCCCACCACTCCTGCCAAGGCGCTCAGGCGTGCGGTCGAACTCATGGAATGGGTCGGCATCCCCGCGCCTGAACAGCGTGTGAACGAGTATCCGCACCAGCTCAGCGGCGGCATGCGCCAGCGTGTAATGATCGCCATGGCGCTGTCCTGCCACCCGAAGGTCCTCATTGCCGACGAGCCGACCACGGCGCTCGATGTCACGGTTCAGGCGCAGATCCTCGACCTCCTGAAGCGTCTGCAAAACGAAACCAGCATGGCGGTCATTTTGATCACCCACGACCTCGGCGTGATCGCTGAAACCTGCGATGATGTCGCCGTCATGTATGCGGGTCGTATCGTCGAACGCGGGCCTGTATTTCCGATTTTCGCCAAACCGCAGCATCCTTACACGCAGGGTCTCATCCGCTGCCTGCCGAAGCTCGATCATCCGCCCAAGACGACGCTGCCCGTCATCCCGGGCATGGTTCCCAGCCTCAGGGACATGCCCCCGGGCTGCCGCTTTGCCGCACGCTGCCCGAATCCTCACAGCACTGATGTCTTGGACACCCGCCAGCCTTGGAAAGAATGCGGGAGCGGACATGGCGTGGAAGCCTGCGCGTGCTTTGCCTCACAAATCTCCGCGTCATGAGCCTTCTCTCCGTTCAAAATCTCAAGATGCACTTTCCGGTGCGAGGCGGTGTGTTTTACACCACCCAGGCTGTATGCAAGGCCGTGGATGGCGTGAGCTTCGAGCTGAAAGCAGGCGAAACGCTTGGCCTTGTCGGCGAGAGCGGCTGTGGCAAGTCCACGGTGGCACGCTCCGTGGTACGGCTGCTCAAGCCCACCTCCGGGAATGTGATCTTCGAAGGCAACGACATCTCGACGCAGCCGCAAAGCTCACTTCGCACGATGCGGCGTGAAATGCAGATGATCTTCCAGGATCCTGCAGAATCGCTCAATCCACGCCACACCATCGGGCAGATTTTGGAAGAACCCTTCATCATTCAAAAGATGGGTACTCGCGCAGAACGGGCTGAATGGGCGGTCGAGCTTCTCAAACGTGTTGGTCTGCCGGCGGATGCCATGCATCGTTATTCCTTCGAGTTTAGCGGCGGTCAGCGCCAGCGCATTGGCATTGCACGTGCGATCGCGTTGAAGCCCAAGCTCATTGTTTGTGACGAGCCGGTCTCCGCGCTGGATGTCTCGGTGCAGAGCCAGGTGCTCAATCTCCTGCTTGAGCTGCAGCGCGACATGGGGCTGAGCTATCTGTTCATCGCTCACGGGCTTAATGTGGTGAAACACATGAGCGACCGCGTGGCGGTGATGTACCTCGGCAAGATTGTCGAACTAGCGCCTGCGACCGAGCTCTATCAAAACCCGCGCCATGCGTATACCAAGGCATTGCTCGACGCGATTCCCATCGCCGATCCGACGCAGCGCCGCGCACGGCAGTTGCTGCGAGGCGACGTGCCTTCTCCTATTAACCCGCCCGCCGGCTGCGCCTTCGGCCACCGCATGAAGCACCCGAAGTGGGAGCAAAGCGTGGGGATGGATCTCACGCTGAAGGAGATCACGCCCGGGCATTTTGTGCAGCCTTGTCCTTGTTGCACGTGAAAGGGTGATGCGGGCATTGCTGCCCGCATCCGTTTCTGATCAATGAGATGTGGCCTTCTCCGCACCGAGGCCGGTGTGGGCGCGGACGGTGAGTTCGGCGAATTTGGCTTCGGCTTCAGGATCACGCGCGGTCAGAATGGTGCCAAGCCAGGCGGCGATGAAGCCGATGGGGATGCTGACGATGCCGGGATTTTCGAGCGGGAAAATGGCGCCGGCTTTGCCGAAGAGACCGTTCGGGCTGAGCAGGATGAGGACGATGGCAGAGATGAGTCCTGCGCTGAGTCCGGCCACGGCACCCGAAGTGTTGAAGCGCTTCCAGAAGACGCTGAAGATGATGACCGGCAGGTTCGCGCTCGCTGCGACGGCAAATGCCAGGCCGACGAGGAAAGCCGTGTTCACACTGGGGCCCAGATAGATGGCGATGGCGATGCTGACCGCACCCACGCAGAAGGCGGTGACGCGTGCCACGATCATTTCCGCGCCCGGACGGTTTGCTTTGCCGTGATGGATCACATTGGAAAAGAAGTCATGCGCGAAGCTGGCGCTGGCACTCATGGTCAGACCGGCGACCACCGCGAGAATGGTGGCGAAGGCGACGGCACTGATGAAGGCGAAGAAGTACGGCCCGCCCAGGTGCCCGGCCAGGATAGGCGCGACCATGTTAATGTCGGGCTTGCCCGCGGCCGTGGTGATGAGTTCCTTTTTCAGAATGGTGGCGGCACCAAAACCGAAGAAGGTCGTCATGATGTAGAAGAGGCCGATGATGGCCATGGCCCACACCACGCTGGAGCGCGCGGTCTTGGCGTCCGGCACGGTGTAAAAGCGCACCAGAATGTGCGGCAGGCCGGCAGTCCCCAGCACGAGGCCGAGGCAGAGGGAGATGAGATCAAGCGGCCCCCAGGGACCGGCGGCGGCCACGCCGTACTTCAGGCCTGGCTGCATCAGATTTTTGGGTTCCGCACTGCCACCGTAGTCGGCCTTGGAAACGGAATTGAAGAATTCGGTGAAGCTGAAGTGATGAAACTGCAGCACGAGGAAGCTGAGCAGCAGGGCACCGGCGATAAGCAGCAGCGCCTTGATGATCTGCACCCAGGTGGTGGCGAGCATGCCGCCAAAGACGACATACACCAGCATCAGCACGCCGACGCCAATGACCGCTGGTGCGAACTCAATGCCGATGAGACGCTCGATGATGCCGCCCGCGCCGACCATCTGTGCGATCATGTAAATCGTGGACACGATCAGCGTGCTAAGCGAGGCCAGCGCACGCACCGGACGCGGCTTGAGTCGGTAGGCCAGGAGGTCGGCCATGGTGTACTTGCCCGCATTCCGCAGCGGCTCGGCCACGATGAGCAGCACGGTGATGTAGGCCACCAGGAAACCCACGGAGTACATGAAGCCGTCGTAGCCGGAGAAGCAGATCATGCCGGAGATGCCGAGGAAAGAGGCAGCGCTCATGTAGTCTCCAGCCACCGCGAGGCCGTTCTGCCAGCCGGTGATGCTGCGGCCAGCAGCGAAGTACGCGCTGGCTCCCGTGTTCTTCTTGGCAGCGTAGAAGGTGATGAGAAGAGTGAGGCCGACGAAGGCCATGAACATGATCTGAGCAATGGTCATAAAATAGAAAAAAGGTCAAAAATTGAAAACGCAGGACCGCACACCACTCAATGGTGGCCATGGATCACTTCGGCGGCCGCCTTGTCCCACTTCGCCGCGACGCGCACGTAAAGAAAGGCCATGATCCAGGCCATGAAAAACTGCGATAGCGCAAAGGCGTAGGCGATGTTCACCTCGCCCCAGACCTTTTGCTTCATGAGGTCGGGCCAGTAGCCCACCAGGATGGGCAGCGCGAGATAGTAGATCAGGAAGAAGATCGTGGCAGGAATGATGAATGCCTTTTTCCGGGCCAGCAGCGCTCGGAATTCCGGCTTTGCTTCCAGCTTTTCCCAGTTCACAGGTGTTTTTTCGCTCATAGTGGGGCGGAGAGTATGGAGACAGACACTGGATGGCAAGAGTGGAAAGCACCGGAAATTGAAAATGCCTGCGTTTTTCTCTTCTGTTGCCAGACCGTTGCTTGACTCTTCATGCACTGCCTTGCAAAAGCACCCCCATGATTCCTCGACAAAAATGCACGTATTGCGGGATAATCGCGGATTTTAAGGATGACTTCTGCACCTCATGCTGGAGTCATCGCACCAAGGGCAAAGTTTTGACTGATGAGCAGATCGCCACCTGCAAAGTGCAGTTGGCTGCTGTGAATGCAAAAAAACGCTGGCAGACTGAACTGGAGGTATGGCAGAACCGGCTGCTGGCTCCGGCTATCCTGATGGTCCTCTGGAGTCTTTATGGAGTTTTTACGCTGCTGCCCTTCTATATGAAATTCGGTGCTGGCCAGCTTGAACTCGCGACCAGCGTGTTTTGCTCGGCAAGTTTTGCAATCGGCGGCTATTTAGTTGGTGGCGCCAGGGCCCTCAAGATCGCCTGCGTGCTGCTGATCCTCGCCAGCCTTGCTGCCACGTTTCACATTGGAGACTATTTGCTCGATGTGATGCATGGTGAGGCAAAATTTGGTAAGGGGTTTGTGTATAGCAGCATTCGTGTGGTGTTCTGTGGCACGATTTTGATCTCGTCCGTCAAGATTCTGCGCCTCGATCATCCTGCTGACTGACTTTTGTATAGCCTGAGTCAGAGCGAATGGCTGCTTCAAAAACAGCACGCAGACACGGTTTACGCGGCTTGCTCCTTGAGCAGTCTATGTCCCTGCGCCACTGGTGCTTCCCAATGGAAGCCTGGATTGTCATCGCACTGCTTGTCGTAGCCGTCATCGCCTTTGCCACGGAGAAAATCTCCGTGGATATCGTCACCCTGTCGATGCTGTGCGTGCTGGTCATGTGCGGCATTTTGAAGGCAGATCGCGCCTTTGCCGGATTTGGGGATCGTGTGATCATCCTGCTTGCGGCGATTTTTGTCATTGGTGCCGCACTGCGTGAGACCGGCGTGCTGGACATGATGGGCGGCGTGCTGGCACAGACCTTCGGCACCAAACCAAAGCGGCTCATGGGCTTCATGATGGCCGTGGTGGGCGGTGTGTCCGCCTTCATGAACAACACCACGGTGACGGCGGTTTTTGTCGGGCCGGTGATGGGCTTGTCACGCAAGCTGCGGATCCCGCCCTCTCGCCTGCTCATGCCACTGGCTTTTGCCTCTCTGATGGGCGGCACCTGCACATTGATCGGAACCTCCACAAACGTCGCTGTGAGTGGTGCTATCACCAAACTTGGTTTGGAACCACTGCGCATGTTTGAATTCACCGGCATCGGCATTGTCCTCACCCTGACTGGCATTCTTTACATGGTCTTCATCGGCACCCGTTTGGTGCCCGAACGCGACAAGGCTGCCGCCGTCGCCGGTGACGCCATGCGTGATTACCTCGCCGAGGTCATGGTGTTGCCCGGATCACCGCTCATCGGCCAGGCCGCCTTCGATTCGGATTTCTCCGCGATGGACTTCCAAGTCATGAAGATCCGCAGGGCAGACCATCCTCTCGATGCCGGACCCAATCTTCGTTTTGAAGAAGGGGATGTGGTGCTGGTCGCGGGCAAGGTGGAAAACCTGATCCGTGTGAAGAAGATCGAGGGGCTCGACATCCTCGAAGATGTCACTCTGCGCAGCTCTGGCGTGGATATGCGCGATGCGCAGATCGCCGAAGTCGTCCTCACCCCACGCTCCGGCTTTGTGGGCCGGTCCTTGCGCGACAACAACTTTCGTCAGCGCACCGGGCTCTCCGTTCTTGCCCTGATGCGTGGTGATCGCACCTTGATGCACCACATGGCCGATGAAAAACTGCGCGCAGGTGATGTGCTGCTGCTCCAGGGGCCGGGTGATCGCTTCCGTGTCTTCGAAGAAGGCAATGACATGATCGTCATCACGCAGCATCAGTTCAGTGCGGAGGCGCGTCGGCGCGGTCTCATGCTGCTGGTTGCCTTTGTCATCGCCGTCATCCTCAGCAGCTTTGACTGGGTGCCTGACACCGTCGCGTTCGTCCTGGTGGCCATCATGGCGGTCCTGACGCGTTGCATCAAACTGGAGAATGCCTACACCAACATCGACTGGCGGCTGCTGATTCTGATCGGTGGGATGATGGCTTTTGGCGAAGCGATGAAAGTCTCCGGTGCCTCGAGCATGATTGCCAATTTCATCACCGGCTGGCTGCAGCCCTGGGGAGTCTTTGCAGTCTTCACCGGCTTCTGTCTGCTGACGATCCTGCTGACGCAGCCGATGTCGAATGCTGCTGCTGCACTGGTGGTGCTGCCGGTTGCGTTGCAGGCCGCTGCTAACATGGGGGCCAATCAACGCGCCTTTGCCATCGGCGTCATGCTTAGCGCCTCCGCATCCATGCTCACGCCATTTGAGCCGAGCTGCATCCTGGTCTATGGCCCCGGCAAATACCGCTTCGCGGACTTCATCAAGGTCGGAGGTGGTCTGACTCTTGTGATGCTGATTGTCATCCTGGCCATGGTGCCGGTGTTCTGGCCGCTGAAGTAGTGGACTGACAATTGCGTGATCCGCACCTCTTAATGCGGTAGACGAATCTTTGCATGATCGATTCCCGTGCCTGTGAGATCGTTGCTGATGTAATCAAGATAAATGACGAATGGCTGAGCTGAATCAATGTCTGCCTGTGCAGGACAGAATGGCTTTGTTGTATCAACCGGCACTCCTTCAAATTCCAGATAATCTTCTCTGCCTATTTCGATGTGGGAAGGTTTGCCTCGGGGAATAAAATGCAGAGGCAGATAGTTCGAATCCACATTGCGCCACGGGATGCGTGACACATAAACATCGTAATGCCTGATCCAATGATCCGCGGGAACAAGCGAATCAACCGGCACTGGAACAAGAACGACGTTCAGATCCTCTGTCGGCCGCTTAATAAGCCGAAAAGAGCCAGCCCAGTATGAAACAGCGAGGAGAGCTGCAAATGCTCCAACAATGAGGAACTACTTTAAGGTGATTCGCATTGGAGTATCAAGACCCGCCAGGCCCAAGACCTGTCTTCTGCTTCAGCACGATTTTTTCGATGGCCTTCATTTTCGAATAGGGTGGATGCGGCAGGGGCACCAGGGACGCGATCACCCCCCCTTGATGTACCACAGCGCGTTCATGAGAAAACGTGCGGAAGCTGTGATGACCATGATAGCTGCCCTGGCCGCTCTGGCCTGCACCACCAAAAGGCAGATGGGAGTTTACGATATGCAGCAAGGTGTTGTTGATGACCGTGCCGCCGGCACTGGTCTCATGCAGCATGCGTTGAGTAAAAACATCGTCATGACCAAAGGCATACAGTGCGAGCGGTTTGCCGCCTGACTGAATGAAAGAGAGCACTTCATCCAGTGAATCATAGGCTAGCACCGGAAGCACGGGGCCAAAAATTTCTTCCTGCATGATGCTCATGTCCGTGGTCACACCGCTCAATACCGTGGGTGCCACATAGCGGGTGGCCTCATCCGTTTCACCACCGATGACAGCCTGGGCACCTTCTGCGATGGAGGTATCAAGCAACCGCTTCATGCGCTGCCAGCCACGCGCATCCACCACTCGTGCAAAGTCAGGGGAGGCCTGGCGCAGCAGCGGTGTGTCGCCATAAAACTCACGAATGAGTCCGCTGATTTTTGACAAGAATTCAGCGCACAAAGCACGTGGCACCCAGACATGATCAGGACATATGCAAGTCTGCCCGGCATTGAGAAATTTGCCAAACGCGATCGCAAGAGCTGCCTTGGGAATGTCGCAATTCGCATCCAACACCGCCGGGGATTTGCCACCAAGTTCCAGTGTGACGCTTGCCAGATGCTGCGCAGCTTTGGCCATGATCTTTTTGCCGACCGCAGGGCTGCCGGTAAAGAACACATGATCGAAAGGACGGTCCATCAACGCTTCCGCTGCTGGCACGCCACCGGTGAATGCGGCAACTTCATTTGAAGAGAAGGTTTCGTTGATGAGTTGTGTCAGCACCGCTTCTGTGTGCGGCGTCCGCTCCGAAGCAGACATCATCACCACATTGCCCGCAGCGATGGCACCCACGAGCGGAAGCAGGAACAGATGCACAGGATAATTCCATGGAGCGAGGATGAGCACCTGGCCTTTGGCTTCATAGCGCACTTCGCTGCGTGATCCCAGCGTGAAGAGATGAGTACCCGCGCGTTTAGGTCTCATCCAGCGTTTCAATCGTGCAATGACGAACGCGATCTCATCCGTCACCGGAGCAATTTCTGACATGGCAACCTCCGCCTGGCATTTGCCGAAGTCATTTTGCATCGCTGCCACAATCTCATCCCGCCGTGCATGCAAAGCAGCCCTGAGCAGCTTGAGCTTGGCAATGCGTTGCTCCGCTGTGCTCTGCGCGATGTGCCAGCGATTTTTGCGCTGAGCATCAAAAACTTCCTGGATGTGAGAAGGGCCCATAAGGATTGAAAACTCATCATCGGCTGAGTTGTTCCCAGCTCTTATGATTGGGGTTAGCTAGGTTGTTAAATTACTCATATCCGTAAGTACTGCGAACAAGCCCAACAAGTGGGTTCCCCTTTGGAAATACAGGGGTTCCACGGTCAGATGAGCTGTGAATGGATCCGGCAGGAATTGTGAGCGAGCCCGAACAACTGGGACTGTTAGCGGTTGCTCTCATGACCGGCGGTTTTGTTCGTCCGGTTGTGCACGAGTTGTTCGCAGCAATTCACGGAGGGCTGGATTGTCGAGTGCGGCCTGGGCTGCCACCACTTCGGCGTCCTTTTTGCTGCGGCCTGCTCCACGTCCAAGCTGCGTGCCCTTCCAGGAGACGGCTGCAATGAAGTTTTTGGCATGATCTGGCCCTTCAGATCCGACAATCTCATAGAGAGGCGGTTCGACGCCTACGGATTGAATGAGTTCCTGGAGCTGTCCCTTGGGATTGGCATCCAGCGGGCCACGGTTCAGAGCTTCCAGTTCTTCAGCAAAGAGTCGTGCAGCAAATTGGTGCGCGGCTTCGTTCCCGGAATCCAGGTGGATGGCACCAGCGACGGCTTCCAGGGCATCTGCGAGCGTGGATTCCCGGTCCCGACCACCGTTGGCCTCTTCACCACGTCCCATATGCAGATAGGCGCCGAGGCTAATGCGACGGGCGATGCGGGCTAACGCCTTCGTGGAGACGAGTTGCGCGCGCGCTTGGGTCAGCACTCCCTCATCGGCTTGAGGGAGGCGCTGAAAGAGAAGATGAGAGAGGGCGAGTTGAAGCACGGCATCTCCAAGAAATTCGAGGCGTTGGTTATCGGAATGAGTTTTCTGATTTTCATAACCAACGCTGCCATGAGTGAGCGCGAGCTGGAGCAACGCGGGATCGCGGAAGGTGTGGCCTATGACGTGTTCCAGCGGTTCCATGTGTGCCTCTTTTCTAGCCGGATTTCCGGCAGCACTCCATGAAAAAAGTGGGGTGACCGACGGGACTCGAACCCGCAACAACCAGAATCACAATCTGGGGCTCTACCGTTGAACTACGGCCACCATCTCTACCGAGAGTCGAGCATAGTACGCAGGAGGAGCGTTTGCGCCAGTGAAAAATCAGGGGTGGGGAAAGTGCTGGGGGCCGGCTGGGGTTATCGGTTCAGTCCTTGTGCCGGAACCAGACCCACGGCAAGGCAAAGGCAGCTGTTATCAGTACAGTGAGCACACCGATCATGGCGGTCATGCCGAGGGTGATAAGGCCGCGATTGCTGCCTGCGGCGAGGGCGCCGAAACCGAGGCCGGTGCTGAGACCGCAGTAGGCGAGCGAACGGCCCAGTGAGGCGACACGCTCGCGGGTCATGCCGGGCTCACGCAGAGAATGCATCACATGGATGGTGAAATCGAGGCCCAGTCCAAGGCAGAGAGGTATGGCTCCTACGCTCATGAGATTCCAGGTCAGACCCCAGGCTGACATGCCGCCGAGCAGAATCCAGCCGCTGGCAGCGAGGGTGAAGAAGGCGAACACACGCTCCCGCCAGCCGTGAAACACCAGCAGAAACAGAATGCACGCGATGAGGACGGTGGGCAGACAGACGCGCAGGATCTCACGCTTCAGCAGCGGCTCCAGCGATGTGCGCAGGAAGGCCCAGCCGGCTGGATGAGCACCGGGAACCTTTTCCACTGCATGCAACACCGGTGCATTTTCCAAGGTGCGCCCTGGGGCAAGACGCACGGAACCTATAGCCATCAAACCGTGTTTGGCATGTTGGGATACAATTCCGCCGAGGTTTTCAAGTACGATGGGCTTGGGCCAGAGCGGCAGCTCTGTTTTGGCGGCAGCCCACTCACGCCATTGCTTGAAGACATTCTGCGTCAGAGCGTAGGCGGCTTCGGTGAATCCGGCGGCACCGATGGCCTGTTTGAGAGCGTTTTCGCGTGTGGTGAGCAACTGCAAGGCGGCGCGATTCGCCTTTTGCGCGTCTGCATCAGGCACCAGTGCGAGCGGAAGCAGCTGGGCTTCGACTTCATCGCTTTTCAGCGTCTTTTGTGCGTCAATGATGCTCTGGCGCAGGGCGGTGGCATCTTTAGCTGCGAAGACGAGAGGCACGTTGCGTCCAGGCTCTGAGCTGGAGTTCAGCATGCGTTGTTCGATGCTGTCAAAGACATCGAAGGCCTCGCTCTTGTCAGGACGCAGCACGGCAGAGCCGAAGTCCATCTTTGGCAGACCTTTCCATCCAATCACGGCAGTTGCGGCTATGAGGGCGATCAACACCAGCCACACCATGATGCCCTGCATCCGCATGGCCAGTCGTATGGTGCCGTGGTGATCCTCGATTTTTCCCGTGGTCATGCCCAGCGGCAGAAAGCCGAAGATCATGACTGCAGCACCGATCATCACGCCAAGGGCGGACAACACACCGAGCTGTGCGACGCCGGGAAGCTGGCTGAGACCCAGCATGGCAAAGATGCCGGCGATGCTGACGGCAGACCACGTGACGCTGGGAAGTGTACGCCGGCAGATGCTGCCGAAACCTTCAGTCGGATGTTCACGTGCCACATGCAAACCGAACACGCCAAAGTCTTCGATCAATCCAGTCAGAATCGCGGCGAAGCCCATCGACATCACATTGAGAGCTCCATAAATCACACCCGCTGTTCCTAGGGTGAGCAGATTGGCGCAGAGGATGGCGAGCATCAGCCAGAGCAGCGGCTTCACACTGCGGTGCAGCAGCCAGAAGAGGAAGCCGACGATGAAGGTAACCGCACCGATGGATTGTTTCATGTCCCCTTCCATGCCGGTTGCGATTTCTGCTTGAAACGCGGGATCGCCGGTGAAGCCGATCTTCACGCTTGTGAGTTCCTTCTGCTGTGGCAGCCACTGCTCACGCACGGCTGTTTTGATCTGCGTGAGCCACGCATTGGCCGCGCGATAATCGGCCAGCGCTTTGCCCGGTGGTGTGACAAATAGCAGGCGCAGTGTGCCATCGGCGTTGCTGAATTCATCGCCCATGAGGCTGCTCATGTCGCCACCGCCGCTCA
This sequence comes from uncultured Verrucomicrobiota bacterium, assembly GCA_903838675.1. Taxonomy (GTDB): domain Bacteria; phylum Verrucomicrobiota; class Verrucomicrobiia; order Verrucomicrobiales; family Verrucomicrobiaceae; genus Prosthecobacter. Next base: position 66,885 of record CAILZI010000056.1, read on the forward strand.
TGAGTGACATAGCTCCGCGTGCAAGGCCGAGCGGATCGTAGCCACTTAGCGTGGCGTTTTGCAGGTCGAGAGAAGCACCTGCCGCCTCTTTGGATTTGGCGAGCAGGGCTGTGATGGATGCTGGTGCAAGCGAGGTGATAAGCTTTGCCACTTCCTGCGGCGGTGCATTGAGCCAGAGATAAGCGACGACTTCGGCGATGATGGAAGGATCGGATTGCAGCAGGGATTTGCTGCGCACGCTGGCGCACAGCTCCGGTTTGGCGGCCAGATGTTCGGCCAGCGCATCGGCGGCGACTTCGACCAGGGCCGGATCATCGGCCTGCACAGCGATGAGCAGCAGATTGCGTTTTTGCTCGCGCAGCAGGCGTGTGCCCTGCAGTCCTGGCAGCTCCTGCGGCAGGAGGCTGAGCGGATCGACATCGAAATCCAGCCGCGACACACCGAAGACTCCCGCCACGATGACGAGCAGGAGAAAAAACAGGCGAAGCGAGGCAGGTTTCATGCGCGGCTGAAAGAAGCTGAGTCAGGCGGGAAGTCCACGGCAAAGCGCTTGAAGGGCCGGACGATCTGTGGGCAACAATCCTGCTGCTTCAAAGCTTGAGCAAACGATTGCCTATGGTGTAAGGGTCACTTCGCACATGTCTGACATCGCCACGCATTCCCAACTCAGCGCGCTCATTCGCCACCGCCGTTCCATCAAGCCGGTGGACATGGATGCGACGCGGAAGGTGGAGCGTATGCTTCTCACACAGATCCTCGAAGATGCGACGTGGGCACCGACGCATGGGCTGACGGAGCCGTGGAAATTTGTCGTGCATCAAGGCGCGGCTCGGCAGCGGCTCGCGGAGGCGATGCAGCGTGTTTATCGCGAGACGACACCGGCGAATGAGTTTCGCGAGGACAAGATGAAGAAATTGGGCGAGAACCCTTTGCTTTCCCCGGTGGTGATCGCCTGCGTGATGGAACGGCGTGGTGGAGCAAAGATTCCCGAAGTGGAAGAAATCGAGGCGGTGGCCTGTGCGCTGCAAAATCTGCAGCTCTCTGCCACGGCGGCTGGTCTTGGATGTTACTGGTCATCGCCGCCGCTGCTGGGCACTCGTGAGTTTGTCGAGTGGTTGCAAATCGGTGCGGAAGATCGCTGCGTGGGTCTCATCTATCTCGGCTGGCCGCGTGCGGGACTTAACTGGCCGAAGAGCGTTCGGCAGCCGGTCGAAACTAAAACAAGGTGGTGCGATGACTGAGTGGCTTACCAACGCCTGGCATTCGACGGCGCATTTTTTCACCACGATGCCGTGGCAGATGTGGGGTGTTTGGACGCTGACGATCTGCCTGCTCATTGTCGGCATCATTGGCTCGGTGGTACCTTTTCTGCCGGGGCCAATGCTGATTTTTGCAGCAGGCATTTTGCACACCGTGCTGCGTCCAGAGTCTGGCATGAGCACCTGGGGCCTGGTGATTTTATCGCTCGGGCTGGTGCTGTCTTATGTCGTAGATTTTGCCAGTGGTGCGATGGGCGCACGCTGGTTCGGCGCGAGCCGCTGGGGCATCGCCGGAGTGTTCATTGGTGGCCTTGTGGGCATGTTCTTCATCCCGTTTGGTTTGGTGCTCGGTCCGTTGATCGGTGGCGTTTCCTTTGAGCTGATCTTTGCCAAGAAGCAGCTGCAGCCTGCGGCGAAATCTGCATGGGGATCGCTGCTGGGTACGGGCGTGGGCCTGGTGCTGCGCCTGATCGTGGCGCTGGGCATGGTGGCGACGTTCTTTCTCGACGCGCTGGTGTGGTAAGGCATCAAGCCTTGCCGTAAATCAGCATGCGCGTACCGAAGGTGACGAGGATGATGCCGAAGATGCGGGTGAGTGTTTCGCTGCTCAGGGTCTTCATCCAGCCCGCGCCGAAGTAGGCGAAGATGGATGCGGAGATCGCAGTGAACGCGGCGACTTTCCAATCCACAAAGCCATGCTTTGCATTCTGTGTGGTGGCCATCAGGGCGGTGGGAATGATGATGGCGAGCGAAGTCGCGACGGCGGTTTTATGCGGCAGTTTGAGGAAGAACACAAACGCCGGGACCATCACGACACCACCACCCACGCCGCACAAGGCAGCAACTGCACCGCTGACGACACCGATGGCAAGACAGGCAAGGATGGTGGAGGAGGACATGATGAAATCAGCGGGATTGTCTGGCAAGCAAGCCCACGAGCAGACGCTCAAGCACGAGCTTGGGATCGAGCGATGAAGTGACGAGTTTGGAATTGGCGGCGAGGCAGGCTTTGAAACCGGCGTGGAGTTCTTCGAGGGAGAAGTTGCCGGTTTCAGGGATGGCGAGAAACATCGGGTAGGCATTGAAACCAGTGCCGTCTTTTTTGCGCGGCAGATGAGAGGTGGCCGTTGAGGGCAGGCTTTCGAGCGAGGAGCAGAATCCGGCGTAGTTGAACTTGTTGAGCTTGTACCGTGAGCCGAGGTCTTTGATGAGCAGCAGGCTGCGCACCCGTGGCACGATGGCGGCGAGCAGCAGACCGATGGCGTTTTGGCCTTGATACATGAGTGTGCCGAGGAGCTCGAGCGCGCGCGGCAGATCGCGTTTGCCGATGGCGTTGCCGAGATCCCACAGCACACCGGCGCGGCTCATGGAGACCATGTTTTGCACGGTCTTCAATCCGGCGCGGCGGCGTTCGCCGAGATAGAGATCAATTTTTTCGAGCTCGTTTTCCATCTGCCGCGTGTCATCGCCGGCCATCTGTACGAGCAGCTCCAGCGCACCGGTTTCAAAGGTGATGCCGAGTTCCTTGGCCTTGCGTGAAGCCATGGCGAGCACCGGGCCCTCCCATCCGGCGCGTGAGGTGTCGGGCTTGTCGAAGACTTCGAAGGCGGCGATTTTCGAGATGCGCTTGTAGGTGCTGCGGCGTTTGTCGATGCCGGTGGCACTGATGACGAAGCTCACATCACTGCCGAGGCCGCGTTCGACGACGTCTAGAATCCGTTCGAATCCGTTCACCGCATCCTGACCTTTGCCCGGACCGGAGTCGCCAAGGAAGTTGGCGTTTTTCAGCCACACCACTTTGCTGCCACCGAAGAAGGGCAGCATCTGTAGTGCCATACAGACGTTGGAGCAGATGTTACCGGCATGTTCGGCGTTGTCCGCAGTGCCGTCGATGATGTCATTGCTGAAGTCTCCAGCATCGGGTGGCGTGAGGCTGCGCACGAGCATGAGTGCGGCTTCCTTCACGCGCGCTTCATCGCTGCCAATGAAGACATTCACCTGGCTGGCGGCGGGTTTTTTCGGCGGCGGCATGCTTCACCGATGGAACAGGATGGGCATGGCATCAAGCTTCGCCGTGCGTCTGCGATCTTGACATTCTTTCAGCGATTTGATGAAATCATTTCAAATTAAGCCACCACTATGAAAACATCATTGATTGGGTCCAAGGTTTCGACGGCGGTTATGTTTCTGACAACTGCCTTGTTCATGTCCGCTGCGGGCTTCTCAGCAAAAGCAGAAGACCTGAACGCCGTGTATCAGCAGGGACGTGCCGCTTATTATAAAGGCGACCTGGATACAGCGTACCGCCTGCTCTCCCGCGTGGCGGCGGCGAATCCGAAGCACGCGGAGACGGCGAGCATGCTGGCTTACATCCGCGCCAACTACCAGCCGAAGGACAACTCGCTTAAAAATCAATACGCCGCCGTCACCTTGCCGAAGGTGCAAATGGACGACGTCACACTGACCGAAGCCATTGAGGGTCTGCGGGCGCTGTCCAAAAATGCGAGCGGTGGAAAGGTGACGCCAAACGTGATCGTGAAGGGCGAAGAGCTCGCGAAACGCAAGCTGAGCTTGTCACTCGCCAACGTACCCTTGGACGAGGCGCTGAACTACGTGACGCAACTCGTCGAAGCCAAGGCGACCTACGACAAGCATGCCGTCATCCTGACGAGTCAGGCGGACACGGTCACCTCTGCGGTGGAAACAAAGTAGCTGCAAGGCTGCCAGATTGACTTGCAATGAATCAAGCTGCCTCTGCGGTGGATACACAGCAGAGGCATGTGTTGCAAGTAATTGGTATTGAATGAATTATGGCGGTTTCAACTCCGCGCATTCATTCCTCGGAGGTTCGTCCTCTGGGCTGACCATGGCCTGAGGTGCCTCGCCTGCAGGTTTTGAGCAATTACGACGAAACCCACGAACGGTGCTCCAACAGGGATGGTGCACTCAGAAAAGAAGCGCCCTTCCCCATCAGTTGATTCAGTCGTTGAAGAAGTGCCGTCCGGTCTGACCGGCTTCGGTCTTGTTGTCCACTTCCCAGTACACATCTTCGAAGATGCTTTCCGGTTCGGGATACGGACTGTTCTTCGCGAACTCAGCGGAGTCTTCTGCTTCCTTCTGCGCTTCTTTGTCGATCTTCTTCAGCTCTTCCTCGGTGGCGACGCCTTCGCTGAGGAGGTTGCGCTTCCAGACCTGGATCGGGTCGTGTTCGCTTTGGAACTTCTCGACTTCTTCCTTGGTGCGGTACTTGAACTTGTTCGCGTCGGCCACGGAATGGCCTTCCCAGCGGTAGGTGGCGATTTCGATGATGCTTGGCTTCGATTGATTGTGCGCCCGCTCGATGGCCTTGCTGACTCCGGCACGTACTTCATAGACGTCTTCGCCGTTGAACTGCTCCCAGGCCATGCCGTAACCTTCAGCGCGCTTGGCGAGATAGTCGACATAGGCGGATGAGCGCTGCTGGCTGGTGCCCATGGAGTAGCCGTTGTTTTCGATCACATAGATCACTGGCAGGTCCCAGAGCTCGGCGAGATTCAGGGATTCATGGAAAGCACCTTGGTTCACGGCGCCGTCACCGAGGAAGCAGAGCGCAGCACCTTTGAGGCCACGGTATTTCAAACCGTAAGCGAGGCCAAGACCCAGCGGGGTCTGACCAGCCACGATGCCGTGACCGCCCCAGTAGTTTTTGTCAGGAGCAAAGTAGTGCATCGATCCGCCCTTGCCGCGTGAGCAGCCGGTGGCCTTGCCATAGAGTTCTGCCATGCACTCGTTCATGTTCATGCCCACGGCCAAAGCGTGCGCGTGATCGCGGTAGGCGGTGATGACGTGGTCGTGTTCGCCCATGACCGAAACGGTGCCGACGGCCACGGATTCCTGGCCAATGTAGAGGTGGAGGAAGCCGCCCATGCGACCGGCCTGGTAGTGCTGGAGCGACACCTGCTCGAAGCGGCGGATGCGGACCATCTGACGATAAAGTCCCACTTTGTCGGCAGCAGTGAGCTTCTGATTGATGGGGTCGGAGGCGTGTTTCGCCAGGGCGTTTGAGGGGGCTTTTGCGGTGGCCATGAGGTAGGGCGATACTAGCTGGATGCATGCCGGAAGCAAGCAAGGTGTTTGAACTGCGGCAGGGGAGAATCTGACTCCCGTGCATGGTATAGCGGAGGTGAAGGTCGATGGCTCAAGATGCATCCTTTTTAGAGCAACGCTGGGTGACCCAAGTTCGATGGGCATTCATGTCAGTCGCTGTGCTGCAGGCCTTCAAGATTCGGCTCTGTGCCGTCCCCGACTTTATAGCATTTCCAAAAGCGGATTTCCGCAATGCGTGCATCGAGACGTTCGCGTCGGCTTGGGGACAAGCCACCCTACCTCGCGCTGGGCATGAGCAGGCTCAACGTTGGTAGAGCTGGCTGTCCCTAGCCAGCAATCGTCGGAGCCCACAACCTTGAAGCTCTAGCCTGCGGACTACGGAGCTTTGATCCACCCTAGGCGAGGGCTTCTCAAACGCGGTCCAGCCCCTGCCCGCCCTGCCCTCTTTTCTCTCAGTCCTCCCCAATCTCTTCTCCCACCACGCGTCCATCCGGCTCCCTTTCCGTAACCTCGCGCCCGACTCCACCTCTGGCCATCACTTTCACCGCCCATTTCCCTCCCCACAATCTCCGCATTCGACAACCCCTTAGCTTTCTTTGCTCGCCTTCCAAGACCCCTGCCCCCGCATTTGAAACGTTGTCTGCGATTCCCTTTTGTTCCACATGGAACAATTTTCGGCCTGTGCTAGTCTCGTCGCCCCCATGTCCACCAGCCTCTACACCTTCCCCAAGCACTACGACGTCATTGTCTGCGGAGCCGGCCATGCCGGGGTGGAGGCTGCGATGGCTGCTGCGCGGCTCGGTTGCAAGACGGCCATCCTCACCCAAAACCTCGACACCATCTCCCAGATGTCCTGCAATCCGGCCATTGGTGGCTTGGCCAAGGGTCATGTGGTGCGTGAGATTGATGCCCTCGGTGGGGTGATGGGCCGGAACACGGATGCCACGGGCATCCAGTTTCGCATGCTGAACGCCCGCAAGGGGCCCAGCGTCCAGGCCCCACGCGCCCAGTGCGACAAGAAGGCCTACCAGTTTCGGATGAAATGGCTGATCGAAAACCAGCCCAACCTCGACCTCCATCAGGGCAATGCCGCCGAAATTCTCGTCGAAAACGATGCCATCACCGGGGTTCGGACGAGCCTAGGGATGATCTACCGGGCCAAGGCAGTCATCATTTCTTCCGGCACTTTCATGCGTGGACTCCTCCATGTGGGGCAGCAGAACCAGGCTGGCGGGCGCATGGGGGACAGCATTTCCACCCTGTCTGACAGCCTGCGCACTCTTGGCTTTGACGTCGAGCGCTTCAAAACTGGCACCCCCTGCCGCCTCAACAGCCGCAGCATCGACTTCTCCAAGTGCGAACTTCAGCCCGGGGATGAGCCCGCCCCGCGCTTCAGCTACCTCTCCGGCACCCTCCCGGAGGACGAACCGGAGGAGACTATCGAGGGCTCTACCCCCCTTCCCGGCACCGGTCCGAACCAGTTCACCCTCAACTCCTGGTCGCCTGTAACGTTCCACGTGGAACAAATTCCCTGTTGGATCACCTACACGACCCCCCAAACGCACGACATCATCCGGGCCAATATCCACAAGTCGGCGATGTATTCGGGCCGGATTGAAGGGGTCGGACCGCGCTATTGCCCCTCCGTGGAGGACAAAGTGGTGCGCTTCGCGGAGAAGGAACGACACCAGATTTTCCTGGAACCTGAGGGTCGCCACACCCGCGAATTCTACGTGAACGGCGTCTCCACCTCTCTGCCCTTCGAGGTCCAGTATGACTTCATCCGGTCCATCCCCGGCCTCGAAAACGCCGAGATCGTCCGCCCAGGTTACGCTGTGGAGTACGACTACTGCCCCCCTACCCAGCTCCATCCCACCCTGGAAACCAAGCGCGTTTCAGGTCTCTACTTCGCCGGGCAGATCAATGGCACCTCCGGCTACGAGGAGGCCGCCGGTCAGGGTCTCATCGCCGGGGTCAATGCCGCGCTCAAGGCCCAGGGCCGCCCCCCTTTCCTGCTGCAGCGCAGCCAGGCTTACTTGGCCGTGATGATCGACGACCTCGTCACCAAAGGCACCACCGAGCCCTACCGCCTTTTCACCTCCCGCGCCGAGTACCGCCTGCTCCTCCGCCAGGACAACTGCGATCTCCGCCTCACCCCCCTGGCTGCCGCCATCGGTCTGGCCTCCCCTTTCCGTGTTAAGCACACGGAGGCAAAAATCAACGCCCTTGCCACCGCCCGCACCCTGCTGCAAGAGGTCCGCCTGGAAGGTGTGACCCTCGAAAAATGGCTGCGCCGCCCCGAAAGCCTCCCCTCCAATCTTCCGTCCGAGATCTACTCCCAGTTCACTCCCGAGGTCTGGAGCCTCGTCGAAAACGACGTCAAATACGCCGGCTACATCACCCGGCAGGAAGACACGGTCGCCAAGACCTCCCGCATGGAGGAGAAAATGATCCCCGCCGACTTCGACTACCACGCCATCCCCGGCCTCAAAACCGAAGCCAAACACCGCCTCACCGCCCTCCGCCCCGCCACCCTCGGCCAAGCGGCGCGAGCCCAAGGTGTGAATCCGGCGGACATTGCATTGCTGGCGGTGATGCTGAAGCGGGGTGCCGTTGACCCCTCACAGCCTGCTATTTGACCTTTTCGATGGCTTGCTGATACATCTGAGTTTGGGAATCGGCGGGGCCATAGGCCTCCAAGGCAAATTCATAAAGCGCAGTAACAATTCGTTTGGCTTCTTCGCGGTTGCCGCTGTTCATTTCGGAGACGGCAAGGTTAAAACCAGCTACAAGCGTACGTCGGTGTGCTTTGCCAAGCACGCGTTTGCGGCGTTCCCACACGTCTCTTAATACAGGGAGAGCTTCAGCTAGCCGATTTTGATCCGAAAGACACATCCCAATCCATGATTCAGCAATAATCGTGTCTGGATGGTCTTCACCAACTCTCTTCTTCCTAATGTCATACACAGTCTGGAATTCTCGCAGCGCAGGATCATATAACTTCTGCGCTAGGAGCGCTCCCGCGAGATTCATTCTCGTGGTGATAGTGCTTTCATCCTCATTGCCCAGTTTCATCCGTTGGATTTCGACTAATACGGTGTTGTTCTGAATCGCTTCCTTAAATTTTCCACTCTTGGCTTGAATGACCGCCAATGTTTGTCTCGCCTTCATAGCTGGAGTCGATTCAGGTCCCAGATCCTTCACGGCGAAATCGAGGGTTGTTTGGCATATGTTTTCACCCTCTTGGGCAGCTGCAGTGTCGGGATCTCCATTCGAATTATAGACCTCTGCCAATGCCGCAGCCAATCGGATACGGGCGCAAAGAGTGTCTTCGTCGGTTTCCCCCAAAACCCGTGTGGAAGTTTCGACAACTCTTCGATTTTCGGAGATGGCTTCTTCGATTCTACCAGCAGCTCGTAGAAACTCCGCAAGAAGGTGGCGGCAGTCCAAAGTTCGTGGGTCGTCCGAACCCACCAATGAAGTGAGTTCATTCACGGCCTCACCAGCGAGAACCGCCGCTCGGGCATAATCACCCTGATCGTATTTCGATTGCGCCAATCTTCCCTTGCCCTCGGCCGCTGCGATGTGGTCTTGCCGACTGTCACAGCTGGTGAAGAACAAGCCGATTGTTACAAACGGGAGGACTCTTTGTGCAAAATTCTGCATGATGTCATCCCTGCAAAGGACCCACGTGCGCGCAAAGAAAAATGAGAGACCCAAAGTGTTTGAGTGTCCTTCCCGTTCATTCCAGAATCGCCTGCCATTTCCAAATTTTATCGGCACATTCCCCACGCCCTTTTGAAAAAGAGTGCGTCAATATCAGTGTCCACCGCCAGCCATGACCCAATTGCACTCTTCCTTTCAGACAGTGATGCAGCGGCGGGTTGCTCCCGCCTTCATGATCGCCCTGAATGCCGGGGTCTTTCTCAGCCTGCTCATTCCACAGCCCGCACCGCTCCAGGTCATTGCCATCGCCGCCGCCATCCTGCTCATGGTCGGAGTAGTGTATTATTTAACCTACCAGACACTGGTATCTCCTGCTGCCGACTCGGTGGTGTATGAAAACGGCGTCCTGCGCGTCCGCCGCCATGGGCAAGAGGTTTCGATCCCGGTCTCCTCCATCACCGGCATCCGGGGCAGGCTGGGCCTGAACCCGGAGACGATCACCCTCGACCTCTCGGAGCCGACGGCCATCGGCTCTTCGGTGACATTCATTCCGCCCGCGCGGTTTCCGAGTTTCAAGGAGCATCCCATGATGGCGACCTTGCGGCAGTTGATCGCACAGCCTCCGCTGGCGGAGTGAACGAACTCATGTGATCTATTAAGCTTGCTCCCGAGCAAAAGAATCTGGTATTGATCTCCTTGGTTAGGTGATTTCGCAAATCTCCTCGTAGATACCCACTCATGAGCCTCCCTGATTACGGCCATCTTTTGACTGCCGCGTGCTTTCTTTACGGAGGCGTTCATTACGCTTTCAGCCAGCGGCTCTTCGGGCACGCTCCTCGCTGGCCCCTGTTTCCTTGGGGCGGGTACCCCATGTCGTCGTTTTCCCGGTGGCTGCTGTTCAGTCTTGGTACCGCGCTGGCTTTAAAGGAGATCGCACGCGGCCTCTTCCACTTGCAACCTTCGCTCGGCGTAGTCGTCATGTGCCTTCTCTTCTTGGTCGTACTCATCGCTGCCTTCCTGCATGACCGCCGACGTGCCCTCGCCAAGAGCTGAGCTTCGATCTACCTGCCCGCCACTGAAACACCCGCCATGACTCACTTCCCCCAAATGCGACGACTGATCAGCGCTGCGGCCATTGCAACGCCGTGCCTGCTTTTCTCCTCGTTCCTGCTCTGTGCCCGTGGCCTGTTTTTGCCGGCTGCGCTTGCGGCTGTCCTGGCCTTCTTTCTGTTCCTGGCCTTTCCGCATTTCATCGCGATCCGTCCGAGTTTGCTGCCTGCGCCAGGAGCGCTGGTGAGCGACCGGGGCGGAAGGGTGCGTTGGCTGGCGAAGTATGGGATCTTTCTCTGGGCCATCAGCCAGCCAGAATTCATAACCTTCCAGAACCGCGTCATTCACGGGGGCGCGCTGTGGGACTGGCGGCTCATCGTTCCGGTTGCCATCTTAACCGGTTACGCGGTTTACGTTGGGCTCAGGCGAGTGCCCCAGATCACAGACGCGGCCATCTATGATTATTTCGCTGTGTCTGTGTTGGGCGGAAACTAGCACGCAGGGAAGTCATGAATCATTATCTCTCATTCTTGCGTCCTCTCGCGGCGGTCGTACTCTTCCTAGCCACGCTGATGCTCAGCGGGCTGTCCGCGGTTGAACCACCCGCGAAAAATGCCAAAGCGGGCAAAGGTGCCAAAGGCGGAGGCAATCCCGCGCGGTGGGAGGAGACGATTAAGAAATTTGAAACGGCCGATGCAGCCACGCCACCGCCGAAGGGGGCAGTGCTGCTTGTCGGCGGGTCCAACGCCCGGCGCTGGACGGATGTCGGCACCTACTTTCCCCAGCAACAGGTCATCAACCGCGGCTTCGGCGGCGCACAGCTCACCGATGTGCTGCACTACGCCGACCGCATCGTGCTGCCCTACTCTCCGAAGACGATCTTGCTCAACGCCGGCGGCAACGACCTCGCCGCAGGCAAATCGCCCGAGCAGATCCGCGACGCCGCACGCGCCTTCATCACGAAGATCCACACCACCCTGCCCGACACCCGCATCTACTGCCTCGGCGTGCCGCCCGTGCTCCGCAGCATCAGTGCACCCGAAGTACTCGCGGCCATTCGTTCGCTGAACACGCTCCTCGCCGAACTCGCGCGCAGCGAAAAGAACGTCGAGTTCATCGACCTCTTCCCCGCCTTCCTCGATGACCAAGGCCACCCCCGCCCGGACTTCTTCGTCGAAGACGGCACCCACTTCAGTCCGAAGGGCTATGCTTCAGTGACGGAGTTGCTGAAGGGGAAGTTTTGAGGCGGACAACTCTTCGTGCTCTTTCAGCCATGCTTAAACTAGCCATCGGGGCGGAGCCGAGATAAGATCCCAAAGAATGCTGCGATGACATGTCCGATGGCTTTCCAGAAATCTTCTCGACGCTGCGGGCGATCCTCGAACGGAACGCTGGTCGTCTGACCGTCAGCGAGGACAGCCCGACACGTTACTGCCTGCAAGGAGGGTCGCATCCGAAGCGCCAGAAACCGATGCCGGTGGCCTGGGTCGAGATCGGCAAGAACTATGTGAGCTTCCATCACATGGGTGTGTACGCCCGCGCTGATTTGCTGAAGCCCATCTCGAAGAAGCTGAAGGCGCGCATGCAGGGGAAGTCATGCTTCAACTTCATTTCGATGGACGAGCCCTTGTTTGCCGAACTCGAAGAATTGACGTTCCGTGCCTTTCAGGCGTTTCTGGAGTTGCCGTACATGAAGTGAGTTCGAGTGTAGATGTTTGGTCTGAATTGTACGATGACCATTGCCCAACTTCCTCATTGAAGACGCCACTTCAGTCCGTAGGGCTATGAGGTGGTGACTGATTTGCTAAAGGGGAAATTTTGAGGCAGGTTTTGTTCGTTAGGGGGCTTTGATACCGAGGATGAAAATGAAAGTCATAGCTCCAATAGTGATCACGCCGCCGATCCAAATTACGGTTTCATGCAAGAGGC
>CAILZI010000057.1 GCA_903838675.1 uncultured Verrucomicrobiota bacterium
CAGAGTGAAGCGCGCCCTTGCTCAAGCCGCAGATGGACTTATGATCGCGCCGGTTTGGAGAAGCACCCGTAGCTCAGTGGATAGAGCAGCCGATTTCTAATCGGCTGGTCGCAGGTTCGATCCCTGCCGGGTGCGCCACTCCTCCATATTGAGAATCTGCAGTGCTCCCTCCACTTGAGGGACCCAAGACAACTCCGATTTCTTCCTGCCTGAATGGCAGCGTCAGGATTCACCAGCCACGCCGGCGCCATGGAGTGTTCACCCCATTGTTGCACGTTCGCTGCGGCACCATGCTGGCGGTCAATATGATGAAAAATCGTCTCAATGGCATGGCACTTGGCGGACTGTTGCTGATTCTCCTCAACGGCTGCGCTTCGCCACAGCAGCGCCAGCTGCAGCACGCGCGTGAGCACGCCTTCATCAGTTACTGGCCGCCGCCGTCACATAGTAAGGGGCTGCGGCTTGCGGTCAAAGACAACATCGACATGCGAGGGCGGGTGACTTCGGCCGGATCCGAATTTGTTTCCAAGAACAGCCCCCCGGCGGCACGCGACGCGCCATGTCTGGCGCTGGCACGGGAACGTCACGTCCACATCGTGGGAAAAACAAATCTCACCGAATTTGCCGTGACGGTCTCTGGCGAGAACCGCTTTTTTGGCACACCAAAAAGTCGCCTCGATGGCAAAAACGATTCCATTCCAGGCGGTTCATCCAGCGGCTCAGCGATGGCTGTCGCCACAAACATGGCAGACGTCGCGTTTGGCTCGGACACAGGCGGCTCGATTCGTGTGCCTGCCGCCTGCTGCGGCGTCTACGGTCTGAAAACCACCTTCGGACTCGTTTCGACCAAGGGTGTGTTTCCGATCTCGCCCAAGCATCTCGATACGGTGGGGCCGCTGGCAAGAAACATCAGCGATCTGGCGCAGGGCATGGATTTGTTGCAGCGCGGCTTTGCTTCCAAATACCGGCACGCAGTTGCTGAGAAGCCACGGGCGAGGCAGATCACTCTCGGGCGGCTCTACCTCAATGGCACTGATTCGGCGATTGACCAGGCCATCGATGCCGAGCTCGCTGCCAGGCATTTCAAGATCGTCAAACTCAGCCCGTCCTTCGAGAAAAAATGGCGCCAGGCGGAGAAGGACGGCAAAGTGGTGGCTCTGGGGGATGCGTGGTACAACGACCAAAAGTACGCAAATCAAAAGGGCGTTAGCATCTTGACCAAGCTCGTGCTGGCCAATGGCGAGCTGGATTACAAGTTCGGTTATAAGGCGGCGGTGAAACGCAAGGCGGCATGGCAGCATGAGCTGCATTCCGTCTTCCAACAGGTGGATTTCATCGCCGTGCCGACACTTCAAGGACTGCCTCCAAAGATGCCCTATTGGGGCTCGGATGTTGTCTTTGAACTGCGAGTGTTCGACATGCAGAACACCCTGGCGGTGAACTATGCGGGCAATCCAGCGCTGGCCGTTCCGATCCGTATGCCCGCCCAGGGCAAAACCACTCCCGTGACCAGCCTGCAGCTTGTCGGCCCGCGATTGAGCGAGGCCTCACTCCTAAATGCGGGCCGCCTGCTGGAACATAAAAACTAACACCATGCGTCTTTCCTCCACCCTCTTTGCCGCAGCACTGTTGCTGACCACCACAAGCAGTCAGGCACAATCCGCCTCTGACTTGATGCAGAGCGGCGATGTCTTTGATCTCAAATTTAAGCCCGTCGAGGCCCTGCGCTATTATTTGCCGGCTGAAAAATTGGAGCCCCATAATGTCGCTTTGCTGGTCCGCATTGCACGGCAGTACCGCCATCTAATGTCCGATGCCACGACAGGCGCAGAGAAGCTCAGGATCGGCGGCGTCGCGCTCGACTACGGCCAGCGTGCCGCAAAGCTGGGACCGAAGGATTCAGATGCACAGCTCTCTCCAGCGATCACTTACGGGCGCATGCTGCCGTTTCAGGGAAACAAGGAGCAGGTGGCGGCCACCCCGTTGATCAAAGCGGCGGCGGACCGTGCCATCGCTCTCAATCCACGCAACGATGTGGCCTGGCATGTGCTGGGCAGATGGCATCAGGTGCTTGCCAATGTGGGCATGCTCAAACATCTCTTGGGCGGACTGATCTACGGCAGTCTGCCGACCACCACGAATGAGGCCGCGATCCAGTGCTTTGAGCGCGCCATCGCGATCAATCCGCGTCGCCCCCGCCATTTCATCGAGCTGGGGCGGACGTTTGCCCAGATGGGAAAGAATGCAGAAGCGCGGAAGTTTATCGAGAAGGGGCTCAACATGCCCGATTTGGATAGAGACGATGCCGAAGTCAAGCAGCGCGGACGCGAGGAACTGGCGAAGCTGCCATAACCTACCCTGCCGTTCGTCCTACACCTTGCCGGGCACGGACGTTGGCAGATCAGCCAGCGTTCCCTCGATGAAAGTGTGATGCCAGAGCTGCGTCGCGACGACCGCAGCGAGGCCCATTTCCACCGAGAGGCGCGGGAGCGAACCCACCTTCAAATCACGAAAGGCCTTCCGCCAGTGCCTCACTTGCGCGATGTCAAAGTAGCCGGTGCGGCGCAAGGATTCCTCGCTCAGCAGTTCACTCACAAACTTGGGCTCAGGATCCATGTGGAAGCTGTCCAGCGGAGCGCGGAAGATCACTTTTTGCCTGCGGGCGATCTCTTTTGGCAGCCAGCGCTCAGCAACCAGCCGCAGCAGATGCTTGTCGCGAAATCCGTGCAGTTTCCAGTGAGGATCGAGCTTTGACGTGAAGTCGAACACGTCCTCATCCAGAAATGGATAGCGCACCTCCACGGAGGAGTTCATCGCCACCCGGTCCCCCTTGGCTTGCAGCAGGTGCCCGGCCAGCGTGACTCTTGCACCGACCCACAGGCTGCGGTTCAGCGGGCTCCAGTGCTTCGCACGTTCCAGATTCATTCCCAGTCCTGCCCAGGGGCGTGCGGTGGCCAGCACTTCGCGCATCGGCTCCCCATAAAAGCGCAGCTTGGAAAGCGCCAGCACGCCGTAGCTGTCGATCCATGCATTGGGGCCGCCGACAGCGTCCTCCCAAGTCTTCCGGCTCGTGCCAGTGTAGTGTGGCACATGATTGAGTCGAAGATAGGCCCGTCGCGCCAGTTCACTCAGACGCAAACCGGGGATGACATCGAGAGCGTTGAAGATCTTGGCGATTTTATACCACGGATAGCCCGCCAGCCATTCGTCCGCACCTTCGCCAGTAAGCACCACCTTCTGTCCGTTGCTGTGCACTCGCTGCGCCAGCATGAGCAGGGCTGCACTTGAGGTGTCGATCACCGGTGCCTCGGCCGCGTGGATCAGTTGCGGGTACATCTCCAGCGCATCGCTGGCGCGAAAATCCTGCACGATGGGAGGCTTCGTGCCGATGTGGCGTGCGGAAAGCTGCGCTGCGCTGAGTTCATCCAGCTTCGGATCATCCACACGAATGGTGTAGGTGTTGATTGACTCTCCTTTGAGCTTGCAGGCCATCGCCACGATCATGCTGGAGTCCAGACCTCCGGAGAGGTAGGCGCCCACCGGAACATCCGCACGCAGGCGCTTGTCCACCGCCTGCAATAAGAGATCCTCAAACTCATCCACCAATTTGGTCGGATCCGCCTTGGTGTCTTCCTCGCCTTGATTTGGGAAATCCATTTCCCAGAAAGCATGCTCCTGAATGGGTTCCACCTTGCCTGGAGTGATCTGCAAGTAGTGACCCGCACGCAGAAGCTGAATGCCGGCAAAACATGTCACCGGCCCCGGCATGGCGCCAAAAGTGAAGATGTGATCAATGCCTTTCAGATCAGCCTGCGCAGTCACCATTCCCGAAGCCAGCAGACCTTTGATTTCTGAGGCAAACAGCAGCCAGTCTCCCTGCCTCGTCCAATACAACGGTGAGATGCCGAAGCGGTCACGCCCCAGAGTGAGCTGATGCCGCTGCACATCGTACAAGGCCACGGCAAACTGGCCGCGCATGCGCTCAAACATGCCTTCATGACTTTCCTCCCACAAATGCGGAATGATCTCGGTGTCGCAGTGCGTGTGCAGAACATGCCCGCGTGAAACCAGCGCCGCACGCTTCTCCGGGAAATCAAAGAACTCGCCATTGAAGACCGTGAAAGCGCTCTGGTCATCATTGCACATCGGCTGCTGGCCGTCGGCCAGACCCACAATGCTCAGACGTCGTGATGCCAGAGCGATGCCGGGCCGCTGGAGAAATCCTTCTTCATCCGGCCCCCGGTGAATCAAGGCCCGTGCCATGCGTTCGATCACACCTTCAGACACCGTTCGCCTACCGGCCAGGTCCATCACACCAGCAATGCCACACATATGCGGCCTGTTATCGTTCCATTTGGGGGGGACAAGCAATCGTTAACTCCTCAGGTAGGGTTACACCCCATGGAGGATCCACGGCGCGGCGGGTAGGGATGGGACGCGCAGCACTCCATCAGCGGCGAAGACGGCTTCATGCAGCCGGATCATGCCGCTTTTCCATCCAGCACTTATGCCTACTCTCAAACATTCCTCTTCGCCCGCACTGCCAGCCACGAACAAGGAGGGCATCGCCATCATTGGGATTGGCTGCCGTTTCCCTGGTGGGGTCACTGACGCGGAATCGTTCTGGAAACTGCTTGAGGAAGGACGCGACGCCGTGTGTGAAGTGCCGGCTGACCGCTGGAATGTGGAACGTTTCTACGATGCGGAGCCGGGCATCGTCGGCAAGTCGGTGGCCAGGCGCGGCGGCTTCATCGACAGCATTGACCAGTTTGATCCCCAGTTCTTCGGCATCTCCCCGCGTGAGGCGCCCTACATTGATCCGCAGCAGAGGTTGCTGCTCGAAACAGCCTTTGAAGCCATTGAAGATGCGGGTCTCGTGCTGGATCTCGACAAGGGCACGGACATCGGCGTTTTCGTCGGCATTTCGCACAATGATTATCAGGGCCTGCAGCATACCCCGACGGATCGTGCCGGCATCAGTTCGCACACTCCAACGGGCAGCGCCCACAGCATCGCGGCGAACCGCATTTCCTATTGTCTAAATTTGACCGGCCCGAGCATCGCGATGGACACAGCCTGTTCATCAGCGTTAACCGCCGTTCATCTGGCCTGCGAGCACATCCTGGATGGCCGTTGCAAAACGGCCATGGCCGGCGGCGTGACGGTGATGATCACCCCCGATGGATTCATCGGCTTTTCCCAGGCGGGAATGCTTTCCCCTGAAGGCAAATGCAAAGCTTTTGATGCTTCCGCAAACGGCTTCGTGCGCGGCGAAGGCGCAGGCATGGTGCTCTTGAAAAAGCTCTCCGACGCCATTGCGGATGGTGATCCCATCCATGCCGTCATCATCGGTTCGGCGGTAAATTCAGACGGTCATACCAATGGCATCTCGCTGCCGAGCCCGGCCGCTCAGGCAAACCTGGTGCATGATGCGTGTGTGATCGCTGGCATTGCGCCCGCACAAATCGGCTACGTTGAGGCGCATGGCACCGGCACCGCCGTGGGTGACCCCATCGAAGCGCATGCACTTGCCGAAGCCTTGTGCGCGGAGCGTGCTGCAGATGCACCGCTCATCATTGGCTCGGTGAAGACAAATCTAGGCCATCTGGAAACAGCGTCCGGTGTGGCAGGAATCGTCAAAGCAGCACTCGTGCTCAAGCACGGCCGCATACCCGCCAGCCTTCATTTTGAAACCCCCAGTCCCCACATCGATTTCAGCGCGCTGAAGCTGCGCGTTCCCGTGGCCAGCGAAGCGTTTCCGAACACCGGCTCCATGCGACTTGCCGGTGTGAACTCCTTCGGCTTTGGCGGATCCAATGCGCATGTGATTCTCTCAGAGGCGCCGAAACAGGCACCACGCGCCCATGTGACGCCTGGAACCAACCGCGCATGGCCGCTGATGCTTTCCGCCCGCTCCGAGAAAGCGCTGCAGTCCGCCGCGTGGCAGTTGAGCGTGTGGGTCGATGATCACTCGAAGCTGAATGGCAGTTCGCCATTGCTGCCGGACCTCACCTACATGCTTGGAGCACGGCGCAATCATCACTCGCACCGTCTGTCGTTCACCGCGCGCACACTTGGCGAGATGGTGCAGGAGCTCAGCGCCTTCGCTACGGGACAAGCCGGCCCGCGCATGCGCAGCGCCTTCACTCCCCGCCGCGAGCACGCCGCGCGCGTGGTCTTCGTGATGAGCGGCCAGGGGCCTCAGTGGCAGGGCATGGGGTGTGAGCTCATGCGGCATGAACCGGTGTTCAAACGCATGATCGAAGCCTGTGACAAGGCCATGCGTCCATGGGCAAAGTTCTCTTTGATCGATGAACTCAATCGTCCAGAGGCCGAGACGAATATGCAGCGGACATCGATCTCTCAGCCGGCCATTTTTGCCATGCAAATGGCGCTGGCAGCTCTGTGGCAGTCCTGGGGCACCCAGCCTGCGGCAGTCGTCGGCCACAGTGTCGGCGAAGTCGCCGCAGCCTGCATTGCAGGCATCCTCACGCTTGATCAAGCGGCACAGGTCATCGTGCTGCGCGGACGTTTCATGGATGAATGTGCCGCAGCAGGCGGCACCATGCTGGCCGTCGGCATGAGCCCTGATGAAGCACTCGCCGTCATCGCCAGGCATGACCGTTCCGTAAGCATCGCCGCATTCAACGGCCCGCGCTCGCTGACCTTGTCGGGCTTGAAGACTTCACTTGAAGCCATCGCTGCAGAATTGGAGTTGAAGGGCGTCTTTGCGCGCTTCCTCCAGGTGAGCCACCCTTTCCATCATGCAATGATGCAACCCGCGGCGGATGCTTTAAAAGCAGCCCTCGTCGGTTTGAAGCCGCAGCCTGAAACACTGCCGTTTTTCAGCACCGTCACCGGACAGCGCTTTGACGGCACTGGTTGTACTGCAGACCACTGGTCACGTGGCGTTCGGCAGCCGGTGGAGTTTGCTTCAGCAATTTCCGCCGTGGCAGAATTCGGTGTCGATGTCTGGCTCGAAATCGGAGCACATCCCGCGCTCGTCCGCGCCATGCAGGAATGCCTCGGCGAGGATGCCAGCAAAGCCACCGTGCTGGCCTCCGCACGCCGCGAACGCGAACATGATTCATTGCTGGATACGGCCATGGATCTTTATCTCGCCGGTGTCGTGTTAGACTTCAAAGCTCTTACGCCATCACGGCGTCACCTGACCCTGCCAGTCTATGCCTGGGACAAGAGCCGCTGGTGGAATGAGTCCCCCGAGATGCGCGAAGGCCGTCTGGCCCCAGGTGGGCGTGGCCTGCTCGACATACGCCTCGCGCGTGCCACCCCCACATGGATCACGCGGCTGGACAACCGTCACATGGCCTTCTTGAAAGATCATCGCGTCGAAAACCTCATCATTTTTCCAGCTGCCGGCTTCGTCGAAATGGTTCTCGAAGCTGGAGTGCAGTTGTTTGAAGGCAAAGCCTTCGTCATTGAAGATTTGGAGATTCGCAAGCCTCTCATCCTGCCGGATCCACCCTCCGGCCTGTTGCTGGAGCTCACGTATGATCTCACCGAGCGTACATTCTCCATTCAGAGCAAGTTTGAAGCCGCCACCACATGGTCCACGCACGTCGTGGGGGCCATGCGCGGCGAACGCACGGAATCTTCCTTTGCCTTGTCATCCTGGGAGGCGTCCAAGCTGCCTGCCGTCGGCCTCGACACCTTCTATGACCACATGAGCGACATGGGACTTCGCTACGGCGAGGAATTCCGCCCCATCCGTGAGCTGTCCGCCTCTGCTGGAAAATCCGCTGGTCGCGTGTCTTTGAGTACCACCATAGCTCCGCGCGCTGCCGAGTATCCGTTGCATCCAGTCTTGTTTGATGGAGCCCTGCAAATCTTCTCCGCAGGTGCCGCGACCGTTGAAGGCCGCACCGCTGGGCTCCGGCTCCCGGTTCGCTTTGCACGCATCCTGTTCCTGCGCACACCAGGTGCGTCGAGTCGCGTTTGCGCTGGAGTGAAAGTTGCCAATGACGAGTTCGTCGAAGGTGGCATCAGCCTCTATGATGAAGCTGGCAGGCCTTGCGTACGCATTGATGGCTTCCGCGCCATCAGCGTCGAAGGCTCACGCCGCACCGGCAAAAACGGCAAGGGCCGCGACGTGACTTATCACATCGCATGGGAAAATCGCACCCTCGGCCCCAAGCCTGCCACCGCCGCTCCACTGCCATTGAGCCGCCTGCATGCCGCCGCACAGAAAGCTCTGGATGAAGTGCTCGACATGCGCGGACGCAGCAACCTTGATGCAGCCAGCGCCGCTGGCGATGAACTGACCGCCGCACAGATCGCTAATGGTCTGCGTGCCATGGGCGCGGAAGGCAGCTTTACGGCAAAATCACTTTGTGTGAGCGATTCCATGCAGCGCTCGTTCGTGCAGCTCATGAACAATCTGGTGAAGCAAAAGCTGCTGATCCAAAAAGGGGCCGGATATCAGACCACACGGTCCTTCACAAAGGCTGCCGATTCTTCTGCGGTCCTGCTCAGCTCATGCATCGCCAAGTATCCTGGCCACCTGCCAGAGGCGCTGCTGTGCGGTGCCACCTGTGCCGAGCTCGGCCCCATCATGCGTGGTGAAAAAGAGGCCGTGCAGGTCCTGTTTGCCAGCGGCGGTGCCGATATGCTGGATCAATTTTACGGCGACGGCCTCGTCACCAGCCCGTGGCTCGCAGCCATCGCCAGCGCAGTCAGCGAAGCGGCACTCCATCTGCCTGAAGGGCGCGGACTCCGCATCCTGGAGATCGGCGCAGGCACCGGCGGCCTCGCATCGCAGGTCCTTCCCGGCCTTGAGCGCGGCGTGCACTCCTATGTTTTCAGCGATGTTTCCCCCGCCTTTTTTCCTGCGGCAAAACAAAAGCTGAATGCTTATGCCGAAGTCGAATATCAGACCTTCGATCTGGAAAAGCCCGCAGCCGAGCAGGAGTTCACACCTGGCTCGTTTGATCTCATTCTCGGCACCAACGTGATCCATGCCGTGAGTGATGTACGCAGCGCGTTGCACAACCTTAACGACCTCCTCGTTCCCGGCGGCAGCCTGCTGTTTGTCGAGGTCGCGACACCGCATTTGTGGTTGAACGCGGTTTTCGGACTCACCAGCGGCTGGTGGCGTTTCACGGATCGCGATCTGCGGCCGAATCATCCGCTTCTGGGGCGTGAACAATGGCAAAAAGTCCTCGGCGAAACCGGCTTCAATGAAACCGTTTCGCTTTCCGGATTGATCCGCTCCCAAGGCGGCG
Source organism: uncultured Verrucomicrobiota bacterium (assembly GCA_903838675.1). Lineage (GTDB taxonomy): Bacteria > Verrucomicrobiota > Verrucomicrobiia > Verrucomicrobiales > Verrucomicrobiaceae > Prosthecobacter. Next base: position 9,243 of record CAILZI010000057.1, read on the forward strand.
AAAGCCTCATCGGTCTCATGGCCCGCAAGCCATGGAGCGAATCTGTGATCATTGCTCCGACACTGATTGATGCCCCGGTAGAAAAATCATGGCTCGTGCTGGCAGATGCAGGTGGTCTTGGCGATCAGCTCGCCGTGCAACTGCGTGCCAGTGGCGCACGTTGTCGTGTGGCTCATCGTGGCAACTCCTTCGAGCCTGAGGCCTCGGATGCCTTTGCCCTGCGTGCCGGTTCACTGGAAGACTGGAAGCAGCTGCTGCAAGCCTGTGCCGGTGAAACGCCCGATCGTTTTGTCTCTCTCTGGAGTCTGGATGAAACCGAACCCGGCAATGGCAAAGACGCGGCGATGCTGGACACGGATGGTTTGTTTCATCTGACCCAGGCTCTCGAACTCCTCAATCCGGCGGCAAAACTGCGCATCGATGTAGTAACGCGTGGTGCACAGCCCGTCGGCCGGAACAACCAGGTGGCTCTGGCCCAGGGACCGGCCATCGGCTTGATGCGCGTGATTGCCAATGAGCACAGCAACTTCACCTGCCGTGGCATTGACCTGCCGCCCATGGCATCCGCCGCAGACAACGAAATGCTCTGGACCGAATTGCAACAGCAGGACGCAGAACGCGAGATCGCCTTCCGAGGTGAAGCCCGCTACGTGCGGCGCGTCAGTCGCGGTTTGCAATCGCGTGAGCAGCTGCTCGATGCCAGCGTACCGCTCCGGCTTGAATCCCGCGAGCGCGGCCTGCTTGATGCACTGCATCTTGTTCCCTTTGCGCTTCCGCCCTGTGGCGCAGGTGAGGTGGTCATCGAAGTGAAGGCTGCAGGCATGAATTTCCGCGATGTGCTCAAAGCACTGGCTCTGTATCCTGCCGAAACCGCAGATGCGCGCGTCTTTGGCGATGAAGTCGCCGGAATCGTGAAGGCCGTGGGAGACGGCGTCACGCATGTGAAACTTGGAGACCGCGTCTTTGGTCTCGCGGTGTTCGGACTGGCAACACACTCCATGGCGCGCGCAGGTGATGTCAGTGTCATTCCAGCTGGACTGTCATTCGAAGAAGCCGCGACTCTGCCAGTGGTCTTCATGACTTCCTGGCATGCGCTGAAGACCGTGGCGAATTTGAAGTCAGGAGAATGCATCCTGATTCATGCGGGTGCCGGCGGAGTCGGCATGGCGGCGGTACAGATCGCCCATCACCTGGGTGCAGAAGTCATTGCCAGTGCTGGCAGTCCTGCCAAACGCGCGCTGCTGACAGTTCTTGGTGTGAAGCATGTGATCGATTCCCGGCGCGCTGATTTTGCCGAAGCCGTGATGGAACTCACCAATGGCAAAGGCGTGGACGTGGTGCTGAACGCACTCGCAGCCGAAGCCATCCCGATGGGCCTCTCCTGCCTGGCGCAGTCCGGTCGCTTCATCGAGATCGGCAAACGGGACATCTATCAAAACAGCCGCATCCCCTTGTGGCACCTGCGGAAGAACGCATCCTTCCATGTGGTGGCCATGGATGCGATCTTCAGCGGTGATGAAGACCAGACCCGCCAGTTGCTGGAAAAGATCTCCAGTTTGGTCGCACAAAATGCGCTGCATCCATTGCCCTTCCGTGCATTCCCGGCCTGCCGCATCGACGTTGCTTTCCGGCTGATGGCGCAGGGTCGGCACACTGGCAAAGTGATCGTTTCTTTCCCCGAGCCGTTTGTCGTGAGACGCGGTGAGCCGCTGACTCCGGCCTTTGCCGTGAAGCCGGATGCCTGTTACCTGATCACCGGCGCCTTCGGTGGTTTTGGCAAAGTGGTGGCCGAGTGGCTGGCAGACTGCGGCGCGAAGCATCTCGTGCTCACCAGCCGCAGCGGACCCTCCACTCCTGCGGCAGAAGCATTCCTTCTAAAACTGCGCGCACGCGGGGTGAATGTGAAAGTGGTGCTGGCAGATGCCGGAGTGCCGGAAGACATCGACAGGCTGCTGGCGGACATCGCGGCGACCAAGACTCCACTCAAAGGCGTGTTTCATCTGGCCATGGTGATTGATGATGCACCGATGGCTGCGCTGACACGCGAGCGGATGCGCACCGTGCTTGCCCCAAAAGCCCACGGGGCATGGATGCTGCATCAAGGCACTCTGGGCATGAGCTTGGACTGTTTCGTGATGTTCTCCTCCATCTCGAGCATCTTTGGCAACTCCGGCCAGGCCAACTATGCCGCGGCAAATGCCTTCCTGGACTCACTCGCTCATCATCGTGCGGCCACGGGGTTGCCCGCTCTGGTGATCAACTGGGGTGCTCTAGGCGGAGAAGGCTATGTGGCACGCAATGAACGTGTGGCCGAGTACCTTGCACGCCAGGGCACCACCCCCTTGTCTCCCAAAGAAGTGGTCCTTCTCATGGAGTCCTTCCTCAATGCCGGCGCCACTCAGGCCATCGCAATGCGGGTTGACTGGTCCAAGTGGCGTCAGTCATCCCGTGGTGCTCAGGAGAGCCCCTTGCTGGAGCGCATCTACGCGGCCGGTGTGGACGCTCCAGAAACCAGCGGCACCAAAAGTGACTGGCGGCGCAAGATCGAATCCGCCGCACCCGCAGAACGCGCCACTGTCATCGGCGAAGCTGTTCGTGATGTCGTGGGCTCCGTGCTGCGCGTCAAACCCGAGGGTCTGCGGTTTGACCAGCCACTCACCGACCTGGGGCTTGATTCACTGATGGCCGTGGAGATCGAGAACTCGATTGAAAGCTCCATCGGCGTGGCCCTGCCACCAGCCAGCCTGATGCGTGCGCGCACCATCGGTCAGATCGCGACTCTGATTACCGAACACATGGGCGGTGCGGCAGCAGCCGCACCCAATGCACCGGCGCTGCCTTCAGAACCCATCCCAACGGATGATGTGGATCTGGAGGCGCTGAGCGATGAGGAAATCGATCACCTGCTCGAAGGAGTTGAGGCACCGGTGTTCAAACAACTCGTCCAGAAAACCCAAGCCTGATGCCCCAGGACTCACGAACACGTCTCAAGCAATGGCTGGCCAGCGGTGAAGTCCGCCTGCAGCCTTTGAGCTTCCCACAGCGCGAACTGTGGGAGGCAGCCCCCTTGCCCGCCGCCGATGTTTCGAACAACATCTGCGCACTCATTCAAGTCCGCGGGCTTTTAACACCCCAAGGCAGTGCGGCAGCGTTGCAAAAAGTCGTGGACCGGCAGGAAGTTTTGCGATTGTCGATCCTGCCAGGAAAAGACCAGCCCATGCAGTTGCTGCGCCAGACGGGCACCCCCGCGCTGCGCTTTCATGAACTCTCGGCGGCCCAGCAGCAACCCGAAGCAATCGAAGAACTCGTGCGGGAGATTGCCAGCCAGCCGTTTGATCTGGTGCAGGGGCCGCTCTATCGCGCCGAGGTGTTCCGCCGCTCTGCGGATGATCATGTGCTGGTGCTGGTCATCCATCATGCCATTGCCGACGGCTGGACGCTGGGTGTATTCGTGCAGGACCTGTTCGCCTCCTACATGCAGGGTGTCAGAGGCAGCTCCGCCGCTCTGCCTCCCGTTCCACTCACTTATTCCGCATGGGGTGCCTCCGAGCGTGCCTTTTGGCAGCCAGCAGTGCTGGCCCCACGAGTTGACTTTTGGAAATCGCACCTCGCTGCACTGCCTCGGCTCTGGAACACCGCCGCGAGCGGCGAACTGCAACGCTGCATAACTCCAATGCCGGCCGAGCTGGGCCGCGCCGTGCGTGAACTGGCCCGCCGCAATGGTGCCACGTTGTTCAGCACACTGCTCACTGCATTTCAAATCACACTCTCTCAATGGACGGGCAGGGCTGACATCGTTGTAGGCACACCCGTCGCAAACCGCAGCACGCAGGCCGTGCGCGAGACCATGGGCTACTGCTCCGGCATCGTGCCGTTGCGCGGCCAGATTGATCGCGCCCGCTCCTTTGCAGACAGTCTATGCATCGTTCATCAGACCACGGTGGAGTCCTTCGCCTATGCCCTGCCCTTTGCCGAACTCGTGCGCGCATTGGGCGCAGTGCCACCTCAGGGACACAATCCGCTCTTTGAAGTGCGTTTCGCGCTGCAAAACCACCCCATTCCAGATGTCGCCGTGCCTGGTCTTTCGCTCCAGCTCCGCATGCGCGGCACAGGCACAGCACGGTTCAACCTCGCTTGCGAGATCAATGAGGAAGGAGATGCCATGGAAGTCGCCTGGCTGTTCCGGCCCGTTCAATTCCCTCTGGCAGACATTCAGCAGCTGGGCCGCATGTATCTCGCCGTCCTCACCGGCGTGTGCCACTCCCCCGAAATCCTGACTTCCGCCCTCATGGCCACGCTGCGATGAACACTGCATCTTCCCTCCAGCCTCATTGGCTCAGCCGCTCGGCCTTCCAGATCGTGATCTTTCTCTTTCTGTTCACCCAGATCGCTCTGGGTGCGGTGCTGCACAGTGGCGCATCACTTTGGTGGGTCGTACCGCTCGTGCTGCTGACCAGTCATCTCATGCATGGTGCGGCGGTCGGCTTTCATGAGGCCACGCACGGTCTGCTCCGGAAAAACCGACGCTTCAATGAATTTGATGGTGTGCTGCTGGGCATCTTCAGCTTCACCAGCTTCAGCCTCTACCGTGCGGCGCATCAGACACATCATGCACATTTCGCCACAGAGCGTGATGAAGAACTTTGGCCCTTCGTTTTCACGAAAGCACCGCGCTGGGCCAGAATTCTCGTGGCGGTGCTCGAACTCACCCTCGGTCTGGTGTACACGCCGTTATTGTTCCTGCGTTCCTTCCTGCGCGCCGGTTCTCCGATCCGCAGTCCAAAGGTGCGCCGCCGCATCTGGGCTGAGCTGGCGCTCATGGTCGTCGTTTGGATCGGGATCATCACCGCTGTCTCATACTGGCATGTGTGGCACTATTTTCTATGGATGTATCTCGCTCCGGCATATATCACGGGAAACCTGCAAAGCTGGCGCAAATACGTTGAACATGTCGGTTTGACCGGCAGCACGTTGAACAGCGCGACACGCCACATCGTGGCCAGGGGCTGGACTGGCAGGCTGGTGGCCTTCACACTGCTGCATGAGCCCTTTCATGGAGTGCATCATCTGCATTTGGGGCTGCCACATGCCGAGCTGCCTCAACGCGTCTCTGAGATTTTACCTTCAACCCCTGATGAACGGCCGCCTTTCACAAGCTACCGGCATGCAATGGCGGACATGTTCCGCAGCCTGGCAGATCCACGCGTCGGCGCTCAATGGCACCGGACGGCCAAACAGTCATGAAGCAAATGACCGCCGTTGTTTTAGTCTGTGCGCTTGGGGCGCTGCTGCCAGCCTGCCAGGGGCTGCGGAGTGCCACCTTGGATCAAGCCCGCGCGGCATGGCACGTTCTGCAGCAGGAAAAACCCGGCACAGTGCCCGCCCAAAAAGCTTTGCAGAAGTACGATGGCGCCGTGGCCTTGGTGGTGAAGTCACTCCGTTCCAGAGAAGGGACTACAGCTTGGGGAAAAGAAATGCTGCTGGGTGGCGCACATCCTTGGCGGCTGACGTTTGATGCTCCCGGGCAAAATGACTCATCACTGGCGCTGGCCGAGTTCGCGCATTGCCAGCCTGCGGCTGAGGTTAAATTGCACGGGTTTGAAAAGGTGGTTGCGCACGGCGGTCTGGGAGTTCCCGTGGTGCTTACGCAGGATGATCCTCGGCACGTCAATCGGCCGTTTCATCGGTCATACGGCGAATACCTTCCTGCCACGGCGGTGTTGGAATTTCCAGCAGACGTTCCCGGACATGCCACCGAAGCACGACTGCGCTTTTACAATCCCCTGGCGGTATCAGCAGTTGCAGTAGGCAGGCATTCCCAGCCATTGGCAGAGAACCTCACGGCCGCACTGCAAGCGGCACTGAGGGACGCCAGCCATGAGGAAAGCGGTCCCGACAAGCACGTCTCTTCTGCCTCGGGTGAGCATGCGTCACGCTTGTTTTTCCTCAGCCGCTATGACAAGGCCAGAGTCCCTGTCGTCTTCGTGCATGGCATGTTTTCAGGAACGGACGTTTGGAAAAATTCCGTCAATGAACTGTATGCCAATGCTGGCCTTCGTCATCGTTACCAGCCCGTGTGTTTCAGCTATCCCAGCAAGCTGCCGGTCCCTGCTTCGGCCGCACGTCTTCGAGAGCTGCTCACACGCGCTCGCCAGAGTCTGGACCCACGTCACGAGAATGCCGGCTTTGGCCGCATGGTGCTGGTGGGGCACAGCATGGGCGGCCTGCTGGCGCGCCTGCTGGCCATCGATTCCGGCAACGATTTCTGGCGGGCCTTTTTTGACGTGAGCCCTCAGCGACTTGCAGGCGGCGTCGATGCAGACACACAGCACATGCTGCAGCAGGCCTTGTTTTTTCAACATCGGGACGACATCAAAACAGTCGTGTTTATCAGCACCCCTCATAGGGGCAGCGTTCTCGCTGACAACAGTGTGCTCCGCAAGCTGGTGCGGGCCATGTTGTTCCTTCCTTCGACGGCAGGTGAGCAGGTGAAAACACTCACGGCTCTTCCAGCCGCCTTCATTAATCCGGAGTTGCGGACCTTTCACGCCTGGGGGGTGGGCGGCGTCGACAATCTTGCAGCCAAGCATCCCTTTTTCCGCGCCCTGGCCCGGCATCCTGTGGGTGTGCCTTTTCATTCCATCATTGCCACCCGTGGTGCGGTTGACTGCCGCGAAAGCAGCGACGGCATCGTGTCTTATGGGAGTGCGCATCTGGATGGAGCCGCCTCCGAAACCATCGTTCCATGCTCACACCGCTGCCTGGAGAAACCTGCCACGGTACAGGCGGTGGTGAAGATTCTGGAAGGTGTCCGATGAATGACACCAACCCTCATGCAATCATGAAACAACCCCTCCCAGACTCCTCTGCCACAACACCTCCGGCTCTTGTCTTCGAGGCCCGTGGCTTGAAAAAAGACTACGACGATGGCCGGGTGCAGGCCCTGCGTGGCGTGAACTTTCGCATCACACAAGGCGAGTTTGTGGCGATCATCGGCCCGAGCGGCTGCGGCAAGACAACACTGCTTCAAATGCTCGGCGCACTCGATCTTCCCAGCGCGGGCATCCTTCACTATCGCGGCAGATCGATTGCAGAGCTTCCTGATCCAGCAGGTTATCGCGCCCGCGAGATCGGCATCATATTTCAAGCCTTTCATCTGCTGCCCACATTCACGGCGGTGGAAAATGTGCAGATGCCGATGTTTGAAACAGACCGGCCTGAACTCTCGCGCACGGAGCGGGCTGTTGAACTCTTGAAATCCGTCGGCCTGGGGCATCGGCTCGATCATTTTCCCGCGAAACTCTCTGGCGGTGAAAAGCAGCGCGTCGCCATCGCACGCAGCCTGGCCAATGGTCCCTCGGTGCTGCTCGCAGATGAGCCCACCGGGAATCTCGACAGTGATAATACGAAAAGCATTCTGGAGCTCATCATCCGGCTCCGTCGTGAACAAAACATGACCCTGGTGCTGGTAACTCACGATCTCAACATCGCGCGCATGGCCTCACGCACCGTTCAGATGAAAGACGGCCTGATCGTGGCCGACCACCCCGCAACCTGACATGACTTTCTTTACCATCATAGTGCGCGGCCTCCAGCGCCGCCCCGTACGCACCGGACTGACCCTGGTGGGCATCTCCATTGGCATCGCCGCCGTCGTGGCGCTCGTCGGCATCTCTCGCGGATTTGAGGCTAGCTGGGCCACAGGCATGAAGGTGCGCGGGACTGACATCGTGGTCAGCAACATGGGCAGCGCTCTCGCTCCGAAACCTTTCAGCGCCACGGTGCGTGACCGCATTGCTAAACTGCCGCAGGTTGCGGATGCATGCGCCATCTATGCGGATCTGACCAGCGTTGAGGATGCCTCGATGATGGTGGTTTCCGCGCGTGAATGGGGCGGCTTTTCCTGGCACAATCTCAAGCTGATCTCCGGGCGCATGCCTCACGATGCGATGGAGCCCGCCGTGGTGCTTGGGCAGACGGCTGCAGAAGTGCTCAAGAAGAAAGTCGGCGACCCGCTGCAGCTGGAAACGAAGGAGCTCACCGTCACCGGCATTGTCGATGGCGGCGCGATGGTCGAAAATGGCTCGGTGATTCTGTCTCTGGCTTTGTTCCAAAACATCACCGGCAACGAAGGCCGCATCAACGTCATCGACATCCGCGCCGCACCTGGCTTGACCGAGGATGAAATGAAGCATCTCTGCGAGCAGATCAACACCACCGCACCTGAAGCACGAGCGATGGTGGCGGGGGAGCATCTCGGCAACAGCCAGGCGTTCCGCTTCATCAGCGCCATGAGCTGGGGCACCTCGCTGCTGGCGGTGATCGTGGGAGTGCTCGGTGTCATGAACACCATGCTGATGACCGTTTTTGAGCGCAAACAGGAAATCTGCATCCTGCTCGCCATCGGCTGGAAACCTGGGCGCGTCATTCGCATGATCTTGTGGGAGTCCGCTCTGCTTGGCTTTCTCGGCGGCATCGTCGGTGTGGTGCTCGGCACCCTTGCCGTGAAAGTGCTCGAAACACTGCCCGCCATCCACGGCATGCTGGAGCCTGACTTTAACGCCGGTCTCATGGCCGTCGCCGTCGCTCTTGCCGTGATCGTCGGCGTTCTAAGCGGCTTGTATCCCGCATGGCGCAGTTCGCGCCTGACACCCAGCCTTGCCATGCAGGGCTGAACTTTAACAACAACACATCTCATGAAATTGCTGCTCACACCGTTCTGCCTGGCACTCCTGGCCGTGTCCGCCCATGCGGGCGAACCCGCAACCGACCTCGCCGCCAAACTCGGCAGCATGCAGCAGGACGGCGCGTCCTTGGTGCGGTTGAAAATGGACGTGAGGGGCACCACCAAGTTCACGCTGCAACTCCAGATCAAGCAACGCCGCACCAGCACCACCACGGAAATTGTTTATCAGGTACTATGGCCCAAGGAGCGGGCGGGAGAAGCGGTGCTGCTGCGCAAAACAGGCGATCAAGCCGCCACCGGCGCGGTCTTCACCCCACCGAACAAGGTGAGCATGCTCGACAGCTCCCAGATGAAGGAAGCGCTGCTGGGAAGCGACCTGTCTTATGCTGATGGGGTCGAAAACTTCTTCATCTGGAAGCAGCAGGCCATCGTCGGCACGGAAATGGTGAACCGTGTGAGCTGCGACATCCTTGAATCCAAACCCGGCAGGAGCCAGCGTTCCAGCTATTCCAGCGTCCGCACCTGGGTGGACCGCCGGCGCGACGTTCCTCTTCGCATCGAAAAATACCTGTCTTCAGGTCAGCTCGTGCGCCGCATCGACACCACCCGCGTCGCCACCAATGACAAAAATCAGTCCGTACCCGCCAACCTTACGGTGAGCGACATCCGCCACGGCTCAACCACCGATTTGAACGGAGCCAGCGTCAAACACGCCGTGAACTTCAGCGACCGTGAATTTACTCCCGCAGGTTTTATGGAGGTGGTGCCTGCTCGTTCTGCAGCTGAATAAATTCAGACTGGCCATCCGCAGAGCATACTTCTGCAGTGGCGTTGCATGTGGCAGGAGCCTCCCTCTTTGGCATGCCGCAGCTCCGTTGGCAATCCGGATCAAATCAATCATGCGGCTCCGCGTGAACAGTTGCCTAAGCTCACTTAACGCCGTCTCTGCATGAACTGGCTGTTCGAGTGCTGCTGCATGCTGGGAGAGTTGATGTGCGTGCTCGGGGTATTGGAGCGCATGACCGGCGTGTTGACGCGCACGCTTGGGGTGTTAAGCCGGCCACTCTGCTGCGGGCTGTAATTCTGATGGTTGCCGCCGTAGAAATACTGGCCGTTGTGATAGTACCTGTTGTTGTAGGCCTGGCCTTGATGGCTGTAGTTGCCGGTTTGGTATCTGCCACCGGTGTAATAGAGGCCGTTGTGATTGTAGGCGTTGCCACTGAAGTTGCTTGGCAGCGTGGTGTAGCTGTTGAATCCGCTATTGCCGTACCCACCGCCATAGCCCCCTCCAAAACCACTGCCGAAGCCGAAAGGATTGCCGTATCCGCTGCCATAGCCGCTGCCATAGCCGCTGCCATAGCCGCTGCCATAGCCTCCGCCGCCAAAGCTTGGGTCCACACAGGATGTCATGCCAACGCTAAGAGCCAGGACAGGAAGAAGGAAAGAAGAGATAAGTTTCATGGAGGTACGAATTCAAGGATGTTGGCGTGGCTAAATCCGGCCGGTGGCAAGAAGAACGATGAGGATGATGACGATGAGGCTGGCACCGCCACCCACGTAATGATTGCCTGAGCTGAAGCCGTAACCACCGCCTCCAAGAAGCAGAAGGATGAGGAGAATGACGATGATGTTCATAGGGATGATAGGGTTGAAGATGTTGCAGAGGCAAGATGTGCGTTCCTCGGCACTGCGGCCATGGGGTGTACACCCCGTTTGCGGTTCATCTGTGATTGGCTCAAAACCCGGTCAGTCATTGGTGAGAATGACCTTCAGGGCCTGCTCACGCGCTGCATTGCCAAAGGTCTCGTAGGCGCTCATCGCATCCCCCAGCATGAACCGATGGGAGATCAGCTGTTTGGGCAGGAGCCTCCCGGACATGATGGTCTTGAGCAGCAGCTGCGTGGTCACGGCATCGACCAGCCGGGTGGTGATCGTGACGTTCTGCGACCAGAGTGTTTCGAGATGCAGCGGCACACTCTCACCATGCACGCCGACATTGGCGATGTGCCCGCCTATGGCGATGATGGACTGGCAGAGATTGAACGTGGCCGGGATCCCAACGGCTTCAATGGCCACGTCAACTCCCCTGCCATACGTCATCGTCATGATTTTTGCCATGGCCCTGCCATCGCTGTTGTTGATCAGCTTCGTGGCGCCGAAGCGTTTGGCGGTGTCGAGTCGATGTTCATCGACGTCGATCATGATGATGTCGCCAGGCGCGTAGAGTTTCGCCGTCAAAAGAGTCGCTAGGCCCACCGGGCCCGCGCCGACGATGGCCACGGAATCGCCGGGTTTGACGCAGCCATTGAGCACGCCGCATTCGTAGCCCGTGGGCAGAATATCACTGAGCATGACCATGGCTTCCTCGTCCGCATTTTCGGGAACGTGGTGCAGGCTCGTGTCCGCCCAGGGGATCCGCACAAACTCGGCCTGCGTACCATCAATCGTATTGCCCAAAATCCAGCCCCCCTCTTCGCAATGGGAGCACATGCCACGGCGGCAATACTCGCACTTCCCACACGAAGTGATGCACGAGATGATGACGCGTTCCCCCTTCCGAAAGCGGGTGACACTTGTCCCCGTATCCTCAACGATCCCGATGCCCTCGTGGCCCAGAATACGCCCCTCGGTTACACTAGTCACATCACCTTTGAGAATGTGCAGGTCGGTGCCGCAGATGGTGGTCTTGGTGATGCGAACAATCGCATCCGAAGCCTCTAGCAGCGCTGGCCTGGCCATTTCCTGCAGCGCTTTCTTTCCCGGACCATGATATACGAGTGCATTCATACTGTCAGGCAGTTTGGTTTAGTGTTCCGACTGCTCGTGAGCTTCCACGAACCAGAGATTCATATCTGCCCCGCGTGAGACCTCGGTGAGAATATCCGCAGTGTCCGCGTCCTCGAGCTGGGTGGCGGTTGCGGTGGCCTTGCGCACAAGCTCCCCATAAAAGGCGATGGCATGGGCCAGCTCTGCCACGTGCTTTTTGCCGCTGGTGATGTCCAGCGGGTATTCCGGCAGGCTCGATTTTTTGGCGGCCACACGAATGGTTCCCTGGGCAATGCCACCGAGCTGAACAATGCGTTCGGCGATGAGATCGACGAACCGTCCAGTGTCAGTGTAAACCTTGTCAAACAGCTCATGAAGCGCAATGAAGTTGTGTCCCTTCACATTCCAATGCGCCTGTTTTGACTGCATCATCAGGTCGATTGAATCTGTCAGCCGCTCCTGCAGCAGCGCAGCGATTTCAATTCGTGTTTTTTCCGGCAGACTGTTGCGCGTGTGCGTGAGCTTGATTTTCATGACTCAAGCGATAACCGAGGAATCCAATTGGCTGCCATGGGGTGAACACCCCAAATGCAAGACCACCTGCTGCTCAAACCACTCCTGCATATCCTGCACCGGATGAGTCAGCAGGCGAAGGTTCATCGCCAGCACCGCCGCCTGAGGCCAGCACACAGCCGCCTGCAATGCGGCATTCTCAGGCTGACGAATTGTCTTCATGAACAGCAGTCAAATTAATGCAGCGTGATGACCGGGCTCGCTTCCTTGAAATGATCTCGCACATGGGCCGCGATCTGCCGGTCGGTCATTTTGTCTGTGGTCTCGACGGCCACGGCGAAGTCTTTGGGCAGAACCTTTTCAAGCTCCTTGACCAGCTGGCCCTTGGCCTCTCCAGGCCCGAAAACCAGCAGCGCCTCGGCGTGTCGCACAAACGCCACCACTTCCTGGTAGTACTTATGCAGATGCGCTGTGAATTTCCGCTCACTGACGTCATCTGCATCGACCTGCAGCGCTTCATACGCATCGTTGGAACGTTCACCATGAATGCGCCCCGGCTGACGGTCCACGTCCGACAAAATCACATGAGTTTCCTCTCCTGCGCTGGATTTAAGCACGACGACTGCTTTCCGATGATCGATCCACAAGCCGATGTTTGTTTTCATAAAGTGTTAGATTGAGTGTTTGCTTTGAAAGTTTCCTGCCGATTCAAAAGGACTCCTGCAGGCAGTGTTTATCCGTGCGTTCCTGGATTGAGTCCGTCCAGGTGAACATGCATTTGACGAGATCAATGAATCCCATGAACCGGTTTTTCTCCCGCTGCAGTTCGACTGCCGCATGTTGATACTCCTCATCGTAATCGAGGCTGCCACCACGTTTGGAAAGCTTTGGAGGAGAGAGTCGGCGCAGCAGCTGCTGCACCTGCTCGTCAACTTCCTCACACGAATGGCTTTTCAGCAGTTCAAGCTTGATGCGCAACGCATCCGCACAGTCACGGATGAGTTCCAGATGCGCCTCAAGGATCCTGGCGATGGAGGCCCACTCCATCTGCGCCGAGGCATTCAGGCCCACAGCCTGCCCCTGAAGCGCCTCGAGGGTCTGCTCCAATCGGGTGTCTTCGATTTGCAGCTTCGCCCAGGTTTGCAGCGCTTTTTCATGACGATCGGTTTCACCGCTTAGGATGTCCTCCTGCACCTCAGCCACCAGCTGGTGTATCTCTCGCAATATCTTTTCCACCACGTCCCAATGATGGCCCCAGGCATTGTTCCAGTCTCCGGGCGATCCGTATTCTGCTCCCAGTCCACGGCCGCGTTGCAGCACCATGATCAATTCCTTCTCCAGTTCGATCAACCGCGAGGCATCCGTGCGGAGTCCGACTTCAAGCCGTGCGAGTATGTGAGGTTTGCTGTGTGTCTTCATGGTTCGTCGACTGTGCCCCGTTTCGTAGGCTCTTCACAATGGGGTCTAAACCCACCCTGATTTTGCGACCGAAGACTTTGCTTCACTGGTGGTGCGCCAGGCGCGCTTCAGCCAGATCAATGTCCCGCTGGATCCGCCGCAATACTTCATCACTGATCACGTCTTCATTACGCAGCTGTATGATGGTCTGCCGCTCCTGCAGCAGCGTTGCGAGGGAGAGCCTCTCATACTCGGAAGAAAATCGGCGTTTCAGACTGCCCTCATTCGCGGAGGCGGCCCCTTCCACTTGTCGGATGTGGTCTTCGTATTCGATGCGAAGCCGCTGCAACGCATCCTCCTTGGCGGGATCCATTTCTTCAATCTCGCTCAAGCTCGCCAACGCCTCCTGGTTCGCCTTCAGGCGTGCTTTGCGTTCTTCGCTGGCTGACGAGCCGTCATCCTTGACACCCAGCCACCGGATGAGCGGGGGCAGACTCAAACCCTGCACCACGAGTGTGACAAGGATCACAGTGAACGTCAGAAACAGAATCAAATCTCGGCCGGGAAACACTGTGCCATCCTGCCGGGTCAGTGGCAGCGCCAATGCGGCGGCGAGCGACAGTACTCCTCGCATGCCCGTCCATGCGATGATCGTGACATGTCGCCAACGAGGTGCTGGATTGCTTTTGGAGTGCCTCTGCAAAATCCAACGCGGCAGATAGATCGCCGGAAAAACCCAGAAAATGCGTACGAGAATGACGGTCAGGCTGACCATCAACGCATACCAGAGAAGCCGATGAAAGGGGACGGCCTGCACGGACAACGCATGCAGCACTGAGGGCAGTTGCAGCCCGATGAGAATGAACACAAATCCGTTGAGGAGGAATTCCACCATCTCCCAAACAGGCCCGCCTTGCAGCCGTGTTTTGAAGCTCAGCAGTACGGGCATTCGCATGCCGAGATACAGCCCGGCAGTGACCACCGCGAGCACCCCGGAGAGCTTCAACTGTTCCGCCAGCAAATACGCGACAAACGGCGTCAGCAGTGAAACGGTGACCTCAATCGGCGCATCATCCACGCGCTGATGAAATCGTTCTGCCAGCCAGCCAATGAGCAGCCCGATCAAAAGCCCGCCGAGACTCATGAAGATGAACTGACCACCCGCTTGTGGCAGTGAAAAAGAGCCGGTGACCACGGCCACCAGCGCGAATCGGTAAGCCACCAACGCGGTGGCGTCGTTGACGAGGCTCTCCCCTTCCAGGATCGTCACAATGCGGCGCGGGATCTTCAAACCATCAGCCATGGCCGATGCTGCGATGGCATCCGGCGGTGAAACGATCGCGCCCAGCACAAAGCCCACCGCCAGAGGCAGCCCCATCAAATAATGCGCCAGCAAGGCGACCGCCAGCGTGCTGAACAACACGAGGCCTACGGCAAGAAGAGCGATAGGGCGAAGATTCGCGCGAAAGTCCCTCCACGAGGTAAACAGGGCCGCCGGAAATAGCAGCGGAGGCAGAAAAAACTGAAACACCAGCTCCGGATTGAGCCTCACGTCCGGCAGTTTCGGAATCAAGCTCAATGCCAGCCCGCCCAGCACAAAAAGGATGGGGTAAGGCATCGACAGCTTGCGCGCCAAAAGTGCCAGCACAACGACCGCCAGCAGCAGACCCACGAAAATGTCAGCGATGCTGGTCATGACGATTGGCAAGCTTGCGCTTACCTGTTTAACGTTACAGGACTTCAGTCTGGCTGTGCTGGAGCCATGTTAAACTGGACAGGCAGCGCTGATCTTCGGCTCAGTGGACCAATACGCCGAGCCCAGTGTCCCGCGCATGCAGGGTGGTAGCTCGCCGCTTCCATAAAAGTGGCCGAGCCCAATGCGCAGCCCGAATGAAATTGGCGAGTTTTCTCCAGAAATGGCGACGAGATTGCATACACATCGGGGGCCGTTGCGGTAAGAGCAGGTCATGGCGCAGTCAGGATTTGGGCGGCGAATGTTCATGTCAGTGCTTTCGGTGGGAATTCAGGGGCGCATGAGACTCCGCTCCTGGTCAGCTCTGTTTCAGCACGCAGCCAGTCATTCATAGGGTCACCGTCAGCTGATCCGCGCCTCTGGTAGTTGTGGTAGGCCCTGAGAGCGATTTCGCTGGGCGTGTGGGCCACGGGCGGCGTGGCCTTGTCCTGCGGGGCAGAGGCATCCTGAGTCACCGCACTCACCCGCTTCGTCTTGCTGCGGGGTGGCACGGCCTTGGCGGCTGTAGAATTTTTGATGCTTGGCGCTGCCTTTGAATTCTGTGAGGCTTGGGTCACCGGGACTGCTTTCGCAGCAGCACGTTCTTTGGCGGATGGAGTGATTTTGCTGGGTTTCATGGGTGGCCCATGTTCCAAAGCCAGCGACCCCATGGCCATGGGGTCTTCACCCCAAAGTGATCTATCATTCCACCTCGGAAGGTATGGACCTGGTCTCTGCAAATGCCAGCGTCTCATTCAGCGTCTCCATGAATTCGTTCACTTTGATGGGCTTGGTGAGATAGCGGAAAAAACCCGCTTCCAGACCTTTTTCTATATCACGTGGTATGGCATTGGCGCTGACCGCCACTATGGGTATGTGCGCGGTGGTGGGATCATGGCGGATGATCTTCATGGCTTCGATGCCACTGATGCCGGGCAGATTGATGTCCATGAGGATGACATCCGGCAGATAGCCATGAGCGAGGCTGATGCCGTCCGTGCCGTTCTGTGCCGTCAGCAGCCGCAAATCGGAACGGCGTGCGACCAGCTGCTCGATGAGCTTCAAGTTCGCAGGGTTGTCCTCAATGTAGAGTAGCAGGCGCGTGCGCTTGCTCATCCCTTCGGGAGTGGCGGCCAGTGTGGTGCTGGCAGAGCGGATGAAATCAATGTGGGGATCCACCGCAGAACCGAGCTCAATCCAGAACACGCTGCCAGAACCGACGGTGCTGTGCGCCCCAATGCTGCCCTCCATGAGTTCCACCAGACGCTTGCTGACGACAAGACCGATGCCGGTTCCTTCCTCGCCCGTCGCTTCTTTGCCTAGTCGATTGAAGGCCTGAAACAGCTGCGCCAGCAATTCTGGCGGGAGTCCCGCGCCGGTGTCCCTGACGCTGATGCGCAGGCGTTCATGGAGTACCAGTTCAAAATCCACCACCACCGTGCCGCCTGCGCGGTTATATTTGATCGCATTTGAAAGCAGATTGATGATGATCTGCTTCAAGCGCATGCGGTCGGCCTTGATGAAACACGGGGCCTCAAATTTTGGAAACGACATGCTGATGCCGCGCTTTTGCGCCTGCGGTTCAATCATGGCCTGGCATTCGATCAGGACTTCGGGCAGCGAGACCGCCTCCAGCGAGAGCGAAAGGCGGCCAGACTCCACCACAGCTAGATCGAGAATGTCATTGATCAGCTCCAGAAGAAACCAGCCAGCATGGAGAATTTGTTCGATGCTCGCTTTCTGCGCAGCGGTGGGCGGCGGCGTGTCAGATTCGATGAGCTGAGTGAAACCGAGGATGGCATTGAGCGGCGATCGAAGCTCGTGGCTCATGCTCGAAAGGAAATCTGACTTCGCCAGATTCGCCTTCTCAGCCACGGCCTTGGCCTTTTGCAGCTCCACCGTGTTTTCCTGCAGCACCTTGTCCCAGCGTTTGCGCTCAGTCACATCACGTGCGGCGGCAAACACGCCCTGCAGAACGCCATCTCGATTGTGAAAAGTGGTGGCGTTGTAGGAAACGTCCGTCTCAGTGCCGTCCTTGGCTCGTGCCGTGAGCTCGTAGTCGGTCACCTTGCTTTCACTCAGCACACGTTTGATGCCAGCCTCGGCGCGTGCAGGATCGGTGAAGTAGTTTTTAAACGCAGCACCAATGAGCTCCTCACGCGAGCGTCCGGTCAGCGTCTCCATCTGATTGTTCACGTCAGTGATGATTCCGGACGGATCTGTGGTCATCAGCGCGTCGATGTTCGATTCAATCAACGAGCGCGTGTAAAACTGCTGATCACGCAGCAGCTGGTCCAGCTTCTCCTGCTTGGCCTCCGCCTGTTTGCGCACGGTGTTGTCCGTGCCAATCAGGAGATATCCAATGATGCTGCCGTGGTCATGCACATCACGCAAAGCCGTGACCGACACCACGGCAGGAAAGCGGCTCCCATCCTTGCGGATGTAGGTCAGTTCATAAATGTCCTCGATGCCACGTGAGGCCTTGAACACGAGCGCCTCGAAACCGGGGGCGATGGTGGTGCCCAGCTCCAGGCTCAACGCTGCTGCACGGGCCACAACTTCCTGCGAATCAGAGATTTCCGCCGGAGTAATTTTATTCAGCACATCCGCGGCGGCATAGCCCAGCATGCGCTCGGCACCCACGTTGAAAATTTGAATGACACCTTTTTCGTCCGTCGCGATGCTTGAAAAGTTGGCGCTGTTGAGGATCGCATCCTGCAAGGCCCCTGTCTTTAAGAACGCGTCGTTGGCAAGGCGATCATGAACGTTTGCCGCAGGCGTGTCGGTGGCGGGCAGGAGCCTTGAGGGGGTAGTCATGGTGTTTCCGTGAGAGCATCCACATCGTCAGAGCTCTCAGTTCATCCTCGGGGCTGTGCCATGAAGATGTTATGGGGTCTTTACCCCATTCGCACAGGATGCCGTTCTTGGTCAGTCCGGGTCGGTTTGCGGCACAGCTTTGGGCTCATCCAGCACCTCCCGCAGCTTCAGCGCCAGCGCGGCGGGAGTGAAGGGCTTTTGCAGCAGCGCCGTACCCTGGTTCAAGACCCCTTGATGAACGATGGCATTGGCCGTGTAGGCGGAGGTGAACAGAAGGCGCGTGACGCAGTCGGACACATACTCCTCCAGACCATGGCGTGTCAGCTGTTCACGCCCGCGTTCAGCGGTGATCACAGCGGTCACCCCCTTGTCCTTGAGCCAGCGAAACAGCCTGCGCAGTTCGCTCCTCAGGGCTGCCTCGTTGGGCAGATTGGCGAACAGCACCTCCAGCGTGTCCAGCACCACACGTTTGGCCCCGATGGAGTCAATCGCATGTCCGAGGCGCACAAAAATCCCCTCCAAATCGTACTCACCGCTCTCTTGAAATTCACTGCGCTCGATATGGACGTAATCCACCACGATCTTTCCACGGCGCACCAGCCCCTCCAGATCAAAACCGAGGGAGGCGACATTGGCCTTCAGCTCTTTTTCCGTTTCCTCAAAGGCCATCAGCACCCCCGCCTCTCCGAACTGCGCCGCACCACGCACGAGAAATTCAGCGGCCAGCAGCGTCTTGCCGCACCCCGCGCCTCCACAGACAAGTGTCGGCCTTCCCCGTGGCAGGCCGCCGCCGGTGATTTCATCAAGGCCCTGGATGCCAGTGGGGCATTTGGGCAGCTGACTTGCTAGTTTGGCCTGTTTCCGGCCGATGTGTTTGACGCTGATTCTTTTCATGGAATTTGCACGACCGCATGTTGGATGAGCTTGAAGAATTCGTGGCCTTGGTGAATCTCACGTATCGCTCTCGCCAGGTCGTGTGAGTCGCTTTGCTTGACCAGATAACCCGAGGCGCCCAGCGCCTTCGCCTCCCGAACATAGTCGCCCTCGTCGTACTAGGAGAGCACCAGTATCTTCGTTGAAGCCGGAGTACACTCACGAATCCGTGCGATCGCTTCCAGGCCGTTGAGCAGCGGCATCGCCAGATCCATGACCACGACATCGGGAGCCAGCTTGTTGGCGAATGCGACGGCCTGCTGCCCGTTCACCGCTTCTCCGACCACTTCCATGTCTTTTTCCAGGGCGAGGAGTGCCCGCAACCCCTCTCGAACAATGGTGTGGTCATCCGCGAGCAGGACAGTAATTGGATTCATGTATAGGATGGGGTGGGGAGTCTGCTGGGGCAGATGAAAGGAGCCCCGTGGAAGGCTCCACGAATCGCGTCGGGCAGCATCAGGGTGTCGGATTGTTTCACGAGGTATCCCGAAGCGCCGTAAGCCGCAGCCTGCTCAATGTACACTTCGTCACTGTGCGACGAAAACACCAGCACCTTGGTTTTCGCTGTGGCCTGCATGATCTGCCGCGTGGCTTCGATGCCATTGATCAGCGGCATGGATACGTCCATGATGACCACGTCAGGACAGAGCTGGCTGGTCAGCGACACGGCCTGTCGGCCGTTCTCGGCTTCTCCGATCACCTTGAGGTCGGTCTCCGTGCGCAGCAGGTCACGCAAACCTTCGCGGATGATGCGGTGGTCTTCAGCCAGCAGGATGGTGATGGGGGGCATGGAGGGGTGAGGAATTTTTTCTGATGCCATTTGCGTCTGCTGGGATCTCTACCCTGACGGTGGTGTGCTGGCCGGGCACCGATGCCACGCAAAACCTGCCCCCGATGATCTCGACGCGCTCACGCATGCCGAGCAGTCCCAGACGGCTTGACTTTTTGGCCATTGAAGAGTCTTCCACGGCAAAACCCTGGCCATTGTCAGTGATGATCATGCAGTGCATGCCGTTGTTCTGCTGGAGGCTCACCTCCACGCGCGTGGCACAGGCGTGGCGCACCACGTTGGTCAGCGCCTCCTGCGCGACGCGGTAAAGCACCGTGCGGGCGATGCTGCCCAGCTCTTCCACACCCGGATCTGCCATCAGCCTCACTTCAAGACCCGACTGCTTGGAGTAGTCTTTGAGATAAGCCTCCAGCGCCGGGATCAATCCCAGATCATCCAGCATGGCCGGACGCAGATCACGTGCAAAGCGGTGCACTGTGTCCACCGACTGCGCGACGAGCTGCTGAGTCTGCCCGATCTTTTCACGCAGCTCCTGCGTGCTGGTGCAGTTCTCTTTTTGCAGCATTGCCAGGCGCACATTGATGCCCGTCAAAGTCTGGGCGATGACGTCATGCAGCTCCCGGCTGATGCGCTTGCGCTCTTCTTCCTGCGCCTGCAAGGCATGGTGGGACAGCTGCCTCAGTTGCTCCTGCATCTGCCGTGAATTCTCCAGCAGTTCGTTGGAAGTTGCCTGGCTGGCACGAAGTGCATCCTCCACTGTTTTGCGATGTTGAATCTCCATCTCCAGCTTCTGGTTGGACGCAGCCAGCACTTCGGCACGGTGCTGCGCCTCCTCCGCCTGCTTGCGCTCAGTGATGTCTTCCTGGATGCTGACAAAGTGGATGATATTCCCCTTGAGATCTCTTACTGGTGCGATGGTTTGTTCAGAGACATACAAAGTTGCGTTTTTGCGCCGGTTGGTGACCTGCCCGCGCCAGACCTTGCCGGCAAGAATGGTCTGCCAGAGGTTGTCATAAAACGCCTGCCCATGAGAGTCTGACCGCACCAGGCTTTCCTTCTTTCCTATGGCTTCGGAGGCTTCATATCCCGTCAGCGCTGTGAAGGCCGGGTTGATGTATTCAATGATGCCGTTCCGATCCGTGATGACGATGGCATTTGCCGCTGCTTCCATGGCTGCCTTCGCCAGCCGCAGCGCATCCTCGACCTGCTTGCGCTGGGTGACGTCGTAGAAGCAGTTGATGACGCCGGTGATTTTCTCGTGTTCGTCCTTATGCGGCCGGATGTTGACGATCACCGTCACCTGCGACCCGTCCGGTCGTTCGATGACCACCTCCGCGTCACAGACTGACGGCAGTGCACCCCGCAGAACATCAGCGATGGGAGACTGGTCGTGGGGCATGAGACTGCCGTCCGGACGCAGCAGCTTGAAAGCCCCACAAAATTTTTGGTCGGTGTCTCCGGGTACAGGTTTGCGGCCCCACAACTCTGCAGCACGGAGGTTGTATTCTTGAATCACCCCCTCTGCATCACAGCAATAAACGGCCATCGGCCCCAGATCGAACAAGACCCGGTAACGTGCCTCGCTGACACGCAGGGCCTCCCCGGCCAGAGCAAGGATTTCAGGCGTTTGCCGCTCGGTGCCGTCTGGAATCCACATTTTACCCAGGCCTTCGGCCATTGTGGAGTCTTCAGCGGATGGGTTGTAGGATGAATTCAAGGGCATGAATGGTTGGAACTGTCGTCACCTTGCGGCTGCGGCCTGGGGGTCGCGCTGTTGCCTTCGGTTGGAATCTCCACGCGGATGGTGGTGCCTTTGCCTGGGGCCGACTCCACGCAAAAGGTGCCGCCGATCATTTCGACGCGCTCCCGCATGCCTAGCAGCCCTAGGCGGTTGTTCTTCTTCGCGCTGCCCTTTCCCTCCACGGCAAATCCACAGCCGTTGTCAGTGATCTCCATGCAGATGCCGCCGCCAGCATTCTGGATGCTCAGCTCTGCCTGGCTGGCCTGCGCATGGCGTGCCACATTGGTCAGCGCCTCCTGGGCGATGCGGTAGAGCACCGTGCGCGTGTTGCCGTCCGTCTGTTCAATGCCGGCAAACACCTTCATCTTCACTCGGATGCCAGTGTCCTTCATGTAGCTGGTCA